>JACAFB010000035.1 GCA_013388545.1 Ignavibacteriaceae bacterium
AGGATGTAAATAAATCGACGTTATTGATTTTATTGCTTCTCATTTTTTTCTCTTATTTTTTTGAAGCAAGATTATTTAAATTTTTAATTAATGTCAATTAATTTTTCAGAGGTTTCTATAATTAAAACGATCAAAACTGAATCGAAAAACTTTTTTAAATATAAACTAGTATGAATTTGATAATTAAAAGAGAAGCAATATCATTAAACGAAGTACAGCTTAAGATGATTATTTCAGGATGGGGACGAGAGAGTGCAGAAAATACCGTGGTCGAAAAAATTACTTATCTCTCTGACGGATTAAAAGTTAAGGGTTATCTTGCTTATCCAAAAGACATATCACAAAAATATCCTTGCATAATTTGGTGTCGCGGAGGAATTGGAAATTCAGGAGCAATAGATAAGTTTACTGCGAAAGGAATATTTGGACAGATTGCAAGCTGGGGTTATTGTGTCTTCGCTTCGCAATATCGCGGAAATGACGGTGGCGAAGGTCACGACGAATTCGGAGGCGAAGACCTGAATGATGTTTTAAATCTGATAAATCTTGCTGATGAAGTTGATTGTGCAAATAAAAATCTTTGGGGAATTGAAGGATGGAGCCGCGGTGGAATGATGACTTATCTGTCATTAACCCGGACAGATATATTTAAAGCAGCAGTTGTGCTTGGCGGTATCGCAAATCTTCGATGCAACTCAGATGAAAGCAAATTTATGCGCCGGCTTTATGAACAAACAATGGGCAGGTACCAGCATTCCGAATTCAATCGTAAATGCGAATCGAGGTCAATAATAAATTTTCCGGAACAACTTTCGCCGGCAACACCGATTTTGATTGTCCACGGAAATAATGATCAAAGAGTACTGCCCCACGATTCGATTGATCTTTCATACAAGCTGCTTGAATTAAACATTCCGTTCAGGCTTGTAATGCTTGAAGAAGGTGATCATTTCATGAAATCCCACCGTAAAGAAATTGATGAAATGAGAAAAAGTTGGTTTAACAAATACTTGAAATTATAAAACAAAATAAATGTTTCATTATTGAATTTTAGTCTCTCCCAAATTCACACTTTATTCCTTTTGTAGGGACAAGGCTTGCCTTGTCCGCTAAACTTATTAACAATTATTTACTTCATCAGCACAAGCTTTTTAGTTGAAGTGAAATTTCCTGCTTTTATTTTATAGAGATAAATTCCGCTTGCCAGATTTGATCCGTCAAATGTTACTTCATATCTGCCGGCTGATTGCTGTGCATCGACAAGATTTGCTACTTCATTACCAAGTACATCATATACTTTGAGTGACACAAGACTGTTCTGGGGAATCGAATAGCTGATTCTTGTGCTTGGGTTAAACGGATTCGGATAGTTTTGAGAAAGCTCAAAGTGAACTGGCAGATTTTCATTCTTCCCATTTTCAACACCAGTAATGATATTCTGATATTTATTCCTCGCTGTAATAATAGAGTTCTGTAGATCAGTCTCATTTGATGCAGCTGCAATTACAAAAGCAACTGTGATTGAATCACCAACCGGAATCGAATATGGCCCACCGGATGTAACATTAGAAACATCTCCGGGTCCGGCATTTGGTTTAGCAACTCCACCGGATAATGAATTCCATTTTTCCTGGTCAGTAAAACCATCATAAATACTAAAACCGCCGTCGCCGCCATCATTCTTAATCGCATAGAATCCAAAATCCTGAGAAGACACAAGTGCAACACCGATATGATGATCAGGAGATCCGCCCTGATGATACACTCTTCCGAAATTGAAAGAAGCATCATATGAAACAACATCACCGCTTCCGCTCGAAATCATGTCCCAATCAAAGAACAAGCCTGCAAATAAATTGCTCACTGGTGTGCTGCCATTATTAAGAAAAGTATATTTAAGAATAATAAAATTGTTGTTTGGACTTTGAGCGAATGAATATGTGTGAAGCTTTGCTGTAATTCCAATTTTGTTTCCACCGGCATTGTTATCATTAAACACGCTGGTTCCTTCAACATCAGCAACCTGACCGGGGATTGACAAAACAAAAGGTTTCACCACAGAAAAATCAGAATTCTGAGTATTCCCATCCGAACCGCGAGCCGCATCGGATATTTTTGTAGCAGAAGTTCCAAGTATCAACGCGCCTTCAAAAAGATTGTTTCCTCCGCTTAAATATTGGAAACCGCTTCCCTGAAGATTATTTGGATAATCATTGAAACCGTACGTGCCCTTACTGGTAATTGTGATTGAGATATCGTTTCCGGCCTGTGTTGCATAAGTTGGATTTCCAATTGCACCAATCCATTCATAATCAGTATAGCTCCCGTCTGAGTAATTTAAAAGAAAAGACAAGTTTGTGTTAGCCGGAGTTGAACTGCTGATCGTAAAAGTAAATCTGGAAGAATAGTTGTTGAATTCTGTCAGAGTCCCAATAGCTCCAGCATTAAAGCTTCCGTTAACTATAGTTGAATAACTATTTTTTGACTGAAGCGTAACAGACAAATTGCTGGTTGGGCTCAGATAGTTTTTAAATGCAATTCCGATTGATACAGTTTCACCAGGTTCGAGAATACCATCATTATCTCCGCCGGGAGCTTCATCAGTGAACTGAACATCAAGTAAGCGAACTGAAACAGAATTAATATTATTCAAAGATTTATATGCATTGATTCTTCCCTTGCCCAGTTTGTTTTTATACGATGGGTTTGATCCGTCAATATCATCACAGTTAACTCTGATTTGTTCGCCAATCTGAATTGCATTGTAACCAGGAAACTTTGACCATACCAGTGCGGCTAATCCGGCAACCAGCGGAGAAGCCATTGAAGTTCCCTGAAGATATGTATAAGTATTGTTCTGCCAGGTTGAATAAATGCTTTCACCAGGGGCAGAAACATCCACAGTGTTACCGTAATTAGAAAAAGATGACTTAATGTCATTGCTGTTTGTTGAAGCAACTGAAATCACATTATTATAAGAAGAAGGATAATGATTTGAAGAACTGTTGCTGTTGCCGGCAGCAGCAACAACCAATGCACCGTTTTGAGTTACATAATCAATCGTTTCCTGTCCAAGAGAAGAATATCCTGCCCCGCCCCAACTGCAATTAATAACTTTGGCGCCGTTATTGCCCGCATAATATATTCCTTCATAACCATAGATAATATATGGACCATTCGGCCCGCGCTGATCATCGCGGCAGGTTTTAACAGCCATAATTCGTGATTTAAATCCGATTGATGCAATTCCTATATTATTATTAGTAACAGCCGATGAAATACCTGCAACGTGAGTACCATGATCAGGCCTGTCTTCCATCGGATCATTATCGGGCGTACCACTAAGGCCACCAAAGTCCCAGCCTCTTATATCATCAATGAATCCGTTCTGATCATCATCAATTCCGTTAGAAGAAATTTCCTCCCAGTTTCTCCATATATTAACTGACAAATCAGGATGATCCCAATCAACCCCAGTATCAATAATACCGATTACAATGTTTGTGTCGCCTGTAGAAATATCCCAGGCAAGCGCCGCCTGAATTTTAGAAAGGTTCCATTGAGATCCATAGTTAGGATCATTGGGGGTAAAAGATAATTCATAAACATATTTAGGCTCCGCCCACTCAACTTCGGACGTGCTTCGAATTTTTGAAGAAACGTAAACTGGATCGCTCTTGGAATCATATTCAATTAGTACAATTTTCCCCAATGAGGTTGAATGATCATAATATGACTCGGGAAAAAGAACTCTTGCTCTGAAATTTCCGAACAAGCCTGACAAATCATTTAATGATGAGGGCAAAACGACACTGCCGTCTGCATTTATAGATGGAAGCTGGTTTAATTTTACCACAACTGTGTTTGAAAGATAAAGAACCTCACCATTTCTGATAACCTCAGTACTGTATTTTGAAGGAAGAAATCCAAGGCTTAATACCGGAACAAAGAAAAGCAGAATCAAAAATATTTTATTGTTCACAGCTTTCATTTTCACAAATCCTTTCAATTTGTTTTACTATTCGGCAATTATTTATTAAACTTTTATAGCTCTGAGTGATTCATAGTGAGCTTTAATGGTTTTATCCAGATCATCCTTCGAGTGAGCAGTTGAAACAAACAATGCTTCGAACTGAGCGGGGGCAAGATAGATTCCCTGCTTTAACATTTCGTGAAAATATTTTCCATAAAGTACAGTGTCTGATTTTACTGCAGACTTGAAATCATCGACGGGTTCTTCAGTGAAAAACATACACATCATCGAGCCAACTCTATTGATCGCATAATTTATTCCCAGAGATCTAATATTCTCCTTAAATCCTTTTTCAAGATAAGATGACTTTTCTTCAAGTACTTTGTAAACGTCTGGATTATCTTTGATGAAATTAAGAGCAGCATAACCCGCAGCCATTGCAAGAGGATTTCCGCTCAAAGTACCCGCCTGATAAACCGGACCACTGGGGGCAATTCTTTCCATAATTTCCCGTTTGCCGCCAAATGCACCAACAGGTAAACCCCCGCCAATAATTTTTCCAAACACTGTAAGATCCGGTTTTATTTTCATTAGTTCCTGCGCTCCGCCTGCTGCAACACGAAAGCCTGACATTACTTCATCAAATATTAAAACAACATTTTCTTCATCACATATCGAACGAAGCTCTTTAATAAAATCATCTTTTGCTGCAACCACTCCCATATTTCCGGCAATTGGTTCAATTATTATTGCAGCA
The DNA here is from genome assembly GCA_013388545.1 of Ignavibacteriaceae bacterium. Classification (GTDB taxonomy): domain Bacteria; phylum Bacteroidota; class Ignavibacteria; order Ignavibacteriales; family Ignavibacteriaceae; genus JACAFB01. The sequence goes on from JACAFB010000035.1 coordinate 4,731, forward strand.
ATCTCTCCTTTATTTGCTGAAATTATTTTTTTAACTGAATCAATATCGTTATAATCAGCAAGCAGTGTGTCAGAGGCATTACCTTTTGTTACCCCGGGTGAAGTAGGAACGCCCAACGTCAGGGCTCCCGATCCGGCTTTGATCAAGAAGTAATCTGCATGACCATGATAACATCCTTCAAACTTTATAAACTTATCTCTACCGGTAAATCCTCTTGCTGCGCGGATTGCACTCATTGCCGCCTCGGTACCGCTGTTAACCATTCTTACCATTTCAACGGATGGTACAAGTGAGGCGATAAGATTTGCAATTTTAACTTCGGTTTCATTTGGTGCGCCGAAACTTGTTCCGTTTTCGATTGAGTTTAATAAAGCTTCTTTGATAAAAGGTGGATTGTGCCCAAACAAATGCGGCCCCCAGCTTCCGATGTAATCAATGTATTCATTACCATCAACATCATATAATTTCGAGGTGCTTCCTCTTGAAATAAACAAGGGATCACCGCCGACAGATTTAAATGCCCGCACCGGGGAATTAACTCCGCCCGGAATAATTTTTTTTGCTTCTTCAAAAAGTTGTTTGCTTTTTTCAATGTTCATAATGTTATAAATAATAACTTTTTTAACTATCAATTATTAAACTAAAATTTAATAATATCTTCAATACAATGTAAGGATAATAAACTGGTTGAAAAATTCATTATGCCGGAAACAAATATAATTTAAATTCTAAATCCGGGATGAGAACATCAGATCGTAAAATATTCTCTCAAGGTTGCAGTAAATAGAAAAGCAGCATCACCAGAATACTGATTTAACAGCTGCTGCAATAAAATAGAAAGTCATTATCACAGACAAAATAAGTTTTAACACAATCATAAGCATGCTCAAAATAAAAGTTGCGGCACCTGCTTTTAAAGCCTGAGATTTGCTTTGACCAGCAATAAGTTCACCGATTACCGCACCTGAAATTATTCCTGCGATCATCCCCCAGGGTGGGAAGACGAATATCCCGATAAACATTCCGATGAACGATCCCCAAATACCGTATTTAGATGCACCAAAATATTTTGCGCCAAGTGATGGGAGAATATAATCAAGCAATGTTATGATCAGTGTAAGAACACCAAAAATTATCGTTACAGTCCACGAAGAAGATTCGGGAAAAAAAATATTCATTAACAACAAAGCCAAAAAGTTCAGTGGCGGACCCGGAATGCCCGGAACAATGCATCCTATTATTCCGGCAACCGATAAAACAATTGCAATTATTAAGACAAGTATTTCCATTCTTAACCGGTTTTTACTTTTTGAAATATACAAAAATTTGACCCGGCGAAGTAAAGGTAAAACAAATCATTTTTCTTAATTTTAGCTCTGTAAGAAAACACTAAAAACTCATGTCGTATATGAATAAATTACTATTTACAGTTTTGATTTTAATAAGCACACAACAAAACTATCCTCAGGAATTTTGGGAAAGACTTCAAAGCCCGGTTACTGGAAAGCTTAATTCGGTTTTTTTTATTGATTCAATCACAGGCTGGGCGGCGGGTGATTCGGGCACAATAATTTACACAACAGATGGAGCTGATAGCTGGACAATTCAGAACAGCGGTATAGTACATAACATTGAAGATATTTTTTTCATTAGCCCCAGCAAAGGAATCGCTCTTGCCTGGAAAACTGATTCAGCTCCATTTGGCACTATAATACTCAGAACTACAAACGCCGGAATAGATTGGACGAGTAAATTCTACAGGCAAGAAGACAAATTTCTTTTTACAGTTTACTTCATCGATTCACTCAGAGGATGGATTGGCGGGAAAACCGGGGACTTCCTTCAGACTACCGACGGAGGCTTGAATTGGGAGCCTGCAAATATTGATACCGGATTAGGCGGCGGTTTTCCTCCGCTAAGTTTTTCTTTCTATAACGATCAATATGGATTTGCCTGTGGAGGACATATTGACATCGCAGGAGTGATATGGAGAACGGTTGACTCGGCAAAAAGCTGGCAACCAAAAATTATTGGCCCCGAGCCGATTGTGCAAATGCATTTTGTGGACTCCAGTAATGTAATCGGCGTTGGCGGAGACTTTGAGTATGGATCATCTGTAGTAACCACGACTGATGGTGGAAATAACTGGAATTATACTTCCCTTTCAATTTTCGGAGTTCCTTTTTCTTTGTCTTTCAGAACTCCATCGGAAGCGTGGGTCCCCCTTGGCGCCAAAGGCACTCTGATTTTCACAACCGATACTGCACAAACCTGGACTGAGATTTTTGCTCCTGATAGCTGTAAGATTTTTAACCTGATGTTTGCAGATTCAACACACGGTTACGCCGTTGGTGATAGTGGCAGTATTATTCGTTATGTTCCGAAAGTAGTAAATGAAATTAATTTGCGAGAAGATTTAAAGCTCACGGGATTTATTTTAGAGCAAAACTATCCGAATCCCTTTAATCCTGTTACCAAAATAAAGTATCGGATTCCAATCTCAGATACGCCCCGCAATTCTTCTCTGCCAGTAAAACTTAAGGTTTATGACCTAATGGGAAATGAAATTGCAACTTTGGTTAACGAAGTAAAACAACCTGGTGTTTATGAAGTAAACTTTAATGCCGGTAATCTTGCAGGGGGAGTATATTTCTATAAAATAATTGCGGGAGAGTTGACTGATACAAAAAAAATGATATTGTTAAAATAGTATCATATGATACTAGATATAAATAATAGTTTATAGTTTCTTCTTTTTTGAAGGACGCGGGAATGATCTCTTCTGTTGTGTTAATTTCCTTAAAACAAAGCGATATAAAAATTTGATGATAAAACTTACTTGCAAAGAATCATTTCATCAACTAACAAATCCGGGATGAACCATGAAAATCTGCACTACAATTCTATTCTTATTAATAAACTGCCTTTCAACACTCGCTCAATTCCCCGACAGCTTTACCGATGGTAAATATTACGAAGTAAATGGCGCAAAGCTCTGGACATTGAGCTTTGGCAAGGGCGAACCATTGTTTTTAATTGCCGGTGGTCCGGGCAATAATCATTATTATTTAAGAATATTCGATTCGCTTTCAACATCAAACACTCTTATTTATTATGATGCTTTCGGAAGAGGGAAATCTGATACAGCAAAAGTGGTTACCGAGTACACTCTTGAAAGAGATATTGAAGACCTTGAAGTTTTACGCAAGGAGATGGGCTTTGATAAAATTAACATTCTCGGACACTCGTACGGCGGCGTTGTTGCACAGGGTTATGCAGTTAAGTATCCGCAAAATGTTTCTCGCCTGATACTTGCAAACTCATTCCACAGTTATTTAATGTGGCAGGAAAACTGCGATAATTCCAATCACGAAATTAAAACAAACTATCCCGAAGTATGGGAAGAATTAATGAAGATAAGAATGAAGGGTTTTGTTTCGAGCGATCCTGTGCATTACGAAATTTACGGACGCGTACCATACGGATTTTTATATGCATACAATCCCGAAAACTTCAAGCCAGACGGAAGAAAACCATACCCTAATCCTTTGAATGTAAAATTATATTACCAAATGGTCGGACGAGACGGCGACTTTTTAGTTACAAATGATATCGGCACTTTCGATTACAGAAGACAGTTGAAAGACCTGAAGATGCCGATACTAATTTACGGTGGGCGCTATGATCGTGTTGCCGTTCCGCGGATGATGGTTGAGTATAAAATTTACTGTCCGCAGGCAGAGTTTGTCATATTTGAAAAAAGCGGACACAACCCGCAGATAGAAGAAACATCCAGACTATTTAAAGTGATAAGAAAATTTCTGGCGAAGTGAGAGCTTTTTGTCTAAAGATAGCATCCTTCCGCAGTTGTAAGCACAATCCAAAATTATTAATGTGATTATTGAGCTTTTCAGCAAGCGAAGATTCGCCTGTTTGTCCTGGTATTTCGAGAAGTAAAAAATAAATTTATAAAAGAATATTGATCACATCCCGGCTGGTTTGCCCCGTGTCCGGCAAACCGCTGACAGATAAACACCAGCGCAATACTAAACACGAATCAGTGATGATGATAACCACCGGGACCATGAACGTGTCCGTGTGCAATTTCTTCGGGAGTTGCGTCTCTCACATCAAGAAGATGTAAATCAAACTCAAGATCTTTTCCTGCAAGAGGATGATTAAAGTTTATAGTAATATCTTCATCTTCAATTTTCGTTATCATAAACTGAAGGTGCTGTCCCTCCGGTGAATGTGCAAAGTACGTCATCCCGATTTCAAGTTCGGCTTCCGCCGGGAACAGGCTTCGGTTAACTTGCTGAACTGCGCTTTCATCATATTCGCCGTAAGCATCTATGGCTGCGAGCTTAATATTCTTCTTACTCCCGATTATCATACTACTAAGAGCTTCTTCAAGACGAGGTAACACCTGCATATTTCCGGTTATAAAAGAAAACGGACCGCCCCTGTCTGTTGAATCAAGCAGGTTTCCTTCGTTGTCTTTCAAAATATAGTTAAACGTTACAACTTTATTTGCCATTAAAGCCATTGTTACTCCATTTATTATTAAAAAATCGGGTGGCATTATACAACTTCTGTCAAGGAAAACCAATTGCAATAATGTTTTTTGCCAGAAGATAAATCATTTAAAATAAAAAGTGGATTACACTGTAACCCACTTTTAAAATATTTTAAGACAAGTAATTCAGAATATTAATTTTCAGCATTTTCAAGAACAGGCAGCTTTACTTTTTTTACCCGCTGAGAAGCGGACTTCTTTGCCCTGCCGTTCTTTCTTCCGAAACCTTCAGGATTATTCTTGTCTGCATAATTTTTATAAGAGTAAATTTTCCCTTTGTAGTTTCTGAGAATTATGCTCTCCTCGTCGTGATGCAAAACATAATTTGGCAAAAGAGGAATCTTTCCACCACCACCCGGAGCATCAATTACAAAATGAGGAACAGCAAGCCCGCTCGTATGTCCGCGGAGTGCTTCAAGAATTTTCAAACCCGTTTCTACTGAAGTTCTGAAATGGTTAGCTCCTTTGGTTTCGTCAGCCATATACATGTAATAAGGCCTGACTCTTATCTTTAATAGTTTCTGAACTAATTCCTTAACAACTTCCGGATCGTCATTTACACCTTTCATTATCACCATTTGATTGCCGACAGGAATTCCGGCATCAGCAAGCATTTCACAAGCCTTGGTGCTTTCGGGCGTAATTTCCCAGGGGTGGTTAAAGTGAGTATTGCAGTAAATCGGATGATATTTCTTCAGCATATTACAAAGCTTTGAAGTAATTCGCTGAGGAAGAACACAAGGCATTTTTGTTCCGAGTCTGATAATTTCAATATGAGGAATTTTTCTTAGTCTCTGAAGAATTTTTTCAAGCATTGCATCAGTAAGCATTAAAGGATCGCCGCCGGATAAAATTACATCCCTGATTTCATTATGTTCTTCAAGATATTTGAAAGCGCTTTCAAGCCCTTTCATTGAAATTTTTTCATAGTCGCCAACTTTTCTTTTTCTTGTGCAGAATCGGCAGTATAAACCACATTGGCTTGTAACAAGAAACAGTGCTCTGTCCGGATAGCGATGAGTTATGTTTGGAACAGGACTCATTGCATCTTCCATTAGCGGATCTTCTTCAGCATCGAAGTCAAAAAGTTCTTCTCTGTCGGGAACGCACTGACGCCAGATGGGATCACCTTTGTGACGAATCAGGCTGAAATAGTACGGATTAATTCTAGCCTGGAAAAATTCATCAAGCTGTTCAGCTACTTTGCGGTCAATCTCGAACTTTTCAACAAGCTGATCAACTGTGTGGATACTGTCTCTAATCATTTGCTGCCACAGTTCCATAAATTATCCTTTGTTACTTCTTATTATTAAAATACTTTCCAAAAATCAAAAGGTTGTCGCCAACCGAATAAAAGTCATTTATCTCGGCGATTATTGAGTAATTATTTCTCAAATAAAAATTTCTTGTGCCCGAATAATTATCTTTAGATGATGTCTCGGCAAGAAGCCATCGGCCTCTGTTGCTTTTTACAAATTCTTCAGCATTTTCCAAAAGTTTTTTCCCAACACCCTTAATTCCGGATTGAGGATCAGCAACTATCCAGTAAAGATCATACACACCATCGGTTAAGGGTCTTTTGCCTGTACAATGATATCCCAGGATTTTATTCCCTTGCTCGTAGACAAAAATGTTGTAGTCAATCTGCTGTTCATTGCTGGCAGCGATGTTAACCAGTTCCATCGCAACCGAAACTTCATTTTCGGTGAAGTTCGGAATGCTCTTCAAAATATTTTCTATCATTCCGGTATCAGACGACCTGAATTTGCGTATCATCTTTTTTTCTGTCTAAAGCGAAATTCACAATCCTGATTAAAAGTTCCTTATGACTGATTCCCGATGCCGCAGCAGCTCTTGCAAATCCTGAATCTGCCGAGATATCGGGATTGGGATTAACTTCAATTACAAAAGGAACATTTTTTTTGCTCAATCTTATATCGACCCGCGCATAATCGCGGCAGTTCATTGCATTAAATGCTTTCAAGGCAAGACTGACAACTCTCTTCTCTGTTGCTTTATCAAGCTTTGCCGGGCAACTTGGTTTTGTATGATTATAATAAACACTGTTTTCCATCCACTTGCCGTCGTAGGTAACTATTTTGGGAAGTTCAGAGGGCAGCCCCGTGAAATCGATTTCGGAGACAGGAAGAGCTTCATTCCCAAGAATAGCAACATTAAGTTCTCTGCCATCTATGTATTCTTCAATTATAATGTCTTGCTTATATGTACCTGAAAGAAATTCGAATTGTTTTTTTAATTCGTTGAAACTATTTACAACTGAAAACTCGGATATTCCTATGCTGGCATCTTCCTTTAATAACTTTAAGATAAAAGGAAAATTGAAGCTGAAAGATTTTGAACTCAGCTTCGAAAATGGCTTTAAGGTTACTGACTGCGGTGTTGTTACATCAAAAGACCGGAGAATTTCTTTGGTTCTTTCTTTGTTCAGACAATTTCCCAGAGTTGATGGTGTGTTGCCTGTGTAGTTTATACCAAGCAATTCATAAATACCTGTCATACAGTATTCATATGAAGAAATTCCTTCAACAGATTCAACCAGATTGAAAATTGCATCTGGGTTATAATCCAGAATTTTTCTAATTGCTTCATCAATATTGCGATTGATTGTAATTTCTTTAACTTCAAAAAACTCATTTGAAAGTGATGCTTTAATAGTCTCAATCTCTTTTGCAAAGCCACTTTCAGAAAGATCATTCACCTTTGAACCCTCAGAAAGAGGCTTTCCGTTATATACAGAGAAAATTGTAACCGGAGAATTATAACAAATCAATATTTTCTTTTGACTGCTCATAATAATTTATATCTTCTTGCAGCGGCCAATAAAACTTTGTTGATCATTTCATTGTAACTTAACCCGGCGGTTCGGGCAGCTTTTGGAAAGCATGAATTATCATTTGGATCGGGAAGTATTCCCGGCAACGGGTTCACTTCAATTATGTTGGGTTCGCCGCTTGAATCAAGACGAACATCAATTCTGCTCCAGTCTCTGCATCTTAAAATTTTGTAAGCGCTAAGCGCAACATTTTTAATTTTTATTTCAAGATCTGGACTTAATGGTGCCGGGCATTGATATATATCAAGTGGATTTTCTTTTGTGTCAAGAATCCATTTGGCCTCAAAAGAATATATCGGGATAAAATCCTGCGGGAGATCTTTATAATTTATTTCTATTATCGGCAGAACCTCGGTGTCCGAATTATTTCCGATAATAGCAACCGTGAACTCCCGTCCAGGGAGAAATTCTTCAATCAGCGCTGATTGATTATATTCCTCTGTGATTCTTTTTACTTCGGTTTTTAGCTCGGATTCTGATTTAACAAATGAAGAAGAATAAATTCCCTTGCTCGAACCTTCAGATACTGGTTTCACAATGGCAGGGTATTTTATTTTCTGATCATCAATGCTATCCTTATCATCAGCGACAAAAAATTTTGCGTTCGGAATTTTATAATACGATAAAATTTCTTTTGTGCGTGCTTTATCAAGGCATATTGCAAGAGTAAGAGGATCTGATCCTGAATACGGAATGTTAAGTAAATCAAGCATTGCGGGAATCTGCGCCTCTCTGCTTACTGCATTCATTCCTTCGGCAATGTTGAAAACAATGTCGGGTCTAATTTCTTTTATTTTATTAAAAGAATTTTCATCAGCTTCAACCAATATCACGTCGTTGTAAGTTTGAAGTGCTTCTTTTACTGCATCAATGGTTTCCCACGTGTCCCATTCTGCATAAGTATCGGTTGAAATTTTTGAAGAGCCTTCTGATTTATTGTGAATTGGAGATACGTCTTCGGAGAAAGATTCACTTTCTGGTTTAACATTGAATGTTAATGCAACTTTCAATCGGGCATTAAAGAAAGATGATAAAATATTTTCTCCTACTAAAAAATTTTTGTTGCAAATATAACCATTATAAAATCTAAGTCAACAAATTTTCTCTTCGAATTTTTTTTCGAAAAATATTTTTCTCTCACATGTTGACCATCAATCTTCATAAGAACAAAAAAAATTTTTTTTCTGTTTCTAATTTTATTTAAAAAATTTTTTTAGTCAATATGATTTAAAGAAAGAGCAAAAAATATTTTCAACCGATCTTTGCGTAGTTGAGATTGTCCAAGTAGTTGTTAATAAGAATTTTTTTTATGAGTTGATTTGAAGAATGAGAAAGCGTTGGATCATTTTTAATTAATTCGAAAGCTGTTTTTTTTGCTGTTGAAATTAATTCAATATCATTAACAAGATCAGCGTGCTTTAATTCCGGGAAGCCAGACTGCATAGTTCCGAATATATCTCCGGGTCCCCTTAGTTTAAGATCTACTTCGGATAATTTAAATCCATCCGAATGCTTAACCATTGCTTGCAGACGAAATGATGATTTTAGGTTTTCAATTTGAGTTAACGAGAGATATTCATTTTCGAAATCAAATTTATTAGAAGATGAAATGAGAAAATCTTTTGTAACAAGAACACAATATGCCTGTTTGCCGCCTCTGCCAACTCTTCCTCTTAACTGGTGAAGCTGTGACAAGCCAAACCGGTGAGCGTCGTTGACCAAAACAATGTTTGCGTCGGGAATATCGATTCCAACCTCAATTACAGTGGTTGCAACAAGTGCGTCATATTTCTTCTCCTTGAACATAAGCATAGTAGCCTGCTTTTCCTGCCAGCCCATTCTGCCATGAATTAATCCAAGCGAAATTTCTTTTAATGCCCCGCTTTTAAGTTCTTCGTAATGAGACAATGCGGCTTTTAATTCAAGCTTTTCTGATTCTTCAACAAGTGGATAAATAATAAATGCCTGATTTCCTTCTTTACATTTATCAACTATGAACTTAAAAATGTTTGGCAGATCTTTCTCACCACGCAAAAAAGTTCTGACCGGCTTGCGATTTTGAGGCAGTTCATTTATTACAGAAACTTCCAGGTCGCCATAAAGTGTCATTGTAATTGTTCGGGGAATCGGAGTTGCGCTCATCACAATTACGTCGGGTGAATATCCTTTGCTTATAACTTTTGCCCGTTGAGCGACACCAAACCGATGTTGCTCATCAATCACTACCAGACCAAGTTTTTTGAATTTCACATTTTCTTCAAGGAGAGCGTGAGTCCCAACAATTATATCAGCTTCCTGCATTTCAATTTCTTCACGATTTTTTTCTTTCAATGACTTCTTCTGTCCGCCAATTAACAGAGCAACCTTAATTTTTCTTGTCTTATGTATTTCATATAACTTATTCATATAATCTGAAATTGTTCTTGCGTGCTGGTCTGCTAAAATTTCAGTCGGAACCATTAATGCTGACTGCAGTCCGTTATCAACAGTAATTAGCATGGCAATTAATGCAACTATTGTTTTTCCACTTCCAACATCTCCTTGCAAAAGTCTGTTCATCGGTTTATCGCTTAACATATCAAGTTTAATCTCTGAAAGAACCTTTAACTGTGATTTTGTTAATTCAAAGGGAAGCACTTTAAGAAAATCAGAAACAAGGTTTGTGTTGATTTTCATTCTTGTGCCTTTGAGCTTTGACTTGTGATTATGGCTGCGAAGTGCAACAAGCAGTTCAAGGTAGAACAGTTCTTCAAATTTTAATCTCTGAATTGCCTGGTCAAGCTTTGCCTTGCTCTGGGGAAAATGATAGTTTCTAACCGTATCAACTATGCTTAACAGATTATTGGTTGTTATGATTTCATCGGGCAGAGTTTCTTCAAGATACTGAGAATAGTTTTCAACCGCCCCGCTTATAATTTTTCTCAGACTAAGATCCCCCAGATTTACAGCTCTTAATTCTTTGGCAAGCCTGTAAAACGGAATTATTTTGCCCGTGTTTAAAAGATTAAAAGACTCCTCTTCAGATATTCTGTCAAAATCCGGGTGCGTAAATTGAAACTTACCATACCGAGAAATGGTAGGTTTTGATGAGATTGCAAAGGTATCTCCTTCATTAAATACAGACTGAAAGTATTTTATTCCCTGAAACCAAATACATTCAAAGAACCCGGTTGAATCACGAAATTGTACTTTGAGTAATTCTTTTTTTGCATAACGAATCTTCTCTACACCGGCAACTTTGGCTATTATTGTCAGCTCTCCCGAATATCCATTTGAAACATAACTGTATGCTTTTGCAAAGGTGAGTACCGTTGTCCGATCTAAGTGTCTTGAAGGAAAATAAAAAAGCAAATCCCTGATTGTTTTTATTCCAATCTTATTGAAAGATGCTGCTCTTTTAGGTCCGACTGCCTTAAGATACTGTACAGACTGCTCAACTTTGGCAGAAAATTTACTTTCAGGCTTATTCATTTGATGTTAAAATAAATGATGCCTGCAGAAAATTCAACAAGAGATATTTTTATGATAATTCTGTTTAAATTTGAATTAAAGTTTATCAAAATAAAAAGGCTCCTGCCGTGGATTGGATAAGACTATTAAACAAACACCAGCTCGGGGAAAATAAATCACGAAAACGGAAAGACGAACGAAGTGAGTTTCAGAGGGACTTTGACAGAATAGTTTTTTGTTCTTCATTCCGAAGATTACAGGACAAAACCCAGGTGTTTCCGCTGCCAGAAACTGATTTCGTTCACACAAGGTTAACCCACAGTCTTGAAGTATCCTGCGTCGGCAGATCGCTGGGAAATTTTGTCGGGGAAAGAGTAATTAAAAGACATAAGACGCTTCAAAAAGATTTCAGCAAGTTTGTATTTGGAGAAATCGTTGCAGCAGCTTGTCTTGCGCACGACATCGGGAATCCCCCGTTTGGTCACTCGGGCGAAGATGCCATATCTGATTTTTTTGGAAGAGGTCCCGGAAGCATTTTTGAAGCTGAAATAAACAACTCTAAAAAATGGAATGACCTGATACATTTTGAAGGCAATGCCGAAGGTTTCAGAACTTTAACAACTCTTCAAAATCAGGGATTCAAGGGTGGATTAAGATTAACTTTTGCAACACTTGCAGCTCTAACAAAATACCCCAAAGAGTCTTTTGTCGCCGATCTCCAGAAAAAAAATTCAGATAAGAAATCTTTAAGAAAATTCGGGTTCTTTCAATCAGAAAAAAAAATATTCAAAACAGTTGCTGAAGAGGTAGGACTTCAAAAAAAAACAAATAACTCTAAAGATTATTGGTGGTGCAGGCATCCTCTTGCATTTCTTGTCGAAGCTGCGGATGATATCTGTTACCGGATAATGGATCTCGAAGATGGATACAGACTTGGGCTGCTTTCATTCGGCGAAACAGAAGAGCTGCTAATGCCTCTTGCGGGCAAAAGTAATCTGAGGTTCTACAACATCAGGGATAACCACGATAAGATAGGATACTTAAGAGCAAAAGCCATCAGTAATCTTGTTGGTGAACTATCTGAGGCGTTTCTTGACGAAGAAAGAAATATACTCTCGGGGAAATATGATGATAGTCTGATCTCGGCTATCAATAAATCGCGTTATCTCGAGGAAATAAAATTAAGGTCTGTTGAAAAGATTTACCGATTTCACAGCGTAGTTGAAAGAGAAGCTGCTGGTTACGAGGTTCTCGGAGGGCTGCTGGAAATTTTTGTTCAAGCAGTAAATGATTTTGCCGCCGGAAAGATGTCACCTAAAAATATTACAATAATAAATCTTATACCCCGCCGGTTTATTTTCGCTCCTGAAGATGCTCAGAATGATTTATACAACCGGTTGTTAAGAATTCTCGATTTCGTTTCGGGAATGACAGATTCTTTTGCTGTTTCTCTTTATAGAAAATTAAAAGGAATTTCGCTTCCCGGCGGAAGAATAACCTATTAGTGATTTAATCAAAAAATCAAATAAATGATTTCAGGTGTGCAATATATGCTTCCGGACCACCCGGCTGGTATCCGGTTACACCAATTACATTTCCCCTGCTATTTAAAAGAATTATTGTGGGAAATCCTTGTATCTGATATTTCTCTGCAAGCCTGTTGTTATACAATTTAGTTTCGGCTGTTTGTTCGATGTTACGCGGAAAATCAATTTTAACCAGAATTAAATTTCCCACAGCATAATCTTCGAAAGCTGCTTTGGAAAAAACCTCTTCGCTTAGTCTTTTACACCAGACACACCAATCAGAACCTGTAAAATTTATTAGAACAGCTTTGTTTTCCTGTTTTGCTAGTTTTAGAGCAGTCTCAAGATTAGTTTCCCATTTAAGATTGTCAGAGGATTTATTTCCACAGCCGGCAATTAACGCCAAAATAATGATGAAAGGAATAAAAAGTTTTTTCAATTTAAACTCCGGATTTTTTATAAGTATGATGAATATTTTTCCCGATGGTTTCGATCAAAAACACCTGAGTCTGCTAATTGAACAAATTTGAATTAAAGAATGCAATTATTCCGACATGTGCCGTAAGCAGATCGGTTTTTGAGCGGGATACATTATATGTTACACTCCCTCTGTTTATGATTACAGAGCCTTCCTGTAAATACTCTGCCTCGGAGCCAAAGAGATAACGAGCTTTCAAATCAATGAATAAAGCACCGGCATCAGTATCGTCTTGGCCATTTGTAATCTGAATCATAAAGCCGCCGCCACCGCCGTAACTCCATGCCCAGTCATCAAAGTTTGTTGAGCTTGCAACTTCTTCTTCTCCACGGCTTCTAATAGTCGTCTCTGTAAAAATGTAAGAGCCGCCAAACAATCCTTCAATGTATGGTCTTATTCTGCCGGCGGGCGGAGCAATTCTAAAAAGAATATGAAAGTTGGCTAGATTATTTGTCCTGTCTACATCTACCGTTACATCGGGAATTGTTGAGCTAAAGGGTTCACGCCGTGATTCACTACCATAATTTATATAACCAAGATTTAATCCAATTCCAAAAGGACTGCGGGCTTTGGGAGTGATAAACATAAAGTCACCACTTAATCCAAATCCAAGCCTGTCAACATTCTCTTTGAATTCTCCCATCGGAAATGCAAGTGTAAAGTTCAATCCACCTGATTGAGCCATTAAACCTGAAGACAGGGTTATAAATGAAACGATTATAAAGAATATTAATTTTTTCATGTTAATATTTTTGTTTTTATGGTTATGTACTCAGTTTCAAATTTAATTAGTCAAAAATACTCTTCTTAATAAAAATATGTAATTGGTTATTACTTTATATAAATAAGGAATTCCCAGGGATTAAGTTCTATAGTTTCTTTCATTCCCAGTATAACCTGTTCACCGCTGAAAAGATCTGTGTACTTTCCTGGCAAAATCTTTGCTTTCAGCTGGGCTTCCAGTGATTCAGACGAAAGATTAAAAACCGCAATAATTTTTTCTTCTCCGCCAATCCTCGCAAATGATAATACTTTTTGTTGCTGATTATTTGTTATAAAAGCAATCTCACCACCCCGCTCTCCATTTAACAAAACTTTGCTTTGGGATTTCAGATCATTCAACACTTTATAAAGATCAGTGTTTGGATGTTCCTGCCAACTAATGGTATCTTTTTCAAAAAAGCTTAATCGTCTATTCAGTCCAACTTCCTGACCACTGTAAATCAATGGAATTCCGGGAAGAAAGTACGTCAGCGCTGCAAAAGTTGACGCCCCTTCTCCAAGTCTTTCAAACTCAGTACCATTCCAGCTATTTTCATCATGGTTAGAAGTAAATCTCATTCTAAAGGCTTCGCGAGGGTATTCAGAAGTTTCTTCTTTGAGGTTCTGTTTAATATCTTCTACGGTTTTTTCATCTTTTGCTACAGCATTCATGAGTTTATAAATCTCCCATGAATAAGATGCATCAAACGCTTTATAATGCATTTCGGGAGTTTCCCATTCGGCAAGCATAAAAACAGGTTTTACCTTTTCTAATACTTCTCTTGCCTGATTCCAGAATTCTGTTGGAATCATTCCTGCAACGTCGCACCTGTATCCGTCGATGTCACATTCTTCCACCCAAAACTTCAAGGCGTTAGTCATCTCCCTCCACAGTTGCTTATTATCATAATTCAGGTCGATGACATCTGACCAGTCAGCAACTGGCGGAATAAAATTACCAGCAGAATCTTTATTATAAAATTCAGGATTGCTCAAAACCCATGGATGATCCCAGGCAGTATGGTTAGCAACCCAATCGATGATAACGTACATTCCCATTGAATGTATAAGGGATACAAGCTCTTTGAATTCTTCGATTGTGCCAAACTCCGGATTAACCGAAAGATAATCTTTCACGGAGTAGTAACTTCCAAGAGTTCCCTTTCTATTTTTTTCTCCTATAGGATGTATGGGCATCAGCCACAAAATATGTGCACCAAGTTCTTTAAGCCGGGGGAGATGATCTGAGAATGCTTTAAATGTTCCTTCGGGAGTAAACTGCCGGATATTTACTTCGTAAATTGATTTGTTATAGCTCCATTCGGGATGTTTAACAAAAGATTTGATTTCCTGCGAAAAGCTTGAAGGGTAGGGGAGAAAAGAAAATAAAATGATAAGAGAAATTGCTTTTATGAAATTAAGATATGGTCTATTCATTTGGGCGTCCTGAGTATTAAAATGATAATTGCCGGCACGAAGTAACCTGCTGTAAGTTTTATAGGGAAGATTCTCCTAAATCTTTAACGCACCCTGGTTTTGAGTCTTTGTTATTTCAGTCGATCGCGAATCATTTTCTTTTGCAAACTCTTTTTTAATCAGCTGCTCGTTGCGATTTTTAATTATTGCCTGCTCAATTCTTATCTTCTCACGAATTTTCTGATACTTCTGGAGAACTACCTGATGTTTAGTAATTTCTTCCTGTAGTTTGCGTTTAAGTGCAGCAAGTCTTACGGTTTGTCCACGATGCTCTTCGTGTTCAACCTTAAGCAGAGCGATTGAATTTTGAATATCGAGAAATTCCTGGGAAGATTCCTTTATTTTCTCTCTCAGAGCTGTAAGCTGCTCTTCATAATCTTTAACCTCGCTGCTCAGCTTGATTCTTTTTTCTTTTAATGTGGTGTAACGGTCGTTCATTGTAATCAGAACTTCCTGCAAACCCTGTTCAAGTGTAATCTTCTTTTTAAGAAGAAGCTCTGTTTCATTTTTAAGATCTTCGTTGAAGTTTTTCTTTTCTACGGACTCGTCGTTTAATTTCAACAATTCGTTTTTCAGGATATCCTTTTGTTCGTTGATAGTAGCCAGAAGCTGTTCGAATGACTCAACTTCGGCCTGCCTCATACTTAAAACTCTTTCACTTTCTTCAAGAGCAGCAATTTTTTCGAATAATGCCTGGTCTTTTTCTTCAATATCCTTCTCTTTCTTTAGAACGATTTGTTCAAGAACGTTTCTTTTGCGGTTTATTTCGTTCAGTTCGTTGTTGTAATTCTGAAACATTTCGTTGAAGCGCGTTTCGATTAAGCGATTATTGTCTTCTATTTCCTGTTTCCGTTTTTCAAGAAGTGGAATTATTTCTTTAAGTCTTTCCCATTGAGATCTGATTTTTTCGTGTGATTCTTTATCGGCAAGCAGCCTTCTTTGCAATTCTGTTTTTGCTGCTTCAAATTTTTTAGTCTCTTCTTTCAATATTGCAGCCCGGGATTCAACTGCGGTAACTTCATCGCTGATCTTTTTTAATCGATCAGACTTATTATTTAAGGAATGCTCAATTGCAAAAAGCTCCTTTTGTTTAAACTCAATCTCCTCTTTTAGCTTCTGATATTTATGGGTGGTTTCTTCTAATAATTTAATTTTATCTTCAATTTCCTTATCAAAAGAAGCATACTTTGATTGCAAAGACTGCGCAAGATTTTTTCTTTCGGAAATGCTTTGCTCTAATTGTTTAAGATATTCTGCTTTTTCACTGGTATCTTTTTGTAAAGCACTTATTTTTTCCGACTGTATTTTTTCATCATCTCTAAGCGATGTAATTCTTTCAATATACTTTCTTTCATCGGTCTTTAAATTGGAGATCTTGTTTGTATACTCGGTTTCATCTTTTTTTAATGACGATATCTTTTCGATATAAACTTTTTCATCTTCTTTTAATTCATTAAGCTTTTCAGTAATTCTTCTAATCTCAAAATTCTTTTCAGTAATCTCCCGGGCAAGCCGCTCTTCTTCAACCTTGAGCCGCGAAATTCTATCAGTTGTTTCAGAAGATGCCTGCTCATCTTCAAAAGAAACTTCCTGAATTCTTAATAATTGTTCCTGTTTGTTCTTAATCCTTTCATCGATCTCATTTTCCTGGTACTGCAACAATTCAATGTTTCTTTGAATTTCTTCTGTTCTTCTCTCCAGTTCCTGCTGCTTTTCAACTAGTTCGGCATTTCTGCTAAGAGCAATTTCATCTGCAGCATTGTAATCAACAGAATTTATATTAGCCTCAATATTCTGCTGAAGCTCTTTTATTTGATTTTGATATGTAAGAAGATTGTTTTCGTGCTCTTCTTTCATGGTTTTTAGATTTTCTATTTCTTGTTTAAGCTGAGCGGTTTTATGTATTGTTTCGGATTCTTCTTTTTGAAGAAGAGAAATACTTTCGGAAAGGCTTCGTTTTGCATCATTCAAATCGATTACTTCCTGCCTTAAACGTCGGAGTAATTCCTCGAGGCTCTTAATGTTTTTTTCTTTTTCGTTTAAATGAAATAGTTCCGTTTTGAGGAATTCATTTTCTGCTTTTAATTCTTTTATTCTTTTTTTACCAAGCATTAAAGGCTCTCCTTCTTATAGATTAGAATAACGCACATATATATTAATGTGTGTTTAAACCCCAAAAACCATTTATAAGTGTTTATTAAACAATAACTTCAAAAATGCATTTGAACTTAATTATTAAAAGAATAAGATTCAACTATTATTTGATGTTAGTTGCTGTTTTTGAAGATAATTAATGATTTCACGGCAGAAATCGGGCAGATCTTCCGGCCTCCTGCTCGAAATCATATTTCTGTCAGTAACTACCGACTGGTCAACCCATTCAGCGCCAGCATTAATCAAATCATCTTTAATACCGGGTGTGGACGTACATTTAAATCCTTTCACTATGCCCGCTGATATCGGAATCCACCCGGCGTGACAGATGTGAGCCACTAGTTTATTAGCTGAAAAAATATTTCTGGTTAACTCTAAAACCTTTTTATCTCTTCTTAATTTATCAGGGGCAAAACCACCGGGAATTACTAATCCGTCAAAACTTCTGTCATCGACATCATTGTAAGTAACATCTGAAATGCAGGGATAACCATTTTTGCCGAAATATTTTTTGTTTGCCTCAGGTCCGGCAACAGTCACAATTGCACCCTCTTCCGCAAGGCGAAGCTTTGGATACCATAGTTCTAAGTCCTCATAAATTTCATCAACAAACATCAATATCTTTAATCCAAAGAGTTTTTCCATTACAAATTTCCTTCTTTGTACTTTTGCCTGAAATAAATTTTCTGAAACTGCCTTTCAATTATTAAATCGGCAAGCTTTTCCGGAATATTCTCACGATTGCTGCTTGAAAATAGTTCTGAAAGTTTTTGCTCGCTAACATCAATTCTATAAAGAGTATTGACAAGCAAATCGAAATTTTTATCAAGCAATTCGGATACTTTCTCGATTAAATACTCTCTGAATTCTTCCAGCTTCTCAAAATTTTTGCTGGGAATTAATGAGGTGGAAATATCTTTTGAAAAATCCCGGGCAACAACCTCCTGCAACTGCTTAACTATATTATTCTTTCCATTGTCTGGCATATTTAAATCAATAATTTTCTTTCTGTAATAACTTTTTTCTGAAGAACAACAGCACTCTATAAACCGAATAAGTAAAAAAAGGAGCCGCTACAACATCAATTGTATAATGAACGTGTTGAACTATGACGCTTATTCCCACAAGGATAGTAAAAACAAAAAAAGAATTTTTCAGAATTCCTTTGTCGGCAATCAGGAATAACATAAAGAGAGTAGACGTGTGCCCGGAGAAAAACAAATCCCTGGTAAGTAGTTTTCCGCCGGAACCAAATAATTCTACGAAGGGGTCTTGAAGAGGTATCATAGTTGGAGGTGCTTCCAAAGGAACCAGATACATCATCAGAATTCTGACAAGAACAAGCAAAGAATAGAATTGAAATGCAAATAACAATCTCGGGGGATCTTTAATAAAAACAATTATTCCTGCAAGCAGTGAAAAGTATATCAAACCAAAAATCAGCCAGGTCAGATTGATGGGATGAAATAAGGCGAGAAGCGGATCATTAATTATAACGCCCGGTCTTTGCTCAACAATTAATAAAAAACGCGATAGGGATAAAAGTATTATTAAAAGAATCATTATTGAAATGATCATTTCGGTTAAAAACTTTTTTTCCTTAACCAGATTTTCCCAGCTCATCATTAGAGTTTTATATATTGAAGAAAGTAGGGAAGCATTTTCCGCCAGGTAGGCCAGTCATGAGGCTGATCATTTCCCCATAAATCCAGCCAGTGCTGAATTCCTTTTGAGTTTAGAATTCCCGATAACCGGCGTGATGCTTCCGGGTCTTCATAGGCACCCTGGCCAGAGGCTATAATTATACTTCTGTGCCTTAACATGTTTAAAATGTTTTCGTCGTTCCAGTTTGGGAGATAATCAACGGGAGAATTGAAATAAACATTATCATCAAAAAAGCCGCGCGAATAACTTTTCAGATCATAGTTGCCGCTCATTGCAATTGTTCCGGCAAAAATATCAGGCCTTCGGAAAAAAACATTTGCTGCATGCAAAGCTCCAAGTGATGCACCTGTGGTAATCAAGGGGACAAGGCTTTTGCAATGACTATGAATGAACGGGACAACTTCATTAACCACATAATCATTATACTGCTGATGTCTGATTGCTTTATGCGAGGGATGCATATTCCGGTTAAGCCAGCTTTCATTATTAATGCTGTTTATGGAAAAGGCTTTCAGGATTCCCCTATTAATATATTCTGCAATTGTATCTATTAAATGAAATCGTTCATATTCAAGAAAATCTGCTGCTGCGGTTGGAAACATCAACAAGGCATAGCCATAATGACCATACACTACCACCTCCATATCCTTATTCAGGCTGGGACTGTACCATTTGTGTATTTCTCTTCTCATTTAATTTTCCAGAATAGTAAAAAAAATTACAACAAACTTATAAATTCACATCAAAAATATGAACTGCTTTTTTCTTTGAAAAAAAGGCGATCTTGTGATCGCCTTTATAACAGAAGTTTAAGATTTGTTTTAAAGAAATCAGTTCTTAATGCCGGCAATATCTTCAAGCATCTTGGTGGTAACTGACTTTGGCCTTTCAATCGGGTAACCGAGTGCACGATCCCAGATTATGTTTGCAACAACCCCTAAAGCTCTTCCCACGCCAAAAAGAACAGTATAGAAATCATATTCTCTTACACCATAATACCATTGAATAACACCGGATTGGGCATCAACATTAGGCCAGGGATCTTTTGCTTTACCCTGCTCAAGAAGAATTGAAGGAGTAACTTTATAAATTACATCAACATATTTGAAAAGAGGATCGTCGGCCATGTGCTTAAGACAGAATTCCCTTTGTGCTGTATAACGCGGATCCGTTTTTCTTAGAACAGCATGCCCATAACCTGGAATCACCTGACCATCGGCAAGAGTATCCCAAACGAATTTTCTCATCTCTTCTTCGGTTGGAATTTTTCCTCCCATTTTTTCATAAACTTCATGTAGCCATTTTAATACTTCCTGGTTTGCCAGTCCGTGAAGCGGTCCCGCAAGCCCATTTATCATTGACGATATTGCATAATAAATATCAGATAAAGCACTGGCAACTAAATGACCTGTATGAGCGCTGACATTGCCACTCTCATGATCGCTGTGAAGAATAAAATACAATCTTGAAACGTCATCATAAGGTTTCTTTACGCCCATCATATGGGCAAAATTTCCTCCAAGGTCAAGAGAGACATCGGGTTTTATGATTTCGCCATTTTTATATTTTAATCTGTAAATAAAAGCAGCAATCTGAGGTAATTTTGCTAATAGATTTAGTCCATCTTCATAAGTCGGATCCCAGTAATCCTGCTTATGAAGGTGTCCTTCCTCATATTTTTTGTTAAATACAGATTCCTTTTGCATTGAAAGAATCGCCATTGAAAACATTACCATTGGGTGAGAGTCTATTGGCATTGCTCTTAAAACATCAAAGACATATTCAGGAACATGCTGTCGTTTGTTAAACTCTTCTTTGATGTCATCTATATCTTCTGCGGTTGGTAAATCTCCAGTTAGCAGCAGATAAAAGAATCCCTCCACATAAGGCATTTCGCATCCGGGAACCTTGGGAAGTTTATCAAGAACTTCAGGAATTGTGTATCCTCTGAATCGAATTCCTTCATTTGGATCAAGGTACGAAATATCAGTAACCAGGCATTTAACATCTCTTGCCCCACCAATAACCTGGCCGATATTTACTTCACCAACTTTAACATTTGAATATTCCTTCAACAGGCGAGTTGTTCGGGGACGCCAGCTATTGATTTTGCTGAGTAGCTTTTCTTTAAGTTTAGACATTGCAACCTCCGATTTCCTTTGGTTTTGTTATTTGATTAATTAGTGAGATATAAGAACGAGAAGTATTAATATTCTTTTCGGAAAGTATTCTTAAAAAAATATGAAAACATAATTGGGTTGTTTTTTTTACTTGAAGGAAGTCCGACTGGCTATTATCGTTTTTCACTGTAAGACTTTACAAAAACATATCTTTTATACTGCTATTTAACAAATTATTTGCTTAAAATAAATAACCTTTGCTGATTTTAAGAAGATCTACGGTATATTATTCAATATTAATCTGTTCGCCGATCTGGGGTTTAAAGACCCTTTTTCCCCGAAAACGGCTAATTATCGAAGATCCAACCCAATTTTCTGCATTTTCTTCCCCATGGACAAGTATAATATTATCCGGCTTCAGCTTTTCAACAATCTTGATTAATCCTTCCCGTTTTGCGTGGGCTGAAAATCTGAAGTTTTCAATATGACATTTAATTTCAATCAATTCGCCGGATTCTTTCAAACATATTTTATCTCCCTTTCTGGCATTGGCAACTTTATAGCCGGGGGAAAGTGGATCCATATAACCAACCGTAATAATAGAAGAATTATGCTGATTGAGCCAGCGTTCTGCAAGCCTGAATGAAGAGGTTCCTTCAATCATCATTCCGCTTGAAGCTAAAACAATACACGGGTTCTTAAAAAAATCTGACGGGTTATCAACTTCATAAAGATTTTTCTGAGGAATATTTTTTAATTCAAATTCAGGATCAACGCGGCTGACTGAGTAACGGTTGTAATCATAAATTCGGCTGATCTTTCTTCCAAGACCTCCCGTGTAAATATCCACCTGAGGAATTCTTCCTCTGGTCATTTGATTGCTTATTACAGCAAGCATTTCCTGAAGTTTTCCTAAGGCAAAAACAGGAATCAGGATTGATCCGCCTTGACTAATTATTCTGTTGATAGAGGTTGTCAATCTTTCCGTTTCTGCTCGCCAATCATTTGTTGAGGAGGAATCTGTTGACCCATAAGTACACTCAAGAATTAATGTGTTTATTTTCATTTTCGGAAGCTGGGCAGGAGGTATCAGCGACTGGTTTTCGGTGTTTATATCTCCGGTATAAAAAATTCTGTGTTCATCGCATTCAATAAGCACGCCTGCCGAGCCAAGGATATGACCCGCATCGTGAAAGGAAGCTTTAATTTTCGTATTCTTTTTTGATGAAAATCCTTTAAGATCAAATTCTTCCTGATAAGCACGGTATTCGATTGATTGAATAAGCAAATCAACTTCATCATGCGAATAGATTTTCAATTTGTCGTTATTTATTTGTCCCCGCATTATTGAAATTGAATTATGAAGAGTAAGTTCAGCAATAGCCCTGGTCTGAGGTGTGGAAATTACTTTTATGTAAGGATGTCTTTGAACAAGAAAAGGAAGAGAATCAATATGGTCCTGGTGAGCGTGGGATATTAAGACATAGTCTACCGGCTGATCTTGAATAAGATTAAAATCCGGTAGAGCTTCAATTCCGCTTTTCTGGGGATGAAGTCCGCAATCTAAAACAATTCCTGCATTTCCATATTTCAGGAAATAGCAATTTGCCCCTATTTCACCAGCACCACCGAGAGGAAGAAAATTTATCATTAAAAAGAATCTGCTGAATCACTTTTCCTTAGGTTCTTCACCCATCTGCTGCTGCATTTTGCTGAAATCTACTTCGCTCAGCACAATACCTTTTGGAACCGAGAGTTTATCTTCGGGTATATCTGCATTATCGATAACTTTCACTGCTTCAATTTTGATCTTTATACCGCTTGTATTTATTTCATTTTTGAGCACCACCCAATTCCAGTACCAGGTTTTTGTTCCAAGTTTTTTTACTTCATAAACATCGCACTCTTTTCCCGCAACTTTCTCTTTTCCAATTAAAGTGGCTCCCGATCTTTCAAACATTTCTTTACCGATATCTATTAAATCACTGTTTGCCAACTTTTCTTTAAGTTCTTCTATGATGGCTATTTTCATTTTGGTGCCTGACTTCTGATCAAGATCTATCATATACTGGTAATCGTTATCTATAATATTAATAAGGTTCGATTTTTTTGTGAAACCTGCAATTGATAGAACTGTTGAAGAATGCTCTGCCTGCTTCAGACCATAATCATCAAAGTAAAGAGTCTTTTTCCCTTTCTGGCTTCCTGAAATTTCATACTCAACTATCCCCGACTTAATGCCATATCTTTTCATTATGCCGGAAAATTCTTTTTTCACATTTGAGCTCTCGGTTTTGCCTTCGGGTGAATCTTGCTTTTTATCGCCGCAGCCAAAACACAGAAGCACTGAGATAATTACGGGTATTAACACAAATAACTTTTTCATTTTTTAACTCCATTGTAAGATTTTTCTTGTCTGAATATAAGTAAAATAAACATCACCTTACTGCCCAAATTATGTCTGAAAGCGTGGTGCGGGTTTTTTCAAAATTGAATTGTTTAAGATTAGAAGTGTTGAAAGCGGCAACGTAATCTTCAATTATTTTCTTCAGCCAGAAAATTTCAGATTTAAGCTTCCAGTGAGCTCCATCATCGGAATATAGAACAATGAACAGCCGGTTCATTGTGTGAAGACGTTTTTCCCGGGATTGATGTTTATACAACCACGAAATGAGACCGGAGGGATTTGCCCTTGCTTCAGTTATTTTTTCAGTAAAGTTTTTAGGATAAATCGAGGTTTTATGATCGAACTTAATTCCGGAAATTGAAAAATCAACCAGCCTGTCTTTTGAGTCTTTTGCAGGAATTACACCGGGAAGCGAGCAAAATATTTTTTCAACAGCATAAGCCGACCAGAAATTGTACCAGCGGTTTAATGCATAGTTGGCGATGTTCCTTTGTGTTGTTTGTCCGGAAAATCTTTTGTTAATTTCTTTCAGCAGTTCATCAAAATAAAAAACATCATAGATAAAATTGGTTTGTCTGTCGCATGCATTGTTTTGCTTAGTCCCCCAGCGGTATTTGTAAACAAGTCTTTTTTTCAATTCAAGCTCAATAGATTTAAGCTCTGTTATGAGATTTTCATTTCCTTTAATGGAATCCATTTAAAGGCTCTCTTATTTCTCTAAAAATATTTAATACTTTTGTTCATAATCAGTGAAAGACTTATTCCAACAGCAGCTTAATTATTTTATCACTTGATTTCAATCCGGTTCCGGTAAATACAGAAATAATTAATTCATCTGAATCGCTTTCGGATAGATAATCCTTCAAGCCGGCAATTACAGCAGCTGAAGTTGGTTCAATATAATATCCCTGATTTCCCATTTCAAAAAGCGCGCTGATTATTTGCTCTTCATCAACAACAAGAATTTTTCCTCCGGTTTTTTTAACACACCCGAGAATTTGTTTTCCTCTTGCCGGAGAATTTATTGCAATGCCTTCAGCTAATGTTTTGCCCTGAATAACCTTGGGGATATTATCGGTGCGGTTTCTGAATGCTTCATAAAGAGGTGCGCAAAATTTACTTTGTACTGCAATTATTTTCGGAACAGCGGGAATTATCCCCGAATAAAATAATTCGCTGAATCCAATATAGGCTCCAATCAACAATGAGCCATTCCCTGCCGGCAGAACAACTGTGTCAGGATTTTTCCAGTTGAGCTGTTCGCAAACTTCGAATGAAAAAGTTTTTGTCCCCTGAAAGAAAAAAGGATTCCAAACGTGGCTTGCATAATAATTATTTTTAGCTGCAAGAAAAGCAGCATGGGCAGTTTCTTCTCTTGTGCCTTCAACTTTAATCACGTTGGCTCCATACATTTGTATTTGAGCAAGCTTTGCCGGGGCTGTATCAGAAGGCACATAAATATCACATTCAATTTTAGCTTTTGCTGCATAACAGGCGATTGAACAGCCTGCATTACCGGAAGAATCCTGAATTACTTTTTTTATTCCAAGTTCTTTTGCTTTGCTGATTAAGACCGAGGCCCCGCGATCTTTGTAAGAACCGGTTGGAAATAGAAAATCTTCTTTTACGAATACCTGCTTTCCCTCAATATTGATTTTTGATAATGGAGTAAAGCCTTCGTTGAAAGAAACAATGTTTGAATCTTCCCGGATTGGAATAACGTGTCTGTACCGCCAGAGTGTTGGTTCTTCTCGCCTGATATTTTTTAAATCGAAATTTGAAAAATAAGATATGTCGAGCAACTCGTTGTTATCACCCATCCAGATTGGGCTGTCAATCGAATAAGACTTACCGGTATTTCTTCCGGTGAAAGACACAGACATTATTCGGAATTCTTTTTTCGAAACAGTGAATAGTTAAGCCTGGAAATAATTACGTTCATTTCTTTGTCAAGCAGTTTAATTTCATTCTCATTTACAACGAGAAAATTTTTTAATGATTCTTCCTTATCCGGATCAAGCTGATAAACGATAGCTTCGGAGTTTACCTTATCTCCCCGCAAAATTATAAATCTTCCTTCTGACTTATATGTTTTATCGCCTTCAGCGGTGGAAAGATAAGTTTCATGCATTTTGTATGTAAAATCTGCTGTTGAGTAATCACCCATTAAAACTAATTCGATCTTAATGCCTTTACAGTCAGCACAAGGCAAAATTCCTTCGTATGTGTTTGTAAATTTATTTTCTTCTCTTAATTCGGTGGAATTGTAATCTTCAGCGGGCACCTGTTTTTCATCATTATCACACCCTGCGAAAATCAAAAAGCAGACTATTGGGGTAATTAAATAATTCATAAAAAATCTATGCGATTATTTTAAATACATCTCAACTTAAAATTACTTTTTCACAAAGACAACGCAAATACATTTCAAAGTCGTCTAATATTTTTTCCCGGCCAATGAATTTTCCCACGTTTCAATGATTAGGGTATCAGATGGATAACTTTACTGGCCAGTTGAAGAAATCGGGAAAGAAACTTATGTCTATCTGCAGCAAATTTATGTTTCTATTACTTATCCAAAGAAATGTGGATGTTTAAAAGATTACAAACTATTTGCTTACCATGGTTTTAACATAGGTTATTTTTTTTCTTTTATCTGCAGTATAAAGATAAAGCTCATTATTTGCGGAGGAGAAGGAGTTGATCTGAAAAAGCAAAGAATAATAATCCCAATATAAACTACCCTCACACGCTGCTTCTGTTGAATTGAGCGAATCAAATGAAATTTCATTGCCAGAGACTGAGAAAATGCCGCCATAATAATTTCCGCAAAGTCCCTGAGCATGCCCTTCCAGCCTGCCATTATTTCTGAATACGATAAATATTGAATCGCCCGGGGTGGTCTGAACCGGGGCTTTGCCGGATTCCGTAACTGATTGA
Organism: Ignavibacteriaceae bacterium; assembly: GCA_013388545.1. Taxonomy (GTDB): domain Bacteria; phylum Bacteroidota; class Ignavibacteria; order Ignavibacteriales; family Ignavibacteriaceae; genus JACAFB01. The sequence goes on from JACAFB010000035.1 coordinate 31,139, forward strand.
AGCTGCCAGTTCAGGTTTATCAATGTACTGAAATCAACCCGCGTGATTTCGTCCTCCGACGAACAGGAGAACATTAACAACAATATAATTGCGGAAAGGCTGTGTTGAAAAATCTTTCTAATCAAATTTTTTGTTGATAAGCTTTTCATTTTCCAGCCTCCTAATATCAAATTATTTTTATTCTTTATTGCACTCAATCAGTACAAATGGGATTGATAATTTAACTCCGCTCTCTACAGAAGCTTTATTATTTAACCTTGCTTCGGTTTCTTTGAATATTTTTATTCTTGCTTTTTCCGGAATAAGATTTTTCCAGCTTTCAATAAATGCAAGCCTTATCAGAAAATGATTAAACATAGATGAGGCATCCGAAAACCGGTAATAAAACTTATTGTGCCGAGTTTCATTTACAACAAATCGGTTTTCGAAAAGGATCTCTACCACCTCTTGCACGTCCGGACGCTTTTTCCGAATATGATCTTTAACAGATTCAACTTCCACAAGCATTTTGTTGTCTCTGAGCACAGCTTCAAACTCGGTGTAAAACTCTTTCATCGTCCCATTTGTATTGAAAGTAAAAACAAATTGTCCGCCTGCTTTTATAATCCTGCTGCATTCTCTGATTGTTTGCCGAATATCTTTTACATTGTTAATTCCGTTGTTACTGAATATAAGATCAACTGAATTATCTTGGAGCGGTATCTGCTCGGCAACTCCCTCAATCAATTCAATATTCCGAATGCCATAATTCAGTGCTTTGATTTTTGTTCTTTCAATTGCGGCTTTCCAGGGGTCAATTCCATAAACCTTGCCCGAACTTCCAAGCCGCATTGCAACTTCAAGCAGCGGAAAGCCAAGCCCGAAACCTATATCAAGAGCTGTAATGTTTTTTTTATAATCAATTTTATTAAGCAGTTCCAATCCGAAGGGGGCAGACCATAAAGGAAGCTCGTCAATTACAGATACAAGCTCGGAATTACTAAGGTCAAAATTTGTTTCTAAATAATTGCTCAAGTTTTAAACCACCAAAAAAAAGAGCCGGATAAAATAATTTTATCCGGCAGTTAATCAGTTCTTAAATTTAATTATGTTGTGGGCTGCTGTTGAGGAGGCTCCGGAAGCTTTTGTTTTGGACTTCTCTTTACGAACAAAAGAACTACCAAGGCAATCACCAGAACTATAATAACTATATATAACCAGTTAAGTCCGGTTGGAAATACTTTGTCTTTCCAATCGCTTATTCTCATATCAAGTTTATCTTTTTGTTCGCCAGTCAGCAATTTATTATCCACGAGATAAGGAATCCATTTAGTTTGAATCGATTTAAACCAAGTGCTGTCGGCAAAGCTTTTAAATACTTTTTCGGATTCTTCTTTGTTTTTGGTTCCGAGGTTTTTTAATTCATCATCGATAAAAGCAGAAACAACCGCAACAAAAGAATCTCCGTTTGTAAACCGTGGAAGATTAATGCCGTTTATAGCAAATTCATCGCGAATCGAATTCCAGGGCTCCTGGCTCAGCATTGAGCTCCAGGTATTGAAAGCACCATCGATTTCTTTAACTTCGGCTTCCCGCATTCCCTTCTCAGAATATATCTCTGCTATTTTTGTTCCAACACTTCTCCACAGTCGTGAAAAATCTTCTTGCTGTCTTTTTACACTATTAATGTCTTCTGTTTGAAGGCTTGTAATTTCAAGAAAACGGACATTATCCCTGATTGACTTCTTAATATTATATAGAACATTATTCTTTTCTGCTTCAGTAAAAATCTGCTGTTTATCTTCCGCAGTAAGTTCTGACTTATCTAAAATCATCTGCGGAAAAAGACTATCAATCATTGAAATGATTAACTCATCCCGTTTAACCAGCGAAGCACGAAGATCAGCAACTGTTTTTTCAAGATCGGCAATTCGTTTTTTATCCTTTTTGCTTTCAGCTTCAAGCACATAAATTTGATTGAGAAGTTCTGTGTTTCGTTTATTAAGAACATCAACCTGCTGCTTAAGTCCGCTTACTTCCGTTTGCAGAACATCTATTGTTGTAAAATCGCCTTTGCGGATGTTGAATGCTGTATTAAGCTTGTTTATTGATTGATCATAATTATCAGGATAAAGACTTTTGTTTAGCAGCTCGCGGTGGGTGTTGAAATTTTGAGCAAGCAAATCTATTTTCTCTGAAATATTATTCAGTTCATTAAGGCTTGTTGCGTCTTTAATTGCCTGTTCAATTTGTTTATACTGACTTTTAAAGTTCTGAACAATTTCATAGTCTGACTGCGAAAAGCTTTGGTCAGCAAACCCAAATATCAGAACAATAAATGAAACAAGAAGAGCTATTCTGTTTTTCAATTTTGTGCCTCCGTTTCAATTCCCTGATGAGTAAGATAGAGTTTTTTATTGCCGTCTACTAATTCAACATATGGAGGACGCTGATTGAAGGCCGGTTTTTCAACTCCAAACTCCGATAAGAAGATTTTGTTTTCTAATTCAAGCGCGCCCTCCGCTCCTTTGAAAACGTAAACATTCTTAAACCGGTTGCCGGTAATGAAATAATACCCGCTGCTGTTTCTGATTACTCTTAGCTCTTTATCAAGATATGCAAGCGAGTCACCGACTTCCTCAAAAAAAAGTTGCTTTGTGTTGAATGAAAGAGAATACCTTTCCTCTTTTGCAATTCCATTTTCATCTGGTATAACTACTGATTCGATAGGCCAGGCAAAGTTAACCGGTTGAAGAACCAGCATTGTACAGGCAGGAATTGAAAGCATTATTATCAAAAGAGCAAGTATGGATTTTGGTTTCATTGTTTCTCCTTGGTCGTAATTGCTTACCTAAACTTAAAAATATTTTATTGAAAATTCTCTGCCGGCTGATAATTATTTCTTTTTAACCATTCTGCAACCAACCGCCTAAAGAATATTATTTTCTGGGCAGTTTGAATGCGTGAGTACAATTATTAAATCTGAATACATAGTTGATCCAAAGCATTGCAAATGCCGCGGGCAGAAAAGACTGAAAAACATTTCCACATGCCTGACATCTTTTTCCTGAACTGCAGCATCAAGAGAACCTATATGCATAGATTGATAAAAAGTTAAATCGGCTGATTCTTTTTGCTTTATTTTCTGCTATTAACAGAGCAGGAATTTTTGGTTTACCTGACTTGCCGAATTGTTTGAATCAAAGAAATTAATTGATCAAAGCCTAATAAATTTTCTCTTCTTCAAGAGATCCATCATTATTAAAGTAGAACCATCGGCCTGTTTTTTCGCCGCGTTTATATCTTCCTCTTTCTTTCATCTTGCCGTTTTCAAACCAGCCGAAGTAATCTCCTTCAAGCTTCCCGTTAATAAACCTTCTTTGAATTTTCTTTTGTCCGTTTTCATAATACTGTGTGTTGAGTCCTGTTGAGTCTTGTTCGGACTTTACAATTCCGTTTTTATACCAACGGACATATGATTTGAGATTATTTGTAAAATTCCAGTCCCCAAACCATTCTTTTTCCCCGGAGGAATACCACCATTCATCAATGCCCATTTTTCCATTTAAATATTCGCATTCCCGCACAATTTTATTCTCTTCATTTTTTACTAACAACCTGCCATCTGGTTTATCAGCAGAGTTGTAATAAAAATCATTAAGACCGTTTTTGAGATTTGATACGGAGTCATAATTAATTACTACCAATTCAAACAATCCCTCTTCAATCTTTGATATTTTAAACTGCTGTGCTTCGCAAGTTATTGTTATAAATAAAAAGATAGATAAATATTTATTAAGCATAAAAATTTTCAAAATGTTCACTACGATATTTTTCAAACTTACCGGCTTGCTGAAGTCAAAATATAAATTAACCAGGTAAAATACATGTAATAAAAATCCGGTTATTTTAATATGGCAAATAACCGGGCCGTGGTCTTAATTCAGAAGTCAGGAGCCGCTCTTTGATTGCTCAATCAATGCGGGAACATTTGTATCGGAAAGATTAAACGAGTGAGTTATTAAGTCAATGAAGGTTTTCAAAACCATCAGAATTATTATGAGAATAAAACCCGCATTGAAAGAGAAAAAAGCAGTCGCCGCCATAACGAAACCTCCTAAAGTAACTGTAATATGCATCGGAATTATTCGCAGATAAGGAGCGAACATTATTTTTCCCAAATCGGGCAAAGTTTCTGATTTGGTATTTTTCTCTTTAATAAACTCTATCAGGTAATTTATGAAAAATACGGCAGTGGATATTAGTAAATATTTTGAATCAATATTTGATTTTTCGGATTCGTCTATTACGTAAAAGCTGCCGATAAACATTGCATAAACAAAATGGAAAAATCCATAGTGAACCAAAAAGAAAATGGCGGTTGATACTTTAAACGCCCGGGGTGACCTGGGATTTTTATGAGCTGTCTTAAGGCTTTTAGTCGAAAATTCCTTCAGCGAAAGTATCCTAAGAACATTAAAAATTCCTATGATTACACTTTGCAACCAATAAATGGCCAATACTTCCTGAGCCGACCAGTTTTCAATTAGCGCGAAAACAATTATCGCGGCATTAGATGTTATCAGCGACAAGGTCGTAAGGCTTGTGAAGTCAATATTATTCCACAGTTCTTTAAGGCTAAGCTTATTTTTTTTGTCAGTCTCTGACATCAATCGGCTTTTCTGAATAGATATAATTGATATTCTTTTGTTTCAGATAATTCATTACAAACGAATAGCATTTTTCTTCTCTGCCAATAAATTCAGGAGGGCAGATTCCTTTTCGTTTAAATTCGTTTTCCAGAACAAGCCTTGCCGCGGCAGCGCAGGTATATCCCGTAGTTCTCGACATTGAAGAAAGATTATTTGCTGTATCGTGCTTGTCATATAAATCAAATTGTATTTGTTTTTTATCATCACTAATTATTAACCTAAGCACAGTAAAATCTTTTTCATCTTCTTCAAGCTTCCAATGCGAAAAAAGAATTTTAGAAGTAAGTTCGAGCGGAGAAATTTTATTTCCCGAGACTTCAATCTTTTTTGAATCAAAAAATCCCGCTTGCTTTAACAAATTTATTATTTGAATATGTCCGGGAAATCGAAGTGTTTTTTCTTTCATATTCCTGATGTTCATAGTCTTCAGCAAAGACCGGAGACCATCGGTATAAAATGCTTCTAATTTTCCTGCTTCTCCAAAATCAATTATTTCACTGTCTGAAAGAGGATCTTTCACAACAGTCTTTCCATCCTCAACAAACCTTGCGGGACGAAGATATTCTTCGATGACGTCCGATGGGGAAAAAGGCGCTCTGTAATTAAACGGCGGCTTTGGATTTAAAGGTAATCCTCCAACGTAACACTCAAAAGAATTAATTTTCATCTGTTCGTTATAATAACCGAGAATTATATTGCTCATCCCCGGTGCTACACCGCAGTCAACTATCGCAGTAACATTATTTTTAATTGCCAGCTCATTTAGTTCAAACGGATCTTCACCGAAAAAGGAAATATCAACCACGTCTTTTCCTGCTTCTATTACAGCTTCAAGTGTTAAAAATCCCATAAAGCCCGGAACTGCACTGATTACAAGATCAAAATCCCTGCACAGAGTTTTTGTTTTTTCCCGATCACTTAAATCCGCTTTTACTATTCTCAGAGGATTTTTTTGCTGAACCTTTTTCAATCTTTCCATATCGATGTCTGCAGCGGTAACGTTGTAATCACGGCACAACTCAATTGCAATTGTTTTACCCACTAATCCACAGCCAAGTACAATTATTTTTTTTATGTTCTTCATGATTCTGGTTTTGTTTTACGTGTTAACTCAAGTTTTATTCCAATTGAAAAATTGTAATTCAATTTATTTTCATTTGTCAATATTGTCAAAACATCATTTTCTTATAATTAAAAAAGTAATTATGGTTAAAATTACCACTATGGTTTATTAACAAAGCTTCTGTCATTAAATAGTGAATACCGATCTGATATAGTAATAATTAAATCATTCCTGGATTGAACAAAGCCAGAATTAGTATAGGAATAAATTCCAATACTAATTGTGTGTCTGTGAATAATCCGATCTGTATTCACGATCAGCTTTGTTGTATCCGAGTTTTGTTCAACTTGAAAAAGCTCAGACTTTATTTTCGGAAATTGTTGAATACAACATTCTCATTCACGTCGAAAATGTAAATTGTTGGGTGAGAATTTTAATTTTTATCTAAATCCGGTTTATTAAATTCGCGGCGGAATTAATTTATAAACCACCGGGGTTACAATTCTTGAAAGCAATGTTGAGCTTATTAACCCACCTATTAAAACAATTGCCAGCGGAGAAATCAATGGATTAGTTGAAAGAGCAATAGGAATTAATCCTCCGATTGCAGTCATTGATGTTAAAATAATAGGAAGAAATCTGACCTCTCCAGCCTCTCTGATTGCTTCTTCAATTGATTTGCCTTTCTGTCTCAGCTGATTTGTAAAATCAACCAGCAGAATTGTATTCTTAACTTCTATTCCTGCAAGTGCAATCAGTCCAATCATTGCAACGAATGAAAGAGAATTGTTCGTTATTAATAATGCCAAAACTGCTCCAACAATTCCAAGAGGAATAACTGATAAAACAATTAAGGTGCTTTTAAAAGTTTTGAACTCTAGTATAAGCACCGCAATAAATAAAAATATAGTTACAACTATGACTGAAGAAAATCCCCCAAAAGACTCCTGCCGGGATTCAAGCTCTCCACCCATTTCATAACGATATCCCGGGGGCAAATTTATTCTATCCATTTTGTTCATTACCTCTTTAATAACATTATCGTTCAGATAACCTTTTTTTACAAAAGCGCTGAGCGATACCATCCTTGTTTTATTTTGATGATTTATAGTCAGAGGAGATGACTCAAGCCTTAAGGATGCAAGCTGTGTAAGAGGAATAGCTGTTCCCTGCATACTATTAACATATAAACCGTTAAATGCATCTAATGAATTTTGCTTATCCTTTTCTTTGGTTATTTGAATTTTATAATTATCTCCGTCCTCATCAGTCATTTTCCCGACATCAAATCCGGCAACAGCCAAACGAACCGTCCGATCAATATTGATTACAGGCACACCGAGCATTGCCGCTTTTTCTTTATTGATTGCTACCCTGATATCAGATTTCAGATTACTCACGGGATTATTAACGTAAATAGTTCCTTCGGTTTTCTTTATCAAATCCTCAACTTTTGCAGCAAGAACTCTCAACGTGTCAAGATTATCTCCAAATATTCTCACCTCAACCGGCGCAACAATAGGAGGCCCCTGCTCGAAATTTTTAACCTCAACTTTAGATCCCTCAAAAGGGGTCCACTTATTTCTAAGTTCTTCTATTAATTCAATCTTCCGTTTAGCGCTGGTGTTTTCATCAAGTTGAACAAATATTTGAGCGTAATCAGTTCGCTCATTTTCGGGAATAACGTTGTAATAAATTTGTGGGTTTCCCTTTCCAACATTTGTTGCAAAATATTTTATTTCAGGATGCGCTCTTAATTCTGCCTCAATTCTCCTGGCTGTTTGATTTGTATAATCCAATGATGATTGCAAAGGTGCTGAAATTTCGACAAGAAACTGGGGCTTTTCAGATGGAGGAAACAAACTAAATCCAATTACGGGAATTAGAAATAGCGAGGCAGCGAAAATAATAAATGCAATTATTGTGGTCGCAACAGGTTTTGTTAAAGCTTTATCCAAAAGACGTGCGTAACTTTTATGAATCAGGCTCTTCAATCCCCGAAGAAAAACATTTCCTTCAGAATTATCTGCACGCTCCTTTAAAATCCTGCTTGCGAGAAAAGGAATTATTGTTAAAGACACAACCATTGATGCAATCACGCTTGTAATTACACCCATAGGCAAGCTTCTTATAAAATCACCCGAGGCTTCCGGTAAAAAAACTAATGGAAGAAAGGCAATGACCAGTGTTGCTGTGCATCCAATCACCGCCAGTGTAATTTGATGTGTTGCTTTTATGGTTGCATCAATGCGTGAATATCCTTCACGCATCCAGCGTTCAATGTTTTCTACAACAACGATGCTGTCATCAACAAGCAGTCCAAGGGCAACAACTAAACCAACTATGCTTAACTGGTTTAAAGTAAATCCCATCAAATTCATCAAAATAATCCCGACCGATAGAGAAAGAGGAATTGAAATCATTACAATCAGAGATGCCCTTCCTCCCAGCGGCAGAAGAGTTATAGCCACAAGAGAAATAGCAATCAAGAAATCTATTCCTAATCCACCAAGTCTTTTATTTACATTGTCTGCCTGATCAAAATGATGAACGAGGTCTATGTTCTGCGGCAGTTTAGATTTAAACCTTTCTATTACTGGCAGGTAAATTTTCTGAGTGGCAGAAATATTTTCGCCGGGTTTCTGCGCTGCAACAACAAATATTGCCCGGTGTCCGTTTAACCTTGTTATGTGATTTTCTTTTTCAAAATCAGCGTATACCTGCGCTATGTCTTTAAGATAAATATTCTTTCCGTTGTAAGAATAGACTATTGTATTTTCAATTTCATCGATGCTTTTATAATTACCGCTTGTTTGAATATTAAATGTTTTATTGCCAGCATCTACACTTCCTCCGGGAATGTTTAAAGCTTCACTTTGCACTGTCCCGAGAACAGCTTCAAGCGGAACTCGCATCATGGCCATTTTATCAGATTGTAACTCAATGCGAACTACCTTTTCCGGTAAACCATGAATCTCAACATTTTTAAGCTGCGGAAGCTGCTCTAAATCTTCTTTTAAATATTCAGCATATTTTTTCAATTTATCATAAGATGCATTTTCTGAAATCAGTGCTGCCTGAATTACATTTACGTTGGATGGCAGCCATTTCTTAATTTCAATACTGTAAATATCCGGAGGTAATTCATTACGCATATTATTGACCTCGCGAACAACTTCCTGATATTTCGAATCAACATCGTACTCGTGTTTGTACTGTGCAAACATAACCACCAGGCCATCACTAATGCTGCTGTTTACTTTTTTAATTCCTTCGAGCGCAGTAAGTTTTGCCTCCAGAGGATCTACCACAAGGTCTTCCATGTCTTTAGGACTCGTGCCCGGATAAATAATAATTATCGGGAATTCCGGCGAGCTTAGTTCCGGATCTTCAGAGCGGGGCATATTCAAAATCGTTGTCACCCCCAGAGCAATTACCATTATAAAGATAATTAGTGTGAATTGATAATTTTTTACTGCATATTCTGAAATCTTCATGTCAAACACCTATTCAACTATTTTAATTTTGGAATTATCATTCAGATAAGCATTGCCGCTTATGATCAGCGATTTTGCATTTTCTAATCCGCTGCTTATAAAAACTGAATTCTTATCAATGTCTGTTATATTAATTTTTATCTTTTTAGCAGTAGTGTTGTCGTTAGTTATAAAAACATACCCTGTATTTCCATCAGCATCCAGAATAGCATCAAATGGAATTATCCACGTCAATAGTTTTTTATTAAGCACTATTTCTGCTTTACCAAACAATCCACTGGTAATCTTATTATTTACTGAGCCAGTTAGCTTTAAATCAACTGACAAAGTTCCGGTGTATGGATCAACGCCCTCAGATTTCCTGAAGACTGTTGCAGAAAATTTTTCTCCCGGATAAGCATCTATTTCAACTTCGGCGTTATCGTTTAAATTAATAGCCGCCCATTCTTTTTCGCTAACGCTTATTTTAAGAATCCAATTTCCTTTTCCCGCCCCGTTTGTTTGAATCACCGGTGTCCCTCCTTCAACTAACTGACCTTCGTTGACAAACCTCTTTAATACAAATCCATTATCCAGGGCACGAATTTCAGAATACTTCCTGTTGAACTCGGCAACAGTTAACTGTTTTTCAGCAACATCAAGAGCGGTTTTTGAATTTTCAAATTGTTCCAGCGTAGCAACGCTATCTTTATAAAGATTATAAACCCGGTTATAATCACGTAAAGCTTTTTCATAACCAATTTTTGCCTGCTGAACCCTTGCTTCTATTTCTCCAAGATCAAGTGTTGCCAGGAGCTGTCCTTTTCTTATTGCATCTCCATCCTTTACGTAAATTCTGTTTATCACACCTCCTGTTTTAAAAGAAAGAATAGTTTCATCATCTGTTGTAAACTGACCTGATGCAGTTATTGACCTCTGCAGATTCGTTTTTTCAAGCGCGACTACTTTAACCGGAACTACTTCCTTATCCACAGGTTTATCTTTCTCGCCACCACCGCAGGCACTAAGAAAAAAACCAAAAGTTAACGTGATAAATAACATTATGTTTTTCATATTCACCTCCTTATTCAAAATATATATTTGATAAAACTGTTTCGCGTTCATAGTTAGCTCTTGCTATGTGAACTTTTAACTTGTTAATATTAACCAGAATCTGTGTTGTTGTAAGCTGATTACGTGCATCAATTGTTTCGATAAATGAATTAATACCCTCCTGATAACCCTTGTTAATAAGGCCGTAATAACCTTGTGCAGCTTTAAGTTGTTTAAGAGATGACTCATAATTTTGCAGGGAGTTTTCTAATTCGTTTCTCGCTGTCTGAATTGAAAGGTCGATAGCGTTGTTTATTTTTTTAAGCTCCAGCTCGGCGTTCCTTAACTCCAGCTCTGCCATTTCAACTTTATTGCTGTTACGAAATCCCTCGAAGACGGGAAAGTCAAGCTGAAAACCAAAGAGGTAATAGCGCGAATCTTTATCAAAATTCCATCTTGTATCCTGTGCCCCCAGGTCAACGAAACCGCTTATCTTTGGAATCCAGTAGAGCTTATTCATACTTAACACAGATTTATTTATTTCCACGCTGCTGGTAAGTATTTTCAGCTCTTCGCGGGAGTTGGTGGAAAAAAACTTTGGATGTATTTCTAAGTCAATTGTGTCGCTGAGATCTACGATTACCGAGTCATCCAGGTTGCGGTTTAATAGAAAGTTGAAATATTTTTTCGCACTTTTCGATTTTTTTTCTGCTTCATTCAATAAAGAATTGATATTTTCAATTTCACTTTCTGACCGCAAAATATAAACCGGCAATCCCGCACCATTCTTAACCAAAGTTTCATTAACTCTTTTTCCTTCTTTGGCAAGACCGAGTGATGATTGATAAATTTTTATTGCCTCTAATGAACTAAGATAATTATAGTAAGCAACTTTTATTTCTTTTATCAACTCTCTTTTGTATAAATCAATTTCATATTCCTTAATCTGTAACTGAGAGCTTTCTATTTCCCGGTTGAATATTATATCTGTGTTCAGTATCGGCATTGATGTTCTCAGGTGGAAATCATAAAACTGATTTGGGAAGAGATTTTCTTTAACATTTTGAATTTGAGGAAAAGTATTTGTCCCAGTCAACTGGTTCAAAGTCTGGTAAACAGGATTCATTAAATCCCCCACGGGAATATCGATGCTTCGCCCGCCATCTCCACTGGTATAACTTGCCTGTAGTTCAATTGATGGAAAGAATAAACTTGTCGCAGACCTTAATGAATAAAGTGCTTTTTCATATGAAACATTCTTTTGCTGCAGAGTAATATTGTTCTTCAGACCTTCGCGAATGTATTGCTCCAGCACGTTATCCGGTTGTGCTAATCCAACAGCACTGAATGTGGAAAGGAAAAAGATTACTATTTTCAGACTAATTAGTTTTTTCATTTTGGTTTTTATTTTGTTGATCATAATTTACTTAATAAACAATGTTTAGCAATCAGTTAAAATTTTTTAATAGGCCCGTTTCATAAAGTGCAATGCTCCACTTATAATCTCTTTAATATGTTCCGAAGGCAGCATTCTCAACCTATCTCTCACATACAGGGAAGCAATACCATGAACAAAAGACCAGAGGGAAAACGCTGCTATTTCAACGTGAATATCTTTAAAGTAACCCGCTTCCATTGCTTGCCTGATATTTAGTTTTAATAGATCATAAGTTCTTTCCCCTTCTTCCCAATGTGCAGATTTTTGAATTTCTTTAGCCGGAGTTCTGGAGATAAACATAACATCATAATATTCTGGATATTCAATCGCAAACTGCACATAGGCTTCGCCGTGTGCAACTAATCTATCAATTGGATCTTTAATATGCTGAATCTCCAGCTGCTTCTTATAAAACTCTGCAAAGCCACGGTTGTGTAAATCAAAAAATATTTCACCCTTATCTTTATAATAAAGATAAATTGTTCCGACACTATATTCGATCTTATCTGCAATATTTCTCATTGTTACGTTTTCATAACCCTGTTCTGAAAACAGTGTGAGAGCTGCTGAGAGAATAGCGTCCCTCATTTCAGATTTTTGTCTTTCTTTTCGTTCTTTTATTCCCATAAATCCCAATATAAATACTAAACACTGTTTATTTTCTAACGCTAATTTAGAAAATATAAGGCTGTTTGTCAATGCTTTCAAATATTTTTTTATTAATTAAACTTTTTAACAATCAAATTGTTTAGCTTAATAACAAATCCAAGGAAAAATCAATGAGCTTAAATGACCACTCGATTAAATTGGCTTTGAATTATGCTAAGCTTCAGACAAAGCATTATTCAAAAAGTTTTTTCCTTTCAGCTAGTCTCTTGCCGAAAGAAAAAAGATGGGATACTTTCGCGCTTTATAACTTTTGCAGATATGCCGATAATATAATTGATAAACCCAGAAATCGATCGGTTGAAGAGTTAAAAATGGAAATTGATCATTTGGCAAAAGAAATCGAGACAGCTTATAAATACGGCGAGTCAGAGCATCCTGTAGTAAAATCTTTTGCTCTTATAGCAAGAAAGTATCAAATTCCTATCAAATATCCCCTGGAGCTTCTTGAAGGGGTGAAAATGGACCTTACCATAAGAAGGTATGATTCTTTTAATGATCTGTATTTATTCTGTTATAGGGTTGCCGGAGTGGTTGGAATAATGATGACATATGTTCTCGGCTTTTCGGACAAGCGAGCATTATATTTCGCAGAGAAGCTGGGCATTGCTATGCAGCTCACAAATATTCTCCGCGATATTAAAGAAGATAAAAACATGGGAAGAATATATTTGCCGGCAGAAGAGCTTACTAAGTTTAATCTTACTTATGAGGATATTGAGAATGAGGTTTTCAACAAAAGAGTTCAAAACCTGATCAGCTTTCAGATTATTCGCGCAAATCAATACTACAAAGAATCTCAGGAGGGTGTTAAATACCTTAATATGAAAACCCAGTTTGCTATCACTTCTGCAAGTAAAATTTATCAAAGCATTTTGCTAAAACTAGAAGCAAGGAATCATAATCCTTTTGTAGGAAGGGTATTTGTCCGGCTGAGAGAAAAGCTGGTTATACTGATTCAAGAGCTATTTAAAACACGTTTTTGGAATCCGGTAACAACATTATTTACATAATTATATTAACTTGAAAAATTTATTTCTTATAATACTTTTTATGGCTGTTTCAAGCCCGGGCTTTCTGAAATACACTCCCGCCCAATCAAACAACAGCAAAGAGAAACTCGGGACCCTGATAATTGAAATCAATAAGATTGAAAACTCAAAGGGTTCGATTCAATTGTCGCTTTTTAAGTCGAGCGAAGGATTCCCAGATGAATATAAAAAATCATTCAGATATTTAACGGTGCCATCGGTAACTGGTTTGAATAAAATTGAAATGAAAGACATTCCTTTCGGCAATTACGCGCTGGCGGTTCTGCACGATGAGAATAACGACTTTGAACTAGAGACTAATTTCCTGGGCATACCAACTGAAGGCTATGGATTTTCAAATAACGTCAAAGGATTGTTTGGGCCTCCCGATTATAACGAGGCTGCGTTTAAATTCAATGAAAGTTCTAAAATCCTTAAAATAATTTTGAATTATTGATTGACTACCTTGTAAGAAATAGAATAGATTTAATAACCATTCACCAAAAGTTTTTGTAAAGAATTTTATAATGAAGAAAAAAATTATTGTTATTGGCTCAGGATTTGGCGGGCTAGGTGCCGCCAACAGGCTTGCAGCAAAAGGACACGACGTAACTCTTTTTGAAAAAAGAGATGGATTAGGCGGGCGCGGATATCAATACCAGATTAATGGATTCAAATTCGATGGCGGGCCTACTGTGATGACAGCCCCTTATATATTTGATGAAATTTTCGAACTGGCTGGTAAAAAACGCGACGAATACTTCAAGTTGGTTCCTCTCGACCCATTCTACAGAATTTTCAATCCCGAAGGTCAATACTTCGACTACCGCCATCAGTTGAAAGACATGCTCGATGAAATTGAAAAATGGAATCCCGCAGATAAAGACGGATATCTCAGGTTCGTCAAGAACACACGCGGTATTTTTGAAATCTTTCATAAATATACCGATCAGCCGTTTTTAAAATTTACCAACATGCTTAAAATTATGCCCGGAGTTATTCGGCTTGGCGGTTACAGGGGAACTTACCGACACGTTTCAAAATATATTAAAGATGATTTTCTCAGACGTGTGTTCTCATTTCATCCGCTTCTTATCGGTGGAAACCCATTTGATACACCCTCGCTTTATACTTTGATTGTTCAATTTGAAAAAGAGTGGGGAGTTCATTACGCTGTTGGTGGAACCGGAGCAGCTGTTCAAGGACTGGGAAAATTATTTTCGGATCTTGGCGGCAAAATTTATCTTAATACTGAGGTTGACGAAATCTTAATAAAAAATAACCGTGTTTCCGGAGTTCGTCTAAAAGACGGGTCTAAGTACGACGCAGACGCTGTTGTTTGTAATGGTGATGTTGCCTTCGCTTACAAACACCTGATAGCTAAAGAACATCGCAAAAAATTCACCGACAGCAAAATTGAAAGAATGAAGTACAGCTCATCTCTTTTCGTAATTTACTTCGGCACGAAAAAAAGATATCTTGATTCGAAGCTGGCTCACCATAATATAATTCTTAATAAGCGTTACCGGGAATTATTAAAAGACATTTTCGAGGGTGATAAACTACCCGATGATTTTTCCCTCTATCTTCACATGCCGACGATTACAGATACTTCCATTGCTCCTCCGAATTGTGAATCTTTTTATGTTTTATCTCTTGTTCCGAATCTCAAAGCAAAAGTTGATTGGGAGAATAAGGGTGAAATGTACCGTGATGCCATTCTTAATTTTCTTGATGAAAATTATCTGCCGGGATTAAATGAAAATCTTGCCGCATCACATTTTATCGATCCGCCTCATTTTCAAAATACGCTAAACAGCTACCGCGGAGCTGCTTTTGCTTTTAGACCAAGCCTGCTTCAATCCGGCTATTTCAGGCCTCACAACAGATCTGAAGAGTTTGATAATCTCTATTTTGTCGGCGCCGGAACTCACCCCGGTGCGGGCGTGCCTGCAGTTTTATCATCCGGAAAAATTGCTGCTGAATTAATTGACCCAACAACCTCAAACCGAAAGAATTAAATTGCGCAAAGCATTTGAAATAGGATTCGGCGAATCAAGCGCAGAGCTGGTAATTGATAAAATTCCCGTTCAGGGAAAATTGCCTTCCTGGCTTGAGGGTTCTCTTATCAGAAATGGCCCCGGAACATTTAATGTGGGAAAGCAAAGCTACCGACATTGGTTTGATGGATTAGCGATGCTTCATAAGTTTAGCTTCAAGAATGGATTGGTTTCATATGCTAATAAGTTTTTAAGGTGTAAAGCTTACGATGAAGCCAGGAAAACTGGTAGAATTAGTTACTCCGAATTTGCAACTGATCCGTGTTATGGAATTTTCGATCGCATTAAGGAGGTTTTTTCTCCCAGAATTACAGACAGCGCAAAAGTGAATGTTGCGCATATTTATAATAAGTTTGTTGCTCTGGGCGAACCTTCAATGCAAATTGAATTTGATCCTGAGACTCTTGAGTCGCTGGGAGTGTTTCTTTACGATGGAAAACCAAATCAGCACATAACAACAGTTCATCCTCATTTTGACCAAGTAAAAAATGAAATCATTAATCTTACTGTGCGTTTTGGACGTGTTAGTTCTTACAGATTTATGAGGGTTAATAATTCTGAGACCCGCGACTTGCTGGCAAAACACCCGGTTAAAGAACCAGCTTATCAGCATAGCTTCGGAATGAGTCCAAATTATTTCATTCTCACCGAATATCCATTTGTAGTGAATCCCCTGAAGGTTCTCTTTAAAGCAAAACCATTCATTGAAAATTATGTCTGGAAACCTGAAAGAGGAACCAGAATTTTTATTTTCGACAGAAACACCGGTAAGCTTATTAAACAAGAAATAACGGATGCCTTCTTTGCTTTTCATCATATAAATGCCTTTGAAGTTGATAATGAATTGTTCTTTGATATTGCAGCATATCCTGACCCAGGTATTATAGAATCATTTTATCTTGATAAAATAAAATCTGAAGAGAACAAACTTCCCGGCGGCGAAATCCGCAGATATAGAATTAATCTAAACAATAGAGAGTCTGTTGATTATTCCCGTTTGTCTGATGAGGGAATTGAATTACCGAGGTTTGATTATGACGAATTGAATATGAGCAAAGATTACAGATTCATTTATGCTGTGGGAATCAGTTCGAAAAGCAAAAACAGCTTTTACGACCAAATAGTAAAAAGCGATATTCAATCCGGCCTATCAAAAACATGGTTTGCAGACGGGTGCTGGCCGGGCGAACCGGTATTTGTTAAAAAACCCAGCGCCAGCAAAGAAGATGATGGAGTGATTTTGTCAGTTGTACTTGACGAGAATAAGGGGAACTCATTCCTTCTTGTTCTTGATGCTGAGTCTTTCAGTGAAATTGCCCGTGCCGAAATTCCACAGCCTGTTTTGTTTGGTTATCACGGAAATTTTTATGGCACGAATTAATGAAAACTTCTCGAATCATCGCCTTAAACTTTTTAATTTTTCTTTTCTTATTCTCTTTGAGGCTCTCTGCTTATGAAAGTTCAGGAAAAATCTCCGGTATTGTATTAGACTCCCGAACTCTTCAGCCGCTTATAGGAGCTAATGTTTCGGTAGATAACACTGCTTCCGGCGCATCAACAGATATCGAAGGAAATTTTAGCATATCAGGACTCTCTCCCGGCAGCTATAACTTAACAATAAGTTATCTTGGATATAAAACAATCAAAAAGAGCAACGTCATTGTAAGTCCAAACAGAACAACTGTTCTTGAAATAAAAATGGAAGAGGATGTCCTTCAAAGTGGTGAAATTGAAATTACCGGCAGTTACTTTGAAAAATCTCCTGAAGCAATCGTCAGCACAAGAACAATGGACTTCGAAGAGATCAGAAGAAGCCCGGGAGATCTTGTTGATATACAAAGAGTAGTACAGGCTTTACCATCGGTTACTTCGGGCGCAGATCAGTACAACGAAATTATCGTCCGCGGCGGAATTCCGGGTGAAAATCTATTTCTCATGGATAATATTGAAATTCCCAATCCTAATCACTTCGCCGTTCAGGGAGCAGGCGGCGGTCCGATAAATCTTCTGAATAGTTACATGGTCAACAGCATAGATTTTTATGCGGGGGCTTTCTCTTCAATCTACGGCGATAAAGCTTCTTCTGTAATGAATATAACTTTAAGAAATGGTTCGTTTGAAAAGTTTAGGGGCGAAGGATCAATCGGCATGTCGGGTGCAGGTGCTTTGTTTGAGGGTCCAATCGGAAATATAGGAAGCTATATTTTTTCAGCACGGAAAAGTTATCTTGACTTAATAATTTCTTCAACCGGTTTAACCGCTGTCCCAAATTATTATAACGCTCAAACCAAAATGACTTTCAATCTGAGTAAAAACCAAACTCTTCTTTTGAATGGTGTGTATGGCGGCGATGATATTAATATTGAAGGCGAGGAAGAAGCGGGATATGGAAGAGGTGCGGAAAATGTTGATTCTAAGGGCTCCCAATGGATCGCCGGCTTAACTCTTCGATCCTTATGGACTAATAATTTGTATTCACTAACAACCCTTTCTGCCGTTCAAAGTAATTTTTTCGTTGAGGTTTATGATATGCCGGGCAGAGATGTTTTTTTTACAAACACATCCAAAGAAAGGGAAATAGCCTTAAAAACTGATTTCACTTACCAGATTCAAAAAGGTCTTGAACTTAGTTTTGGTGGAATTTATAAAAACGTGCGATTCGATTATGATATTCTTGGCGATCAGGATACCCTCTTTCTCTATAATCCCTCAAATCCGGATTCAATTATTGATATCGAAAGAATCTACCCCGAATATAGAGTTGATCAAATGGTTAACTCACATAAGCTCGGCGGCTATGCTCAGCTAACATTTGATTTTCTCAGAAGCTTCAGAGTTACGGCCGGATTAAGATACGACTATTTTGATTTCAACCGCTTTCAATCCTTTTCACCAAGAGCCGGCTTATCTTATTTTTTCTCTTCAAACACCTCTCTGAATTTTGCATACGGACTACATTATCAGTCGCCGTCTTATGTTGAGCTTGCTGCAAACGAACGGAATAATATGCTTGATAACAAGTTCAATGAACAGTTTGTTATTGGAATTGATCATTTATTCAGAGAAGATATCAGGCTTGTTGTTGAGGCTTACAGTAAAAAATATTTTGATGTTCCGGTCAAACAGGTTCTTACAACACCCGATCCACTTGATTTTGATGATGGAACTTACCTTAATCTTGGCAAAGGATACACCCGCGGAGTAGAGCTGTTCCTTCAGAAAAAACTGGTAGAAAATTTTTCAGCAATCGTCAGCTATTCTTATTCGGTAGCAAGAGCGCTTGATGTCCGCAGTAATCAATATTACAACTGGGATTACGATTACCGTCATATTCTTACCCTTATTGCCGGTTATCGTTATAAATTTTCTCAGCATGATTGGTACAAAGATTTGAAATCCCGATGGTGGTTTCACGTGGTTTCATGGTTCCCTCTGTTTCCTTCCGATGAGTTTGAGGTTAGTCTTAAATTCAGATACCTCGGCGGCAGGCCGTATACTTCACCGGTTTACTATCCCGAATATCAAAAGTGGCTGGTTGAAGAAAGATCTGAATTGAATTCAAGCAGGTATCCTGCTTACAACCGGCTTGATCTTCGCATCGATAAAAGATTTGCTTTTGATAACTGGTCGTTCGTAATATTTTTTGATATTGTTAATATCTACAACAGGGATAATATCTGGAGTTACCAGTACAATGATGACGGAACTGTTGAAGATGTTCTCCAATTTCAAACGCTGCCTGTGGTTGGGGTAACCGTTGAGTTTTGATATCAGCATTCTTTTTTTCTGATCTTCGACATCCATACGTTTACCTGCTCGTCTTTACTCAGAGCAAAGCGGCAAACATTCCTAATCTTTTATAGAAGTTTTCCAGGCAATAAAAAGGAAGCTTAAACCTCTTCCTCTTCGGGAATAATTCTGGCAATATCGGCAATAGAATCTCCATCATTGAGTCTTATTACCCGAACACCCTGTGTGTTTCTTCCCATTACCCTGATATCTTTAACACTTTGTCTTATTACCATTCCCTGTGTTGAGATAATCACAAGTTCGTCTTTATCCACAACTTCCATCATAGCTATCATCTTTCCAACTTTGTCCGTGGTTTTTACAGTAATAACTCCCTTGCCGCCTCTGCGTGTAATCCGGTAATCATTTATATCAGAGCGTTTGCCAAAGCCTTTTTCAGTAACTACCAGCACGCTGGTCTGAGGATGTCGAATGACAAGCAATCCAACAACTCTATCGCCTTTTCCGATACGAACACCGCGGACACCCGTTGCTGTTCTTCCCATATCCCGCACGTCTTTTTCGTTAAAACGAATTGCAAAACCATTTCTTGTTCCTATTACGATATCGTTTTTCCCGTCTGTCATTTTAACCTCAATAAGCCGGTCTTTATCAACAAGGTTTATTGCATTTATTCCACCCTTGCGGACATTTCCATAAGCCGACAGAACTGTTTTTTTAACCGTTCCTTTTTCGGTTACCATTATCAGATACTGATCATCGCGAAATTCTTTTACAGCTACAAATGCAGTAATGTTTTCTTCTTTTTCTTTTTCAAGCAGGTTAATAATTGATCGGCCCCTTGCGGTTCTTCCGCCTTCCGGAATTTCATGAACTTTAAGCCAGTAGCACCTTCCTTTGTCAGTAAAGAATAAAATATACTGATGCGTAGAGGCAACGAACATATGTTCGATAAAATCATCTTCTTTTGTTCCTGCACCGGTAACACCTTTGCCTCCGCGCCCCTGCCTTCTGTACCCGCTTACAGGAAAGCGTTTAATAAATCCCTGGTGAGATATTGTAACAACTACATCTTCTTCCGCAATTATATCTTCAAGAGAAAATTCTTTATAGTCTTTTATTATTTCTGTTCTTCGTTCATCACCGTACTTATCTTTAAGCTGAATCAGTTCTTCTTTAATAATCTGTTTGCGTTTCTTTTCACTTTCAAGGATTCCTCTTAAACGTTCAATAAGTTTTATGGTTTCTTTGTATTCGTCTTCTATCTTTTTACGCTCAAGACCCGTAAGCCGCTGCAAACGCATATCCAGAATTGCTTTTGCCTGCACTTCGCTCAACTTGAATTTCTTCATTAAATTTACTTTTGCAGTCTCAACATCTTTCGACTTTTTAATGGTTTCTATAACCGCATCGATATTATCGAGCGCAATAATATAACCCTCAAGGATGTGAGCTCTTTTTTCTGCCGCATCGAGTTCAAATTTGGTTCTGCGAACAAGCACATCCATTCTGTGATCGAGGAAGTGCTGCATCATTTCCTGAAGGTTAAGAACTTTAGGAACTCCATGAACAAGGGCGAGCATAATTACGCCGAATGTTACCTGCATCTGGGTGTGTTTAAAGAGCTGATTCAGCACGATGGTCGGCTGGGCATCACGCTTTAGTTCAATTACTAATCTTAATCCGTCTCTGTCAGATTCATCCCGGATGTTTGAAATGTCATTAATTTTTCCTTCTCGAACAAGATCTGCAATCTTTTCAATCAGAGCGGATTTATTAACCTGGTAGGGAATTTCTGTAATAACAATGTTCTCCCTGTCGTTCTTAAGGGTTTCGATATTTGCTTTTGCGCGAATTACAATTCTTCCTCTTCCCTGAAGATATGCTTCGCGAACGCCCTCGTAACCGTAAATTATTCCACCGGTAGGAAAATCAGGTGCTTTTACAAATTTTATCAGATCCTCCGGTTTTGATTTCGGATTTTCAATCAGGTGAACAAGTCCATCAATTACCTCATTCAAATTGTGTGGGGGAATATTTGTTGCCATGCCGACTGCAATTCCGCTTGCACCGTTGACTAGCAGGTTTGGAAGATATGACGGAAGCACAAGAGGTTCCTGCAGGGATTCATCAAAGTTTGTCCCGAATTCAACCGTATTTTTATCAAGATCGCGAAGCATCTCGTCAGCAATGCGTGCAAGCCTTGCTTCAGTGTAACGCATTGCTGCAGGAGAATCTCCGTCAATAGAGCCGAAATTACCCTGACCATCAACAAGCGGATAGCGCAGAGAAAAATCCTGAACCATTCTCACCATTGTGTCATAAACTGCGCTGTCACCATGAGGATGATATTTACCGAGAACTTCTCCGACAATTCTTGCAGATTTTTTATATGGTCTGTTGTGTGGAAGTCCCAGCTCATGCATTCCGAATAAAACTCTTCTGTGAACTGGTTTCAGGCCATCGCGAACGTCGGGAAGCGCTCTTGCAACGATAACACTCATTGCATAATCTATGTAAGAGGACTTCATTTCCTCTTCGATGGTTACGGGCTGGACTTTTTCAAAAATCGTAGTCATTATTTTATGGACCTTATAAAAATTCTATTAAAACTATTTAAACATCCAGGTTTGCATATTTGGCATGCTTTTCAATAAACTCTCGTCGGGGTTCAACTTCATCTCCCATTAAAGTCTCGAATATTTTATCGGCTGCGGCGGCACTCTCTATACTTACCTGAAGGACTGTCCGTGTTTCGGGATTCATTGTTGTTTGCCAGAGCTGCTCGGGATTCATTTCTCCGAGGCCTTTATACCTTGATATTAAAATTCCTTTCGGATTGATAGTATCAGCTAGCTTAGGAACTTCTTCAACAACTTCTTCTTTTTTTGTTTTACTTTCTGATTTCATTCGCTTTATTATTGAGTCGCGCTCGTTATCATCATAAGCATAAACTTCTTCTTTTCCTTTTTTGATTTTATATAGCGGTGGCTGAGCAATAAAAACCTTTCCAACCGTGATGAGCTCTTTCATATGCCGATATAGAAAGGTAAGCAGCAGTGTCCGGATATGTGAACCATCAACATCGGCATCTGTCATTAAAATTATTTTCCCATATCTTGATTTAGAAGGATCAAAGTCTTCTCCAAGTCCTGCCCCTATAGCAGAAATTATAGCTTGTATTTCCTGGTTTTCAAGGATCTTATTGATCTTTGCTTTTTCAACATTCAGAATTTTTCCTTTAATTGGCAGAATTGCCTGAAATCTTCTGTCTCTTCCCTGCTTTGCTGAACCTCCGGCCGAATCTCCTTCGACAATATAAATTTCACAATGCTCCGGATCGTTTATCGAGCAGTCAGCTAGTTTACCGGGAAGATGAAGAGAGTCGAGTGCGTTTTTTCTCCTGATAAGATCACGTGCTTTTCGTGCGGCTTCACGGGCCTCTGCAGCTCGCATACATTTCTCAATTATTTTTTTCCCGATGGAGGGATTTTCTTCAAGGTATTCTGAAAGCTTTTCGCCCACAATTGTTTCAACTATAGATTTTACTTCGCTGTTACCAAGCTTTGTTTTAGTTTGTCCTTCAAACTGAGGCTCCATAACTTTCACTGAAATAACTGCTGTTAAACCTTCGCGGAAATCATCACCGGTCAAAGTTATTTTGCTGTTTTCTTTAATCAGTCCATTCTTATAAGCATAATTGTTAAACGTTCTTGTCAATGCTGTTCTAAAACCGACAAGGTGCGTTCCGCCCTCTATAGTATTTATATTATTTACATAGCTGTGAACGTTTTCAGAATATGAGTCGCTGTATTCAAAAGCAATTTCGACAGGAGTATTATCGCGCTCTCCTTCAATGTAAATGGGTTTGTGCAGCGCTTGTCTTTGTTCATCAAGGTATTTCACAAAATCTATCAGACCGCCTTTAAACTTATATGACTCTTCTATCCCTTCCGCTTCATCTTTAAGTGTCATTGTTACTTCTTTATTAAGATAAGCCAGCTCCCGAAGTCTTTCGGCAACAGTTTCAAAATTGAACTTGGTTGTTTTAAAGATTGTGCTGTCGGGAAGAAAATTAATTTTTGTGCCTGTTTGATCGCCCTTGTAAGTACCTATTTGTTTTACTTTATCGACAGGAACTCCTTTTCTGTACTCCTGAAAATAAATTTTGCCGTCTCTTCTTACTTCAGCTTTAAGAACTTCAGAGAGAGCGTTCACAACAGAGACGCCGACTCCATGAAGTCCACCCGATACTTTGTAAGAACTCTTATCGAATTTTCCTCCGGCATGCAAAACCGTCATTACAACTTCAAGAGCAGATCTTTTTTCCACCGGGTGCAGGTCTACGGGAATTCCTCGTCCCCTATCTTCCACGGTTACGCTGCCGTCTTTGTTCAAAGTAACCAAGACGCGGTCGTTATAACCGGCAAGTGCTTCATCTATGCTGTTGTCAACTACTTCATTTATCAAATGATGAAGACCGCGTGAACTGACATCACCGATGTACATTGCGGGTCGTTTTCGTACAGCTTCAAGCCCTTTAAGTACATTTATATTTTTCGCGCTGTACTCGTTTTTGTTTTTTTCTATCGCTTTGCTCATTCTTTATTAACCTTTATCAGAATAAAAACTTAATTGATTTGATTCTTTGTCCTTTAAAGAAATCATTTATTTTCTCTACCATTCTTTGTTCCATAAACTTCAGTTCGTTTCGCCAAACTGAATTTTCGACTTTTATGAATAAAATCTTTCTATCTACTTTAACGGGGACAGCTATTTTTTCCAATTCCGGAAATATTTCCGAAAAACGTACTACCACATCGGATGATTGAATTATTTGCTTAACCCGTCTGAGTTCGGGATTAGTATTTAGCGCATCTAAAATGCTTATGAATTTATCAGGCATAAATAAGACTTCTGTTATTCAGGTTAACAAAAACATCTGATTTTTCTCTTTCAATAAAAGAAAAGTTTGCAAAGTCGGTAACAGTAATAAATGCCTGACCAACAGTTCTCAGGTATTCGCTTATTTTTTTTGCTCGGTTTGAATCAAGCTCGCCAAAAACATCATCAAGAAGAAAAATTGGAGTGCTGCCTGTCATTTCCTTTAAATAAAAAAACTCAGCAAACTTAAGAGCCGCCTGAAAGGTTTTATGCTGTCCCTGTGAGCCAAACGTCTTCAGATTTATGCTATTCACTTTAAATATGAAATCATCCCTGTGAGGACCAACAAGGTTAACCGCTTTTTTGATCTCCTCTTCTTTTTTGATGTTAAGTAATTCAAAAAAAGATTTTTCGAGCGGTGCTTCTGTTTCCTGAATGTTGGATGAATAAATAATTTCTGGAGTTTCTTCTCCGTTCATTACTTTGGAGTATGAATCAGAAATATATTTATTGAATTCAACAATAAACCTGGTTCGTTGTTTTATCAACTCCACTCCCGAGATAACAAGCTTTTCCGTCCAGGCATCAATTTCAGTCAGCAGGTTTCGTGTTTTCTTTTCCCTGAATAAATTTAGCAGAGAAGCCCGTTGCTTTAAGGTTTTATTATAGTCGATAAGTGAATTAAGATAAATTCTGCTTGCCTGTGATAAAACCGAGTCAATAAATCTTCTTCTTTCTGAAGGAGAACCCTGGGTAATTGAATGATCAGCCGGGGTAAGAACCACAACAGGAAACTTTCCTATTATCTCCGAAGATTTGTTTACCTGTTTGTTATTCAAAAAATAAAATTTTTTACTATCAGCCCGGGTAAAAAAAATTCTTACGGAATCTTTACTTAAGTTTTCAAATGTCGCTTCGATTTCAAAACTATCTTCATCAAACTTTAACACTTCGATATCTGATTTTGAATTTAGTCCCCTGGTTGTGCAAAGGTAATAAATTGCTTCAAGGATAGAAGTCTTGCCCTGTCCGTTTCCTCCAACAATAAAGTTAAGCTTGTCGGAGAAATTTAAGTTTAAAGAGGTGTGCCTTCTGAAATTTTGTAAACGTATAGAGGACAACATAATTATTAACTATTCAACCGCACTGGCATAAGCAGCAACATCAGATCTTCATTTTCAGATTGTTTTGCGGGTTCAACTATACATGCTTTTGTTGGCGAATGAAGCTTTATAATTACCTCATCATCATCAACGTGGCTGATTATATCATTTACATAAACAGTATTAAAGCCAATATCCATCGGTTCGCCTTTATACTCGCAACTAACTGTTTCTACAGCACTAGAGCCGTGATCAATATCTTCTGCCGAAACTTCAAGTTTGTTCTTTCCGATAGAAAACTTAACCTGTTTTGAATTAGAAGAAGAAAATAAAATCATTCTTTTAATAGTCGATTGAATATCGTCTCTTTTTAACTTAAGGATATTTTCGTTTTCGAGGGGTATTACACTTCCATAAGCCGGATATTTCTCTCCAATAAGCCTGGTGATAAATTCCAGGTCGCCAATCTGAAATGAGACAAACGTTTTGCTCAGATAAACTTTTACATCAGATTCACCAAGCTGTTTAGAAAGAACTGAAATTGCTCTCTCGGGAATTATGTACTGCTCTGCCGTTTTAGATATTAATCTCTTATTAATAAATCTAACCAGTCTATGGCCATCGGTAGTTACGAATTTTAAACCATCCTCTGTAAACTCAAATAAAGTCCCTGTCATTGCCGGCCGCATATCTTCTTTACTCATTGCGAATGCCGTTTGATCTATTGCTTTTTTCAGTTCACTACCTTTTATGGTAATCTCTTTATCTTTTTGAACTGTTGGTATTTCAGGAAAATCTTCGGCAGAAGAATAGCCTATATTATATGAACCATAATCAGTAGATAATTTTAGTTTTGAATTGCCATCAGTAATAAAATTAATTTGTGTATCTCCCAAAGATCTAATTACATCATAAAGAAGCCTGGCTGGTATCACCATTTTTATATTTTCATCTGCGGGTACATTAACTGAAGATCTTAATGAGATTTCAAGATCCGTAGCACAAACGGTTAGCAGGCCGTCTTCTATATTAAATAAAAAGTTTTCTAAAACAGGCATTGGGGTACGTGTTGGAACAGCAGGAATTATCCTCGATAAAAGCTTTTCAAGGCTTTTACTGTTAAGCTTAAATTGCATTTGAAGAATCTCCTATAAAATCAGGTAAAAATACAAAAAAAAGCGTGTAATCTCAATCATTAAAACGATTGTTTGGTGTGTTAAATAAGAATAATTATTGTGATTGTTAAATCCCCCTCAATTAACAATTACCAGAAACTAAGGCGCTATTGGCTGTTGCTCTCCGGTTTGATCATCGGAATAAGAGATAGTAGCGCTGAGCACATAAACACCATTAATAAATGAGCTTGAATAAACAATCAGCACTTTAGTTCCTGCCTGAATGTCTAATTCTCCTGAAACTGCTCCTTCGGCTCTTGATTCAGTAGTGCCTGCGGGAATCTGGTAAGTTGTGGAGTAAGTATATTTTCCCTTTGGAATTTCCTTCACGATGACTGTTTTGCCGGCAGCAACAGTTATCAATTCAGCTCGGAAATTAACATATACAGTATTTGAAGCAAGATTTTTAAAGGTTATGGAATTGTCAACCGAGGTGGAGCAGCTGTTAAAAAAGAGAGACAACCCAATTAAAGCAAATACTTGAATAAATTTCTTCATTTTTGATCAAATTAATTTTTCAACATTTCTTTGATGTAAATTAGAACTTAACTCACTAATAAGCAATAATTTTATTTATTCTCTTTAGAATTAACTAACATTATAATTATATAATTTTTTGTATAAGTATTTAAATAAATAATCTTAATAATTCTGTTAATATGTTAATATCCTTATAAAACCTTTTAATTATATATTCAGGATAACGGAAAAGAAGGAAACGCCTGTGAATATTATGAAAATAAAATTGAGTTGATAAAAAATGTGTGGGTAATACTCGGGTAATTAACAAGTTGTTTTAAATTATCCACATTAAACTCACATTATGGAGAGTTGATTTCTATCTGATTCTTTATGTTAGAAAGGATTTCAATTAATGATTTGTCTTTCAGCTTGGCCTCTTCAATTGCAGAGCAGGCGTGAATAACAGTCGAATGATCCCTGCCTCCGAAATGCAACCCGATTGTTTTTAACGAAGATTTTGTTAACTCTTTCGAGAAATACATTGCAATCTGCCGGGCCAGAACAATTTCTTTTTTTCTGGTTTTATCGCGAATCTTGTTTTCTGCAACTCCAAGATAGTCACATACTACTTTTGTGATTCCTTCTATAGTTATGTTTACTTTTCTGTCTGTAGCAATTTCCCTAACAGTTTTTTTTGCCAGCTCCAGGGTTATTTCTTTTGAATTTAAAGAAGCATTTGCGAGCAACTTAATAAGACAGCCTTCTAGCTCCCGGATATTAGAAGTAATATTGCTTGCGATGTATTCAATTATATCTTGGGGAGCGGACATTCCGTAATCATCGGCTTTTCGTTTCAGAATGGCAATTCTCATTTCAAGTTCCGGCGGCTGGATATCGGCGGTCAATCCCCATTGAAATCTAGAAATTAATCTTTCATCAAGTCCCTTTAATTCTTTCGGAGGCTTATCGCTGGAAAGAATTATCTGCTTTTTTGATTGATGAAGAGTATTAAAAATGTGAAAGAAGAGATCCTGTGTTTTTTCTTTACCGATAAGAAATTGTATATCATCAATTATAAGAACATCCATACTCCTATAAAAAGAAGAAAATTCATTAACTCTGTTTGATTGAATTGACTCGACAAACTCAACAGTAAAACTGTCCGCAGAAAGATAAATTACTTTCTTTTCGGGAAAATTGCGGGCAATTTTATTTCCTATAGCTTGTATTAGATGAGTTTTACCAAGTCCAACACCTCCGTAAACAAAGAATGGATTAAAAGATGTTCCGCCAGGATTGTCAGCAATCGCACCAGCAGCAGCACTGGCAAGCTGATTTCCTTCTCCCTTTATGAAATTTTCAAAAGTGTATCTAGAATTCAAAAAGTTTTCAAAAGAAGGTTTCGGCTGAATTGAAATTTTATTCCCGTTTGTTTTTTTTGAATGGTCAGTATAGTCTGGTTCCTGAGCTTCAACATCTTCGGCAATAAGGTACGTCAACTTGACGTTTGGCCCCAAAACATCCCTGATAGTTTTGTTTATTAAGGTATTGTAATGTTCATCAACCCATTCCCAAAAAAATTGACTTGGTAACTGCACTCTTAAAACATTATTTAAGAATTCAACGGGTTTTATTGGTAAAAACCAGGTATTATAAGTCATTTGTGTTACATTCTGCTTTATTATACCTAAGCATTCTTTCCATGCAGAATTAGCATCAAAAATCGTTTTAGCCGAATGATTTTCTTGTTGGTACAATTTTAGTTTATCCACAAAATTCTAATTAAGATACAAGCATTTAATAATTGAAATATTGTTAAATTTTTCTTTTGAAACACCGCAATTAACAAGTTATTAACATCACCGGTAGCAATTTAACCCGTTAAATTAGAATAAGTTAACAACCATATTTTCAAGAATTCTAACAAAAAAATGTAAATACCCCGTCATTTTTACCGACACCGAAATTGTGAAACGTTTTCACAAAACCGAGTTATCCACAAGATATTAACCGCGGTTATACTGTCCTGAGCGCAAGAAAAAATAGTTACTAATAGTTTTCATTCCAAATTAATCTTGATATGAAGAATTTAGACAGAACTCTTTAAATTATTCATTATAGAAGCGAAGCTAAATTCCTTGTATATTAAGGCATTAATTTATAATTTTACAACCTTTTTAATGTAAGGAGTTATTAATGAAACGCACATTTCAGCCAAGCAACAGGAAAAGAAAAAACAAGCATGGCTTTAGAGAAAGAATGAAAACCAAAAACGGCCGTAAGGTTCTTTCAAGAAGAAGAGCCAAAGGACGAAAGAAACTCACTGTAAGTGACGAGAAATAAAAGTCTTGAACTCTTTTTTTTCTCCCGGAAGCGAAAGAATAAAAAGTAAAAAGGAACTTGATCTAATATTTAAAAATGGAAATACGCTTCTTTCTTTTGATAAAAAAATTAAAGCTCACTATTTAGTTCTTAATAATTCTGAAAACCCAAATGCAAAATTTGCAGTTGCAATTTCTAAAAAAAGCGGGACAGCTGTTTGGAGGAATCGAGTTAAGAGATTACTGAGACAAGTTTACAGAGAAAACAAATTTCTACTTAAAAACTCTATAGAAGAAAAAAAAATTTCTTTAATGTTGGTACTCGCTCCGAACTTTGTAAATCAAGGTGTTTTTAAGAAAGTCAGCCTTAATGAGATAAAATATTCGGTTCTTGAGTTGATGTTAAAAATCAGAGATAATATAAATTGAAACATGCACTGATCTATTTAATTAAATTGTATCAAAAATTTATTTCACCGATTCTTCCTCCATCGTGCCGTTTTTATCCTTCCTGCTCAGAATATGCTGTTCAGGCATTAAGTAAATACGGGATAATAAAAGGCAGTCTTAAGTCAATTTGGAGAATAATCAGGTGTAACCCTTTCAATAAAGGCGGCTACGACCCCGTATAATCAGGAACGAATTATGGATAGACAAACTGTTATAGCTTTCATACTTATTGGAATTATTGTTGTACTTTGGCTGTATATCACAACTCCACCGCCACAGCCGGTCTCTGAAAAAAAACAAGTTGATACAACTCTTGTTGATAAAAAAAATCAAAAAGATGAAACTAAAAAAGAAGAAACTACTCCTCCGGCCGGCGATACTTTAAGCAGCGGATTGTTTCAGAACAAAAATCAACAGGAAAAAGTAATTGTTGTCGAAACAGAAAAATCAATTATCGAATTATCTACCAGAGGAGCTAATTTAAGAAAGGTTTTTCTGAAGGAATTCAATAATTGGTATGATACGGAGAAGCCTGCAGCAGAAAGAAAGCCAACCTTTGTTCAGCTGATCAATTATTCAAAAGGAGGAACATACGATATTTCTTTCGTTTCATCCGAGGGTAAAAAAATCAACACATCGGATCTGATTTTTAGTTCTGATAAAGCAACTTCTTTCTACCTGGTTTCTCCAAAAGATTCTTTATCTATATCATTTACTTTTGAAATATCTGCCGGAAAGTTCATAAAAAAGGTTTACAGTTTTTACGGCGATAAGTACAACATTAACACAAGCATCGAACTTTCCGGAATGAATGATCTTATAAGCAACAACACTTATGATCTGGTCTGGAGCAACGGAATTCGTTTTGTTGAAAACAACTCTGTTGATGAAGCTAATTATTCTAACGCAAGTGTATTTTATGGTGATGAGCAGGTAATTGTAGATGCCTCGGGTATCGGAGAAAAGGTGGCTAACGATTTTAACGGAAGAATAGATTGGATAGCTGTAAGAAACAAATACTTCGCGTCAATAATAATTCCAGATAACCCATCTGACGTTGAGGGTGCATACATAGAAGGATATCGCATTGCGGCTCCGAACAGCGGTGTAAAAGAATTTTATGAGGCAAGACTTATAGTTCCATTTAAGAATGAATCTTACGAAAAGAAAAATTTTAATTTATATATAGGCCCAATTGAATACCATATTCTTCAATCATATAACCGAAACCTGCAAAAGATAGTAGACTTTGGAAGCTTTTTTGGTCTTAAGTTTATTGTTCGTCCGATTGCCGAGTTTGTTCTTCTCCCGTTGTTCAATTTTCTACATACTTTCATTCCTAATTACGGAATTGTGATCATTGTTTTTTCATTGATAATAAAAATTGTGCTTTATCCTTTAACTAAGAAAAGCATGCAGTCAATGAAAAAAATGCAACTGCTTCAGCCGAAAATAAATGAGATAAAAGAAAAGTATAAAGAAGACCCGCAAAAGATGAATAAAGAAACCATGAAGCTTTATTCAACTTACGGAATTAATCCGGCGGGAGGATGTTTCCCGATACTTCTGCAGATGCCAATATTCATTGCACTATGGGGATTATTTCAGGCAGCAATCGAATTGAGAAATCAACCCTTTTTCTGGTGGATTACTGATCTTTCACGCCCTGATGTAATACTTGATCTTGGATTTAGTTTGCCTTTGTTCGGAGTTCAGCAAATCAGCGGATTAGCTTTGCTTATGGGAATTACAACTTTTGTTCAGCAGAAGATGAGCGTTAAAGACCCCAAGCAGCAAGCTCTTATTTATATGATGCCGGTGATGCTTACGCTTTTATTTATGACTTTTCCTTCGGGTCTGAATCTTTATTATTTTATGTTTAACGTTTTTTCGATCGCTCAGCAGTACTATATAAACCACACACATTCGGATATGGTTCTGGAGCCGGTAAAAGATCCTTCAAAATCAAAAGGATTTATGGCAAGACTTATGGAAGCCGCTGAGCAGCAAGCTAAAACTCAGCAGAAGAAAAAAGGCCGTTAAAAATTTTCTGACGAAAAAATCTTTACTATTGAAAAGCATGATATGCTTCGGCTAATAAAAATATTAGTTCTTTCTATCATAATTTTAATTCCATCCGCCTTTTCGCAAACAACAAGAATTATTTCAACTGAATACAGAATTCAGGAATTGCCGTATGGTTTAAGCGAGAGAATTCCATTTCAAAAACCAATGGTTGCATTAGCCCTAAGTGGCGGCGGAGCGCGTGGTTTAGCACAGCTTGGTATCCTTCGGGCACTTGAAGAGAATGGAATAAGTCCTGATCTTATCATTGGAACAAGCATGGGAAGCATTGTCGGGGGTTTATATTCATCCGGCTTTTCTTTGAATGAGCTCGATTCTATTTCACTAAATACAGACTGGGGCAGTCTTTTATCAATTGGAAATGAAAAAAACCGAAGAGAACTTTTCGTTGATCAGAAAGTAACAGAAGATAAAGCTGTTTTTAGTTTAAGGCTTGAGGGATTTAAACCATTACTCCCCACCTCAATAAACGACGGGCAGAAGCTTTCAAATTATCTAAACCTTCTTACACTTCAGGCCCCGCTTCACGTTAATGAAAGTTTTAATGATCTTATTCCACACTTCAAAGCTGTTTGTACAGATTTAGTAACCGGAAACCCTGTTATTTTGGATGACGGATCTTTGAGCCAGTCTATGAGAGCAAGTTCAAGCGTTTCCTTTATTCTATCGCCGATGAAAATTGATTCGCTGATATTGGTTGACGGAGGGCTTGTTGCAAATATTCCTGTTAACATAGCCTCAGATTATGGAGCGGATTTTATTATTGCAGTAAACACAACTAGCAGCTTAAGAAAAGAAGAAGAACTAGATCTTCCCTGGGCGGTTGCCGATCAGGTAGTAAGCATCCCGATGAAATTATTAAATGAAGACCAACTGGCTCTTGCTGACTTTGTTCTGGAACCCGATCTTGGCAGCAAATCAGCAACTGATTTTACCGGGATAGATAGTCTAATCAATACGGGCTATAAGTATACATCAGAACTCGCCGGAAAAATCAAACACAGCATTGATTCCCTGTATGAAAAAAATCTTCGCAGAAATGAGTTCTTCTTAAAAAATGTAAACATTGTTTCTCCACAACCTATCAACGAGTTTCTCAACATCAGGTATGGAAATCTAGATTCGGTTTCAAGCGCAGAGATACTTGAAGATCTTTATGACATTTGTGATAGGTATAAATACAAAAATGCACGTGCTGAAATTATTGATTACGGTGATTCGAGCACAGTTGAGATTTTTATACAGCATTATCCCTTGATTAAAGAAATCACTCTTTCAGGAGTAACTCTTCTCGACAACAATTATCTGGAGCAAAAGACATCTCGTTTTCGTTATCGTCCGTTTTATCAACGGGATGTAGTTGAATTGATTGTTGAGATTTTAAATGTTTATAGAAAAAAAGGTTTTTCTCTTGCTGAACTTAAAGACGTTGCTTTTAACGCAGAAAACGGCGTGCTTTCCCTGATGTTTGAAGAGGGGGAAATCAACAGAATAATAGTTGAAGGAAATGCTTTTACAAGCGAAAATATAGTTAAAAGAGAATTCCCCTTAAAAGAGGGAGACTTTTTCAGAATTGATGATGTAAAGAAGGGACTAATAAATATACGCGGAACAAACTTATTTCAGGATGTGACCCTTGTCCTTGACCGCAAAGAAAACCAAAATAATGTTGTTTTAAAAGTAACTGAAAAAGCTTCTAGCCTGCTGCGAGTCGGTTTCAGGGTAGATAATGAAAACAAAGCACAGTTGAATTTGGATATCAGGGATGAAAATCTTTTTGGAAGCGGAACCGAATTAGGCCTTATTCTTTTTGGGGGAACTCGAAACAGGGCGTATATCATTGAACATAAATCCAACAGAATTTTTGATACTTATCTTACATACAAGGTTAATGCATTTTATAAATTTAATGACGTAAATACGTTCATCGATAATCCAACTGAAAAAGAAAACAGATTTTCGAGAATAGATAATGGAGAGTACAGGCAAATATTTTATGGTACTTCAATAGCAATCGGCACGCAGGTAGAAAAGTTTGGTAACTTGATTTTAGAGGGCAAATACCAGGTTGATGAGATAAAAAACAAAAGAGGTAATCCGCAAAGCCCGCTGAGGGTTAAAATAGCAAGCTTAAAATTAAGTGCTACGGTGGATTCATATGATAAATATCCTTATCCGGAAAAAGGTATATTCTTTTCTGGTTTTTATGAATCGGCTCAAAAAATTTTAGGTGCTGATATTGGTTTTACCAATATCGGTTTAGAATATAAAAGCTTTATAACCTTGAACCATATTCATACCCTTTCGCCAAGAATTAGAATGGGATTTGCAGACAAGACTCTGCCGGTCAGCCAGCTTTATTCTATCGGCGGACAATCATCGTTCTTCGGCATGAGGGAAAACGAATTCAGAGGAAGACAGGTTTTTACAACATCTGTGGAATACAGATTTAAGTTCCCGTTTCAATTATTCTTTGATACATATTTGATTGCCCGTTATGACCTTGGTTCTGCATGGGAAATTCAAGAACAAATAAGATTCAGAGACTTGCGGCATGGAATAGGAGGAACTATCTCTTTTGATACGCCAATTGGTCCTGCAGATTTCTCTGTGGGCAGGAGTTTTCTCTTTAAAAGAAACCTTCCAAACAGTCCAATCAGTTGGGGCGATGTGCTGTTTTATTTTTCAATAGGATATTATTACTAAATCTTATCTTCCTTAAAATCTTCTCCCCATTTTCTTAAACTCTCAATTATTGGTATTGTTGTTCTGCCCTTTTCAGTTATAGAATATTCTACTTTAGGCGGAACGCTTGCAAAAACTTTTCTGCTGATTAAACCATCTTCTTCAAGTTCTCTTAATTGCTGAGCAAGCATTTTGTGAGTAATCTTTCCGATGCTTTTCTTCAGTTCACTGTAACGCCACGGCTTATCTTTTAATCTCCAGAGAA
>JACAFB010000041.1 GCA_013388545.1 Ignavibacteriaceae bacterium
GAAAAAACCTTCTTTGAGCAGGAGAAAAAGATGGGAAAAGGAATAAAGAGATATTATTCAATAATCATAGCCGCAGCAGTTTCTCTGATCTCATTCACATTAACGACGTGTAATCCCACCGAGCCGATATCTCCTGAACCAAAACCACCGGGTTACCAGGAAGACATACCCTGGCCAAGTTTAGCTGATAGTCCCTGGCCGATGCACCATGGGAATCCTCAAAGTAATGGACGGAGCAAATACTTGGGGCCTCAATTAGGTATATTAGAGTGGAGAATAGAAATTCCATCTTCTGAATTGAATTCATCAAGCCTTACTTCTCCTGTGATTGCAAATGACTCAACAATTATTTTCATTTCTGGAAATGAACCGGGAGATACTAATACTTTTTTGTATTCAGTATCTTCAAAAGGAATAGTAAATTGGAAATTCCCGATAGTAGGTGATTCATTAATACCGGATCCATTTGAAACACATACCCCTCCAATAGTCAATTCACAAAATAATATTTATGTATTTGCATCGAATGGGTATTTGTATTCAATCAACCTAAGGGGGGGACTTAATTTTCGGAAGTATCTTAATATCGGCACACTTGGTAGAGTGAACATAGGTAAGGATGGAAATTTTTATATAACCGGTATGGATGGTATTCTTTATTGCATTTCACCTCTGGGAGAAGTTCTTTGGCAAG
Organism: Ignavibacteriaceae bacterium; assembly: GCA_013388545.1. GTDB lineage: Bacteria > Bacteroidota > Ignavibacteria > Ignavibacteriales > Ignavibacteriaceae > JACAFB01. The sequence continues at coordinate 695 of JACAFB010000041.1, forward strand.
TAAAATATGGTAATGGATTTCAGGGATTTACTACAGGTAGTATCACTTTTTCGCCCGACGGGAAAATTATCTATGTCAAAGGCTTTAAAAGGTTCTCAATGCCCGTTAGAGGCAACACCTTGTCTGCTATTGATATTAATGGTGGATTTCTTTGGTCATTTGATAATGGTGAAAACATATCCAGTTTTATACCCCCAACAGATTTTCAAGGAAATATATATTTATGGACTCAGGAAGTATCCGAATTACCGTTCTTCGGTTTGATATGTTTGACGTTCAACGGTGAAATAAAATATTTTAATGATGATATCGTTAATTCGGTTGGTAATGATCCTGCAATTGATTATGATGGCAATATTTTTCTTGCCAATAGTGAAATTGTATCGTTGGATTACAAAGGAAACGAGAGGTGGCGTAAATTGTTCTACGCGCCGACTTCAGAATCGTCTTCTGCAATAGTATGTGATGGCGCAGGGAATATTTATTTAACAAATGATGATGGAATATTATTAAATATTGATAATAATGGAAATCTGAAATGGTCATTAGATATGGAAGGTAAATGCTATACCTCGCCAGCAATTAATTCAGATGGCAGAATTTATATTGGAACGGTTGGAGTTAAGAATTACTTTAATTGTGTAAAATGAGGTGGAATATGAAAAAATATTTTCTTTTGATTATCCTGAACTTAAATGTTTCCGGGCAGGAATTGATGATCGGAGAATTAAGAATTCACCTTATAAATATTTGCCAACCTGGCGGAACTGCTGATATTTCATTAGAGGCTGGGAAAGAGTACAGCCTTGTTTACAGCCCCTTGTGTTATATAAATTGTCCAGAGTATCCGCAAAATTATTGGGGTCAGATTATTGCTTCAGACAACAGTGTTTTCAATCATGTCATTGCCTCAAAACATATTTCAAATTACAATCCTTTAAATGACTATAGTATCTATTTTGATTTTGAGAATGATTACGGCATAAGTTGTTTAGGTTTAAGTATCTATAAATTGTTTTCTTCTGGTAAAGAATGTCAAATAATAATTAATACTCTTCATTGTGGAAATTGGGTTGATACGGAAATAACATATGATGTTACTAGTGATAAATTCTTTTACGGAAATTGTGATTACGAATCGGAAGGCTGTTTCAATGAAATAAATGATACAATTGTCCCTTTTAACACTCAGGAAGTAGATTGTTTTGAACTCTGGCTTGATTATGAAAATTACAATGGGCATCCCAAACTTACCTGGAATCATTAGCATAATCTGGACTTATTTAATAACTATTATCTATGGAGAAAACATCAAGGCTCCGGGTGGATTAGACTGCCACCTTTGAATAAAAATCAAAATTCCTTTATTGATGAATCCGTGTGGTTGATAAATGGGGGGGCATCTGGACATAAAGTATTTTATTTTATTACAATAGATGATACTCAAAATCCTGAGGAAGCATATTATAAATCTAATCAACTTGAAGTTGCTGTAAGAGGCAATATGATTGAAAAAGAATCTTTATTAAGCAGAGATCAAGATTTTGAGTTATTCCCAAATCATCCCAATCCATTTAATTCCTCAACAAAAATAAAGTTTACAATTCCAACCTCATCCTATTTATCTTCTCATCAGGGAGATAGAACAAGTGAGATGTTTCTTGTTATGTTAAAAGTTTACCACATTCTCGGAAGGGAAGTCACTACTCTTGTAAACGAAGAAGAACCAGCCGTTGAATATGAAGTTGAATTTAATGTATCATCCGGTATCGGGGATCTGGTATCCGGTATATATTTCTATCAGCTTCAGGCAGGTGATCTTTCGACAGGCTCAGGACAAGTTTATTTAGAGACGAAGAAAATGATTTTGATGAAATGAAAAAAATTAGATTTGAATTTCTTTAAAGAGATTTTTCAACTGCAATCTTGAAGCTGCTTAAATTAACAGGTTTCTGGAAAATATATTCGATACCAAGTTTTGAATATTCTTCAATTGTATTGCGGTCAAGTTTTCTGCTTAAAATAATTATTGATGGCTTATTTCCTGATTCAGATTTTAATATTTGCGATGCCAGTTCATAACCGCTCATTTCGGGAAGCTGGTGTTCAATGATTATTAAAGCGGGAATGCTTTCTGCGACCCTTTCAAGTGCCTCACTTCCATTTGAGACTACTTCAACATTGTAATTCGGTGTAATATTTTTAATTATTTTTGAATATAGAAGCCTATCGGTGTTGTTATTATCAACGAGTAAAATTTCAGCCGATGCAACCGGAAGTGTAAACCGGAAGTCGGAACCTTTTCCGTATTCGCTGATTACTCTGATTGTTCCTCCATGTTTATTTATTATCTCCTGAACAAGAGAAAGACCCAAGCCACTGCCTTTTTCACCGGCTGTTCCTTCAGTAGTAAATTTTGCACCTACATTAAATAATTTATCAAGGTTCTCCGGTCTGATTCCTATGCCAGTATCCTTAACCGAAAATTCCAGGAATCTTGGATTTTCGGACCGGCCTGAGCTGATTGTTATCATACCTTTTTCATTTGAAAATTTTATTGCATTCGAGATCAGGTTGTTTAATACTTGTGCGATCAGGTTTTTATCAACAAAAATATAATGGCTTTCATCTACAGAGGATGATAATTTTATCCTCTTTTGCATTGCTGCACCAGCTAATGAATTTATGGTGCTTTCAACAATTTGTGATGCCTTGTAGCGCTGCGGTTCAAATCTTATTCTTCCGGTTTGAAGTCTTGTCCAATCAAGCAATGAATTTACAAGTGAAAGCATCGACCGTGCGGATTCCTGAATGTATCTGACATACTGTTTCTTTTCTTCTTCAGTAAGATCTTCGTCGTTAAGGAGAAAATCTGTGAATCCCAGTAATGAGCTGAATGGGGTCCTCAGGTCATGAGAAACGATAGAAAGAAACTTATCTTTTGTTTCGTTCAGTTTTACCAGGTTATCAGTTGACTTTTTAAGTTCATCTTCAGCTCTTTTTCTCGATGTAATATCGCTAACAAGTCCGTACAATTTTTGTATCTGCCCGCTGCTGCTTCTAATAAGGTTGGTTTTGTTTCTTATCCAAACTACATTACCGTGTTTGTTAATAATCCTGAATTCAAACTCACCCGATGCCTGCAGTTTGCTCTTAATAAAGGTTCTAAGTTTTTTCTTCAATTCAGAAATATCATCCGGGTGAATGATTTTTATCATCAGTCTGGAATCACTTAAAAACTCTGCTTGCGAATAACCTGTTATCTTTTCAACTGCAGATGTGTAAAATACCGGTCTTAAAGTGTTTCCGATTCTCTCGAAAGTGTAAAGAAAGTCGTCAATATTTTCTGTAAGATTGCGGTACTTTTCTTCTGAGTCACGAATAACTTTTTGTGCTCTTTTTCTCTCAGTTACATCGCGAGCTACAAGTACAAGATAAACTTTATCTTCTTTCTCAAAAGATGCAACACTAAGCTCAGTATAAAATGCTGATTTGTCCTTACGTTTTCCTAAAAATTCAAATCTGCCGGGAGCATCTTTTTTCTTTTCTTTCAGCCTTAAATATTCTGCTACTTTAAGAATATCTTCGTTTGAGACAAGATCGAGCAGATCTTTATTTATGAGTTCATTTCCTGATGTGTATCCGAAAATTTCTGCAAAAGAATTGTTTGCTGTTTGAATGTTTCCATCCCAAACAACAGCAACGCCATCAATTGCCGCTTCAAACACAGACTGGAAAAGTGCTAGGTTGTTTTCGGCTTCTTTCTTTTCAGTAATGTCGGTTAAAAAGCAATAATATCCTTTATGAAGTCTGGTTTCAGAATAGAAAGGAATAATTTCTGCGAGACAATTAATTTTCTTTCCTCTTTTTGATAATAAAGTCAATTCGACTTGCTTTGGGGCGGGTGAGTCAAAGTTTTTTATTTCGAACGGATGCAATTCAAGAAACCTTGGCTCAAGCAATGATTTGAAGTTTCTTTCAAAAATTTCTTCTTCGGAAAATTTTAATGCATTAATGAATTTGTTATTCGTATAAGTGATCAATCCCCTTGTATCAAGAACGCAAATCAGCTCTGAAGCTTTATTAACGAGAGTAAGATACTTTTCAAGTGAATTCCTCAATTTACTTTCGGTGTTGCTTCTGTCAGTTATATTCGAACACAGCACAAGAATAGTGTTTTCATCTGCCCTTGTGAATTGCGCTTCATAGATTTCTTTTTCTTTACCAACCCCGAAAACACTGAGGTTTACTTTCCAGATTTTCTCTTTCTTTAAATTTTCAGTGATGTTATTAAAATAGTTCTGATCAAATAGCTTGAGTTTTGTTCCGAAGAATTTGCCGGTTATTTCTTCACTCTTTAAAGTGAAAAGTTTTTCGCATGTTTTATCCCAGTAAATAACAGCTCCTTCGTTATCAACTGCGAAGAGTGCGTTATTGATTGTCTCGTTTATTTTCTGGTAGTATGCAAATTCTTTAACTTCATCTTTGAATCTGTTTTGCTGTTTAATACTTTCACTCAGATCTTTAAATAACATTGATATGAGTTTTAGCTCAGCGGATTTCCCCGGCAGCGGTTCGAGCGTGCATTCGAGCGATTGCTCCAGATTGTTTACATTAAGATTGAAATTAACTTTTATCGGGTTGTTGGTAAGCTGAACAAGTTCAATACTCTTCTTTAAAAGTTCATTGGTTTGAACCGGGAAAAGATCATCAAGTTTCAATCCCGTGGCTTTATAATCTTTAGGCAGGAGTAGTTTGAGAAGCTTTCCATCGGCATATTTCACATCACCTGATTCTGATGCAATGATAAGTAAAGTTACTGTATCCCTGATAATACTACGGATATACTGATACTTTGCACTCTCAAAATTCTTAGTTTCGCTGAGCACGCTTAAATCTTCAATCAGCAATATTCCGCCATTGAAAATTTTATCTGAAAAGAGCGGAGAGCCTTTTATGATAAGAGAAATTACACCTCGTAAAGGAGAAACGATATTCTTAATTTCCTTCTCGAATGAGAAGCCGTCTTTAAGCTGAGAAAGTTCATCTGTAATATCGATCCCCGGGAAAAGATTTTGTTCTAAAAGGTTAAGCCCAACTATTGAATCAGCAGTGAACTGATATAGAATCCCGAACTTCAAAAAATTATCGTTGACAAAATCAATTTCCCAGTTGCTGTTGAAGCTAAGAAGTCCTATAGGGGCTTCATTTAGTATCTTAAGCAGCTCTTCGCTCTTTTTCCCTGCCGGGTTTTGAGAAATATTTTGCATCCTTCCAAAATAATAACTTTACGCAGGTTAGTTATCAGCAAATATGATGCTAAAGTTTTATAATTCAAAAGTTGTTTGACAACCTGAATTAAATAAATAATTATTCTACTTACAACTGAAAAAGTAATTCTTTTATTCAGGTTAAATATAAGCAGTTATCTACTCACCTTTTTATTCAGCAAAAAAAGTTTATTCCTTTTTAATTTTTTTACTTGACTGTAATCAATTGGGTGCTGTTTCATAATGAATTATTAAATTCAAATGCATTATCAGAATGAGAAGCAGTTGTTTACCGGCAGAACTCAGGGATTTACCTTCAACCGCGATTCAAGATTGTCAAGTTCATCGATTAAAGCTGAAGGCATCTTGTCGCCAAAAATCTTATAATAATTTCTGATGTTTGTTACTTCATCAATCCATTTGTTTCTTTTAATAGTCAGAATTTCACGAAGACTTTCATTCGAAATTTCAAGTCCGGTTAAATCTAGAGAATCAGCTTTCGGAAGAATTCCGATCGCACTTTCAACAAAGTTATCCGGTTTATTATCAATTCTTTCAAATATCCATTTTATTGCACGAATGTTTTCTCCGAAGCCGGGCCAGATGAATCTTCCATTTTCATCTTTTCTAAACCAATTGACGTAGAAAATCTTTGGCAGTTTTTCAGCATCGGTCATCTTTCCAATATCGATCCAGTGCTGAAAATAGTCACCCATGTTATAACCGCAGAAAGGAAGCATCGCAAAGGGATCGTGCCTGACTTTACCAAAGTTACCAACTGCGGCAGCAGTGATTTCAGATGAAATAATTGAACCGAGAAAAGTTCCGTGCTGCCAATTGAATGCCTGAAAAACCAGGGGAATAAAATCGGCTCTTCGTCCGCCGAATAAGATTGCAGAAATCGGAACTCCTTTTGGATCTTCCCAATTGGGATCAATTGTCGGGCATTGATTTGCCGGAATTGTGTATCTTGAGTTTGGATGTGCAGCCTTCTCGTTACTTTCAGGTGTCCAATCGTGTCCAAGCCAGTTTTTAAGTAATGGTGGTTTTTTATTTGTCATCCCTTCCCACCAAACATCACCTTCAGGAGTAATAGCGACATTTGTAAATATTGAATTCTCATTCATTGTTTTCATAGCATTTGGATTAGTTGTTTCCGAAGTGCCCGGTGCAACTCCGAAAAAACCTGCTTCGGGATTAATTGCATATAATCTTCCGTCGCTTCCGAATTTCATCCAGGCAATGTCATCGCCAACAGTCTCAACTTTCCAGCCGGGTAAAGTTGGAGTAAGCATTGCGAGATTAGTTTTCCCGCAGGCACTGGGAAATGCTGCTGCAATATATTTTTTATCACCTTGGGGAGAAGTTATTCCAACGATCAACATATGTTCTGCAAGCCAGCCCTCTTCTTTTGCCATAACAGATGCAATTCTAAGTGCGAAACACTTTTTGCCAAGCAAAGCATTTCCTCCGTAACCGCTTCCGTATGACCAGATTTGTTTTTCTTCAGGAAAGTGAACTATGTACTTCGTTTTATTGCATGGCCAGGGCACATCTTTTTGATTTTTCTCTAATGGCGCTCCAACTGAATGAAGACAGTGAACAAAATCACCCTCGCCTAAAGCTTCGAGAACTTTGTCTCCAATTCTGGTCATTATTTTCATGTTGCAAACAACATAAGGTGAATCGGTAAGTTGTATGCCGATGTAAGAAATATTTGATCCAAGAGGTCCCATGCTGAAAGGAATTACATACATAGTTCTTCCTTTCATAGAACCATTGAAAAGATTTTGAAGAATTGATTTCATTTTTACGGGTTCTTCCCAATTATTGGTTGGTCCGGCATCTTCTTTCGATAAAGAACAGATATAAGTTCTGTCTTCAACCCTGGCGACATCATCCGGATCAGATTGTGCGCAAAAACTATTTGGTCTTATTTTTTCATTAAGTTTTGTAAAAGTTCCATTTTGAACCAGCAAATCAGCGAGCAAATTGTACTCTTCTTCCGAGCCAGTACACCAGTGAACTTTATCTGGCTTGCACATTTGAGTAATTTCGTTTACCCAATTCTGCAATTTTTTGTTTTTCTTCATTTTTAATCCTTAAATATTATTTCTAATCAAATAATTCCGAAGAATTACCATAGACAAATACTTTTTATTAAAGATAGGTAATTATTTGGCAGATGACAATTATTGGCATTTATTTGATTCGATTTAATTTCTTACTCAAACATCAATTACTGATTATTTTATTAAATTTAATACATGAGAATGAGGTCACTTTGATTTTGAGAATTTTTCAAAAAATTGGAAAAAAGACTCTCGATTTATTTGAAGAGATAGGACAGGTATCGATACTCCTGATCGGAATATTAAAAAGCTTTGTCAGCATCCCTAAAAGTCGTAAGATTATTTTATACCAGATGGAACACATTGGTGTAAACTCGCTTCCGCTTGTTTTAATAATTGCAGTTTTTACAGGAGCGGTTGCAGCCTGGCAGGCAGCTTATCAACTGAAAGGAATTGCTCCTTTATCATTTCTTGGTGGAGCAACCAGCAGAGCAATAATCACCGAGCTTGGTCCTGTGTTAACAGGAATAGTTATTGCCGGACGAGTAGGCGCGTCAATTGCTGCAGAGCTTGGTACGATGAAAGTTACCGAACAAATTGATGCTTTGGAAACAATGGCAATAAATCCTGTTCGTTATCTTGCAATGCCGAGGTTCCTTGCTTCAGTTTTAATGATGCCATTACTTGTGGTTTTTGCAAATACAATTGCAGTTGCTGGTGCGTTTATTGTTTCAAATTATTTTTTAGGGGTTTCATTCGCTGTTTTTTTTACTTCGGTGAAAAGATTTTTTGCCTTTAGCGATTTGATTGCAGGACTGGTGAAAACAGTTTTCTTTGGTGGGGTAACTGCGCTTCTTGGTTGTCACATTGGATTCAGGACTGAAGGCGGCGCTGAAGGGGTTGGTCAATCTACAATTCGTTCCTTTGTACTTTCTGCTGCACTTATTTTAATTCTTGATTACGTTCTCTGGATGCTTATTTTCTGATAATAAAATCTCCCGATGATCAGACTATAAAGCTTTAATCTCCGCAACCAGTTTATTTTTATCCTCAATAGGCAGAAGTTGTTTAACTTTCTCTAAGTCATCAAATTTCTTAACAATCTCTGCCAGCAGATTAAGTTGAAGTTCATTTTTATCTTCGGGAGTTAAAAGCAGGAAAATAAATTGTGCAGGTATTCCATCTGCAGCACCAAAATCCACTCCGGATTGATGTTTACAAAAAGCGATAAATGGTTTTGAAATTTTTAGCTTGGCGTGTGGAATTGCAAGATGATTTGCTATCCCGGTTGCAAGCTGTTCTTCTCTTTCCATAACAGATTTAACTATTTCCTGTGAAGATAATTTTGTGCTCTTTGCTGCAATACTGGATAGTTCATTAATTACAGATTCTTTGTTTCCGTTATATGAAATAATCGAGTTCTTTGAAAGCAGTAAATTATTCAGGTTAAAATCTTCTTTTCGTTTCAGAAGATAATTCATAATCGGTGCGCTTGATAATGAAGTAATTAAAGCCATTATTACCAGCGCAACAAAGGTAACTTCCTGAATAAGATTGTTTTCTAGAGCAAGTAATCCGAGAATAATTTCCATTGCACCACGAGAATTCATTCCGAAACCGACTATCAGCGATTCTTTTTTTGAAAGACCTCCCAATCTTGCCCCAAAACTTCCGCCAATAACTTTTCCGGCAAATGCAAGCAACACTACCACAACCACAACAACAAAATCAAAATTTGTGATAAAATTTACTTTCAATCCAATCGATACAAAAAACAACGGAGCAAAAATGTTAGTGACAAACTGATGAATTATTTCGCGGGTTTTCTCTTTTAGGTGAACCGAATCACCAATTGCAATTCCGATGATGAACGCACCGAAAATTGCATGAACACCAATATATTCAGTTAAAGCCGCACAGAAAAATCCCAGCACCAATATAAAGTTCAAAATAGCCCCAGGACTCGAAAATTTATTCTGAATAATTTCAACTGTCTTACTAATAATTCGTCTAAAAAGTATTAAAGCTGCAAAGATGAAAACAAAAAGATAAATTATTGTGAACAAGAGAGAAAATTTTTGAACTCCTACCCCAATTAAACTCAAAAGAACAGAAAAAATTATCCAACCAATCAGGTCATTGAACATGGCAGCAGCAATAATAATCGAGCCGATGTGTGATTTAAATATTTTCAAATCAAGCAACGTTTTTGCAATAACCGGCAGAGCAGAAATAGAGAGTGCAGTGCCGATAAAAAGTGCAAAAAACCAGGTTGGGTGATTGTAATTATTACCAAAAAGCTGAGGGAAAAGAAATGCTACCGAAAAACCGATTATGAAAGGAAAAATGATTCCCATTATGCTCGTTAGACTTGCTGTTTTTCCCTGTTTGAGTAAAATGGACAAGTCAACTTCGAGTCCTGATACAAGCAGCAATAAAACCACTGAGAGAATTGAAATTCCATCTTGAATAATTCTGATTTCAGGAGACGGAGGGAAAATAATCTCGTGCCAGCCGGGAGCTATCATTCCCAAAAAAGTAGGACCTAAAATTATTCCTGCAAAAATTTCTCCTATCACTGCTGGCTGTTTCAGCTTTATAAAAATTTCGCCAAACAACCTTGCTGTAAATAACATCAAAGCAAGACTAAGAAAAAGCAGCGTGATATTTTCAGCGTTTAATTTCATTCCGTTCAACGTACAATCAGAAGATTGGATGGCAGGTTTTCAAAAGAATATTGTTCTTCATGGGGAAAAAGCCTGTCAAAAAAAGTACTTTTCTTGACGGGTGCTGAAATAACGAACAAGTCAAATTCATTTTCTCTTACATACTTATTCGATTCCCAACCTTCTTTACCGTAAAGAATACAATAGTTTATTTTTAATTCTTTAAGATTTAATTCCCTGATATATAATTTCATTTTTTGTTCTTCTTCTTCCTGCCATACAGATTTTTCTTTTTCAACTTCATCCATTGAGCCCGAATCGATTATTGCTGTAGCAAGACCGGGAATATTATAATCACGAACAAGATTTAGTTGTTCAGCTTTTTCAAGCAGTGCGAATGAATATGCAGTACGAATGGCTTTTTCACTTTCAATGCTGTAATCCGTTGAAACGCAAAAGCTATTGAATTTTTTTGGAGTAAGAGAAGGTGATTTAAGAATGAGTGTTGAGCAAGGTGCTTTTCTCATCAATTTTCTTGCAACAGACCCAAGGTAATACTTCACCAGCGTCTCCTTCTCCAGTGCTCCGGATATCAGCAGATCTACTTTTTTCTTCTCGCATTCTCTGATGATTGAATTTGCAGTATCACCCGAAGTCCAGGCTATTTCATAGTCACTTTTCAAATAACCGGCATCGTCAATGATCTTGTAAAGTTGATTCTCTAAATCAGAATCTTTTTCGCCTACGTGAATAAAAAGCAGTTTAGAATTAAAAAGATTCTTAAGCCGGTAAGTTTCCTGGAGAAGAGCTTTACCTGTGGGCGAAAAAGTGATTGCTAATGCAAGTTTATTAAATAAAGCATTCATAACTAATAGCTGTAATTTTTATGATGACTTTCTCAAGAAAAATACTCTTAACTGTTGATATTTCAAATCGCTCTGCAGAATCAAAATAGACTGTTCAGTCACAGTAAAGGCTGTTCAGGAACTGCAAGTTAGCGTAAAGATTTTAGTTTTATTTCTCATTAAAAAATATTAAATATCAGGTAAAAGAAATCTCAACTAACGTAACCAGGAACCCCTATATGGAAAAAATAAACTATATCATTAAAGAACCTTCCAGAGCAATAAATTTACCAAGTGAACTCGGATTCGGAAGATACTTTACTAATCATATTTTTGAAATGGATTACCTTCCTGAAAAAGGATGGTGCAATCCCACGATCAAACCTTTTACCGATATGGCATTTCATCCTGCAACAATGGTACTTCATTATGGACAGGCAATTTTTGAAGGTATTAAAGCTTTCAAAACCATTAACGGCGATGCTGTAATTTTCAGGGCTGAAACTCATATTGAAAGACTTAATAATTCTGCACGAAGAATCTGTATTCCTGAAGTTGATGTTAATTTTGTAGTTGATGCTATGAGAGAACTGGTATCCATAGAAAAAGATTGGATACCAACCAATAAAGGTGAAGCCTTGTATATCAGGCCATTTATTTTTGGAATGGATCCATTTTTAGGTGTTAATCCTTCAAAGACTTATAAGTTTTTAATCATTCTCTCCCCGGTAGGAGCTTATTATCCCCGTGGATTTGTACCCGTAAAAATACTTGTTCAGGATGATTATGTTAGAGCCGTTAGAAAAGGTCTGGGTGAATGTAAAACTCCTGCAAATTATGCCGCAAGCTTGCTTGCTGCTGAGGTTGCAAAGAAAAAAGGGTTCGATCAGGTTTTATGGCTAGATGGTGTTGAACAAAAATATATCGAAGAAGTCGGTACAATGAATATTTTTATCACATTCAAAGATGAAATTGTTACTCCAAAACTAAATGGAAGTATTTTGCCCGGGGTAACAAGAAGATCGGTTATCCAAATACTTGAAGAATGGGGTGAGAACATTAATCAAAGAATGATTTCAATAGACGAAATCGTTGATAGCTATAAAACAGGCAGGCTTGTTGGTATTTTTGGTACCGGAACTGCAGCAATCATCTCCTCAGTTGGAATGTTATCTTATAAAGAGAATGATATGCTTATTAATAATGGGAAACCCGGGGAACTTGATCTTCGGCTGTTTGAAGAATTAACGTCAATTCATTATGGTATTAAACCAGATACTCATAATTGGTTGACTTATACCGAAAAAAAAGGAATTGAATTGGTTTGATTATTCTTCGTACTGCAGTTTATTTCTTTTTAACTGCAATTTTGTTAGCAGGGGAAAATCCCAGACCTAAAAACATTATTATTTTAATTGGGGATGGTATGGGAGTAGATGCAGTGACTGCGACTGTCTTAACGCATAGCAACTCACCTTATAAACGATTCAGGTCAATAGGTTTTTCATTAACCTCATCTGCGAATAATTTAATTACTGAATCTGCGGCCGGTGCTACTGCACTTGCAACAGGATACAAAACTAAAAGCTATATGGTTTCGGTGGATTCTCTTTCTCAACCTCTTTACACATTTTTTGAACTTGCTATGGATAAAAGCAAGGCAGCAGGTATAGTTGTAACAAGCTCTGTTTCACACGCTACTCCCGGTGCTTTTTATGCACATGTTAATGACAGAAAAAACGAATATGAAATAGCTCTTCAACTGGTGTCTAAAAATCTTGATGTTGTTATTGGCGGCGGAAGAGAGTATTTCCTCCCGGAAAATCTTGGAGGATCGAGAAAAGATAATCGGGATCTGATTTCTGAAATGAAAAATCACGGTTATAAATATTTTGAATTCGCTGATGAATTACTCAGTTCGAATTCTGATGAAAAAATTCTTGCACTTTTGTCGTTTAATGGGTTTCCCTCTGCAGACGAAAGAATCTTTTCATTAGCTGAACTTACTCAGAAAGCAATCGATAAATTATCCACTGACGATGATGGCTTTGTTCTCATGATTGAAGGTTCTCAGATTGATTGGTTTGCTCACGATAATAACACCGAAAAACTCCTGACCGAATTAGAAGATTTTAATTCTGCGATAAATACCTGCCTGGATTTTGCTGAATCTTCAGGAAATACTTTGGTAATTGTTACAGCAGATCATGAAACCGGTGGCGTGGCTGTAACATCAGGAAATAAGGATGGATCAAATTTAGTGCTTTGCTACACTGGACGTGGTCATACGGCTGCAATGGTTCCTGTTTTTGCATTTGGTCCCGGAGAGGAGAATTTTAAAGGAATTATGGAAAACTTTAATCTTAGTAGAATAATTTTTCAGCTTATTGACCCAGCCTACACCTTTCCAGAATAATTTTTCAACAAGCTCTTGACAAGTGCTCATTAGTTCACTATATTTCTAGTGAACAATTGAGCACTTATATGAAAAAGCAATTAACAGAACGTCAGGAAGAAATTTTACTTTTCATTGAACAATTTCGGACTGAGAATGGTTATCCCCCAACCTTAAGAGAAATTGGGAAACGATTTAACATTTCATCTACTTTTGGTGTTAAAAGACATCTTGAGGCTCTCGTTAAAAAAGGCTACCTGAATATTGAAAGCAATGCCAGCCGTGGAATTTCGTTGATTAAATCTGATGAATATTTGTCATCAAAGATCTTTCAAGTTAATGAAAGACAGGACAACTTCGGAAAAATACCTATAGTTGGAAGAGTTGCGGCTGGCTATCCAATCCTCGCAGCTGAAAATATTGAAGGTACCGTGATTATAGATTATACTTTTCTTAAGCGGGCGGAAGATTGCTTTGCTCTGCGAGTTAAAGGCGATAGCATGATTGGGGATGGAATTTTCGAAGGTGACATAGTTATTGTTAATCCTACTGCAGAAGTTAGTAATGGTGAAATTGTTGTAGCCCTTCTTGAAGATGAAGCCACTATCAAGAGATATGAGAATAAACATAATCAGATCAAATTGATTCCTGCTAATGATAAATATGAACCAATTTTGGTTTCGGATCCAGAAAGTTTCAGAATTGTCGGCAAAGTAACCGGCGTAATCAGATGGTTTAATTAAAATATCAGGAGTAAAAATGAAGTCACAGATTTTTTCAAACGCAATCAGCTGCAGAAAACAGCTCCGTTTTTTGTATGACTTTGACGAAATAATTATCCATCCCTATTATATAGGAAAAGATAAAAACGGGAAGAAAGTTGTTTATGGTAGAATAAATACCTCAAATGAAATAAGAAAATTTGAATATATGAAAATTACCAATATAAGAATGCTTAATAAAGCAAGATTTTCTCCGATCATTCCTATAATATAATTTATGGAAGGGCTTAAGACTATGGCTGAATTTGATAGAAGAAAAAGCATCGATAATCTGGTGGAAGAATTCTGGCGGATGGGTTATATGACAGTAAGCCGAAAATTTGGAACATATTTACCCGAACCTCTAAAAATCGGTAATTATGATGTTGATATTATTGCACGGTATAATAAAAATTATGCAATAGGAATCATTCTTAATCCACAGGATTTAACAACATCCGATTTATATCTAAAGCTTAAATATCTTGCGGGAAGACAAACAAAATATTCAAACAAAAAAGTTCTGCTGATAGTAGGCGTACAGGAAGAGTATATAAGTACTGTTAAAAATATTATTAACTCTTTTGAAGATTCAGTCAGGAAGAATATCAAGATTTTTCCGATAGTTGAAAAATCAAAAATTTCCATCCGACCTGCAAATAAGAAACAAAATACTCTCTTCTCATAAATTTTACGGCAAGAATCCGCTTCCCCTTAAAAAGGGGGTTTTTATTTCTATAAAACTCAAAAGAGTGATTTTTCCCTTTATTAAGCCAAAATGAATTTATAATATTGATAAGAAGATAATTAACCAATGTAATTTCTTGACAAAGAAGAGGGTTAAATTTAACTTTACGAGCTATTTTCAATATTAAGGACAAAGTTGGCAAAGAAGCAGACCGAATCTGATCAGGCACTTCAGCATGAATTAAAGATATCGGGTAATATTCCAGGGCACATCGCTATCATTATGGATGGCAATGGACGCTGGGCAAAGAAAAGAGGTTTGCCCCGCGTAGCTGGCCATAAGCGTGGAGTTGATACAGTTAGAGATATTGTAGAAGCTTGCGCACAGGTTGGAGTTAAATACCTCACACTTTATACTTTCAGCACTGAAAATTGGAAGCGCCCGCTTGAAGAGGTTTCAACCCTAATGCGTCTACTATTAAAAAGCTTAAAAGATAGAGCGGACGAATTGGACGAAAACAATATTAAGCTTACAGCAATTGGTGACATCCAATCACTTCCGTCTGAAGTTCAAAAACAGCTTTATTCAGATATTGAAAGAACCAAGAATAACAAACGAATGACACTGAATCTTGCACTAAGCTATAGTGGAAGATGGGAATTAGTGGAAGCCATAAAAGAAATTGCCCATTTAGTGCAGGAAAATAAAATTGACTCTCAGGAAATCTCAGAGTCACTCATCAACAGCCACTTGAAGACAAAAGATATCCCGGACCCCGACCTCGTAATCAGAACAAGCGGTGAATTTCGCGTAAGTAACTTTTTGCTTTGGCAAATTGCTTACTCGGAATTTTATATTACCGATGTTTATTGGCCGGACTTTTCAAGGTCACATTTATACGAAGCAATACGTAATTTCCAAAAAAGGGAAAGAAGATTTGGTAAAGTGAGCGAACAAATAAAAAAGAATGAAAAAGGTTTAAAGAATGTTCAGAATTTCTCTAAAGAAATTGTTTAAGTGTATATCGTTATTATTTCTTATTTCTTGCACAACAGCTTATTCACAGCAAAATTTTACCAGCTACAAAATTCTGGGCATTTCGGTTGAAGGGAATAAATCTGCAGATGCCGCTACTGTCATTGCAAATTCAGGATTAAGAGTTGGAGATGAAATCCAGATTCCGGGCGAACAAACTCTTAATGCTATCAGGCAGATCTGGGCGCTAAACATTTTTTCTGATGTTCAGATTGTGATTGAAAATCAAATTGCAGATGGGGTTTTTCTTCTGATTAAAGTGAAAGAATATCCGAAAATTGAAAAGTGGGTTGTTGAAGGCAATGATGAACTATCTGATAAAGATGTAGAATCGAAAATGAATTTTATAAGAGGACAGATCATTAAACCTCAGGATGTAGCAAAGATTAAACAGAGACTTTTGGTTGAATATGAAAAAGAAGGATATCTGAATGCCTCAATAGCTTCAAAGTATTATAGCTTTTTTAATGCGGATACTGTTGGCTCAAATATTATTGTTACCTGGAGAAATCAGGATGACCTTTCAGATGAGTATACTGATGAGTATGAATCAGGTGATCAATATTATTCCAACTTGATTGAAAAGATAAAAGACAGAGTCTTACTTAAGATTGAAATTGATGAAGGGGATGAAGTAACTGTAAGAGAGATAGTCTTTTATGGTAACCAGGCTTTTGATGATGGAGATTTAAAGGGTGAGATGGATGAAATTGAGGAAGCCAAATGGTGGAAATTCTGGTCATCAGCACAATTTGATCCGAAAGAATTTGAAAAGGATAAAGGACTCATTGTAAAATTTTATCAGAAGAACGGTTACCGTGACGCTGAGGTAATTTCAGATTCTCTTATTTACTCAAATGGTAATCGGGATTTAAAGATTGTGTTTAGTGTTTATGAAGGTCCTCAGTACAAGCTTAGAAATGTTGAATGGATTGGTAATACAGTATTTTCAGATGAAGCCTTATCCGAGCGTCTTGATTTTGCCAAAGGTGATGTATTCGATTACGAAAAATTTCAGCAAAACTTAAGAGGTAATGAAAAACAATCTGACATATCTTCTCTTTATCTGGATAATGGCTATTTAACATTTAATCTGAAACCAACTGAAATGAAAGTTGGTGAAGATTCTGTTGATGTTACAATACGCATTGAAGAACGTCGTCAGTTCAGGATTAGTAAAGTTGATATATCTGGAAATGATAAAACCAAGGATAAAGTTATCAGGCGAGAACTTTTTACAGTTCCAGGAGATTATTTTAACCGCGGTTTGCTTTTAAGAAGCGTGCAGCAGCTTGCTAACTTACAGTATTTCAATGTTGAGAAACTTTACGGTCCTGAAGGAATCAATTATGCTTTATCCTCTGACAGCACTGTTGACGTAACCTTTCGTGTTGAAGAAAAGTCAAGTGATTATTTGAATGCTTCTGTTGGATACAGCGGAAGTTTTGGATTCAGTGGTGCAGTTGGGGTTACACTTACAAACTTTTCCATTACTGAACCATTTTCTTTAGGAGGTGGCCAAATACTTAGCTTCAATTGGCAGTTTGGTGTTGGAAATTATTACAGAACTTTCTCTCTCGGTTTCACCGAACCTTGGCTCTTCGATACACCTACATCAGTTGGCGCAGAAATTTTTGATACCCGTCAGCAGTATATTTATGATTTGAGACAGTCAGGTGGAACAATAAGAGTTGGCAGAAGGTTAAAATGGCCGGATGATTTCTTTTATATTCAAGGCAGGGTTGGATACCAATATAACAATGTTATTGAAGGTCAAAGCTATTATGCAGAAGGTAAAACAAATCAATACTCTCTTGGCTTGAATATTTCCAGAAGAGATATTGATAATCCAATATTTCCTTCTCAGGGATCATCAGTTGTGTTTGACGCAGAAATATCCGGCGGGCCGATATTACCCGGCGATGTTGATTATGTGAAAACAACTTTCAAAGCTGAATGGTATCGAAGATTATTAAGCTCAAACAGGCTTACTCTTTTTACAGTTGCTGACCTGGGTTATATTGAAGAGCTGGTTGCCGGAACAAGGATTCAGCCGTTCGAATTTTTCTATATGGGAGGAAATGGATTAATAATAGCGACAACACCTTTAAGAGGATATGAAGATAGAACAGTAGGCCCTTTGAATGCACAAAACAGAATAATTGGTGGTCGGGTGATGTCAAGATTTACAACGGAGCTGAGGTTTGCTGTTACACTGGAACCAATTCCTTTATATCTGTTAGCATTTGCTGAGGCCGGTAATACTTTTGAAAGTTTTAAAAAGACTGATATTTTTGACTTAAGAAGATCTGTCGGATTTGGTGCAAGAGTGTTGATTAACCCCATAGGTTTGATAGGTTTTGATCTTGGCTATGGATTTGACAGAAAAATTGTTGATGGTGAAGATCCAAGCTGGATATTTCATTTTCAATTCGGAAGAGGTTTTTAATTTTATCAATTCATAATTTATAAGGAATCTATAGTGAAACAAGCAATAATTTCTCTTGTTCTGGTAATTACCGCTGCTACTTTTATCAATGCTCAAACAACTGCTAATTTAAAGATAGGATTTGTTGATTCAGAAATCATATTGACTCAATATTCAGAAGCAATTAAAGCACAGGGCGATCTTGATGCAATCACAAACAAATGGTCTTCGCAGATTGACAGTATGACACTTGCTTATCAAAAATCTCTTGATGATTATCAGAAGCAGGTAAATACAATGCCCGACGATAAGAAGACTGCTGCCCAGCAATCATTAATTCAGATGGAACAAAACATTCTTGATTTCAGAAGACAAAAATTTCAGCAGCCAAATGGTGAAATATTTAAAAAGCAGGAAGAGATTTTTGCTCCTGTAAAAGCCAAGATTTATGCTGCAATTGAAAAAGTTGCAAAAGATGAAGGTATGCAATTCATTTTTGATAAAAGCGGCGACATTATTCTTCTTTATGCTGATTCTGCTTTCGATATCACCTTTAAAGTGCTTGATAAGCTTAAAAGAGGAAATTAGTTTTTATTAAAAATTTTCCCGGGGTTCTTTTAGTGCACAAGAATGGTTTTCTTTTGGAACTAAAAGAACCTGTTTTTATTTCTTGAAGCTCAATCATTTTTGAAAATTCATCTTAATAAAAAGAGAGAACTATGAAAAGAATATTTTTATTTCTGCTTCTTCCTTTTTTGATTTCAGGAATAAATTTTGCCCAGCTCAAAATCGGATATATAGATTCAGACACAATTTTTAATAACCTTCCTGATGCGCAGGATGCACGGCAAAAACTTGATGCAATGATACAGGAATGGCAGGGCGAACTGATGAAAATGGAAACGAACTGGAAAACCAAATATGATGATTATGAAAAACGAAAGTTGATAATGTCTGATCAAACAAGAACTGAAACCGAATCAGAGTTAATTAACCTTGAAAAACAGATTGCAGAATACCGTGAAAAGAAATTTGGTAATAATGGCGAACTTTTTCAGAAGCAGGATGAATTGATGAAACCTGTTCAGAACAAAGTGTTTAATGCGATTAAATTAGTTGCTGAAGAAGAGGACCTGGATTTTGTTTTTGACAGAAGCGGAGATATTATGCTTCTATACGCAAAAGATAAGTATGATCTTACAACAAAAGTGCTTGAAAAATTAAAACTCGAGTAAAAAATGAATTTGCTGATTTCGAAGCTTGCTGATTTTGTTGGAGGCAAAGTATATGGAAACGGAAATCTTTCTATCAGAAGCCTGGCAAAAATTCAGGAAGCAAAAGAAGGAGATTTGACTTTTCTTTATTTACCGGCTTATGAAAAATATTTTAAAGATACTAAAGCCTCGGCTATTCTTGTAAAACCAGGCTTTAGCAAAACAAGAAATGATATTACCTATATCGAAGTTAAAGATCCTAACAAAGCATTTTCAAAAATTATAATTGAATATTTCTCTCCTGATTTTAAGCTTACAGGTATCGACAGCTCGTGTTTTATTCATCCCGATACTTTGATTGGAAATAATGTTGCAATAGGAAAAAACGTGATAATTTCTGCAGGATGCAAGCTGGGAAATGATGTTAAAATATTTCATAATTCAGTTATTCTTGAAGACTGTGAAATCGGCGATGAATCAGTAATATTTCCAAATGTCAGCATCAGGGAAAAATCAATTATTGGCAAAAGAGTAATTGTTCATTCCGGAACTGTTATTGGGGCGGATGGTTTTGGTTATTTTACCGATGAACAAGGTAAATACGTAAAGATACCTCAAATAGGAAATGTAATCATTGAGGATGATGTTGAACTTGGTGCAAATGTTACGGTTGACAGAGCTGCCTTGGGCAGCACGATTATAAGAAGGGGAACGAAGATTGATAACCTTGTTCAGGTTGCACACAATGTTGAAATTGGCGAAGATACTGTAATTTCATCTCAAACAGGAATTTCAGGCAGTACAAAAATCGGTAATCATTGTATGATAGCCGGACAAGTAGGCTTTATCGGTCATATTGAAATTGCCGACGGAACAGTCATAATTGCACAATCAGGGATTTCTAAATCAATCACAAAGCCGGGAAAATATTTCGGTACGCCTGCAAAAGAATTCAATGAAGCACTTCGGCAAGAAGCTCACATCAGAAATCTTTCGGATTATTCTAAAAGAATCAAACTGCTTGAAGAAGAATTAGAAAAGATTAAAATGAAATTCCCCGCCAGCGAATAAATTTTTATCACTTCGTTTTCAGCTACAGATATGTAATTAACTCTATAGGGCTTTATTGTATTTATAAGCCCATCTTGCTATTTTGAAACCCAATATTTTCAAATTAAAGTGGAATCAAATTATGCTAAAGCTTCAGAGGACTATTGCTAAATCAATCACTCTTTCTGGAACCGGGTTGCATACAGGTACCTCCTGTGAAATGACTTTCAATCCCGCACCAGAAAACTATGGAATCAGATTTTTGCGTGTTGATTTGGGCGGTTCGCCTGAAATTCCTGCAATTGCAGATAATGTTGTCGATGTATCAAGAGGAACAACACTGGGAGTAGGTGAAGCAAAAGTTCATACTGTAGAACATGTTTTAGCAGCGGTTGTTGGACTTCAAATTGATAACCTTAAAATTGAACTCAATGGTATTGAACCTCCGATTGGCGATGGCAGCGCTCTGATTTATGTTAATGCACTTAAAGAGGCGGGAATTGTTGAGCAAGAAGCTCCGAAGGATTATTTAATCATTGATGAAACTTTTATTTATCACGACGAAGCCAAACAGATAGACATTGTTGCTCTTCCACTTGATAACTACCGTGTAACAGTAATGGTTGATTACCAAAATCCTGCTCTTGGCAGTCAGCATACCGGTATGTTCGATATGGAAAAAGAATTTGAAAACGAATTTGCACCTGCAAGAACATTTTGCTTTCTGAGTGAAGTCGAGCAGCTGGCTGATATGGGATTGATAAAAGGCGGTGATATTGATAATGCACTGGTTTTTATAGATCACAAAATTGATGATAATGAATTAACCAAGCTTGGTGAAAAAATAGGACTTACTGAAAAACTTTTTTTAGGTGAGAACGGCATTCTAAACAACAAGCAGCTTAGATTTCGTAATGAACCTTCAAGGCACAAACTGCTGGACTTAATGGGAGACCTTGCACTTATCGGTGCCCCACTCAGAGCACAAATACTTGCCGCACGTCCGGGTCATAAAGCAAATGTTGAATTTGCGAAGCAAATCAGGAAATTATATCAGCAAAAAAGACTGGTTAAAAAATATCAGTTCGTAAAGACAGCCGGGGTGGTTTTTGATACAAGTGCAATTGAAAGAATACTACCTCATCGTTATCCTTTTCTTTTAGTTGATAAGATTATCAGTCTTGAGCTCGATAAAAAAGTTGTTGGCGTAAAATCAGTAACTGTAAACGAGCCTTTTTTCCCGGGGCATTTCCCCGGTCAGCCGGTAATGCCCGGAGTTTTAATTCTTGAAGCAATCGCACAAACCGGTGGAATTTTATTACTAAATGCTTTCCCGGATCCAACCGAAAAACTTGTTTACTTTATGCAGATAAATAATGCTAAGTTCAGAAAAACAGTTGTCCCGGGAGATCAGCTTATACTTGAAGTTGAACTTACCCAAAAGAAGACTAAAGTTGTGCTTATGTCGGGCAAAGCATATGTAAATGATGTTCTTGTTGCAGAAGCTGATTTTATGGCTGGAATAATTGATCGTCCAAAACAAAACGAAGAAGAAAAATGAATTTAATTCATCCTACTGCTATTGTAAGTTCCAAAGCCAAATTAGGAACGAATGTAAGTATTGGGCCATTCTCGATTATTCAGGATGATGTTGAAATCGGAGACAATACTTCGATTGCTTCACATTCAGTTATTTATAATGGTGCAAGGATAGGTTCGGATTGTAAAATTTTTCAGGGAGTATCAATTGCTCACATTCCACAGGTTTCGGGAATTAAAGATGTGCAATCTCAGGCAGTTATTGGGAATAGAGTAACCATTCATGAATTTGTTACAATACACAAAGCCTCAAAAGAGCAGGGACAAACCAGAGTTGGTTCAAATGTTCTGCTAATGGCTTATGCTCATCTCGGCCACGATTCCTCTATTGGAGATAATTGTATTATTGCGAATGCTGTTCAGATTGCCGGTCACGTTCATATCGATGATTGGGCAATAATCGGCGGATCAACTCCTGTACACCAATTTTGTTTTGTAGGTAAACATTGCATGATTGGAGGTGGATTCAGAGTTGTTAAAGATGTACCGCCTTATGTTCTTGCCGGAGAAGAACCTTTAAGATTTAACGGGCTCAATTCAGTTGGATTAAAGAGAAGAGGATTTTCCTCCGAACAGCTCGAGAACTTAAAACACATCTATAAGCTCATTTATGATTCCGGTATGAATGTAACACAGGCTAAGGAAGCAATAAAAGAAAAGTATTCTTCCGATCCACTTGCAAAAGATGTTACGGAATTCATCGAGAAATCCAAACGCGGAATTATTCCCAGATAATCTTAAGATAACCGATGGTTGAAATTCATTCTACGGCCATAGTAAGCACTGAAGCAAGGTTAGGAGTTAATGTGAAAGTCGGACCTATGGCAATAATAAAAGATGACGTTGAAATAGGTGATAATTCAATTATCGGAAGCAAATCCGTTGTTTATGATGGAGCCAGAATTGGAAGTAATGTTACAATTTTAAATTCTGCTTCAATTGCTCATATACCTCAGGATAAAAAATTTCACGGTGAATATTCACTTTGTATTGTTGAACCAGGTTCAATTATTTATGATTTTGTCACGCTCCACAGAGGTACCGAAGCCTCAGGAAAAACTGTAATTGGGAAAAATGTTGTTATTATGCACTACAGTCATGTAGCTCATGACTGTTACATAAATGACAATGTGTTCATTGATAACTGTGTTCAGATTGGCGGACACGTTGAAGTGGGCACCGGTTCATTGCTTGAAAGCTATACTCAGATTCATCAATTCTGTAAGCTTGGTAAATTTGTAACGCTCATAACCGGATGTAAAGCTACAATGGATGTTCCTCCATTTATTATATGCAGTGATAAACCATTAAAGTACAAAGGGCTTAGTGAGGAACTTCTTCGGAAATCTGGCTACGATGAAAATCAGATAAAAACTCTTAATTCAATTTATAACATACTTTATAACTCAGGGCTTAACATTAGTCAGGCAAAAGAGAAAATTAAAGACTCTTTGGGAGAGAACGAGCTTGCTTCCGAAGTGCTTGATTTTATTAATGCAAGCAGCAGGGGAATTATCAGCAAATGACCTGGAAGTTCATAGATACAGGTGCAAGAGACGGCAGGTTCAATATGAACTTCGATCTTAAGCTTGCAGAAGAAAGCCAGAGTGAAGTTTGCATTCTGAGGCTGTACCAATGGAAACCATTCGCAATTTCACTTGGCGCAAATCAAAATCCTGAATCTGTAGATAAATTAAAAGCTTCCGCCGAGAATATTGATGTTGTGAAAAGACCAACCGGAGGAAGAGCAATTCTTCATTCTGAAGAATTAACTTATTCTGTAGTTTATCCGTTATCATTTAATTCTTCTGCAAAAACTATTTATCATGAAATAAATCTCGCTCTTTTAGAGGGGTTAAAAAATTACAGTCCGGAACTTTCTGAGTGTGAGCTGGAATTTTCACAGCCAAATTTTCCTGATTTTTATAAAAAGGATATCGGGAATATTTGTTTTGCTGTTTCAGCCAAAAGTGAATTGAAATTCAAAGGCAGAAAATTGGTTGGAAGCGCTCAGCGTAAAATGGCTGATAAAATTCTTCAACACGGTTCAATTTTATGTGGTAATTATCATAAACGAATTTCGGAATTTTTAATTATGGATTCTTTATCCATTGAAGAGATAAAAAATGAAATTGATAAAACCACTATTGATCTTTTTGAAATTCTTAATAAATCAATTGACTACGAAAAGTTAAAATCATCTATAAAAAAAGGATTTGAATTTCAATTCAACACAGCTTTCAGTGAGTTAAAGACTAATTTCAATTTGGTAGAACAGAATCTTAATTGATAAATGGCTTTCTGTTTTCAGATTTTAATTTTTGTATGACTGATTTAAGGTTTGATTTTCAGATTATTCCTCAATGTCCTATTTAAATATTGAAAGATATGCCCCACATTTTATCTAAGTTTATTTTATCGGTACTTTCTATTTTAACTGTATTAAGCGGATCTTTCTATGCTCAGTCGCCGTCAGAAAAGATTGATTCGCGGAATTATCTTGAAGGTGCAATAATTTCCGGGATTGTGAAAGAACCAGAATATCTTTGGGTTTCAACTTATGGCCAGGGTATTTACAGACTTTCTCTTAAAGAAGAAAAATGGATCAACTTTTCTACAAAAAGCAGAAATCTTGAAAACGATTTTTTCTTCAATATTGCGGTAAGCAAAGATTATCTCTGGGCTGGTACTACCGAAGGGTTGTTTATTTATAACAAGAAAAATAAAAAGTGGTCTAAAAAAACTTTTGCGCAGGGCGGGGAATTTGGAAACTGGATAAGAGCATTAAAATTTGATCCGGATAAAAATGTTTTATGGATAGGAAGATTCAGAAATGTGACTTCACTTGATGTAAAAAAACAAATCTATACTGATTATAACAGAATTCAAGGGAATGATCAGAAGTCAAATAATTTCAAATCAATTTCCTTTGATGGCGACAGTGTAATTTGGTTTGGAACTGAATCCGGCGTACATAAACTATTAAAGAAAAAAAATCCTCAAAATGCTTATTCATGGTTATACATCGATAACAAAGGAAAAAATTTTAATAATGAAGGTGATGCCGTTTCTGTTACATCGATATTACCTGATTATAAGTTTGTATGGTTTGGGACTGATGAGTTCATCACTGAGGAACAGCCTAATTTTAACGTTGGCGGAGTTTTTAAATTTAATCGTAGAAGCAGTTGGCACAAATATCATAAAGGCAGTGGATTAGCTGCAAACGGGATATACTGCCTTGAGCGCACCGGAAATTATATCTGGACAGGAGTATACTCTTTTGATAAAAATCAAAAAGAAGAATTTGGTAAAGGACTTTTCATTATCAATAGAATTAACGGTAAAGTTCATCCGGTAGATTTAAATCAAATCAATATTTCTTCTTCAACAATTCTTGTTTTGTTTTTTGATGGAAAGAATATCTGGATTGGAACTGACAGTGGTTTAGTAAAAGTCCGTATAGAAAATATTCTGGCCAAATGGATACTCAAAAAAGAAGTTCCCGTCATAAAAAAGAAGTAGCCTTTGAATTAAAAGTTATATCCTGCTTTTTTCCCAGCCAAATTCCTCTGCGTAATAGAATCTAACTTTATAAGCAATATTTTTATAACTATTTTAACAACAAAGTATTTTGAAAGAAAGTATGATAAATTTTTCAGATAAGAGGTTAAAGGAGTTAAAGAAAAATTTCTCCAACAAGCGTATAGCGGTCATCGGCGATATGATGCTTGACTGTTATGTATGGGGTAATGTAAAAAGAATATCACCCGAAGCGCCGGTTCCTGTGGTTGAAATTGAAAATGAGTCTTTCAGGTTTGGAGGTGCAGCAAATGTCGCTTTGAATATTTTAAAGCTTGGTGGTAATCCGCTTCCTGTGGGTGTAATTGGTAAAGATAATTACGGCGATATTTTCAGGTCTTTGTTAAGTGAAACATCAATTCCGGCAAAAGGGCTTATTGTTGACGAAGAACGTTATACTACCGCAAAAACACGTATCATCGCTCATAGTCAGCATGTCGTAAGAATTGATAAAGAAAATAAAGAATACATAAGCAGGAAAATCCAGAATAGTCTCTTTGAAGTTCTCAAAGAGAGTATCAAAGATTTAAACGGGATTATCTTCCAGGATTATAACAAAGGAGTACTTACTCCTTCGCTGATAGAAAAAGCTATTTCTCTTGCCAATAAGAATAAAGTGCTGGTTACTGTTGATCCGAAATTTTCAAATTTCTTTCTCTATCGTAATGTTTCTGTTTTCAAACCCAACAGAAAAGAAGCAGAAGATGTGCTTGGAATGAAAATAAAAACAGATGAAGAAATAACCTTTGCGGGAAGAAGGATTCTTGAAAAGCTGAATGCAAAAAATGTTCTTCTGACTTTAGGTGAAGGCGGAATAGCAGTTTTTGAAAAGGGTAAAAAAGAAAAAAGAATGCCTACAAAAGCCAGAAATGTTGCTGATGTATCAGGCGCAGGCGATACAGTAATTTCAACCTTGACTATGGCTCTTGCTGCAGGTGCTGACATTTACGAGGCATCTGCTTTGGCCAATTATGCGGCAGGTGTTGTGTGTGAAGAGGTTGGTATTGTGCCAATTGAACTGAATAAACTTTTTGATACAGTCCAAAAGGATTCAAAATGAGTGTTGTTCATTCAAGAAAAGAAATTATAGATATCAGAAACAGATTCAGGGAAGAAAAAAAGAAAGTTGTTTTTACAAACGGCTGCTTCGATTTAATTCACGCCGGGCATGTTGATTACTTAATAAAAGCCAGAGATTTGGGTGATGTCCTGATTGTCGGGCTTAATACTGATGATTCGGTAATCAGAATTAAGGGAGATAAAAGACCGATTCTTAAGCAGGAAGAACGTGCATTCATCATCTCAAGCCTCAAGCCTGTTGATTACGTTACTTTTTTTGATGAAGATACTCCCGATGTGATAATCAAAGATTTGATCCCTGATATTTTAGTTAAAGGTGCTGACTGGAGTTATGAGAATATCGTCGGCAGAGAAGTTGTCGAAGCTAACGGAGGCGAAGTAAAAACAATAAAATTCATTAACGATCAATCAACATCTAAAATAATCAGCCTTATAATTGAAAGATATAAATAACTCCTGCCGTGAGTGAAGAAATTAAAAATCAGAATTCTGCTCCACCTAATTCCAAAAAGAAGAGAACACTCTTTCACAAAATTGTGAATGTCTTCATTTACACCGGAGTAGGAATTATTGTGGGACTGATGATTTTATTTGGAATAAGCCAGACATCAATGTTCAGGGAATTTCTTCGGGAAAAAATTATTACTATCGCCAACGGCGAACTCAACGGTACACTTAACATTGAAAAGATTGAAGGTACTCTGTTCACTTCTTTGATCCTTCGCAATACCTCAATCAAAATGGGGAATGATACGCTTTTGAATGCAGGTATGATTGATGTCCGGGTCAGTCCACTTAAAATGCTTTTCAAAATTATTTATATCAGAAAAATCACGATAGAATATACAACCATATCTTTTCTGAAAGATTCCAGCGGAACTTTGAATATCTCAAAACTATTTCCCCCTTCGGCGGAAGAAGATACTACTACAACTGAATTCCCATTTCTTATTCAGCTTGCAGACTTGTCTTGTAAAAATATTAATTTTTCTTTACAGAGCTTCGATAAGAAAGGGAGTAAAGAATTTTATAACAATTTGAATCTTGATGATTTCAGGATAAAAAATCTGAATCTTAATCTTAAAGCGAGTGCCGATATTTCCGGCAGAATATTTTCGCTTAATATCGATCAGCTTTCATTCGAACCTAACATCAATAATTTCAGGTTGAGCAAACTAAGTGGGAATTTCGGTATTGCGAAGGATTTGATTGTTGTGGACGATTTTGCATTCCGAACTGGAAACTCAGTGCTGAATACTAATCTTGACATTAAAGGATTCGATTTGTTTTCGGAAGATTCTGCTCAAAATATCAATGATGCTTACCTTAATTTGAAACTTGATGCACAGGAATTTGATTTCACAGATTTAACAACATTTGTACCTGCAACCGGGCTGCTTAAAGGAAAACTTTCAGTAGTCGCTGATGTTGGGGGCTCATTTAACAATCTTATGATTAAACAGCTTGAAATTAAAGTTGGTGAATCAATCCTCAAGACTTCGGGCAGACTTCAGGATTTGAGTAAAACCGAAAATCTAACTATCTCTGCAAGCTTTTATGAATGTTCAATAAATCAGTCGGACGTTAAAAATTTATTACCAGATATTAATATCCCTTATTTTCCAGAATTAGGAACTCTGAGATTTGATACTTTGAGGTATGAAGGACAACCGCTTAAGTTCACTTCAACCTTTTATCTTCAAACTGACCGGGGGAATGTTGACGGGAATGTTTTTCTTGACCTGACCGGAAAGGATTTGGTTTATGACATTAGTTTCAATACCAGGAAGCTGGATATATCCCCATTTGCAGGATTGAGTTCTGTTCTTAATTCGTCCGGTTCGGTTAAAGGTTCGGGTACTTCGATTGAAACACTTAACTCAGAAATAAAATTTTTTGCAAGCAATTCAACACTTCAAGGTTATAGCCTTGGCAATTTGATGCTGGATGTTTCTGCTGCCGAAAAGAATATCGATTACACACTCAATCTTGATTCAGATACTTCTTACGCTTTTATAAAAGGAACTTTGGATTTTAGTTCTTCAGATAATCCCATTTATGATTTTGACGGATATGGAAGAAGAATTAATCTTAAGAATTATCTGAAAGGAAATTCTTTATCAACAAACCTAAATTTTAATATTTCTGCCACTGGAAATGATTTTGATCCGGACAAAGCAGATTTATTCGTTAACCTTCTGCTTTACAATTCCACAATCAATAACATTGAAATTGACACAACAAGAACTATTGTTGATATAAGAACGATTGGTGAAAGGGAAAAAACTATCAACCTGATTTCCGACATTGCAGATGTTACTGTCAACGGCAAATTTTTTATTTCGGAATTAACAGGATTAATCTCAGCGGAATCGGAAATTATTTCGAAAGCTATAAGTGAAAAGATTGACCAGATTTCACCAGATTCACTGATTGAAAAAAACAGACTATCAACAAACTTTTCTGTTAATCGGAATAACTCATTTCTCAATCTGCCTCAAAATCCGGTTTTTATCGACTTTCTTGTTGATCTGAAGGATTTCAGACTGGTTTCACTTTTTCTTAAAGATAGCAAGCTTGATATCAATGGAAAAATATCCGGGAGTTTAAAAAGTGATCCTGATGATTTTGTTATGAACTTTTATACCGATCTTGATTATGTGAGATACTGGGGAAGCGAACAGGTATTTTTTCTTTCAAATATGAAGCTGGACTATAAATTAGAAAATTCATTAGGGCAGGCAGATTTCAATAACCTCAGAAGCGATTTGAAGCTTTCACTTTACCGTGCTTTTGCTGGCAGTTACTTAAACAAAATAAACTTTAAACTTAAGCTTAACGAAAGTATTGCAGCGATAGATTTTAGCGGATATGTTAACAATGATATATTCAGCAGATTAATAGGACAAGTGGATTTAACGTCAGATAAAGCTGCTCTTAACCTTGACTCGCTCGGAATTAAGTTCCGTGATTTTGCAATTTATAATCTGAGACCTGTTGAATTTAATTTTAAAGACAAAAAGCTTGATGTCAAAAATTTCCTTATCGGCAATGAAAATCAAAAACTTCAATTAGCTGGTTTTATAGATTTTAAATCCGGTCAGGATCTGAATATTTCTTTGAGGGATTTTCAGGTAAAAGAATTTTTCAGAGATTTGTTGGGAATGGAAGAACAGGAAAGTCCTCAGGGAAAAATTTCATTGAATGCATCCGTTGTCGGTACTTTAAATAATCCGGTAATAAATCTTAGTACTTCAATTGATTCACTTCGTTATGGAAATTCAAAGCCCGTAATTATTAATGGTAAATTCGATTATGCAAACTCACTGCTTTATACTAATATTAAAATTCTGAATACTTTCATCAACAAGCAGTTCCCTGAATTCACAATAAATGGTTCTATTCCTCTCAATTTATCATTTGCCGGTAACGGCAATAATAATCAGCAGACGGCGCAATTAGATTTAACAATCAACTCAAAGAATTTTGATATTTCATTTTTAGGTGATGGTTTGCCGGGTGTAAGTGATGTAAGAGGAATTCTAAATGGAAATCTGAAATTATCCGGCTCACTAAAAGAAATTGAAGCAGAAGGAAAACTCGATTTGTTTAATGCCGGACTGAAGGGGAAGAACAACAATCTTGAATATAATATTGGTTTAAGTCTCGACGTTAAAAAAGACGAATTAATAATAGATACTTTTTTTGTTGAAAATAATTCTTCAACACCTGAAGGAGGCAGAATTTTATTTAATGGAAGTATTAAACACAAAAACTTTAAGCCCCAGCAAATAAATGTTTTTGCCGAAGGGACAATTAAAGTGCTGGCTGAAGAATCAAAATACACTAGTCCGGCTGTTTATGGAGATCTTGTGATAGGAACAAAAGGTAAAGTAGAACTGACATCAATCAATAATATAACTTCATTTAATGCTCCTTTACTGGTAAAGAAAGCTGATCTTACTTTTCCATTAACTCAAAGTGCATATCAAAATACAGCAGAGAATTTTATTTACAAATATCCTGTTTACGGAACTAAAAGAACTCAGACGGATATTGAGTTTGATGAACTTGTAAATTTGTCCCAAAGAAAGAGCGTTAGAAAACAGGGTTCTCCAGCTTCTAAGAGTTCATTCGAATATGCAATAACTATTGATGTTGAAAATGAAGCCAGGATGATCGTAATACTCTCAAAGGAACTTAATCAAAAACTGACTGCCTATCTTAATGGCAACTTCAAATATGAGTACATCGGTGGCAGGCAATTTATCAGGGGTGAGCTCGATCTGCTTGATGGCAGCAATCTTGAATTTATAAAATCTTTTGAGGCGCTTGGAACAATTAAATTTGGAAACGATTTAACAAATCCTGAGCTCAATATCACCGCGGCTTACAAAGACTATTTTACACCTGATACCTCCGGTACCGGATTAGAAGAGCTTGTTGCTGTAAAAATAAAATTAAGGGGACCTTTGAGCGAACTTTCAAAAAACTTTATCCGTGACCCGAACAATATCGCAGTTTATAAAGGTGAATATAACATTGAGAACGATCTGCCGAGCGTAGAATATGATGTATCGGATGCAATAATGTTTATAATTACAAACCAGTTTACATCAACAGCTTCACAGCAGGATAAGAATGTTGCTGTTTCTACTGCAACTTCGCTTGCCGGTTCTATTCTCGGCGGGTTTCTGAATAAGCAGCTCGGTGACTATGTTAGAAATGTTCAGCTAAGGCAGGTGGGCACTCAAACAAAGTTTTCGCTTATCGGAAAAGCCGGCAATATTCGCTATGAAATTGGCGGTTCTACCGATGTATTTCAGGATTTAAGCCGGGCAAATATTAAAATAGAATATCCTCTTATTAAGAAGTTATTGCTTCGACTGGAAAGAAGAGAATCGATAACCGAATCAAATATTACCACTCAGATGATAAACGAGCTGGGTATCAAATATAGGTTTGAATTCTGATGAAGAAACAGGTAATAAAATTATTTGAGGAAAATCCCGGTCGTTCATTTAAGAGTAAACAGATTTCAAGAAAGCTTAATATCGTTGATGAGGATGAATATATTCAGTTAAAAACATTATTGCACAAGCTTTATTCAGAAGAATTTCTTATCAAATCGGGTAAGCGATATCAACTAAACCGTGTTCCCGAATCAAATATTATCAGTGGAATACTACAGATCTCTCCTCAGGGCTATGGTTTTGTAGTTTCAAAAAATAACAAGCTGGGTGATATTTTCATCGCTGCAAGGAATTTTGGTACAGCATTTCATGGCGATTATGTAGAAGTTTCTCTTTTTGCTAAACAAAAAGGAAAAAACCTTGAAGGACAGGTCGTAAGAGTTTTAAAGAGAAATAAAGCGGATCTGGTTGGCGAATTGCAAAAAATGAAATCATTTTATGTTGTTAAACCCGACGATCCATTGATTCACAGAGATCTTTATATTGACAAAGATAAATTATCTGGAGCTAAACCCGGCGATAAGGTTCTTGTGAGCAATATAAAATGGGAATCATCAAAACTTAGTCCTGAAGCCGACGTGGTCGAAGTATTAGGTAAAACCGGTACTCTCGTAACAGAAGTACAATCTCTTGCAAGAGAATTTAATTTGCCTTACAAATTTCCTGAATCCGTTTTAGATGAAGCAGAAAAAATAAGTGAAGAAATTTCACCAATTGAGGTTAATGGAAGAAGGGATTTCAGGAACAGTGTAGTCTTCACAATAGATCCTGTTGATGCCAAAGATTTTGATGATGCCTTATCAATTGAAGTAAAAGATGATTTTAATATTGAGATTGGAATTCATATTGCAGATGTATCTCACTTCGTTAAACCAAATACCTCATTAGATAAAGAAGCTGAAAAGCGAGGCAACAGTGTTTATTTAGTAGGGAGTGTTATTCCAATGCTTCCTGAAAAGCTGTCAAATAATATTTGTTCACTTGTTCCCGGTAAAGACAGACTTACCTATTCGGTTATTGCTCTACTTTCGCCAAAAGGTAAGTTAATAAGTTATGAAATAGTTAAATCCATCATTAACAGTAAAAGAAGATTCAATTATGATGAGGTTCAGAAAATAATTGAAACGGGCAACGGCGATTTTAATTTCGAAATAAATGAGCTTAATAAATTTGCTCAAACTCTGCGTAAAAAAAGAATGCATGAGGGAAGCATTGAATTCTTTTCTCCCGAAGTCAAGTTTGAGCTTGATGAAACAGGCCGCCCTGTTGCTGTTCATAAAAAAGAGATTAAAGAAAGCAATATGCTTGTAGAGGAATTCATGCTTCTTGCAAACAGGATAGTTGCCACCAAGATTTCTCTGCCTGTTAAAGGCAAGATTAAACCATTTATTTACAGGATTCATGATTTACCAGAAGCAGAAAAATTAAAAGAGTTTGCACGATTCGTAAAAACTTTAGGCTATCCATTCAATCCAGCGGCAAAAAGTAAAGTAAACCAGTTTCATCTTCTAATAACAAAAATCAGGGGCACTGAAGAAGAAGCATTGATAAATGAACTGGCAATTCGCTCGATGGCAAAAGCTGTTTATAGTACAAACAATATTGGTCATTATGGATTGGGATTTGATTACTATACTCATTTTACTTCTCCGATAAGAAGATATGCCGATCTGCTTGTCCACCGAATAATTTTCAGCTATTTGAATCATTCCGAAAAAATAAATGTTAAAAAAGATAATCTTGAAAAAATTTGTTCACATATCTCTAATTGTGAGAGAATTGCTCTTGAAGCTGAGAGAACATCAGTAAAACGAAAACAAATAGAGTACCTTGAAAACCACCTGGGCGAGGAATTTCATGCCATTATTTCGGGAGTGATGAATTTTGGTATTTTTGTCGAACTAACTGATATATTAGCAGAAGGTTTGGTCAGAGCCAGAGATTTAGAGGGAGATTTTTATGTTTACGATGAAAAAAATATGCTTTAATTGGTCGAAGAACAAAAAAACAATATAGATTAGGCGATAAAGTTACCGTTAGGCTCATTCGTGTTGACTCAGAAAAATCAGAGCTTGATTTTATTATTGTTGAAAATTAAGAGTAATACAATCATGAAAATTATAATAAACCTATTAGTGATAATTATTATTACTGCACCGCTGAATTTTGCCCAGTTCGGAAAAAACAAGGTACAGTACAAAGAATTTACCTGGTATTATATTCAAACCGACCACTTTGATATTTATTTTACTCAGGATGGATCGGCACTTGCTGAATTTGCAGCTAACGCAGCTGAAAATGCACTTGCTTCTATCCAGTCCAGTTTTGAATACAGAATAAATAACCGGGTCACCTTAATAATTTATAACTCCCAAAATGATTTCCAGGAAACCAATGTAATTGATCAGTCGCTAAGCGAAGGTGTTCAAGGTTTTACCGAGCTATTTAAAAACAGAGTTGTTGTTCAATTCAATGGTTCTTATAAAATGTTCAGACACTTAATTCACCACGAGCTTGTTCACGCTGTAATAAATGATATGTTTTATGGTGGCTCGCTTCAGAATGCGATGTCTAATAATTTAAGTATAAACCTTCCTCTCTGGTTTAATGAGGGAATGGCTGAATATCAGGCTTTGAAGTGGGATGTTGATACGGATATGTTTATTCGTGATGCAGCCATAAGTGAGTACTTGCCGGACATAGAAAGGCTTGATGGTTATTTCGCTTACAGAGGCGGACAGGCAGTTTTCAATTACATTGCTAAAAAATATGGTGAAGAAAAAATAGGTGAATTGATTAACAAGATTAAAGCTACGGGAAACGTTGATGAAGGTTTCAAGTCTGCAATCGGCCTTACCGTTAAAGAACTTAATGAAAGGTGGAAGAAAGACATAAAAAGAACTTTCTGGCCTGATATTTCAATCAGAGAAGATGCTGATGAATTTGCAAAACGATTGACCGATCATCGTGAAGATGGAGGCTTTTATAACACTAGCCCTGCAATATCACCCCAAGGTGATAAAATTGCTTTTATTACTAATCGTGACTTTTATTTTGATCTTTACCTTATGAATGCAAATGACGGAAAAATTATTCGTCGCTTGATTAAAGGAAACAGAAGTCCCGACTTTGAAGAGCTGAATATTTTAACTCCCGGATTAAGCTGGTCACCTGATGGATCAAAAATTGCACTTTCAGCCAAAAGTGGTGGATGGGATGTTGTTTATATAATTAACTTTCAGGATGGTGATATTGAAGAGATACTTCCAATTCGTCTTGATGCAATTCAAAGTGTAACCTGGTCAAATGATGGGAAACGACTTGCATTTATCGGACAGACTACACAGCAGTCAGATGTTTATATCTATGATTTTGAAACTCAGCAGTTTTTTAATCTGACAAATGATATTTTCAGCGAAATAACTCCGGCCTGGTCAAATGATGATTCCAGAATTTTCTTTTCATCAGACCGCGGCGACCTTATTGATGCCAGCTCTGTTTCGGATTCATTCAAGATTTACAGGCATAATTATGATCAGAATGATTTGTATGAACTTGATTTAAACACAAAAAAAATCCGTCGGATTACGAACTCCAGAATTGCTAATGAAACTTCTCCTATTAATTCGCCCGATGGTAAAGAATTGCTTTTTATCTCAGATGAAAACGGTATTAATAATATTTACAAAAAATCAATTGTTTTAACTCCTTCTGATACCATTAAAGATATTTCTGAAAATCCACATATACCTATAACAAATTCGATAAGTGGTTTGTATCAAATATCATCCTCCCGAGATGGAAAGAAGGTTGCCTTCTCTACTTTGTACCAGGCTGCATTTAATATTTTCTTAATTAATAATCCGTTCGAAAGTGAGCATCCAAAAAAGAAATTAGAACCAACTTTGTATATGGCTAAACTGCTTGGGGTCGATTCCGGAAATCGTGAAGATTCATTTATCCAAACTGACTCGGTTTTTCAGGATTCAGTCCAGATAGGTAATCTCACTATTATGACGGGAAGCGTTATAGATACCAATAAAACTTATGGAGATTCTGTCAGCATCGATTTTGGTAATTATGTTTTTGGAAATTCAGAACTCTCTAAAGTTGATACTTCTGACAGCAGAGAGCAGTTTAAACCTGATGATAACTTAGATGAGGATGGAAACTTTAAAGTTAACAAATACAAAATTACCTTTGCCCCTGATTTGATCTATGCAAATGCTGCTTACAGCAGTTTATACGGTTTATTAGGCACAACAATTATTTCCTTTAGTGATGTTCTTGGAAATCATCGTCTGATAGGGCTGACAAGTTTGCAAATTGATTTAAAGAATAGTGACTATGGGCTTGCTTACTATTATTTGCCCGAGCGGGTAGATTACGGCATCGAACTCTTTCATACAGCCCGATTTGTTTATCTGGATAGAGGATTCTTTACAAACCTTTACCGGTTTAGAAATTTCGGAGCAGTTGCTTCCATTAGCTATCCTCTTAACAGGTATTATCGCTTTGATTTTGGGTTAAGCTGGTTGAATTTGTCCAGTGAGAATCTTGATGATCCGGATGAAGATATTGAAGATGTTTCTTACGTTATACCCTCAATGAGCTTTGTTCAAGATAATGTTTTATGGGGATATACTTCGCCAATTGACGGAACCAGATATCGTATTGATTTATTTGGAAATCCTGGTATTGGAAATAAACGATTAAGTTTCTATTCCATTACCGCCGACTATAGAAATTATTCCCGATTTTGGTATGACTATTCTTTCGTTATGAGATTTTCCGGGGGTTATTCGGGCGGGGCTAACAGCCAGCGCTTTTTCATTGGTGGTATTGAAAACTGGATCAACAGAACTTTCTCCACAACAGGAATTCCAATCGAATCGGCTTCAGACTTCGCATTTCTGACTGCGGCACTTCCTTTAAGAGGATTCAACTATGCTGAATTGATCGGAACCAAATATGGTCTCGTTAACTTAGAGCTTAGATTTCCTCTTATAAGATATCTGGTTACCGGTGCACTGCCAATTTTATTCAGTAATATTTTAGGAGTTGCATTTATTGACGCAGGCACTGCCTGGAATAATCACAATGATCTGCAGTTCTTTACAAGGGATTCAGACGGTAACCTGATAACCAAAGATTTGTTGATTGGAACTGGTTTTGGTGCCCGATTATACCTATTGTATTTTCTGCTGAGATTTGACGTTGCGTGGGCTTATAATGTACATAAGTTTTCTCAGCCAAAATTTTATTTTTCACTTGGCACTGATTTTTAATTCGAAAGCACATTAAAGGTTAGCTTTTCAAAGCCTGAATTAGATTGATTCAGGCTTTTTAGTTGGTATCACTTTTATTAGATGACTTGCGATCTGCTTTTTCCGCTTTGGACGTCTCTTTAGATATTTTCTTTGATGAATTGTTTTTATAGTCTGTTTGATAAAATCCGTTTCCTTTGAAAATGGGCCCCAAACCTGGACCAATTAATCTTTTTAGTTCGCCATTACATCTACTGCATATTTTTAATGGTGGCTCACTCATAGCCTGAAATATTTCAAATTCATCGCCGCAAGAAATGCATTTATAATCATAAGTTGGCATCTTTTTATCCTTATTTTTATAAATAAAATTAATGAAAAACAATTTATTTTTCTATAAATTTGATTGTTATCAATGGCAAAAATGATGTCGCTTTTCAAAATCTTTTTACGAAAAAAAACTTATCTGCTTGCAGCTATTTTATTTTCTGGCTGCATTAATTTTAATCAGGAAGTACATATCTATCCGGATGGTTCAGGCAAGATGTTCATTCATTACTGGATGGCTGTTCCTGATAGTCAGAATGTTGAAATCTTTAATACATTAGGAATTTTCAATCCCGATTCAATACGAAAAGAATTTGAATCTGTTTACACGAAGATTGAGGATGTTGAAGTTTATTATGATTCTTCTGACAGTACCACTCATGCTAAACTCAAATTTTCATTCTCCAGCATTGACTCACTCAATCTCGTTGAGGCCTTTAAAGACTCAAGATTTCGTTTTGAAGACGGCGCACCCGGTCAAAAAATATTCTCCCAGTTTATTCCCCCGATTGCCACAGGTTTCGGAATAGATGGAAAGAAATTCCGTGTTACTTACAGATATACATTCTCAGGCGAAGTGATTACACATAATGCCACTGAAGAAGATGGTAAAGCACTTGTTTGGAGTTATAACTTATCAGAAATCGGTTCCGGAAAAACAATTTCGGTCACAATAAAACCTTATAAATTAAAAGAAACTCCAGTTTGGATTTACGTAATTTCCGGTATTGTTTTACTAATAGTTATAATATTTCTATTCAGAAAGAAAAAAGACTAAATATTTCATTATACGATTTAATTGACATAAGTTATTTGAATAGTTATATTTGCGCTCTGTTTTTAAAAATTAGCCCAATTTTAGATAAAAATGACCTCAGAAGATTTTAAAATTTTTTCGGGCAGTTCTAATAGATTATTGGCTGGAAAAATTGCCAATAAATTAGAAATGCCGCTGGGATCGGTCGAACTTGAGCGTTTTAGCGATGGTGAAATTTGGGTTAAGTATGGGGAGAATATCCGGGGCTCCGATGTATTTATTGTTCAGTCAACAAATCCGCCTACGGACAACTTGCTTGAACTCTTAATAATGGTCGACGCAGCAAAAAGAGCCTCGGCGAGAAATATTACAGCTGTAATACCTTATTTTGGTTATGCAAGGCAGGATAGAAAAGATCAACCAAGAGTTTCAATTACTGCCAAGTTGGTTGCAAATTTAATTACAGTTGCTGGTGCAAGCCGTGTAATGACTATGGACTTGCATGCTGCTCAAATTCAGGGTTTTTTTGATATACCATTTGATCACCTTTATGGCTCTTCTGTTTTTCTTGGTTGCTTTAATGACATAGCAGAGAATTTAGTCGTAGTATCACCAGATGTAGGTGGTATTAAAATGGCAAGAGCCTACGCTAAACGACTTAACGCAGATCTTGTTGTTATAGATAAAAGAAGACCAAAACAAAATCTTGCAGAGGTTGTTCATATAATAGGAAATGTAGAGGGAAAAGACGTACTCATTGTAGATGATTTGATCGATACCGCCGGCACTTTCGTCAATGCAATTCAGGCGCTTAAGGCTAAAGGGGCAAATAGAATATTTGGGGCAGTAACTCATCCTTTATTATCCGGACCGGCAATGAAGAGGATTGCTGAGTCTGAATTAATTAAACTGTTTGTTACAGATACTATAGAGATCGGTTCGACAAAAGAAGCTAAAAATAAAATTAGTATTGTCACCGCTTCCGATATTTTTGCGGAGGCAATAAAACGCACTTATTACAATGAATCAATTAGTTCATTGTTTGATGTAGATAAAGGTTAAATTTTAGTAATTGGAGATATAATGGAAAAAAAAGTTCTCGATGCAAAAATAAGAACAATAACAACAAAAAAATCCAGGAATGATTTAAGAAGAAATGCCCGGATTCCCGGAGTATATTATTCGAAAAAAGATCAGCCGCTGGCAATTGATGTGGCAGAAAATTCTTTGAAACCCCTGGTGTTTACCTCTGAAACTCATTTGATTTCATTACAAATATCTGGTCAGGAAGAACGTGAGTGTATAATTAA
Organism: Ignavibacteriaceae bacterium; assembly: GCA_013388545.1. Lineage (GTDB taxonomy): Bacteria > Bacteroidota > Ignavibacteria > Ignavibacteriales > Ignavibacteriaceae > JACAFB01. The sequence goes on from JACAFB010000041.1 coordinate 40,014, forward strand.
AGATGTTCAGTTTGACCCTGTAACTGATGAAATTATTCATTTTGATCTTCTTGGGCTAATAAAAGGTGAAAAAATTAATATCGAAGTTCCGGTTCAATTAACAGGAAGTGCAATCGGTGTAAAAGAAGGCGGAGTATTACAGCATCAGATGCATAAGATTGAAATTTCTTGTCTTCCCAAAGACATTCCGGAACATATAACTGTTGATGTTACAGCTTTACGAATAGGCGACGCTATTCACATTAAAGATTTGAATTTCGAGAATATAACATTCGTGGATTCTCCTGATTCAATAATTGTATCAGTTACACATGCAAAAGTAGAGAAAGAACCGGTTACTACTGAAGCAGCTGAACAAGAACCTATAGAACCGGAAGTAATTGCTAAAGGTAAAGCTGAAAAAGAAGAAGAATAATTCTTGCGAGCTATTTTTGCTATTGGAAACAAAGGCAAACGTTATCAATTAAACCGGCACAATGCCGGTTTTCTGCTTCTCGATATGTTCTCTGCCAGTTTCAACTTCGAATTACTGCCTGCAAAAGGGGATTACTATTTCTTTAAAAGCTCATCAAACAATAATCCATTTTTACTTATCAAACCTTCATGTTATGTTAATCAAAGCGGAGTAGTTGCCAGGCAGGTTATTGATCAATTTAGTATTGCTATAAATGATTTTTTAGTACTGGTAGATGACATAAACTTAAATCTAGGTCAGTTCAGAATCAGAAAATCAGGGGGCGATGGTGGACATAATGGTTTGGCTTCAATAATATATGCCTTAGGCAGTAAAAATTTTCCAAGGGTAAGAATTGGTGTGGGCAAAGAATTTACAAATGGGAGTATGGCTGAACACGTTCTTTCAAATTTTAACGAAATTGAAATAATTGAGCTAAAAAATACATTCATTCAACTCATCCCCATATTGGAGCAGTTCCTCATAGGTGGGATAGATGGAATGCTTGACTCTTATAGTAAATCGAAAAACGTCTAATAATTATAAAAATTATAAATAGACCGGATTTATCTGAGCAAAAATTCTTTCAATTAATAATTAAAAGATTTATTAAATATTTTTTGCAAATACACAGTTATTTAGATAATTTTGCAGCCTAATTAACATAATTCTAAACCCTGCTCTCAAATCAAGAGGGCCAGAAGTCCATAGGGAGGTGAAAAAGTGAAAATAAATACTTATGAAAGTATTGTTCTTATTAATGCAACTTTAGATGATGAACAAATTAATCAGATAATAGACAGAATTAAAGAGTTCATCGTTACGAATGGAGGGGAAATAAAAGATGTAGAGAATTGGGGAAGAAAAAGATTAGCTTATACTGTCAATAAAAGTAAAATAGGTTATTATGCAATCTTTAGATTTACTGCCCCTTCTAACATAGTTTCTAAGTTAGAAAGAACCTACTTACTTGACGAATACGTACTTCGTCATCTCACCATAAAGCTTTCTCCTGAAGCCATAGAATATCTAGACAAGAAAAAGCTTCAAACTCAGGTTGATACAGATTTGAGTGATCTTCAGGAAGAGAGTCCAGAAAATTTGGAAATAATTGATTTAACAAAGGAAGATGAGTAACAAATTAAATTTTATTGATATAGTAACGGAGGATTGAATAATGGCTGAATTGAAAATGCCTGAAATAAATTATGTAATTGTAGCAGGAAATCTTACAAAGGATCCCGTTTTTAGGGAGACAACGAATCACACACCCGTGGTTAACTTTTCAGTTGCCTCAAACAGAAAATACAAAGACAGTTCGAATCAGTGGCAAGAGGATGTTTGTTATGTTGGAATAGTTGCCTGGAATAAGCTTGCAGAAAGCTGCCGGGAGAGACTAAGAAAGGGTTCTGCCGTGCTTGTTGATGGTGAACTTCAAAGCCGCACCTGGAAATCTGATGATGGACACAATCGCAGTATTGTCGAAATAAAAGCACGAAGAATTCAATTTCTTAATAAAAGAGGCAAACTTACCGATGTAGACAACGGAATGAATGGAGACGAAGATGAACTTAGCGTGATTTCTGAGGATGATCAGTCTGGTGACTATACTGATGATTCTTTCGATAAATTTTTATCAAGTGAAGAATCTGATTTAATCAAATAATAAAGTATATAATATGAAAAAAGAAATAAAAGCAAAAAAAATCTGCAGGTTTACGCAGAATAAGATTACATATATTGATTTTAAGGATGTTAAACTCCTTCAAAAATTTATTACTGAACAGGGAAGAATTATCCCGAAAAGGATAACCGGTACTAGTTCTAAATATCAGCGTCAGTTATCGATTGCGATAAAAAGAGCAAGACATATGGCTCTGCTTCCTTTTGTTTCAGATACTGTTAAGTAGAAAATATTAGGAGACAATAATGAAAGTTATATTAAGGCAGAACTTTGAAGGTCTTGGTAAAATTGGAGACACTATTGAAGTTAAAGATGGGTATGCCTTCAATTACCTTATCCCCCGAAAAATTGCCTACCTGGCTTCAAAGGGTAACCTAAGCGCTCTGGAAGAAGAAAAGAAGAATGTAGTTCGCAAACTTGAACAGGAACATAAGGAAGCCGAATTGTTGGCAGCAGAGTTAGAAAAAGTTTCGGTTACAATCCCGGTTCGGGTCGGTGAGGAGGATAAAATATTTGGCTCTGTTACAACGCAAATGATAGTTGATGCATTGAAAGAAAAGAATTATGACATCGATAAAAGAAAGATTGAAATTGATGAACCAATTAAGTCTCTTGGGATTTATGGAATAACTATTAAGCTTCATCCAAACGTAAGTACCAAGATTAAAGTATGGGTTGTCAGAGAGTAATATTATTAGTGCTCAAAAAAAAAGGAAAGCAGCTGCTTTCCTTTTTTACTTTTAAAACTTATTGAATTAATGAACCTTAATCTTTTTTTCCTGTATCATCCTTGCTATTTCAGAAGTGCCATTTTTTGAGATAGTTTTTAAGGCTCTTGCTGAAAGCTTTAGTGTTACAAATCTGTTCAGTTCCTGAATCCAAATACGTTTTTTCTGTAAATTTGGTAAAAATCTACGTTTCGTCCGGTTATGAGAATGCGAAACATTGTTCCCAGTTAGAGGTTTCTTCCCGGTCATTTGACAGGTTCTTGCCATTTAAATCTCCTTATGAATTACTTCGTTTCTTTTTTTGAGCGTCAAATATATGAAACTTTCTCTGAAAAACTAAATATTTATTTTCAATAATAATTAAGCAATAAAACCTCTTTTTTCATTATTTTTAAAAGAAATTTTGAATATAAAAATCCAATCGTTGTTATTAAATAATTTGTGACTAACAAATAGTTTTCGAGATAAACATGGAATATTACGAAATTCACCCCATCAATCCTCAAATAAGATTTATTAACAAAGCAGTCGAAGTCTTAAAATCCGGCGGAGTTATAATATACCCCACTGATACTGTTTACGGAATTGGGTGCGACATATTTAGTAAAGAAGCATTGGAAAGAGTATTCTCAATAAAAAGCGATAGTAATCAAAAACTTTTTAGCTTTGTATGTTCTGACCTTAAAGATATTTCCCGATACGCTGTAGTATCCGACTTTGCTTACAAAACTATGAAAAAGCTTTTGCCCGGCCCATATACTTTTATTTTACCAGCAGCAAAATTGGTTCCTAAAAAACTTTGGACAAAGAGAAAGACAGTTGGTATAAGAATTCCAGATCATCCTGTTGCATTGAAATTAGTTGAATTACTCGGCAATCCAATTATCAGCACCAGCGCATCGAATCGAAAGGGTGAAGTTTTATTTGACCCTATTGAGATAAAAAGTGTTCTTGGTTCTCAAATTGATTTAATGCTTGTTTCAGGTAATCTTACCGGTAAACCTTCTTCTATAGTTGATCTTAGCACTGAAAAACCTGAAATTGTCAGAGAAGGTGCCGGTGATATTAGTTATTTTCTTTAGAATCTGAATTATTATTTTGGCTTGTAAAATTCTAGCTCATTGTTTTTCTGTGGATTTGAGTTGAAGATGCCTGACATAAAGGTGTAATTATGATCTGGTTTATATTAACGTTTGGTGGTTGAGTCGCGCAAAACAATACGGCATTTGAAACATCTTCAGGGGAAAGGGGCGATATTCCTTCGTAAACTTTTTTGGCTCTTTCTGTATCTCCGGAAAATCTGACTATGCTGAATTCTGTTTCGACCATTCCCGGATCAACGCTGCTTACCCGGATACCTTTATCCAGTACATCGAGACGGATTGATTGAGTGAGAGCTTTTACCGCAAATTTAGTTGCAGCGTAGACATTTCCATAGGTATAAGTCTCGTGTCCTGCAGTTGAACCAATGTTTATTATGTGTCCCTTCTCATTCTTTATCATAAGGTTTAATACTTCACGACTGACATGAATTAGACCTCTTATATTTGTGTCAATCATTTCATCCCATTGATTTACGTCTCCCTCAAATAATTTTGAAAAACCTCTTGCTAAACCGGCATTATTAACAAGAATATCGATTTTTTCCCATTCCTCAGGCAATGACGAAAAAGCGTTTTGCACTTGTTCGTAATTTCTTACATCAAGCTTCATTTTGAAAACTTTAATACCGTATTTATCAATTAGCTCTTGACTGATTCTTTCAATTCTTTCATATCTTCTGGCGCATAAAATTAAATTGGCTTTTTCTTTTGCGAATGTAAAGGCACACGCCTTGCCAATTCCTGAAGAAGCGCCTGTGATTAAAACAATTTTATCCTTAAGTGATTCCATATTGGTTTAATAAGTAAGTGAAAAAATGTTTATTTAAAAATTCCCGGAATTTTTGATTTGCATTTCGGACAGAGATTCCTATCCATCTTATAAGCCACAACGTCGTGCCATTCACGATTGATAAGAATAGAATTGCAGTTATGACATCTGGTTGTTTGACCTTCGGGGTCGTGAACATTCCCTGTGTAACAATATTTTATTCCAATTTCCTGAGCGGTTCTTCTTGCCCTCGATAAAGTTGATGCCGGGGTTCGTTCCTTGTCTCGCATTCGGAAGTCAGGATGAAATGCCGTGAAATGAAGCGGTACATACTCGTCAAGATTATTAAGAATCCAATCACATTCCTGCTTGATCTCTTCATCCGAATCATTCTCACCGGGAATAAGCAAAGTAGTTAATTCAATCCATACGTCTGTTTCTTTCTTTAACCAAATTAAGGTGTCAAGTACGTCTTTCAAATGCGAAGAAGTAAGTTTGAAATAAAACCTTTCTGTAAAAGCTTTCAGATCTACATTCGCAGCATCGATGAATTGATAAACTTCTTTGCGTGCATCTTTATCAATATAACCGGCAGTAACCATTACATTTTTGATTCCGGCCTGACGTGCCAATCTGGAAATATCAATGACATACTCACCAAAAATTGTCGGATCGTTATATGTATATGCAATTGATGGTGAATGATATTTTTTTGCCAGCAGAACAACTTCTTCAGGAGTAGCATCCAGTGAGTTTAATTCATCCATTTTTGCTTTACTGATCGACCAGTTTTGGCAAAACTTACATCCAAGATTACAACCTGCAGTTCCAAAACTCAGCACTTTAGAACCAGGCAGAAAATGATTTAATGGTTTTTTTTCAATTGGATCAATTGCGAATCCTGTGGGGTGCCCGTATCCTATACTAAAAAGTTCCCCGTTAATATTTTTCCTGATAAAGCAAAATCCATTTTGGTTTTCGCCAATTTCACAATACCGTGGACAAAGTGTGCAAAGCACTTTTTTATCAGGAAGAGGCTTCCACCAACTAGCAGCTTTCATATTTTTATTTGATAACCTCATTCGATAGAATCAAACTTTATCCAGTTAAAGCGGCTTTTTTCAGAATAAGGAGCTCCGGCAGTAAATAAAATTATTTCGCCTTTGTTTACAAGCCCGAGTTTTTCAATCAGTTGTTTGGCTTCGTCAATTGCAATATGTTCCTTATCGATTTCTTTTTGGTATACAGAAGTAACTCCCCATTGTAAACAAAGCTTATTCATAGTATCGAAGCTGTTTGAAATTGCTATAATCTTTGCATCTGGTCTGAATTTAGCTATATTTTTTGCAGATCTTCCTTCGTATGTAAAGACTACGATGGCAGCCGCACGAACCTGCTGACTCATAGAAACAATTCCTCTTCCAACAGCATCAAAAAGATTCTCTTCAATATTTTGAGGAATCTGAAATTTATGTTCACAGGAAATTTCGATATGCTGCTCGCTATTTAAAAGAATGTCATTCATTATCCGCACAGCATCAAAAGGATGTTGACCGACTGATGTTTCTCCGCTGAGCATCACTACATCCGTACCATCCCACACGGCATTTGCAACATCCGAAGCTTCTGCTCTTGTTGGAACAGGATTATTTATCATACTTTCAAGCATTTGCGTTGCGGTTATCACAAGCTTACCTATTGCATTACATTTCTTTATAATAGTTTTTTGAAGTGCCGGAACTTCCTGTGGAGGCATTTCAACTCCAAGATCGCCCCTTGCAATCATAATACCATCTGAGACCTTTAATATTTCATCAAAATTTTCCAGAGCCTCCGGTTTTTCTATTTTAGCTATTATCGACTTCTTGAATCCTTTTTCCTTAAGCCACTCCCGAAGTTTAATAATATCTGAAGCCGATCTTACGAAAGACAATGCAACATATTCAACTCTGTTCTTAAGTGCAAACTCAAGATCACGAAAGTCTTTTTCTGTAACCGAAGGGGTTGAAAGTTTCATCCCCGGAAGGTTCATTCCCTTTCTGGGTTTTAAAGTTCCTCCTTCTGAAATTAAGCATATTAATGATTTTTGTGTTTTATCCTTAACCTGCAGTTTAATCAACCCGTCGTTAATAAGAATTGTATCGCCAATAGAAGCGTCATTTACTAATTGTTTATATGAAGTTGAAATGATTTTTTCAGTTCCGATGATATCTTCAATACTAATTTCTAATAATGAGCCGGTTTTTATTTCTATTTCGGGTTTAGCCAGTTCGCCGATTCTTATTTTAGGGCCCTGGAGATCAACAAGTATTGCAAGCGATGTGTTCTCCTCAACACAAACTGTGTGAATATTGTTAAAAAGGGTTTGAAAGAAATCATGATTTCCGTGAGATAGATTCAATCTTACTCCGTCAATTCCGGTTCGCACTAATTTGCGAATGCTTTCAATCGAAGCTGTAGAAGGACCAAGAGTACAGAGGATTTTGGTTTTTGCAAAATTTTTAATTCTTGTCTCAGTCATTTCTTACGTTTCTTCTTAACCGGGGCTTTAGATTTTAACCTTTTAATTTCCTGGTTGTTTTCGCTTAAAGGTTTTATTGCTCTTGCTTTTGCATATAAATCTTTGATCTTTTTTTCGACCAGATAAAAAACTGAATTTGGAGCATAACCTTTTATTTTCCTTATACCCGAGGCAACTCCGGTCAGGATTTCAATTCCTTCCTCAACACGTGAGATTGCATAAATATGAAACTTGCCTGTTCTGACTGCTTCAATTATTTCGTCACGAAGCATTAATTCCTTTACATTCTGAATTGGAATAATTACTCCTTGTTCTCCGGTTAATCTCCGTGACTTGCAGAAGTCATAAAAACCTTCAACCTTCTCATTTACCCCGCCGATTGGCTGTACATCTCCTTTCTGATTCAGAGAACCTGTTACTGCGATTGATTGTTTTATTGGCAATCCTGAAAGTGTTGAAAGCAGTGCAAATATTTCTGCACACGAGGCACTATCACCGTCTACTGTTCCATAAGACTGCTCAAATACTAAGTTAGCGTTGAATGACAATGGAAGTTCCTGTCCGAATGTTTCTCTAAAATATCCTGATATAATCAGAACTCCTTTATTGTAATGTCTTCCGCTCATTCCAGCTTCACGTTCAACATTGATAATAGTTCCGCTGCCAAGTGATACGGTTGCAGTAATTCTTGTTGGTCTTCCAAACGAATAAAAATCAGCATTGTAAACTGCAAGCCCATTTATTTGTCCAACTCTTTGACCTTCAACGTCAATAAGCAATGTATTGTCATCGAACATTTCTGAGATTTTTGTTTCAAGCAATCCGTGTCTTTCACGAGTTGTTTGGTAAGCTCTTTCAACATGATAAGCAGTAACTATATCAGTGCCGTCGTCGCCTGCCCAGAAATTTGCTTCGCGGGCAATATCTGCAATTTTTGAAAACCTGAGTGTGAGCTTATACTTTGAACCGGCAAAGATTGCCCCAATTTCTACTAATCTTGCAATTGCATCTTTATCAAATTCACGCAGTTGTTCATCTTTAATCAACTTTTTAATTACACGGGCATACTCAACGAGAACGTTATCGGTTCGAGTGATCTCGTAGTCGAAGTCAGCTTTTATCTTAAACATTTTTTTAAAGTCATACTCTCGTTCAGCCAGAAAAGCGTAAATCAATTGACTGCCTATTAAAATAACTTTAGTGTTAATATCAATTGGTTCGGGCTTAATTGATGTATGTGCAACCTGAAAGTATGAAAATATATCCTGCACCTCAAGTTTGTGATATGTAAGCACCCGCTTTAGTGTTTTCCAGACACCGGGTTCTTCAAACAGGTGATAAACATTTAACACCAGATAACCGCCGTTTGCCTTTAAAAGAGAACCAGCCTTGATATTAGTAAAATCACTATACCACCCTCCTTTACCGTCATTAATCTTTTCAATCATTCCGAACAGATTTGTGTGAGTTGGTGAAGTTTCAATAATTATCGGGCATTCGTTTGTATTCGAGTTATCAAGTATTACGTTAACTTCATATTCCTTAAAATAATCTATAGGCAAACCTTCAGGACTAACTTCGCCCTGCGGTTTTTGCCCTTTGAAAATTGGAATGTTAGAGAGAATGTTTTCCTGGATTTGGTCGAGGTAAAAAAGAACTTTTTTATCGGAATATTGTTCCTTCAGATTTTCTATCACGCCCTTAACCACAATTTCAATAGATTCTTTTTCAAGCTGTGCAATTTTATCCTGGAACTCTTGTGTAATTTTTAATCCTTCGCGATAAACAATCTGGAACTCCTGCTGATACTCGTTGTATTTTTTAAGAAGTTCATGCATTTGTTCTTTAGTTATAGAACCCTGTTGAACCAATTCTTCAAGCTGAAATACCGGAACGGGTTTGTTATCAATTATTGGAAGAATATCAGGACGGGCGACTTCACCAATCTTAACCTGACCAAGAGTAAATCCATCTTTACTCAGCTTTTCTTCAAAATTTGTCATCAGGTTTTGTTCTTTATCCTGGTAAACATTTATAAGTTTTTTCTTCCTGTTAATAAAATGATTGCCTTCAAGGGCTTGAGGGATTTTTTGCCTCAGGATGTTTATTGATGCACTTAGCTCCTGGCGGAAATATTTTGCCTCACCTTTTTTGAATTTCAGCAGAATCGGGTAATCGGGATCTTCAAAATTGTTGACATAAGCATAATCATAAAGTTCTGCGCTCTGAGTTCCAATCCTTTGAAGCATATTTTTAATTGTTGTAGCTTTTCCCGTACCCGATAACCCTGTAATAAAAATATTGTAGCCGGGGCTTCGAAGCTCGATTCCTAACTTTAACGCCTTCAAGGCTCTTTCCTGCCCAAGTATTCCTTCGATGGGTTCCAGATCTCCGGTTGACTCGAATTCAAAAACCCTGGGGTCACATTTCCATCTTAAGTCCTCAGGTTTAAGTTCATTGTGTTTGGGTGCTTTTAGGTAGTTCATTTTTATATCTGAATTTTTATCTTAGAGAAGAATAGATTTAGAAACTTTAAATATTTTTCGCAATGAAAATCTAATTATTATTAGTCCCAATATCAAAGCCAAGATTTAATACCGGTTTATTTTTCTTATCAAATTTTGTTAAATGTTATAACCGAACTTTATTTTAATGAACAATTTATCTGTTGAGAAATTCAGGAAATATTTCCCTTATTTAAATAACGGAATAATTTATTTTAATCATGCATCAACAGGACCCGTTCCTTCTACAACCGCCGCAAGATTAAAATCAATAATCGAGGTGAAAAGCAATGAATGCCCGGATGATTATCAGTCGTTTCTTAAAGTTATGACAGAGACAAAAGAAGATCTTGGCAGGCTGGTAAATTGCTCCCCTGACCGGATTGCTTTTCTTGATAATACTACCAATGGTCTGAATTTACTTGCACTTGGAATTGAGTGGAAAAAAGGTGACAGGATTTTGTTGAATGATGTCGAGTTTCCTGCAAATGTTTATCCGTTCTTAAATCTGAAAAGATTTGGAGTTGAGGTAGATTTCATCAGGGCTGAGAGTGGATTTGTAACAGCAGAACAAATAATTGATTCTGTGAAACCGGAAACAAAATTAATCTCAGTTAGTTTTGTTCAATTTATTTCTGGTTATAAAATCAATCTTGAGAAGCTTGGAAATTATTGCCGCAACAACAATATTATTTTCTGTGTTGATGCTATACAGGGAATAGGCGCTGTTGCAATTGATGTTACTAAATCAAAAATAGATTACTTATCGTGCGGAACTCAGAAATGGCTTTTAGGAATGCAGGGGCTTGCTTTTATTTATGTTGATGAAAATCTTCAGCGAAAAATGATTCCGGCAAATCTTGGCTGGCTTTCGGTTGAAAACGCCTGGGATCTGCTGAATTACGATGTTACACCGAAATCAACAGCAAGTGTTTTTCAAGGCGGAACCCTGAATCTTTTGGGAATTTATGCCTTCAATTCTTCACTAAAAATTTTTCATGATTTCGGCGTTGTTAATGTCGAAAAGGAAATATTGAAAAACAGCAGATATTTCATTTCTGCTTTGAAAAAGATCGGAGTAGAAAGTGTCCTTTCCAATTGTTCCGATGACGAGCTTGCTGGAATAGTTACCGTGAAATTAAACTCTGCCGACAGGGTTGTAGCAGAACTTCAGAAGAAGAAAATTTTTTGTTCTTTGCGTGAAGGACAAATCAGGTTTTCACCGCACTTTTATAATATTATTCAAGAGATAAATACAGTTGTTGATGAATTAAAAAAATTATGAATATCTTTTCTTTAGAAAATAACAGGACTGAAGCTATGAATTTATTTATCAAATCTTTTTTTACAGTTGTTTGTGCTGTTTCAATGTTTCTTGTCATTTATTCAGCCCGGGCATTTGGACAAAATACAAAAGAGAAAGTTCGTATTAGCCCCCGCGCTGAGGTAATGCAGCAGGTTGGATTTACAGATATAAGAATCATTTACAGCCGGCCCGGTGTTAAAGGCAGAACAATCTGGGGAAATCTTGTCCCTTACAATTCTGTTTGGCGCGCTGGTGCTAATGAAGCAACTAAAATAATTTTTTCCACAGATGTTTTAATTGAAGGTAAGTTATTAAAGGCTGGTTCATATAGTTTCTTCACAATTCCCGGGAAAAAAGAATGGATATTAATTTTCAACAAGATTTCTGACCAGTGGGGCGCGTTTGAATACAACGAAGCTGAGGATGCTCTTCGTGTAAAAGTTAAACCAGAAAAAAGTGGTTTCCAGGAATGGCTGGCTTATACAATTACAAAAACTTCAGATTATTCAGCCACTATTCGATTGGAATGGGAAAAAGTAAAAGTTCCGTTTAAAGTTGAAGTGAAACAATAATTTTTTCAAACTTTCTGATTAAACAGAACTTTAATGTTGCTTTAGACTAACCGGAAGAATTTTTAAGATCGAATTATATCCAGCAGCTCTTTGGTCTTTTCTTCCATTAATCTAACATTTCCTTTTGATTCAACATTTAGTCTGACTATTGGTTCGGTGTTGCTCATTCTTATATTGAATCTCCAGTCTTTAAATTCTACACTGAGTCCGTCAGTTAAGTCTTTAATTCCATCAGCATAGATTTTTTCAATCTCTTTTATTTTACCTGCAGGATCATTAATTGTAGAATTAATTTCGCCGGAACACGGGAATTCACTTATCATTTCTTCAACCAGCTCACTCAGCTTTTTATTTTCCTCAGACATTAACTGTATAATGAGTAAAAAAGGTATCATTCCACTGTCTGAATAAGCATTCTCTCTGAAATAATGATGAGCAGACATTTCACCACCATAAATCGAATTTACTTCTCTCATCTTTTCTTTTATATATGCATGACCACTTTTGGATAGTACTGCTGTTCCACCGCTTTGACTTACAATCTTAAGTGTATTCCATATTAATCTCGGATCGTGAACGATTTTTTCATTAGGATTGGTTTTTAAAATTGATTTTGCGAGCAGCCCGACTATATAATAACCTTCAATAAAATTGCCTTTTTCATCAAAGAAGAAGCATCGGTCGTAATCTCCATCCCAGGCAACACCTAAATCAGCTTTGTTATTTATCACGGCCTCAAAAGTTGGCTGACGATTTTCCGGAAGCAGAGGATTTGGTACACCATTTGGAAAATCTGAGTCGGGTTCATTGAAAATCTTTATCATCGTAATTGGGAGTTTTGATTCGATAGAATTTAATGCTAAACCCGCACAACCATTTCCGGCATTTACAACTACTTTTAATGGTTTTATTTTATCAGGGGAGTAGAATTTTCTTAGGTTATCAATAAATGCAGGCATTACATCTGTATTTTCAGCTTTACCTTTATTTTTGGTTTCAACTTCAAGATCATTTTCAACGATCATTTTTTCGATGACATTCAATCCTGAATCGTATCCGACAGGAACCGAATTCTTCTTAACGAATTTCATTCCATTATATTCAGGCGGATTATGGCTTGCTGTAATCATTATTCCGCCGTCGGCGTCAAAATAAGGCGTGGCGAAATAAACCATTTCAGTGCCGCACAACCCAATATTAACTACATCAACTCCTGAAGATGTGAGCCCTTCAATTAGAGCACTTGAAAGCTCTTCGGAGGATTTTCTTATGTCCCTTCCGACAACCACTTTGGAAGTTTTGAGGTATTTTGCAAAAGCTATCCCGATTTTTCTTGCAATTTCAGTATTTAATTCAGAAGGTACTTTGCCTCTGACGTCATAAGCTTTAAAGCTGTTTAGTTTCATAAATGTCATCTCAATAATTTTTGTTAAAAGATTTACTTTAAAATTATATAATTTTGTGTTAGTTTAATTCCAGAAAAAATTATTGAGGTAATTTTTTTTCAGTAGACTTTTTGATGTTAATAAATTAGTTTCGCATCACAATTTCAAAACCCAGGAGTTAATATCGTTACATCTGATACTATCAAATGGCACTTCGCTAAATGTAATAATTCAAAATGTCACTCTATCTTTCCTGTAAATCCAAATGAAGGACCAGGGGAGCTAGGATACATTTGTCCGGATTGCAGTGCGAAGACTACAACTTCGCATGTTATTCAATGTGCAAGCTGCAAGACCATACTAAATTTTGTGAGGGCTTCAACAAACGAAGAGAAAGTCGTTTTCACGGTTCAAAAGTGCTCGCATTGTGTTGGAACTGTGGAGGACGAATGGGAAATAGAACCACTGTATCAGCCCGATTCTTATATTTAATCTTATAAATAAATCTCTTACTTATATAAAGATATTATTCGCAAGGTATTTCCCTAACGTTGTGTTATTTATTCTAACCTTTTAATTCATTATCCACTTAAAGCATAGTAACTCTACCGGTTATTCTTTAATTAATCAGCTGATGAAAACGTAAAAATTATTAAATAAGCCGGCATTTTACTTTTAATTAAATAATCAAAAGCATTAAATTTCTAAACATTTAATTACTAATTCTTAAAAAATATCTAAGGATATTCGATGAAAAAATTATTTTGGCAGTTAAACCTCTTTAGCGTTATGCTAATTTTACTTTACTTTATTTCAGGTACAAGTAATCTCAAAGCTCAAAATTATGATTGGATTGATCTTGATACCGTTAAAGCCGGAAGATTCGATACAGGTAGAATGTGGACTTTTGAATTTCCTCCCCTTGATTACTTCAAGGAAGCTTACGGTATTGATGCCTCTGATGAATGGTTAGATCATATCAGACTTTCCGCATTGCGATTTGCAACTTATTGTTCTGCATCATTTGTCTCTGAAGACGGATTGATTATGACAAATCATCATTGTGCGCGGCAAAGCCTAACTGATGTCTCTCAGGAGGGTGAAGATTTAACCGCAACTGGTTTTTGGGCTCCAACTCTGAACGATGAAAGACCCGTTCCGGGACTTTTTGTTGATCAACTGGTTCTCATAAAAGATGTTACTGATGAAGTTCTTGCAGCAATTGATGAGGGAACTACTGATGCTGAAAAGCTCGAGAAAAAGATGATGGTGATTGAAGCCATTGAAAATCGTGAAGCTGAATCCTCGGGTCTTGAAGTTTCAGTTACTGAACTTTTTGACGGTGCAAAATATTCCCTTTATGGTTATAAGAGATATAACGATATACGATTAGTTTTTGCTCCTGAAGATCAGGCTGGATTTTTTGGAGGGGATCCTGATAATTTTACTTATCCAAGATATAATCTCGATTGCACATTTTTCAGGGCTTATGATGAAAATGGCAATCCTTTGAAGACCGATAACTTTTTTAAATGGAGTGAAAACGGACCTGCCGATAAAGAACCTGTTTTTGTAGTTGGAAATCCGGGCTCTACAAATAGATTAAAGACTGTATCTCAGCTTGAGTATTATCGGGATATCCAGTATCCCCGAACCACCGAGCTGTTGAAAGATCTTGAAGATATTTATGGAAAATTGTTAGCAAAATATCCTGATCGGAAGATGGAATACCAGGATATGATTTTTAGCTTTGCTAATGCACGTAAGAGTTATGAGGGAAGATTAGAAGGATTAAGAGATCCTGTTTTAATGCAGAAAAAAAGAGTATTTGAAAACGAATTTAAGTCTGCAGTTAATTCAGATTCAGAAATGAGAGAAAAATATGGTGACCTTTGGGATATGATTTCTGGAATTAGAAAAGAGCTAAAGTCAATCTCAAATGAATTGTTTGTGCTTTCTCTTAGCCGTTTTACAAGTTCTGAGTATTTTAACTTTGCTAAAGATGTTGTTGAAATTGCTAATCAATTGAAACTACCTGAAGAAGAAAGATCTGAACTTTATAAGGGTGAAGAACTTAATTATACAATTAAATCCATTGTCCCGGAAGAATTTGATTCTGAATTAGCTGATATGATGCTTGAGAAACAAATCGGAAGAATGGAAAAATTCCTCGGTTCAGATCACCAGCTTGTGAAAAAAATGACCGGTGGTCGTAAAGGAAAAGAAGCAGTTGAGTATATGCTTGATAAAACAGTTGTTAATGATGTTGAGAAGATTAAAGAGCTTGTAGAAGAAGGTCCTGATGCGATATTAAATTCTGAAGATCCATTCATTTATTTCGTTGTTAATTCAACTGAAAAAGCTGAAAATCTGCAAAAGCAGGCAAGCGAATTGAATAAAAAGGAAGAAGCTTTTAACAACCAGCTGGGCAGGGCAATATTTGAAGTTTATGGAACATCAATTCCGCCCGATGCCACATTCACACTAAGAATTTCTGATGGAATTGTAAAAGGATTCGAGTATAACGGAACTATGGCTCCGCCTTTCACAACTTTTTACGGAATGTATGACAGATATTATGGTTTTGGAAAGAACTTCCCATGGGTTCTGCCTGAAAGATGGAAAAATCCTCCTGCAGACTTTGATCTTGAGATACCATTTAACTTCGTATCGACAAACGATATAATTGGCGGAAATTCCGGAAGCCCTGTAATAAACAAGAATGCTGAAGTTGTTGGATTAGCTTTCGATGGAAATATGGAAAGTCTGCCGGGCGATTTTATTTTTACAACTGAAAAAAACCGCACTGTGTCTGTTCATTCAGCAGGAATGTATGAAGTTATTAATGATCTTTATGGTGCAAAAAGACTTGCAAGTGAATTGAAGAATGGAAAGATAAATAAGCTTGATAAGAAGGATAAAACTGATTAATGTAAATTACTGCAAAGCCGCTTCTGAAGAGAGGCGGCTTTCTTTAAAGATTACTAATTGATGTTTTGGCTGCAGCAAAACTAAAACAAATACTGACACTGCAGATGAACAGATGTGTACTGCGGAAGAGTTTCAAAAAAGGTGATTGCATATTCAACTCCGGCGCCAACTTTAAATCCTCTGAGCTCATAATTGCGTAAATCGACTCCAACGGAAAACGATAATACAACTCCATAATCCCATAGATCACTATCTGAAAAAGTGTGATCGTTCAAAGCTGTTACTCCAACTCCTTCTTCAAGGAAAATCCTGTTATCAAAATATTGGGAGGTTATTCCCTTAAAATAAATTCCCAGGATATAAGGGTGATAGGTTTTTTTAGTGTTAGGAAGAATTGCATTAAAATCCTTGATAAATAAAAAGCCTGCCCGCGGGTATACTTCTTCAAACATTGGAAAATTAAGTTCACCAAAAACTCCGGTTGAGAAACCACCCACCGAGGCCGAGGTTGCACTAAACATTCCTCCTCCCACAACTGCACCAGTGGAAACCACTGGCTGAGCAAATGAAAAGTAAGCCATACTAAAGAATAAAAAAGCAATTACTTTTATTTTCAATCTAATCTTCCAATTTTTACTTTATTAAATTAATTAGTGATAAATGAAAATAAAAGGAAAGAGCTATGGATAAAAATCTATATCATTACAAAGCGAAGGTAACCGGAGTATATGACGGCGATACCTGCACCATGGATATTGATCTTGGCCTGCACACCTGGATTCGGGGCGAAAAAATCAGGCTTCATCGCATAAATGCTCCTGAGCTAAAAGGCAAAGAGAGAAACAAAGGTTTAGCCTCAAGGGATTCTTTGAAGAGTTTAATTCTTGAGAAAGAAGTTCTGATTGAAACCATTAAGGATGAAAAAGAAAAATATGGACGATACCTTAGCGAAATCTGGCTCGCAGATTCAAAGGGAGGTTATCTAAATGTTAATGACTGGATGGTGAATAATGGTTTTGCTAAATACCAGAAATATTAATTCAAACAGCATTATTTATTAACAGGAAGTAAAAATGAGCAGAACATCAGAGATAAAATTTATTGTTCACCTCGATGAAAAAAATATGCCTGAAAAGATTGAATGGCAGGCAGATGACGCCGGTTTTAAAGGAGTTAAAGAATCAAAAACATTAATGCTCTACCTGTGGGATAAAAAAGAATCGGTCACTCTCAGTATTGATCTTTGGACAAAGGATATGTTTGTCAACGAAATGAATATGCACTTTTATCAAATGCTTATGAAACTTTCAGACACATTTCAAAGAGCTACCAATAACCAGGAAATTTCTTTTATGATAAAAAATTTTGCGGGTGATTTTGCCGAGAAGTTAAAATTGTTTTCCAAATGAAAATTATTAAGATTCAAATTAAAAATAATTTAATAGAACCGGGATTTAAATTGATACAAGATTATTTATAAATTGCATCACAAAAAAATTGGCATAATCAATGGATGTTGAAATTCTTGCACGACTTCAATTTGCATTCACTATAGCATTTCATTATTTCTACCCTCCGCTGAGTATTGGCCTTGGAATCTTTATGGTAATCACCGAAGGTTTATACCTAAAAACAAAAGATAAATTTTATGAACAGCTTACAAAATTCTGGGTTAAAATCTTCGCATTAACTTTTGCAATGGGCGTTGCTTCGGGCATAGTGATGGAATTTGAATTCGGTACTAATTGGGCAACTTACTCCAGGTTTGTTGGTGATGTTTTTGGAAGCGCCTTAGCAGCCGAAGGAATTTTTGCTTTTTTTCTCGAATCAGGTTTCCTTGCAATTCTGGTTTTCGGATGGGACAAGGTAAAACCCAAAATGCATTTCTTTTCAACCCTTATGGTTTCACTTGGCTCAATGTTTAGCGCTGTATGGATTGTTGTTGCAAATTCATGGATGCAGACACCTGCAGGTTTTCATCTTAATGGAGAGGGGATAAATACCCGTGCAGAGATAACGGATTTCTGGGCAATGGTTTTTAATCCTTCTTCTGTTGACAGACTTCTTCATACTCTTTCGGGATGTTGGCTTGCCGGTGCTTTTCTCGTCATTAGTGTTGGGGCATTTTACATTATTAAAGAACGTCATTTACGTTATGCTAAATCTTCAATAAAAATTGCTTTGGTGATTGCTCTTTGTGCTTCTTTATTCCAGCTTTTTACAGGTCATCAGTCTGCGGTTGGTGTCAGCAAAAATCAACCTGCGAAACTTGCGGCTATGGAAGCTGTATTCAGCGATCAGGAAAATGCTCCCCTTTATTTATTTGGCTGGGTAGATGAGAAGGGTCAGGAGGTAAATTTTGGTTTAGCTATTCCATCTTTATTAAGCTTTCTGATCGGGATGGATTCTGAAACCAGAATAACAGGTTTGAATTCAATTCCTCCGCAGGATAGACCTCCGGTGAATATTGTTTTTCAGGCTTATCACTTTATGGTTGCGATTGGTTTCGCCTTGATTCTTATATCGTTGCTTGGATTATTTTATTGGTGGAAAGGAAATTTATTTAATCAGAAATGGCTAATGTGGATTTTTGTTCTTTCTGTTTTGCTTCCGCAAATTGCAAACCAGCTTGGTTGGATAACAGCCGAAGTAGGAAGGCAGCCCTGGATAGTTTATGGACTTATGAAAACATCAGATGGATTATCGAAAGCAGTTGAAGAAGGGCAGGTTTGGTTTTCTATGATTCTTTTCACTTTTATTTATCTGATCCTTTTTGTTTTGTTCATCTATCTGCTGGATAGTAAAATAAAACTTGGGCCTGAAGATGCTGAAATAATTAAATCTGAAATCGGACATTCAAAATAATCTTTACTTTAACTATGGAATTTAATTTAGATTTAAACACAACCTGGTTCATTCTCATTGGTTTACTGCTTACCGGTTATGCTATCCTCGATGGCTTTGATCTTGGCATAGGAACACTCCATCTGCTGGTTAAGGATGATCTTGAAAGAAGAATCATGTTAAATTCTATCGGGCCTGTTTGGGATGGAAATGAAGTATGGCTTGTTACAGGTGGAGGTGCTCTTTTCGCTGCATTTCCTGAAGTATATGCTACTGTGTTTTCGGGTTTTTATAATGCTTTTATTCTTCTTTTGTTCATGTTGATTTTCCGAGCGGTTGCTATCGAATTCAGAAGCAAAAAGCCGATGAGGTGGTGGCGGCAAACCTGGGATTTTGCTTTTAGTATTGCTAGTTTTTTGATTGCTTTTTTAATGGGTGTTGCGCTTGGAAATATTATTTCCGGTATTCCCATTGGTCCCGACAAAGAATTTACAGGAACTTTCCTGCAGATGCTAAATCCTTACACAATATTGATTGGAATAACAACTATAGCACTATTCATGATGCACGGGGCAATATATGGTGTTTTAAAGACAGAGGGTGAACTGCAAAACAGATTAAAAGGCTGGGTGAACAATACAATAATATTTTTTGTAATCTGTTATGTTACTGCCACAATGTCAACTTTAATCTATTTTCCTCATATGGCTGATCACTTCAAAGAATTTCCTTTGCTTTTTATTCTTGCATTAATAAACATGCTTGCTATAGCTAACATTCCAAGGGAAATTCATTTCGGAAGAGAAATGAGAGCATTCTTTTCATCAGCTGCGGCAATTGCCTGTCTGCTCGCTTTATTTGCTGTTGGAATTTTTCCTAACTTAGTTCTGTCAAATCCAAATCCTGAGATGAGCTTGAATATTTATAATTCTGCTTCTTCAACAAGGACGTTAACTGTGATGTTGATTATTGCAGGAATCGGAGTTCCTTTTGTGCTTGCATATACGATTAGTATTTACTGGATTTTTCGCGGAAAAGTTAAATTAAACAATATGAGTTATTAATTTTTTATTAATTAACTTATTCCCGAAAGAATTCCTTTTATTTCTAATTTAATGAAAATCGACCGGGTATCTTGAATCAAAATCGAAAGGAAAAAAATTGGAATTTCTGCTTAGTGTTTTTGTGGGAGTCGGTCTGGCAGCCGCTGTCGGTTTCAGAATTTTTATTCCATTCCTTATTGCGTCGATTGCAGCCTATACCGGTAATCTGCAATTATCAACATACTTTAATTGGATTGGCACTTTGCCTGCCCTTATAACCTTTTCAGTTGCCACTATTGTTGAAATAATTGCTTATTATGTTCCATGGCTTGATAATATTCTTGACACAATTGAACATCCTTTAGCGGTTATTGCCGGAATTATTTTAACCGGCTCAGTTGTAACTGATATTTCTCCTTTAATAAAATGGTCGCTGGCAATAATAGCCGGCGGTGGTGTTGCCGGGACAATTCAGGCAGCTACAGGTTTTACAAGATTCAAATCATCTGCATTAACAGGTGGAACTGGAAATCCGGTTGTATCAACTGTTGAGGCAGGTTCGTCTTTCGGTCTTTCTTTGCTGGCTATTTTCATTCCTGCTGTTGCAGTTCTGATTGTAGCTTTAATTATAATCTGGCTTGTAAGTATCTTTTACAGAAAGTTCATTCGTAAATCTTCAACAAGTACATCGGAGGAATAATGGATATTATCTGGAAAATTATTATTGGTTTTTTAGCCGGCGCAGTCGCAAAATTTTTAATGCCCGGTAAAGATCCCGGAGGATTTATAATTACAATTCTTTTGGGTGTCGGTGGATCCGTTTTATTTTCTTACCTGGGACAGTTTCTCGGATTTTACAATGAAGGCGAAACTGCAGGTTTTATTGGATCAATTGTTGGTGCAATAATTTTACTTATTCTTTATAGAATATTCTTAAAGAAAAAGGAGAAGTAAATTTTAAACTTTAACCTGAGAATCAGGCAGAAGATACAATCTTCCATTCTCCGGGTTTCAATTTGCCAATGTTCCAGCTGCCTACGGAGATTCTTATCAACCTTAGAGCAGGAAATCCTATTGCTGCGGTCATTCTTCTTACCTGACGATTCTTTCCTTCGGCGATTGAAATTTTAATCCAGCTAGTTGGAATATTTTTTCTCTCGCGGATTGGTTTTTCTCTTCGCCAGATTACTGGTTCATCTGATATTTCTGCTTTTGCGGGTTTTGTGATTGCGTCTTTTAATCTTATTCCACGACGCAGGTAGTTCAAATCCTCTTCCTTAGGTATTCCTTCAACCTGAACGAGGTATGTTTTTATCATTTTATTCTCCGGATCGGAAATTAAATGCTGAAGTTTTCCTTCATCTGTCAGAACAACGAGACCTTCGCTGTCGAAATCAAGTCTTCCGGCAGGATAAATATTTTTAATTGAAATAAAATCTGATAAAGTTTTTCTTCCTTCTTTGTCTGTGAATTGACAAAGAACGTTAAAAGGTTTATTGAAAAGTACTATCATCTTCAAAAACAGATTTAAAATTCATCTGGTATTTTTTTAACATAAATGAAAGACTTCCTTTTTGTGGATTTACTTTTCATAAGTTATTCTATAGATAACATCTGCAAAATCATCCGAAACTAGCAATGAACCATCAGGCATTTGTTCAATATCAACAGGTCTGCCTGATACGGTTTGTCCTCTGAGCCAGCCTTCTGCAAATGTACTATAGCTTACTGAATTATTTCCATTCAGCTTGACCAGTGATATTCTGTATCCGATTTTTTCTGAACGATTCCAGGAACCGTGTTCAGCTATAAAAACCTGATTCTTGAATTCTGCCGGAAACATTGAACCTTTGTAAAACTCCATGCCGAGCGCGGCAACGTGAGGTCCTAATTCCTGAACGGGCTTTACATAAACTGATGTATCTGCCCGGTTTCCGAACTCCGGATCCAAAATAGATTTGCCGTGCAGGAATGGATAACCGAAATGTAATCCTTTTTGAGGTGCACGATTAAGTTCATCCGGTGGAATATTGTCGCCGAGCATATCTCTTCCGTTATCTGTAAACCATAGTTCGTGTGTGAGGGGATTCCAGTCAAAGCCAACTGTGTTACGAACTCCATTTGCAAAAATTTCTGATTCACTGCCATCGGGATTCATTCTCATTATTGAAGCAAATCTTGGATCTTCACTTAAGCATATGTTGCAAGGTGCACCAACGGGAATGTAAAGTTTTCCATCAGGTCCGAATTTTATAAACTTCCATCCATGGTGTCTTTCGGTTGGAAAATCATCTTTGATCACAATAAAGGAAGGTTTATTCCTGAAGTTGCTTTCAATATCAGGGAATTTTATTATCCTGCTTACTTCGGCGACATAAAGATCACCGTTTTTAAGTGCAACCCCGTTCGGCATATTTAAACCGGAAGCTATCGTTATAATTTCATCTGCTTTGAAATCTTTGTCTTTATCTATTATAGCATAGACTCTGCCATGATCTCTTGTTCCGACGAAAAGAATTCCTCCCGGGCTTAAAGCCATTGATCTTGCTCCGGAAATATTATTGGCAAAAACATCAATTTTAAATCCTGGCGGCAGTTTTAAACCACCGGAATTTTCTTCCTGTATGGATTTACAGTTAAAAACCGAAAGGCAGAGAATTAGCAATAATAATCCATAAACCTGATGTTGAGTTTTTTCAGAATTCATATTTATTCCCATTGATTTCAAGAAAACCATTCACTTAAAAAATCCTGCTTGTTGACAGGTGTGAATTCAATGAATTCATATTCTGCCGCACTATTAAGATAATAAGGATCGTTATTAAAAAAAGTCTTTAAAGTATTTATATCCTCAGCCCTTGCAGCAACTATACCTCCATTTCTTGGAATTCGCGGGCCGGAAAACAGAAGTAATTTTTCTTTGTAACCTTTTTGAAGATACTCTCTGTGAAGCGGGAGAATTTTATCAATCTCTTCAACAGATTTTTTATAATGAATTAAAATAATAAAGTGTTTCATTCAAATCTCCGGAACTGTTTTTTTTATAGAAAGAATAAAAGAATATTTTTTATAAAGATTAAATTTTATAGCAGAATAAATTTTAAAGAAAATTCTCACCGGTCTTCAATTATTTTAACAACCTCATCGTGAAGTCTTGGGCGAACTGAAAATATTTTAGGATTCTCTCTTGTAGGATAGATACGGTTCGTTAAAAAAATAACAAATAAATTTCTCTCCGGATCAATCCATACAGATGTTCCTGTAAAACCCGTGTGACCAAAAGACTTGTTGCTGAACAGGAGACCGGCGGACGAATTTTTATCAGCATTTGTATCCCATCCCAGTGCCCTTGAACTGTTGTCAGAGTATCGTTTTATGAAAAGTTCAATTGTTTCTTTACTGATTAATCTGACTCCGTTTAACTCACCCTTATTTAACAAGAGTTGAAGTAATCTTGAAATATCTTCAGCGGTAGAAAAGAGCCCGGCGTGTCCGGCAACTCCATTTAATAGTGAAGTTGTTTCATCATGCACTTCGCCTTGAAGCTGTCTGAGACGCCAATAGTAATCATATTCTGTTGGGGCGCACCTTTCATTGTAATCATCCGGCGGATTGAAAAAAGTTGTGTTCATCTCTAATGGTTCAAAAATTTCTTCAGAGCAAAAATCATCAAAATCTTTACCGCTAACTGACTCTATAATTTTTCCCAGTACAATCATTCCAAGATCAGAATAAAGTGTTTTTGTTCCCGTTTCATACTCAGGTCTTAAAGAATAAATATCCTTAATTATCTCGTCAGGATCTGAATAAACCGGGAAATACTTTTTCCACGCTGGTAATCCGCTGTTATGAAGCAGTAAATTTTTTATTTTAATTTTTTCTTTACCATTTTCTCTAAACTCAGAAATAAATTTGAAAACACTATCCTCAATATCAAACAGTTTTCTATCATAGCATATCATTACTGCAGTAGTAGTTGCAATTACTTTAGTTAAAGAGGCAATGTCAAAAATTGTGTTCACCTGTACAGGAGTTGAAATTGGATCATAAGTAAAGCTGCCAAAAGATTTGTGGAAAATGGTTTCCCCGTTTAGAGAAACCAAAACTACCGCTCCCGGAAATGCACGATCGCTTATAGCATCATTAACTAACTTTTCAAGGCTATTGAAATCATAATTATTACCTTTGGATAAGTGGTTGGTAGTCTGGGCTATTATTGAAAAATGCGAAACTGAAATTAGCAGCAAGATCGTTTTTTTAATCAGGGTAAGCATTTTTTTCTCATTAACATTTTATTTTAGAAAAATATCTAAAAACTGAACAGAATTAAAGCAAGGTTTTTGGAATTAAGTGAAGTAAAATTGCTGATGCGAATGAAAAATATTTCTTGTAGATTTCAAATGAAAATTTAGAATTTAATTCAATGAGCCACTTAGAAAAATATTTTGAACCATTCAGAAAAAATATTGTGGGGATTGATAAACATTTTTCAACTCCCTACGGCGACAAAGTACTTGTTTATGCAGACTGGATTGCCAGCGGAAGGCTTTACGGACCAATCGAGGATAAAATAAAAAACACCTTTGGCCCTTTGGTTGGAAATACACACTCAGAGTCAAGTATTACCGGAACTTCAATGACACTTTCCTATCATGAAGCTCATAGAATTATTAAAGATCACTGTAATGCATCTTCTGATGACGTAATCATCACTGCCGGTTCAGGAATGACCGCGATGGTTTGTAAATTTCAAAGAATGCTTGGGATGAAAGTTCCTGAACAATTAAAAAATCACATCACTTTATCTGAAGAGCTTATTCCGATTGTATTTATAACCCATATGGAACACCACTCAAATCAAACTTCGTGGCTTGAAACTATTGCAGATGTAGTGGTGCTTGAACCGGATGAAAATGGTCTGGTTAATAAAGATGAGTTAATAACAAAATTAAAAAAATATTCAAACAGAAAATTAAAAATAGGTGCTTTCACAGCTTGTTCTAATGTGACCGGGATTGAAACACCGTATCATGATCTTGCTGAGATTATGCATCAGTATGGTGGTTACTGTTTTGTTGATTTTGCCTGCTCTGCTCCATATGTAAAGATTGATATGCATCCGCCCAAAACTCTTCAGTCCCTTGACGCAATTTTCTTTTCACCCCATAAGTTTCTTGGTGGACCCGGCTCGGCCGGAGTATTAATATTTAATTCGAAACTTTATAAGAATCAAGTTCCTGATTTACCAGGCGGCGGAACTGTTGATTGGACAAATCCCTGGGGTCAGCATAAATTCATCAATAATATTGAAATTCGTGAAGACGGCGGTACCCCCGCGTTTCTTCAGGCAATCAAAGCAGCACTTGCAATTAAACTGAAAGATGAAATGGGACTTGAAAAGATCAGAGAACGTGAAGAGGAACTTGTGAGCCTGGCTTTCAAAGAACTAAGAAGTATTGACGGAATTCATATTCTTGCAGATAATGTTGAACACAGGCTTGGAGCAATTTCATTTTACATTGATAACATTCATTATAATCTTCTGGTTAAGATTTTGAACGATCGCTTTGGTATTCAGGTTAGAGGCGGATGTTCATGTGCAGGAACTTACGGACATTATCTACTCCATGTAGATAAAGAGACATCGAAGCATATTACAGATAAAATAAACGAAGGTGATTTTTCTGAAAAACCAGGATGGGTAAGACTTTCAATCCATCCAACTATGAGAGATGATGAATTAATTTTTATTTCAGATGCTATCAGACAAATTGTTAGTAATATCTCGTCCTGGGAAAAAGATTACATCTATCTTCCAGCGAAGAATGAATTCGTTCATGCTTTTGGAAATAATTCTGTAAACGAAGAGATACGAAGATGGTTTGAGTTGAAAAGTACTAACGCTGAAGGGAAAAATAATAATCCATGAATAAATTCTTTTCATAAGTCAAAAGAAAGGAGAACTTAAATGATAACCCTTGGTGCTTATGAAAAATGTCGTCTGTATATCGAAGAAAAAACCCGCAATGCACCTGATCAACATAAAGACAGATTAGTGAAGGAAGCACATCCCTGCATAACAATATCACGTGAAACCGGCGCAGGTGCCGCTTATGTCAGTGAAAAATTGATCGATTATCTTCAATATTATTCCGATCCTGAAGAATCACGGTGGACATTTTTCGATAAAAAGCTGATTGAAAAAGTTCTTGAAGATCATAATTTGCCGCGTACACTTAGTGAATATATGCGTGAAGATAAATATAAGCTTCTTTCAAGTGCCGTTTATGAAATGCTGGGAATACATCCATCTAAGTGGACACTTATTCAAAAAACTACTGAATCAATTTTACAGCTTGCAAGAATGGGCAATGTTGTAATTGTAGGACGCGCAGCAAACATTATTACCTCAAAATTAAGAAATGCTTTTCACGTCAGACTTGTTGCCCCGCTCGAGAACAGGATTCAAAAAATGATGACTCATTACAATATGAGTGAGAAAGAAGCAACTGAGTTTATACGAAAAGAAGACATCGCACGAAAGAATTATGTAAAGTCACATTTCTTTAAAGATGTTGAAGATCCTACGCTTTATCATTTAATTGTAAATACAGGTTTGTATAATTATGAAGAAGCGGCTATGTTAATCGGCAATGCGGTTATGCTAAAGTTCCCCAGATTTTTTGAACACAATAAAAAGAAATAATAAAAACTTTACTAATTTTAGAAAGATTTTCAGCTCCTAAAATCTTTCATAATTTTTTGGATTTCTTCTTCACTAATTCCTTTTCCGTAAATCTCTGCTTTGTGAGGCTCCTGATATTTATCAGTTGCGAGAGATTCTTTATGAATAACATAATTATCTTTCAAAGGCAGGTTTCCGGCCCTTGCTCTCAATCGTTCTTCAATTTCCTTCATCAGGTTGCTGCTTTTATCTGATTTGAATTTTGGAATTTCAAAACCAGTTACAACGTCTCCTTTATTTACCGGGTTAGTTTCAAATGCAAGACTCTTTACATTTATCAAATGACGTGCGGTAACATTTTCTGAAATAATTGATCCGCCCCAGGTGCCGGGCCCTAAAGTCATTGAGGGATTGAGGGCAGTAGTTAAGCCTACCGCTCCAACAGAAGCAACTGTGTTAACAAGAATTCTGAATGCTGGTTTTTCAAGGGCAAATTTCATGATGATTGCCGGATCATTAGAGTGAATAACTAACGTATGACCCAGTCCTCCGAAATTCAGCAAGTCAATACAGCGATGACATCCTTCCAGCCAGCCATCAACAACATAAAATGCCAGAATCGGTGAAAGCTTTTCCATTGACAGAGGTTCTTTTTTGCCGACCTCGTAACAAGATGCGACTAATACTTTAGTTTCTTCAGGAACATCAAAACCTGCATACCTTGCAATAAACCTTGCACTTTGTCCAACAATATCAGGATTGATTCTGAAGTTTTGATGGATCGATTTAGAGAGTTTTTCTTTTTCTTCTGCGCTGAGAAAATAACAACCTTGTAATTTGGCTTGTTCAATTATTTTATCTTTAATAGGCTCATCAGCAATAATCGCCTGTTCAGAAGAGCAAAGAGTTCCATTATCAAAAGTAGTTCCGTAGATAACATCAGCCACTGCTTTTTTATAATCTGCGGTTCTTTCTATAAAGGCAGGGACATTTCCTGCACCAACGCCATAGGCTGGTTTTCCCGAGCTGTAAGCTGATTTTACCATTTCATTGCTACCTGTGGCAAGGATAATAGCAATGTCTTTGCTTTGCATTAATTCTTTTGTGCCTTCAATAGTAGGGGATGTCATACATTGAATTAATCCCTTAGGTGCACCAGCATTCTCAGCAGCTTCTGAAAGAATTTTTGCTGCTTCCAAAGTGCAGTTCGTAGTTCTTGGATGCGGGCTTGCTACGATTGCATTTCTGCCTTTCAATGAAATCAGTGTTTTGAACATCAAAGTTGATGTTGGGTTGGTTGAAGGAATAAGTGCAGCGACTACGCCCATTGGCACAGCAATCTTCAGTATTTTTCCATCCGACTCTTCTGCGATGATACCAACAGTTCTAACATTGCAAATAGATTCATAAACATTCCTGGTGGCAAATTGATTTTTTAATGTTTTGTCTTCAGCTTTTCCAAATCCACTTTCATCAACAGCCATTTTTGCAAGCACTTCAGAAGCCTTATATCCGGCTTCAGCCATTGCTTTAATAATTTTATCTACCTGATCCTGATTAAAATGTTTGAATTCTTCCTGAGCTTTTTTTGCTTCCGCAGCCAGGTTACGTGCTTCCTGGATTGATGAGAGATCTTTGTCAAATTGCATTAAGTTGCCTTTGATTTATTCTGATTCAAATATATTCAATAACAATTCGAGTTTCAATCAGTAAACTGTTAGAAATATGAAGATGTGATTTTACGAGGATCAGAGAATTTGTTTTAGTTTTTCCAGTCCTGTTTTGCTTACGGGCAGCTGTTTTTCGTTTTTAAGAATTATCCTGTAAGAATCTTTTTCATAAAGTTCGAGATGTTTAATGAAATCGATGTTTATCAGATATGATCGGTGAATTCTTATAAAATGATTTTCGTCAAGATGTTCCTCAAAATATTGCATGGTTTTTTTCTTCAGGTTTTTCCCTTTTTCGCTATGGATCATAACGTAATCATCCTGAGCTTCTATCCAGTTTATTTCTTCAACCGGCAGGATGGATATTTTCGGGCCATCTTTTATTACAACTCTTTCAAGAATTTTATTCTTTTCTTCTTTCTCGGTATGCTCAAGAATGTTTTTTATTCCGGTATCGTGTTGAAAGCGATCCTGGATGTACAGCTTTGTTTTAGCAAGTGCTTCATTGAATCTTTGCTCGGAAAAAGGTTTTAATAAGTAATCGACAGCATTTATTTCGAAAGCTTTGATCGCAAACTGATCATAAGCCGTTGTGAAAATAATTATAGGTGGTTCCTCAAGAAGTTCAAGCATCTCAAAACCGGTAAGTTTGGGCATCTGGATGTCGAGAAAGATGAGGTCAGGTTTTTCCTCGTTAATTTTTTTTATTGCATCAAACCCGTTTGAACATTCGGCAATTATTTCGTATTCAGGATGTTTGATCAAATACGATTTGGTTATTTCCCTTGCAAGGCTTTCATCATCAATAACAATTACTCTGATATTACCCATTTTCCCTCGGATGGCTTTTTTTGATTTTCATTTTTTTGTTTGAGAACTGACAGGAATATAAAGAATTACTTCAAAAACATCTTTGTCTTTATTAATCTTCAATAAGTCACCAGGCCCATAAATCAGCTTTAACCTGTTTTCAATATTTTTTAGTCCTACGCCTGCGCCGCTTTTTTTCTTTGGTGTTTCTTCAAAATTATTTTTTACTGAAATCCTTAGAAAATTGTCCTGTATACTGCAGAACATTCTGATCTGAATTTTATCCAAAGTTTCATAAACAGCGTGCTTGATCGCATTTTCAAAAATCGGCTGAAGGATCATATTCGGCACTTCTGCTTCCAGGCATTCGTTTTGAATTTCTTCAACATAATCAAATTTGTCTTCAAATCTTATTTTTTCAATTTCAAGATAGAGTTTGATATTCTTAAGCTCGTCGCGCAGTTTATTTTTTTGAGTATCATTATTCACAAGTGTAAATCTCAAAAATTCAGCAAGCTTCAGTATCATCATTCGGGCTTTTTCCGGATTTATTGCAGTTAGTGCGCTCATTGAGTTAAGGCTGTTGAAAATAAAATGCGGATTGATCTGGAACTTAAGTGACCTAAGCTCAGCTTGGGTAACAAGGTTTTTTAGTTCTGTTTCTGAAAGAAGCCTTTCCTGCAGGTTTGAGTAATAAATTATAATATAGTAGAATAAAGAAATCACAACATAGAACATTAATCCTAAAAGAATTCTCCAGGTTAAAGTATTCCAGAAGAAGTTCCGATAAATCTCATTTGCTGAAACAATATTTATCGAAATAAAATAGCCGGCTGCAATCCAGATTGAAGTCATCAGAACTGCGCCGACTGAGTGGCTGACAATTGCCTTGCCTGTGTTTTCCTCAAAAGGAATAAACCTTGCAGGATACCATAGGCTGAAACCGATTCCCATAAGCAAAATATTAAAAACAAGGCTGTCTGTGACAGCTAACCGGTAATCAAGGCCCAGGTTAAAAATCAGCAGAAAGAAATAGATAATGGTAAATACAAACCAAAACGTAAGGTATAAAATAATTCCTCTGCTCGAAACCAGAACAGGATTTCCTTTCATAACTTATTTGTAGGCTTTAATTTCTCCGCCGCCAAAAATCACGGTGCCTTTTATTATCAGTGTTTTCGTTGTATCAACAACAACCTCGGGTGATCGGATAATTTTATTTGAGAATCCACCGAAAATAGGAAATATGTCTACAACTAAATTCCAGTTTTGAGGAATTATCAACGTACATCCGCCGAAAATTGCCAGAACATCGATTACATTCTGCCCGGGTGCAAGGGATGCATTTGAAAGATTTATTTCGGAGCCGCCGAAAATTGCAGTTATATTTCCGCCTTTGAAGTTAGGGGAATTAATGTTTTTTTCTCCGCCGCCGAAAATTGCAATCTCATCAATTCTATCAGATGAAAATTCTTTTTGATCCTGGGAAGAAAATACTCTGCCATTAAATCCTCTGAATCCACCCTTTACAATTATTAATATTCCGATAAATATTATTATAAGTGGGAAAACAATTTCTCCGCTGATTTGAACATTTGGGAAGATGCGTGGAATTAAAAACAAACCACCAATTAACATTAGAATTGCACCAAGTGTTTTGTTGTTTGCCTTGACGAAAGTAATCAGCCCGATAATAAATAAAATTGAAGGCCAGGAAAACACTATATGAGTAATATTAAAATCAATATACTCGAGTGTGTCAAATAAGAATATCGCTCCAAGAATTACAAGTAATACTCCGAAAATAAGCCGGGCAGTATTTCCTCTTTGCGGTTGAATATTATTTTCTGTCATTTTAATTACTCCTAATCAATAAATTAATTTCTGGTGTGAAAATAATTCTATTATTTCTTCAGGTGAAGTAAAAATCGGTGAAAGCCGGATTTTCGTCGGCGAAATAAAAAAATATTACAGGAAACAAAAAGTAGTTAATTATATTTTATACGTGCACATCGATTTCCTTCAGATGAGCATCTTCAACTTTCTTTAAAGCTTGCTCCAGGTCGGCAATTAAATCATAAACATTTTCTATTCCAACAGAAATCCTGACCAGACCATCGGTAATTCCACCTGCTAATCTGGCTTCTTTTCCCATTGAGAAATGTGTCATGCTTGCCGGATGCTGAATTAAGCTTTCAACTCCGCCTAAACTTACTGCAAGTTGAAAGAGTTTTACAGAATTCATCATAATTCTGCCTGCTTCAATTCCACCGCGCAATTCCATTGTTATCATTCCCCCGGAGCCTTTGTGCTGCTTTTGGCCAATTTCAAATTGAGGATGAGACTTTAAACCGGGGTAACGAATTGATTCAATCAATGGATGTTTCTCAAGCCATTCAGCAATTTTTTGAGCATTCTCGCAGTGGCGTTCCATTCTGATTGCGAGGGTTTTTAGTCCACGATGAACTAAAAAAGAATTGAATGGATCAATTACTCCGCCAAGCTGATTGAGGGTTTTTCTGAAGTGCTGATATGTCAGTTCGTCTTTTACTACAATTATACCACCAACTACATCTGCATGACCATTTAAGAACTTGGTCAGGCTGTGCATAACAATATCTGCACCAAACGCAATTGGATTTTGTAAAGCAGGACTCATAAAAGTATTATCAACAACTACTTTTGCATTATGTTGATGAGCAATTTTTGAAATTTCTTCCAGGTCAGAAATACAAAGTGTGGGGTTGCCCGGAGTTTCAACATAAACAACTTTTGTATTTGGTTTTATTGCTTTTTTAACTTCATCAAGATTTGCAGTATTAACAAAAGTAGTTTCAACACCAAACTTTTTCATAATAGTATTTAACAAAGTTGTGGTTGGTCCGTAAACTGCAGCAGAACAAACAACGTGGTCACCAGCCTGAGTAAGAGCTGCAAATATTGTGTGCACAGCAGCCATTCCGCTTCCGCAGCCAAGAGCTTTATGCCCGCCTTCTAGTTCAGCAATCGCATTTTCCATTGCTTCGATAGTTGGATTCAGCATTCGTGTGTAGATGTAGCCTTTTTGTTCACCCGCAAAAAGTGATGCACCGTGCTGTGCAGATTTAAATTTGAATGTTGAAGTCTGGTAAATTGGGGGTACTACTGAGCCGTATTCATATTCATCAATTCCTGAATGAACACATTTAGTTTGAAAATTTGTTTTGGAAAGTTTATTCATGTAATTCTTTCGAAAAAAATATTTGATATATACCTAAAATTAGGAAAAATTTATAAAAGGAAGAGTCCGTTATATAATTATTCTAGCACGATAATTTTCTGATCACATCAGAAAACTTTAAAGCCACCTATGGTAAAGAAAAAGTTCTGTATAATGAAAAGTGCTTTGCGTATTAAAACTTTGCCACTTATAAGTCAATATTGCTTTGTAAAATTATATGGCTGATAATCAATAAAATCATCAACATAAAGATCGAATGATTTTACTTTGCCATTCTCAATCTCAAACGGAAATACTTTGATACCATAAGTTGGATCGGAGTAAGTACAAAGAAAACGATTATTACCTATATACTCAAGTTTGCCAATAATTTTTGAATGATGCTGTAATTTCATTTCGAGATAATTTTCTTTATATGATAAATCAGCATAACCATAAACTTCATTATCATATCTGCCTGTGAATTCGGCAAGTCTAATTTCAGGTTCTATATTCAATTCTACAGAATCTCTCCAGGCATCTCGTTGTTCATCTCTTTCGTGAATCTGTTTCAATGTAAGTTGAAATGCAAAATCATCATAATCTCTTAAAGGCAATCCAAGATAATTATCAATTATTTCCCATTTTAGTGATTGAAAGAAAGCATTTTGATCAGTATTAGTTAAAACAACAATACCAAGATTTTCTTCCGGAAGGAGTGTAACAGATGTAACAAATCCGTTTACGCCGCCTGTGTGAGATATTATTTCAGTTCCTTCATAATCCATCAGTCCCCAGCCCAATCCATATAAATTATAGTGTCCTTCATTGAATGGATGTCTTACTCTGCCTTGGATACTTTGTGGCTGTCTTGTGCGCTGCAAAACTTTAAAGGGTATAGCAACATTTCCTTCGTATTTACCGCTATCTAATTGTGCAATTAACCAATGGCTTAAATCATTTATCGAAGATCCCATACTTCCACACGGAGCCAGATTATCAATATTTTCAAAAGGGAGAACTGACATTTTTCCATTAACAAAAGTATGGGGCTTGGCAATGTTTTCTGATTTAGCAAAATCGCTAGAAAGTGCAGTTGTCCTGTCCATTTTTAAAGGAAGAAATATTTTTTCTTTCAGATAGTCTTCCCATTTCAGATCAGTTACTTTTTCAATAATTTTTCCCGCAACAGCATAGCCTGCATTTGTGTAACCATACTTTGTTCTGAAATCATATTTTGGAGTTAACATTCCAAACTTTTCAATAGCTTCGTCAGCAGTTAAATCGGAAGTCCAGTACATAAAGTCACCTTGAAAAGTCTCGAGTCCCATTCTGTGAGTTACGATATCAACCAAATTTAATTCTTTTGTAACCCACGGATCCATCATTCTAAAATCAGGGAGATACTGAATAACTTTATCTTCAAGCTTGAGTTTACCTTCATTTTCAAGCAATGCCAGAGCAGTGCCCGTAAATGCTTTTGTGTTCGAACCAATCATAAACAGAGTGTTCTCATCTACTTTATCATTTGTTCCAAGTTCTTTAACACCGTAACCTTTTGCGACAATAATTTTTCCATCTTTAACAACAAGAACTGCAGCGCCGGGAATTTGCCATCGCTCAAGTCCACGATTAACATAAACATCAAGACTATCAGTAATGAATGATGGAGTTTGTTGAGCGAAAAGAATAAGATCTGAGATTATTAATAGAAATAAAATTGATGTTAATTTTTTCATGATTATTCCTTTAAGATTGGTATATAAACATATGTAAAAAATATTTTTTTTAAGAGAGATCTTGCAGTTAAATTTTCAATGATTTCAATTTTCTTTTTTTCAAAATTATTTTCCAATGAATTTAATCTAAATTATTATTAATTTTATATGAAATTATTTCAAGAGGATAACATAATGTCAAAAAGATTAAATATAATAATAGAGAAAGACGAACACGGTTATTATGCCTACTGTCCTGATCTTGAAGGATGCCAGACACAAGGAGAAAGTCTTGATGAAGTTACTGAAAATATTAAAGAAGCAATTGAACTCTATCTTGAAACACTCTCCGAAAAGGATAAGCTTAATCTCACAGCACGTGAAATAATCACTACAAGTTATGAGGTTTCAATTGCCTAAAGATCCTCGTATAAATGCTGCAGAAGCAGAGAAATTATTATTAGACAATGGCTTTAATTAGATCGAAGGGAAGTCATCGAATTTATATGAAAGAAGAAAGAAGAATAGTTATTCCGTTTCATGGCACAAAAATCTTGCACCCCAAAATTGTTAAACAAGTTCTTAAAGCAATTCAATAATTTCCAAATCATTTTCCTCGTAAAATTCCTTATATTTCCTCTCCAAATTCTTTAAAACATTTATTCGGATAGAAACTTGGCTAAAGAAAAAGTTCTTGTTACATCTGCTTTGCCTTACGCAAATGGCCCAATTCATCTCGGTCATTTAAGTGGTGCATATCTTCCCGCAGATATTTATGTAAGATACAAGCGGCTTAACGGCGATGATGTAATATATATTTGCGGATCTGATGAACATGGAGTTCCAATTACGCTTACTGCTGACCGTGAAAAAGTTTCTCCTCAGGTTATAATTGATCGATATCATCAGGCGAATAAAAAAGCTTTTGAGCGATTCGGAATGAGCTTCGATAATTACTCACGCACAAGTTTGTCGGTTCATCATCAAACTGCAAAAGAATTTTTTCTTGAGTTTTATAATCGCGGTCTCTTCACTGAGAAAAAGTCACTTCAATTTTTCGATGAAACAGCGAATATGTTTCTTCCAGACCGTTATGTTGAAGGCACTTGTCCCAAATGTGGTAATACAGAAGCAAGAAGTGATGAATGCGAAAACTGCGGTTCACTATATGATCCTTCTGAACTGAAAAATCCCAAAAGCAAAATCTCAGGTGCAACTCCAGCCTTAAAGGAAACGTCGCATTACTATTTTCCTCTCGGTAAATATCAGCCGGCATTGGAAAAATATGTTGACGAAATGAATTCAAAATATGGCTGGAAAGAAAATGTTCTTCAGTATTGCCGTGGTTGGTTTAAAGATGGATTAAAAGATAGAGCAATAACCCGTGATCTTGACTGGGGCATTAAAGTACCTGTTGATTCTGCGGCTGGAAAAGTTATCTATGTTTGGTTCGAGGCTGTTCTGGGTTACATTTCATCGACAAAAGAACTGTCGCAATTAAAAAATGATCCCGATCTTTGGAAGAAATATTGGTACGATCCCAAAACAAAATATATTGCTTTTATTGGGAAAGACAATGTTGTATTTCATACGATAATCTTTCCTGCTATATTAATGGCCTGGAATGAAGGCGGAAAAGAGCAGTATTGTTTGCCGCAGAATGTTCCGTCAAATGAGTTTTTGAATTTTGAAGGCAAGAAGTTTTCTAAAAGCAGAAATTGGGGAATTGATGTTGATGAATTTCTTGATTTATTTCCACCGGATTTGCTTCGTTATACATTAGCAGCAAATTTACCTGAATCCCGCGACACCGATTTTTATTGGAAAGAATTCCAGTTAAGAAATAACAGCGAGCTTGCAGATATTCTCGGGAATTTTATTAATCGTACATTCACTTTTGTCTTCAAGCATTTTGATGGGAAAGTTCCGGCACTTGCAAAACTTGAAAAGATTGATGAAGATATACTAAAAGAAATTTCATATTATCCGAAAAGAGTTGCAGATCTCTTTGAAAAATTCAGGATCAGAGATGGTGTAAATGAAATAATGAACCTGGCTCGTGATGGAAATAAATACTTTAATGATACGGAACCCTGGAAGACAATTAAATCGGATAAAGAACGATGCGGAACCACCTTAAATATTTGTCTGCAAACAATTTATTCTCTGGCAGAATTGTTTTCTCCTGCCCTTCCATTCTCAACCGAAAAGTTATTTAAAATGTTAAATGCAAAACCAGTCAGATGGGATGAGAGCGGTAAACCACAGCTTAAAGCCGGCCATCAGCTAAATCCGGCAGAAATTCTTTTCCCAAAAATTGAGGACGAGAAAATTCAGTTGCAAATTGATAAGCTTGATGATTCAACCGCAAAACAAACCACTGAAAGCCAATTGGTTTCTTATGAAGATTTCATGAAAATCGAATTGCGGGTTGCCGAGGTGATTGAAGCCGAAAAAGTATCTAAAAGCGAGAAACTTTTAAAACTTAAAATAAAAATCGATGATACCGAACGTCAGGTAGTGGCTGGAATAGCCAGGAGTTACAATCCTGCTGACCTGGTTGGGAAAAAAGTTGTGATTGTTGCTAACTTGCAGCCGGCTAAATTGATGGGTTTAGAATCGCAGGGAATGATCCTTGCCTGCGACAATACTGAGGGCGGCTTATTCGTAATAAATGTTCCCGAAAATGTAAAAAGCGGAACACGTGTTAAATAAACCTTCGGGCATCAGAATGATTGCCGAAAGAGTGACTTCACCAAGCTTAAAATACCTTGATTTTATAGTCACCTATACTTAAAATTACAAATTATTTTTAATGATTAACTAAAATCTGGAGATGAATAGATGAAATTTCCGAGCTATGCTTTAATCTTACTCTTCCTTTCAATAATTCTTGTTTCATGTTCCACTCAGCACTCTGAAATAGTTCTTGCAAAATTTAACGATGATAAAATCACCATGGGCGAGTTCGAAAAGGCCTATAGTAAAAACGTCGGTGGAGTTGAAACGGCTAAAAAAGACAGCATTTCCAAACTTAAAAACTTCCTTGATCTTTATGTGAATTTCAGGATGAAACTCAGAGATGCAAAGGTGCGCGGCTTTGACGGGGATGAAAATCTTCAAAATGAATTGATCGATTACAAGAAAAAGGTTGGAGTATCTTATATTCTCGAAAAACAAATCGTTGAGCCTGGAATTACTGAACTTTATGAAAATAGGAAATGGGAACTTAGAGTCAGCCATTTAATGATAAGACCTGATTCTACCGGACTGGAAACTGCCAGAATGAAGGCACAAAATATTCTTGATAGCATTAAACAAGGTTCCTCCTTTGAAGAAATGGTAAAACGTCACTCTCAGGATCAGTTCTCTAAGCCTAAGGGCGGCGATATATTTTTCGTAACTGCCGGTTTACTTCCTTATGAATTTGAAACCGCTTGCTATAAAACCCAGCCTGGCCAGGTTTATCCTGAAGTCGTTCAAACCAGGTATGGTTTCCATTTAATAAAAGTTACTGAAAAAAGAGAACGTGTTCCGAAGATAAAAGCCAGTCATATTCTGGTTAGCTTCACAAATGACAGCGGAAAAGTTGACACCGCTATGGCGTTAATGAAGATGGATACAGTCCTCACAAAATTAAAAGCCGGCGAAGATTTTGGCGAACTTGCTAAGCAATATTCATCTGATACAGGTTCCAAGCAGAATGGTGGTGATCTTGGCTTTTTCGAAAGAAGAATGATGGTTCCTGAGTTTGATGAAGCTGCATTCAACTTAAATGTTGGAGAGGTGTCTAAGGTTGTTAAAACTAATTTTGGATACCATCTTATCAAGCTTACTGAAAAAGCATCATATCCAACTTTTGCCGATGATAAAGAGAATCTGAAAAAAATATTCAAGCAGCAAAGGTATCAGACTGAATATGATACTCTTGTTAATCGCGCATCGCGCAAGTATAATTATAAAGTAAATGAACAAACAATTGATTTTATTGTTCAACAGGGTGATACCTTGAAGCTGAATAAAGATTATCCCAGGCTGGATGTTGTTAAGGATAAGGAATTTTTTAGCTATGCAGGAAAGAGCGTTAAGTTTGGTGATGTTTTTGATCAGGTAGTAAATAACCCCAATTTTTCAAACAGAAATATCAGTAAAGACATTCTTAAAAATGCTGCAAACACTGTCAGAAGCGAGATGATACTTGAAGAAGAAGCGCTTCAGCTTGATAAGGTGAATAAAGAATTTTCAGAGCTGATGGATGACTATAAGAACGGAATTTATATTTTCAAGCTTCAGGAAGATGAAGTTTGGAATAAAATTGAAATCGATACTCTGAAGATGAAAGACTTTTATGAAAAGACTAAAGAAAAGTATGTCTGGCCGGACAGGGTTAATTTCAGTGAAATTTACACTAAGAAAGATTCACTGATAAATTTTGTTTACGTTGCCCTCAAAGGTGGAGTGAAATTTGATTCGCTTGCATTTAAGTATACAGAAAGACCTGGCTATAAAGAAAGAGCCGGTAACTGGGGCTTGATGGATGTTAAGAGCAATCAATTATCTCAGGAAGCAGCAAAGTTGAACAATGCAGGAGACTTCTCAGCCCCGTTCAAATACGGCGGCGGAAATTCAATAGTTATGCTGGTTGCAAAAGAACCTTCACGAATTAAAACTTTTGAAGAAGCAAAAGCTGAAGTTTCAGGTGGTTTTCAGGAAGCGGAAAGCAAACGGCTCGAAAATGAATATATAGATTCATTAAAAAAGCGTTATGAACCCGTTATTTACTACGATAAGCTTGAACAAGCTTTTAAACCTTAAAAACTGCTATCTGATTTTCTGTGCCGCAGCTTTTTTCTACGGCTGCGGCCAGGATGAACCTCAAAAAGACTATGTCGCAAAAGTCAATAACTCTTATTTGACTGAAGCCGAACTCCAAGCTTCTTCTGATCCTAATTCAGTAAGAGCCGAAGTAATTAAAAACTGGATTGACAGAGAAGTGCTTTATCAACGTGCTCTTAAAGAGGGTATCATTGACCGGGAGGAATTTATCAGAATATTGCAGGATGCAAAGAAAGAGCTCGCTGCCTCAATGATGTTACGTGAAATAATTGAGAAAGAAAAAATCGTTGTAGAAGAAGATGAGACCCGGGATTTCTATGAGAATAATAAAGAGCTTTTCAGAATAA
Organism: Ignavibacteriaceae bacterium; assembly: GCA_013388545.1. Lineage (GTDB taxonomy): Bacteria > Bacteroidota > Ignavibacteria > Ignavibacteriales > Ignavibacteriaceae > JACAFB01. The sequence continues at coordinate 79,123 of JACAFB010000041.1, forward strand.
ATGAAAAGACTTTTGTGATGAATATGGCAGGCTTTAGCACTGAAGACAACGCAATCAGCTTCAGAAGCAAGGCACTTGAATCTGGTTGGGAGAACGCTTTAAACGGAGCGATAAATGACAAAGCTCCAAAGGAATTGATTAACCAAACTATTATTCCGGAATCTGAAATCTTTCCACATAATGTTAAAAGAATTGTTACTCAATTATACCCCAATGAAATTAGTCTTGTAATTCCCGATGAAAGAAATCATTTTGTAGTAGCTCAAATAATAAACAGATATGAATCCGGAAGTATTCCTGAATTTGAAATAATCAACCAGAAAGTGAAAGATATTCTCATTGCTAAAAAGAAAAAGCAGCTGCTTGATGATTTTATGAAACTTCTTTATCAGGAAAATGAAATTGAAATAAAAAAATAGGTTGAGAATGAAATTAAAACTGATTCTGTTTTTATCTTTTTTATCGATCAATGTTTATTCCCAGCAAGTACTTGATAAAATAGTGGCAGTGGTTGATAATGAAATTATTTTGCAAAGCGAGCTGGACTTTCAGGTTAACTTATTCGCTTCGCAGCGACAGATAAATCCTCAAACTCCCGGATTAAAAGATCAGGTGCTCAATTCACTGATTGAGGAAAAGCTTGTTTATGCACAGGCAGATATTGACTCTATAATGGTTACTGAAGAAGAGATAGATCAGAGAATAAATTACCAGATTGAAATATTTACACAACAATATGGTTCGAGAGAAAAACTGGAGCAGGTTTACGGAATGAGCATCGAAAAAATAAAAAGAGAGCTAAGAGATGATGTTCGTAAGAACCTTATGATTCAAAGATTGCAAGAAAAGAAATTTGAAGGATTTGAAGCCAGCAGAAGAGAAGTTGAAGAATTCTTCAGCACCTATAAAGATAGTCTTGGACAAATTCCTGAAAAAGTAACCATTGCACACATTTACATAAATCCAAAATCAACTGCAAAGCTAAAAGATAAATATTTTCGTTTTGCTTCAGCTTTACTTGATTCACTTAAAAACGGTGCTGACTTTGAGAAGCTTGCATTAAAATATTCTGAAGATCCAGGCAGCAAATCAAAAGGTGGAGATCTGGGTTATGCAAAGCGCGGTGTTTTTTATCCTGAATTCGAGTCTACAGCTTTTTCACTAGCTGTAGGGCAAATTTCAGAAGTGGTTGAATCACCTGTAGGCTTTCATATTATTCAGCTTCTTGACAGAAAGGGCGAGTCAATTCATACCCGCCATATCCTGATTAAAATTAAAAATGATGAAGAAGCTGATTTGCGGGCGATTGAATTATTATCTGAAATCAGGGATAGTATTATGAAAGGATTGGGCACATTTGAAGGCTTTGCTAAAAAATACAGCGAAGACGAGCAGTCAAATAATTTTGGTGGTGAACTCGGCACTTTTTATCTCAATCAGCTCGATAAAAATTTGCTCGATGCAATTTCAAAATTAAAACAGGGTGATATCGGGTTCCCCCGCAGGATTGAATACGGAGGCGGACAATATGGTTATCACATTGTTTTTTTGAAAGAAAGAATTCCTCAGCATACTCCCGATTTAAATCTCGACTATGATGAATTAAAAAGACTTGCCGATGAATTCAAAAAACAGAATAAGTACAAAGAGTGGATTAGAGAATTAAAAAATAAAATTTTCTGGGAAGTCAGAATCTGATTTTATTAAGAATTATATCAGGGAAATTTTGAAAGATAACTTAAATTCAGTTGATGATGTAAAGCTTGTTGAAAAGCTGAATCATTCAATAAAAAAAATTAAATCTGAAATTGCTAAAATAATTGTAGGGCAGGATCAGATTATCGATCAACTCATCATTTCTTTACTCTCAAAAGGACACTGTCTTTTAATCGGCGTCCCGGGATTAGCCAAAACTCTTTTAATTAAAACGCTTGCCGAAGTAATGGATTTGAAGTTTAGCCGTATTCAATTTACACCTGACCTTATGCCATCAGATATAACCGGCACCGAAATTATTGAAGAGGATCAGATAACGCGTAAAAGGAATTTCAGATTTATCTCAGGACCTGTTTTTGCAAATGTAATCCTGGCTGACGAAATAAACAGAACTCCCCCCAAAACACAGTCTGCTCTTTTAGAAGCAATGCAAGAACATAAAGTAACGGCTGCCGGAGTTACTTATCAGTTGCCCGAACCATTTTTTGTCCTCGCCACACAGAATCCGATAGAGCAGGAGGGCACTTATCCATTGCCTGAAGCTCAGCTTGACAGGTTTATGTTTAATCTTTGGCTTGACTATCCTTCATTTGAGGAAGAAATAAAAATTGTTCAGACTACTACAAGCGGTTATAAAGCCGAACTTTCAAAAGTAATAACTGCTGATGAGATCACACTATTCCAGGAGCTTGTCCGAAGGGTACCTGTTGCCGATAATGTGATTGAATTTGCAGTTCAAATCTCAAATATGACAAGACCTGAAAATGGTAAGTCGCCAAAATTTATTAAAGACTGGATTTCCTGGGGTGCTGGTCCAAGAGCTTCTCAGTATCTGATTCTGGGTGCGAAAACCCGTGCTGTAATCGATGGCAGATTTACTCCTAATATTGCTGACGTAAAATCTGTTTTAATTCCTGTCCTCCGCCATAGAATCATCACTAACTTTAGCGCCGAAGCTGAAGGGATCAAACCTGTTGATGTTATAAACAGATTATTGCAGGATAATTAGAAGCCTTGAATCAGGCTCTGGCAGACTTGTAATTTTTATATGCCACGTATGTTTCTGAAGCCGCTGTCTTAATAACCGTTGCCGTCGGAACAGCCAAAAGCATTCCCAGTATTCCATACAACTGGCTTCCGGCAATAATTAAAAGAATGATTATAATTGGATGCATATCAACTCCTTTGGAAAAAACATAAGGTTGAACGAATCCGTTATCAAGTGTATAAACAACAGCAACCAGAATAATAATAAATGGTGCCTGCGATAAATCTCCAAATTGAATGATAGAAATTACTAACGCAGGAACTCCTCCAATTAAAGGTCCTAAATAAGGTACCAGGTGACCTGTTCCGGCAATAACACCGAGTGGCAATGCATTTTCTATTCCAATTAAATAAAATCCAAATCCGCATGTAATTCCTACAAACGATGCATCGAAAATCCATGCCCGTACATATCTTCCGAGCTGATTGCTTATTTTTTTAAGAACCTGGTAAGACATTTCAAAATATTTATTCGGAATTGGTTTTAATAACCCTTTCATAATCAATTTGCTGTCTTTAAGAAGAAAGAAAGTAATAAATGGAACAATAACCAGTAATGCAACGATTGAAAATATGCTGTTTAAGATTGGCGATATTTGATCAACTAATCCGAACAACTGTGAAGAGATCATCGACTCAACTTTTTTAGATAATTCGCCCGGAGTAAAAAAAGGAAGATAAGTATAAATTGCCGATTCAATTTTAACAAGATCATTATGAAGCGAGTATCCTTCAAGAGATGCAATAAGTTGGTTCATCTGAAATAAAAACCGTGGAATGAAGAAAGAGAGTGCAAGGTAAAGCAAAATTGCAGATGCTATAAACACTATAAGCGTCGAAAGCATCCGCGAAATTCCGCCCTTTTCCAATGCTCTTATAAAAGGCACAAAAATTAAAGCTATTAGAATTGAAATAGTAAGAATTATTAAAACTTCAGAAAGCAGGTACAGAAGTATAACTGATGCAACCAGCAAAAAACCCCAGAATAAAATTCTGAAATATTTTCTGCTGGAAGTTTCTTTCATTGCCATACAAACGGATTTATGTAAAAAATAATTTAATTAGAAACAGCTTCAACTCTTCTGATGCCGGGAACATCTCTAAGCAAAGATCTTTCAATGCCAGCTCTCAAAGTCATAACTGACATCGGACAGATTTCACAGGCACCTAAAAGTTTAACCTTTACAATTCCGTCGGATGAAACATCAATCAGCTCAACATCACCATTATCTGCCTGAAGGAATTGCCTGATAGAATCAAGTGCTTTTTGAACTTCTTCTTTCATAGCTAAATCTGTTGCACACAATAAAAATATTAAAAGTGTAGTTCAATAAAAACTAATCTTCTTCTCCCAATAAAATTTCAACCTTAGGCTGAGGTTTTGAATTCCTGATGTTTACCTGCTCGGTAAGGTTTCTTGCAATTTGATGAATGATCAAGGAATGCTCTGAATCAGGAATTTCCTGAACTAATGGTTTTCCCAGGTCACTTCCTTCTCTTACACGAGGATCAATTGGAATTCCGCCCAGGAAAGGTGCCACTAATTCTCTTGCAAGCTTTGAACCACCGCCAGTACCGAAAATATCATACTTCTTTCCTGTATCCGGCGCGATAAAATAACTCATGTTTTCTATTACCCCAAGAACGGGAACATTAACACGAGTAAACATCTTCAAGGCTTTTTTAGCATCAATCAAACTTACTTCCTGAGGAGTTGTAACTATAACGGCTCCCGTAAGCGGAATGGTCTGCACCAGAGTTAATTGAATGTCCCCTGTGCCAGGAGGCATATCGAAAATCAGGTAATCCAGTTCACCCCATTCAACATCCGACATAAATTGCTTCACTGCACCACTTGCCATTGGGCCGCGCCAGATTACAGGTGCACTTTCATCAATCAGGAAACCAATAGAAATAACTTTTACTTTATAATTTTCCAATGGGATCATTTTCATAGATTTTTCGCTCTGAAAAACCTGGGGCTTTCCATTAATGCCCATCATCATCGGGATGCTTGGTCCGTAAATATCCGCATCTATCAAACCAACATTCAGTCCTTCTCTTGCCAAAGCGACTGCGATATTTACAGCGACTGTACTTTTTCCAACTCCCCCTTTCCCGCTGGCAATGGCAATTGTATTTTTGACTCCCGGCAGTATTGAATCTTTTTTAGGATCATTGTGCGAAGTTACCGAAAGGATTTTAGGAATTATTTTCAATTCAACCTCTTTTAAATCATTAAAGTCAGCAAAAAAAGCATTTTTTATTACTGATTTTAAGTCCTCAGTTATTTCACCGTTTGAAACCGGCAAAGAAATTTCCAGAAATAATTTCCGGTCACTATAATTAAAATTCTTAATTGAATTAAGTGTTAAATGATTCACATCTAATCTGTTGCCGGTAATTTTTTTTAGTGAATTTATAATCGTGCTTTTAGTAATATCATTCATACTGGTACTTTTCCTTTTTGGTTTTTTGATTTTAACAATTTAGAATGAAATAAAGTTCTTTGACTAAAAGAATTTGAAGTTAGAGAATTGGATTATCTTTTCTTCTTCTTGGAATCAGTGTTGGTTTTTAATGTGTATTCCATTAGCCATTCCTGCGAGTCGATGCTTTTATCTTTTGATTTTCCGTTTGCCATAACATAAGTCATATCCGGCAGCAGCGTTCTGGCTTTAACACTGTCTTTAAGTGAAACTTTTATTAAAGTTCTCATTAATTCATTTTTAATTCTCTGGTCTTCAATCGGGAAAGCAATTTCAACTCTTCGGTCTAAATTTCTTTGCATAAGGTCGGCGCTGCTGAGATAGATATCCTCTGATCCGTTATTGTAAAAATAAAATACACGGCTATGCTCAAGAAATCTTCCCACGATGCTTCGGACTCTTATATTCTCACTTAATCCTTTGATTCCCGGAATCAGGCAGCAAATTCCTCTTACGATAAGGTCAATTTGCACACCTTTGTTTGAAGCCTCATACAATGCACTTATCATCATAGGATCGACTAAAGAGTTGAGCTTAAAAATTAATCGTCCATCTCCGCCATTTTCAGCATTCCTTATTTCGCGGAAAATTAATTCAAGAAACTTTTCTCTCATATTTATGGGCGCAACAAAAAGCTTCTTAAACACCCGCTGCTCTGAATAACCTGTAAGATAATTAAAAATATCAGTTACATCCGTACAAATGTCTTCATCGCAAGTAAAGAATCCGATATCGGTGTAAATTTTTGCAGTTGTTGCATTATAGTTGCCTGTTGATAGGTGGACATATCTTTTCACACCATCGGTTTCTTTACGGACCACAAGCGTCATCTTTGCATGTGTTTTTAATCCGATTAATCCATAAACAACATGCACACCGACTTTTTCCAATTCTCTTGCCCAGTAAATATTATTTTCTTCGTCGAACCGGGCTTTTAATTCAACAAGAACAGCAACCTGTTTTCCTCTTTCTGCAGCTTCGATAAGCGATTTAACAATCGGAGAGTCGGAGCCAACTCTGTACAATGTTTGTTTTATAGCAAGAACTTCGGGATCTCTGGCTGCCTTATTGATAAAATCAATTACCGGTTTAAACGAATGATACGGATGATGAAGAATCAGATCTCTTTGTTTAATAAGATTAAATACATCTTCTTCTTCCTCAAATATTTTGGATACAACCTGATAATATGGTTTTGATTTTAATTGATGAAGCGGAAGTTGATAGAGAAGCATTATATCGCTCAATCCCAATGGACCATCCAATATGTGAACATCATCTCGCTTGACCTGTAAATTTTCCATTAAGGTTTCAAGCATAAACTCCGGCATTTTACTAGCTACCTCAAGGCGAACAACAGACCCAAATCTTCTTTGCCTGATATTCTCTTCGATTACACTCAATAGATCATCCGCCTCGTCTTCCTGAAGTTCGATATCTGTATCTCTTGTTATTCTGAATCTGTGTGCCTCAAGAACTTCCATGCCGGGGAATAGCAATCCGAGATTTGCGATTATTAAATCTCCAAGCCAGATCATCTTAATATTTAACTCACCGTTATTAGAAATCTTCCTCCCGGGATTAACTATCTGATCTATCTGCAGAAGTCTTGGAAGAATATTTGGCACTTTTACACGTGCAAAGTGTTGCTCACCATTTTGCTTTCTTACAAGTATTGCCAGACTGAGAGACAAATTTGATATGTAGGGAAATGGTCTGCCCGGATCAAAAGCCAGTGGAGTGAGCACAGGGTAGATTTCTTTCTTAAAGAATTCATTTAATGCATTTTTCTCGTGTTCACTCAAAGCATCGTAACTTGAAATTTCAATTCCGTTTTGCTTTAGTTTTGGAATAATTTCATTGAACCACAAATCGAAAAGCTGCTTAAGCATTGGTTGAATTGCTTTTTCAATTTTCTGAAGTTGTTGAATTGGAGTTAAACCATCGATTGTAGGTTCAGCAACATTAGCCTCTATCTGCTCTTTGATACCTGACACTCTTATCATATAGAATTCATCGAGGTTGGTACAAAAGATTGAGGCAAATTTTATTTTTTCAAGCAATGGTAGATTCTGATCGAGAGCTTCCTGTAAAACTCTTCGGTTAAATTCTATCCAGCTCAAATCTCTGTTAATAAAGTTTTGAGGCGAATTGTATTTTTTGAGTAATTCTTTACCGATCATCTTAAATATTCTCACTAATTGAAAGCAAATATAATATAAATACAATCGATATGCCGTGGCTTAAAAGGGTAATAAGTTAGAATCTGACTCAATTAAAGAGGCTGTCTAGGATTAACATACCGTCAGATGTAAAAATTTTAACTGGTTTTAGTTGTTTTTTCTGTGTTCATTTAGCCAAGGTATCAAATAAGAGATATAAATTATGTAGCTAAACATTAAAAATAAATTTTATAAAACCTCTATGAGATTGTATCGAATAAAATATCCTTATCATTAAATAACCGATACTATCCCTCAGAGGGATAGTATCGGTAGTGCTGAAAAAATGCTATTAGATAATAAGGTAAATTATTTTTTGCTTTTATTGTTGCTAAGGCTTAGCTGCGATTTTAATTGTTTTGTAAGGAAATTATTATATTTGTAAAAATAGATTATGGCAAACAAAATTATACCGGAGTTAAATATGAACCATGAAAATCAGAGTCGAGGTATTAAAAAGAAATTGACTGCAGCAGATGCACTAGCGTTATCAATACCAGAAAGAATTCAACTTGTTGAAGATATATGGGATAGTATTGCTGCTGAAACAGATGCGATCGAATTAACAGAAGAAGAAAAAAAAATAATTGATGAAAGATTAAAAGAATTCCATAAAAATCCTGATTTAGGTTCACCCTGGGAGGATGTTTATAGAAAAATAGCTTCAGAAAAATAAAGAATGAAATACCGAATTATAGTAAGACCCGAAGCTGAAGGTGATTTAAGTGAAGCATTCTTATGGTATGAGGATAAAAGAAAGGGACTGGGACA
>JACAFB010000028.1 GCA_013388545.1 Ignavibacteriaceae bacterium
CGGAGGGAAACCAACTTCTTTGGTAAGAATATCATAAGCGCGTTTACAAATCTCGATTCGTCTTTCAAAAGTATCTGCTTGCCCTTTTTCATCAAACGCCATTACGATAACAGCAGCACCGTAACTTAAAACTTTCTTTGCGTGCTCTTTGAATGCCTCTTCACCTTCTTTCATAGAAATTGAATTAACAATTCCCTTGCCCTGTAAACATTTGAGTCCGGCTTCGATCACGCTCCATTTAGAAGAGTCAATCATTATCGGAAGCTTTGCAATATCTGGCTCGGCTTCAAGAAGATTAAGAAACTTAGTCATTACTTTTTCCGACTCAAGCATTCCCTCGTCCATATTAACATCAAGAACCTGTGCGCCGCCTTCAACCTGATCACGTGCAACTGAAAGCGCCTCATCATATTTTTCTTCCTTAATCAGACGGGCAAATTTTTTTGATCCCGTCACATTTGTGCGCTCACCAATATTCATAAAATTTGAATCCGGACGAAGGACAACCGGTTCAAGACCGCTTAATCTTAAGTAAGGGTCCTGTTGTTTTGGAATTCTTGGTTTATGATTTTTAACTTTTTCAGCAATTGCTTTAATGTGATCAGGGGTTGTGCCACAGCATCCGCCAACGATATTTACAAATCCACTTACAAGAAAATCTTCAAGTATCGATGCCATCGTTTGTGGTGTTTCATCATAACCACCCATTTCGTTTGGCAATCCGGCATTTGGGTATACAGAAATAAATTTATCGGATACATTAGATAAGTCTTCCACAAATGGTCGCATCTGCTTTGCGCCGAGAGCACAATTTAATCCGACACTAACCAGATTTTTAGCGTGAGAAACTGAAATGTAAAATGCTTCAACTGTTTGTCCGGATAATGTTCTTCCACTTTGATCTACAATTGTCCCGGAAATCATAAGAGGAAGTTCAATTCGTTTTTCATCAAGATATTTTTGAACGGCAATGATTGCCGCTTTTGCATTCAGTGTGTCAAAAATCGTTTCAATTAAAATTATATCAACCCCGCCATCAACCAGTCCGCGTGTCTGTTCATAATAGGCATTCACCATTTCATCAAAAGTTACTGCACGATACCCGGGATCGTTTACATTGGGAGAAAGCGAAAGAGTCTTGTTTGTTGGACCTAATGCGCCTGCTACAAAGCGTGGCTTAGATTTATCCTTGCTGCTAAACTCTTCCGCAACTTCTTTTGCGATCTTCGCTGCTTCAAAATTAATTTCATAAGTAAGATTTTCAGTATGATAATCAGCTTGTGAAATTTGCGTTCCGTTAAAAGTGTTTGTTTCAACAATATCAGCACCGGCTTCAAAGTAGGCACGATGAATGCCTTTAATAATTTCCGGTTGAGTTATGCAAAGAATATCATTATTACCTTTTAGATCGTATGGATGATTTTTAAATCTTTCAGCACGGAAATCTTCTTCGGTTAGCTTATGGCGCTGGATCATCGTTCCCATTGCGCCGTCAATAACAAGAATTCTTTCTGCTAATAATTTTTTTAATTTATCTGTAGTTAATGTCATATATTATGATTTATGCTGAAATTGTTTCAGCATCTTCCTTATGTTTTAAGATTCTAACAATGTTTTTAAGCATATCCTGAAACAAGTTCAGGATAAATATTTAAAATGAAAAAACCTCTTCAGATGATATGAAGAGGTGTAATGCTAGTCTTCATCTCATCTTTCCCTCCTGATTTTATCGGGAAGGCAGGATTTAGCACCCGACATCCCGATAATTCGGGACCGGCTGCTACGGCATTAACGGGCCTGTTCCCTACGCCGTTCTTGATAAGAATTATTTAATACAAAGAACTAATAAATTCTTTTTCAAATATATGAATTATAATTCCTTTGTCAACATAAAGTTTATTTCAGCATTTTTGAATTCTAACATCTATTATGTTTGTCTCGCATTATGATCCGGGCTTTTATGGGAATAATCAGTCCTCCGGCGTAATCTTTAAATCTGACCCAAATATCGGTAAATTATATTATAAAATAATAAAAGGTTTTTCGTATGATCGTTGTAACTGGTGGAGCCGGATTTATCGGCAGCGCCATAATATGGAAATTAAACCAGCTTGGCGAAGAAAATATTCTAATAGTTGATGAGTTGGGAGAAGATGATAAGTGGAAAAATCTGGTCGGTTTAAGATTCAAAGATTTTATCCACAAAGATGAATTCATCACCTGGGTTACCGATGAAGATGTTCCTTATGAAATTAATAAAGTAATTCATCTGGGGGCAAATTCATCAACTACAGAAAAAGACGCTGACCATCTTTTGTCTAATAATTACCAATACACTCAGGAGCTGGCAAGATTTTGTCTCTGGCGAAATATCAGATTTATATATGCTTCTTCTGCGGCTACTTATGGTAATGGCTCAAGAGGATTTTCAGACGATCAAGCTCAGCTTGAAATACATCGTCCGATGAATATGTACGGATACTCCAAGCACCTCTTCGATCTGTGGGCAATGAAACAGGGAATACTTGACAAGATTGCCGGGCTTAAATATTTCAATGTATACGGACCTAACGAATACCACAAGGGGGATATGAGATCAGTTGTTCACAAAGCTTACGAACAAGTAAGAGAAACAGGAAAAGTAAGACTGTTCAAATCAAAAAATCCTCTTTATAAAGATGGAGAACAGATGCGCGACTTTATATATGTAAAGGATGCCGTTGATATAACACTATTCTTTCTTGAACATCCTGAGATCAATGGAATATTTAATGTGGGTTCAGGCAAAGCAAGAACATGGAATGATCTTGCTACAGCTTTATTCGTTGCCTTGGATAAGCCGGTCAACATTGAATATATTGATTTACCAAAGCATCTCGAGGGAAAATACCAGTACTTTACCGAAGCCGACTTGTCTAAACTTTACAAGGCGGGATATAAAAAACCCCTTACTTCGCTGGAAGAAGGGGTTAATGAGTATATAAAATTATATTTGCTTAAAGATTCTTATTTGGGTTATTAATTTCGAAAAAAATTAAACAACAGTGGAAATCTCAAAAAAGAATAAGTTCAATAAAATGTTATTTAAATGATGAATCATCTTCTTCATCGTCAAGAAGATCTTCGTCTTCTTCATCGAAATCAAAATCTTCCTCATAAAATTCATCCTCGTTCGGTTCTTCGTCAAAAGTATCTTCATCTTCAGGGTTGTAATAATCATCATCGTCTTCAGCAAAATCTTCATCATCTTCGTCAGAAGAAGATAAGTAAAGTTTTAATGTATCAATATCTTCATCTCCGGTGATCGGTATGCCGAGCTCTAAGCATTCTTCAATTAATTCTTCTCTCGACTTGTCATCCAACTCCGAGAAATTTTTGGATTGCGCCATTCTTTGCTTCTCTCCTTTTAAATATTTTCTTTAAGGTTTAATTAATAACTTTCTAAATCCTGTACGAAAATATTTATAAAATTATTTAAAGTGCAAAGTCAATTAAAAATATTTTTGCCGGATAATTTTTGGTATGTATCCAGAGACAAACTATATTAAATTAAAACTTAGAGAATATCATGAAACTTGCTACTCTTTGCTATATAATGGACAAAAAAAATAATTCAACCCTGATGATTTACCGGAATAAAAAATCCAATGACTATCACGAAGGCAAATGGAACGGGCTTGGCGGGAAATTCGAACCCGGCGAAAGTCCCGAAGAATGTGCCGCCCGCGAAATTGAGGAAGAAAGCGGACTTAGAGTTAAGAATCTTAAAATGAAAGGTTTTATTACTTTCCCGTTATTTGATGGAAAAGATGACTGGTATGTGTTCCTTTTTACTGCTGATTATCTTAATGGGGAATTAATCGATTCGCCGGAAGGTCATCTAGAATGGATACCCAATGAAAAACTGTTCGAAATAAATCTCTGGGCTGGGGATAAAATTTTTATACCCTGGTTGTTCAAAGATAAATTTTTCAGCGCAAAGTTTATTTATGAGAATGGAAAATTTGTCAATCATCAGGTAAGCTTTTATTAATTATATCAAGAATTTAACAGGCAGACATCCCATCGTTGAACACAAGAATTAATTTGATTTGCAAACAGCTTTATAAGCCGAAATTACAATACGGTCGACTATAGAAAAATATTATGACATTTGCCGAAAAAGCCATAAAATATTTTTGCTCACTGAAAATTCATAAATTAAAAAATCCAGATGTTGAATTATTAAATACTTATCAATCTGCAGATGTTAAGGAAGCTGTTAAAAAGTTCTATCAAAAATTTTATAGCGATAATAATAAACGCTTATTTATTATTGGAATAAATCCCGGAAGATTTGGCGGAGGATTAACAGGTATTTCATTTACTGATCCCGTAGCCTTAAAGGAACACTGCGGCATTGATAACAATCTCGGCGAAAGAAAAGAAATTTCAAGTAAGTTTATATATGAGGTGGCCGAGCAATTCGGTGGAGTAAAAGAATTTTTTTCAAATGTTTTTCTAACTGCTGCATATCCGTTTGCACTAATCAAAAACGGAAAGAACTATAACTATTACGACGATAAAATCCTGGCCAACAATCTGCGCGACCAAATTCTACTTAATATAAAATCACAACTGGCTTTTTCTTCAACAGTAGATTCGGCAATAATTCTTGGGAAAAAGAATGCCGATTATATTTCAGCGATTAACATTGACAATCAACTATTCAAAAAGATAATTGTACTTGAACATCCTCGTTTCATAATGCAGTATCGCCTTCGAAGTCGATGCAAATTCATTGCTAAATATCTTGAGACAATAAAGATTTTAACAGAATAGCCGACACTTTCACGCAAATTTTCCCACAAACAATTCTTCGCATCATCAATTATTTTGCTTTTTTTTGCACGAATTTAAATATTTTTGTTTTTTTTCTTGACTTTATGAAATCATTATGATATCATTACAATAGCAAAATAATTTTAGGAGTTATAAATGGAAAAGATCAATGAAAAATCAGCTAACAAGCTAAACGGTTTTTTGATGTTGTTCATTCTACTGCTACTTATTGCTCTGGAAATATATCTTCTTATTCTTGGTATCAGAACTGATAATTCTCAAATACTTTGGATTTTTTTTCCGCTGCTTGTAGTCCTGTTTCTGGCGACATCAGGATTTGTAGTTGTTCAGCCGAATGACTCGCGCGTTCTGATTTTATTTGGAAAATACATAGGCACAGTTCGCGAATCCGGCTTTTGGTGGATAAATCCCTTTACGGTCAGAAAAAAAGTTTCTCTTCGAATCAGAAATTTCAACAGCCAGAAAATCAAAGTAAACGACCTGCACGGAAACCCGATTGAGATTGGTGCTGTTATAGTTTGGAGAGTGACCGATTCTGCAAAAGCAGTATTCGATGTTGAGAACTACGAACAATTTGTCGACATCCAAAGCGAAACAGCAATACGCTCTCTCGCATCTGAATTTCCATATGATGTCAGCGAAGATGATAAAGCTTCATTGAGAGGAAGCCCGCAGGAAATTGCAGAGAATTTGAAAAATACTTTACAATCAAGATTGGAAGTTGCCGGTGTTGATGTCCTTGAAGCAAGAATTTCTCATCTGGCTTATGCACCCGAAATTGCCCAGGCAATGCTTAGAAGACAGCAGGCACAGGCAATTATTGCCGCAAGAACAAAGATCGTTGAAGGCGCTGTAGGTATGGTTGAGATGGCTTTGCACGCACTTAGCGAACAAAACATTGTAAAGCTTGACGAAGATAAAAAAGCCACTATGGTAAACAACTTGATGGTTGCGCTTGTATCTGAAACAGAAGTACAGCCAGTTATAAATACCGGGACTTTGTACCAATGATGAGAAGTCTCTCTGAATATATGAACGAGCCGCTCTCAATTGTTAAACCATCATTCTTTAAAGAGAATATTGAATTAAAATCGAGGGAAGTGATACTGGCAAGGATGCACTTCCCGAGACTTTTTAGCTCAACTGCAATTATTGAAGGATTTGATGGAAAGTGGGAATTCCGGCAAACAAGTATCTGGAAAAACAAGTATGAAATTTTTCAACATGGTTATAGCTTGTCTTTTGCTCAGTATCAGTCAAAAACATTCAAAAATTCCGGAATTTTGAGTCTGCCAAGAGGGATAAAGTTGATTTTTCAATTTAAGATATTCAAAGAATTGAATTCTATCTTAGAAGAGAATGGTGAAACCTTGTTAACAATAGCAAACAAAGGTTTCTTTAATAAAAAAATAATTGTAAGTCTGGCAAAAAAGTCTACACTATTGGATGAATATCCCTGGTTAATATTGTTTCTATGGTATGTGGCCACACGTGATAATGCTCATGTATTTGTTTATGGTTAGTTTGTTTTGAGGTTGCTAAAGGATGGCAGAAAAGAAAAAATTTCTATTACGAATCGACGAAAATATTTACTCATCCATTGAGAAGTGGGCAGCAGATGACTTGCGGAGTATAAATGCTCAGATTGAATTCGTTTTAACTGACGCATTAAAAAAATCTGGTAGATATATCATTAAAAATTTAAATCCTGATAATACGGGGCAGGGGGAAAATACTACAGAAAAGAAATAGAAAATTTAAATTTTTCACGACTCCCTGTTTACGAGAACTACGCCTGCTGTAATAATGATTCCGCCCAGCAGCGCATTTGTGGTTATAGATTCATTAAGAATTAGCCAGGCGCCAATTACCGTAACAAATGGCTCAAAATATAAATAAGCACCAACTTTAGCAGACTCCATTCTGCTCAAGGACTGTGCCCACAAAACATAAGCAATTCCTGAGCATAACAAGCCAAGATACAAAATCGAAATCCACCCGGTCATATTCAAATTATATATTGAATCAATGGTTTCGCGGTTAATATTAAATGGCAGGATAATCACAGCCATAAAAATGAAAAGATAAAGTATAGTCATAAGCGGAGAATAAGTGACTGAAATTTTTTTATTTACGATTGAATAAACACCCCATGTGAACGAGCTGAATAAGACAAGGTAATCACCGATGTTTTTAAGAAAGTCTAGTGATACAAAATCGCCTTTACTTATCAACAATAATACTCCCAGGGTTGCGATAAGTACTCCGGCCATGTTTATAAATGACAATTTTTCTTTAAAGAAAATAAATCCCAGCAGCGCAATGAAGATCGGGGCAGTACCGATAATCCAGCCGGTATTACTTGCAGAAGTATATTTCAAACCGGTAACCTGTATCCACAAATGAAAAACTGCAATAACAGCCAACAACAAGATATAGCTATGGCTTCTGAGATTGATCCGGAAATTTCTTCTCTGAATTACAGCAATGATTAACAATAAAAAAATGGCTAAAATAAGTCTCATCGATATGATTGTTACTGGCTTAAGCTGTACAACAAGGTACTTGGTTGCTATAAAGGAATTGCCCCATAAAACAACCGCCAATAACGGTCCGGAATGAATCAATAATGATTTTTTCATTTATGCTAATCCTTTGACCAGAGAGCTCCGGTATTTTCCAGGTAAAGGGCAACCTCGTTTGCGAGATCATCAACGCTTTTATCTGAAACATCAAGCTTGTATGATGACAGAATGGACTTTGAAATTAATTCGCTCATAACGTTTTGCTCATCAATAAATTTCCGGAGGTTATCATATTGGTTGGGATTTCCGGATATTTTTATTCTTTCTTCTCTTGCAGAGAGAAAAGTGTTTTCTCTCCTGATGCAGAAAATTATTACAAATCCAAGCTTATGTAATCTTTTTTCAAGCCAGTTAAAGTTAATTTTTTTATGATTATTAATCAGTTGATATGCCTGAGTTGATATATGAAACCGATCTACAATCCACGAATAATATCTCTGGAGTTCAAAAAGCCGGCACCAGGTTTCGTATGTTTCAATCGCTTTTGATTCTTCGTCTTCCGCAAAATTAATAAGCCCTCTTCCCCAGGGATAATTCGTAAAAGCACACCATTCGGCAGATATGATAGGAGAGTGATATCGATATTTTCTCGGACCAACAATTTTATGATGCTCGTTAAGTTTAAAAGCAAGCTCGGTTTTAAGCGTCAGCCTGGTTCCCTCAAGAATAATTTTAGGGCAGAGTTTCTTTCCGGTCATTTTGATTTATCGGTGAGTCTTGCAGAGGTATATTTTTCAATATTATAGTTTATATGCCTTTCGGGCATAGGCAGTTTAAGTATTTCGACTCCCGATTCGGAGTAAAATTTTGTTGCAAGTGTATCGTGAAAATCCGAAAACACCACCACTCTTTTAATCCCGGCTGCAATAAGAGCTTTTGCGCAGGTTGTACAGGACATATTTGTTATATAAGCTGTTGCCCCTTTAACATTTACTCCGTGGGATGTTGCCTGTACCAGAGCATTTATTTCAGCGTGGTTTGTTCTTACGCAGTGATTGTCAACCACAAGGCATCCCACATCTTCGCAGTGCGGCTGCCCTGGCAGCGAACCATTATATCCGGTTGCAAGAACAAAACGATCTTTTACTAAAACACAGCCGCAATGCATACGTGGGCAGGTAGCTCTTTCAGAGGCAAGCATTGCCAGTTTTAAAAAATATTCATCCCAGGATGGTCTTTTACTTTTTTCCATAATTCTCTTCGGTTTTTGAACTTAAAGTTAGGGTTCAAATTTAATAAATTATTCCCAAGCAAGAATAAGATATCCTGGCAAGATTGAAGATTGACCGGTAGTTTCAGCAAGTCATTCTTTAATTATGAGGAAACATAAATCTGCTTAATCTTTTTTCATGAAGAAATTGTTTCAGCGCATCTTCGGCTTCAGAGCGAAAAGTAACAAAAACTTCTTTACCAGATTGCTTAAGTCCCTTTAAAAGTTCACGGCACATTCCTCTCGATATTATTGCCTGGCAATCATCCAGCATCTTTAAACAATCGCTTATGTTTTTTTCAAAAGAATCGAACCGCGCACTTTTTTTGCTTTTTGTAGACAAGGTTTTTCTGAACTCAGTTCCTTCGACTCTATCTCCGACAATATTGAAAATCAAAAAACCGGGTGTTTGATTAAACGACGATGTTAATGTTTTCCCATCGTTTGATTGAACTGCAATTTTCATTTGACCCTCTCAATAAATATTTTTTTACCTCTTTAATGAACCCGACCAACGAACTTTCTGTCTGCTTCTTCTTGAATATCGACCCTCTTTAAGAGAGCGAATAATATTTGTGTTACCGCAATCCGGGCAAATTGGATGAACAACGGGTGGTCGTACTTCCCACTCGCTATTGCATTTTGGACAATAAAACTTTTTCTTCTCCTTCATTTTGTTTTCGGCTTTCTGAAATACTAAAACCAGAATAGTTTTTTAGAAACAGCTGTCCGCAGAATTTATTTAAGAAGTTTCCCTGGCTGTATAATGATGAATAAAGATTCGAGCCGGCAATACAAGCTTCGAGGTTCGCGGTTGCCGCAAGGATTAAATTTGCAAGGTCACCGGTGAAAAAATCAAACTTTGCTGCACACGCACCTATTGCATAAATATCTTTTTTAGAGGTGCGCAGATATTCATCTACAAGTATTCCTCTGTCTTTGTCGAATACCAATCCAAGTTTCTCCGCAACTGATATATCGGGTTTTTGACCACAGCTTATTATTAGCAAATTGCAGTTTAACTCGGCTCCGGAATCGAGTATAACTTTCTTTACACTATTTTCCCCAACTACTCTTCTAATCTTAGTATCAGTTAATACTCTAACACCCTTCTTCTCTAATAATGCTTGTACCTCTCTGCCGATTTCAGCGTCCATCGAAGTTGGTAATAAACGGTCTGAACGGGAAATCAGAGTAGAAGATTTTCCGATTTCTGCAAGTTGATTTGCCAGGGTTACTCCAAAAAATCCTCCGCCATAAATTATTACATCCGATTCGGAAGTAATTTTAGAAATTATTTCGTGAATTTTTTGCCATTCATTCTTAAGAAGGTGAACCCCGTTCAGATAAGAACCTTCGATGTTGGGGACAATAGCTGTAGAACCCGTTGCAATAACAAGCTTATCAAACACAAGTGAATCACCGCTGTAAAGCTTAAGCTTTTTACCAACTTTGGTTAATACTTGATCACGGATGAATTCCGGACAAGTAAGTTCTTCCTTTGATTTTGATGTGGTTGAGATTCCGGATTTAAAATTTTCACAAAGTTGCAGATAGGTATTTGCTTCCAGGGGGGCATTTGATAAGACAGCTATGCTTTTCTCCGGATATGAAATGCTTGAAGAAAAAGCACAGCAAAGCGCATCCTCCCCTCCTCCGATTATAACTATGTCAAAAACTTTATCCAATATTATCCTCTCTAAATTGAATTAAGTATTTATGACAAATATTATTGGACTGATGATGAGCTTAACTAAATCAATATTTTTATAAGCCGATTAAACTCACCACAACCCGATTAAAACAGCCAAATTAACCGGAACTAACAAGGTATAAAGGAAGCGAAAACGTCTTAATTAAATTAAAGAACAGACTTGAGATAATTTATTAAAATTAAATTAAAAATCAACTATATTTCAGAGTAACTGAAAGATGTTAGAAATAAAAAATATTTAATCATCAGATAATTTCAGTTAGCAGCTCCTGGCGGGGATTAGGAATTACAATGGAATTTACAAGCAGACCTTTTTCAGAAATTATTCTTGAACCTGCGTCTACTGCGCTTTGCACCGCTGCAACTTCGCCGGTTATTGAAAAAAAAGCTTTTCCCCCTAAAGCCATTGCTAATCGTATTTCAACAAGTTCAACTTTTGAAGCTTTGACTGCAGCATCGGCACCTTCAATTAATGAAGCAACCGAATAAGCTTCAACAATACCAAGAGCTTCAAGCATTTGAATTTGATTATGACCGGCAATTGCTGGAAAGATTGATTTATGAACATTTGGAATAACAAAATGATCTATCACTCCAAAACCTATTGTTTCAACTGCATGCTCAACAGCAGAATTCACCGCAGCAACCTCGCCGGCAATTAAAGTCATATACTTGCCCGAGCAAATTGTTCTTGATAATAGCAGTTCAACATCTGAAGTTTTCAGCATTATATCTGTTGCCTGAAAACCTGATGCAATGCTGCCCAATTCAATTAACCCGATAGAGTTTTTATTAATCATATCACACACAATGAATATTAATTAGATTTTATCCTGATGAACGACTCATTTATTTCTGAAACATAACCTTCAATTGAAGCATGAATATTTGCCCCAAGTTTTCCCCGGGGAACTTTAGCTATCATTTCACCTTTTTTGACTTCCTGATTTTTTTCTACAACCGGAATTGAAGGTGATCCAATATGTTGTTTAAGATACAGAATTACGGAAGAAGGTTTAAACGTATTCTTTTTGAAAGGCGTTTCGCGGTCATAGTCTTGCAGGCAAAGTCTTTTTATCAGTTGGTTTAACGGCACTTTCCTTCCATTCTTGAGCGGGTGAACTTTTACTGGTTTTCTTTGAGTAAATTTTATTCCGGCGATATTCATTTCCCTTTTTGCCTTCGTACAAGCTTCATTCGGGTAGAGATCTTCAGGACAGGAATAGAGTGTACATAATCCGCACGAGCAGCAAAGCTCAGCCATTTGATTCCAAATTTCACTTCCAGTCTTCGTAAATCCTAATGATCGCATAACTTTGTGCGGTTCAACCTGATAACCAAGAAGATACCGCGGGCAAAATTCCGTGCAGTATGAACACTGATCACAGGCTGACTTTCCGATTCGATGCCAGCTTTCTTCAGGCTGACTTTTTCTCTTCACCAGGTAATGATTTTCAGGCAGAACAATTATACCCGCAGTTGTTTTAGTTACAACTTCATTTATGTTTGCTGTTAATGTCCCCATCATAATTCCGCCGATAAAGATATGGCATTTCTCAAACTTGCTTCCTCCTGCAATCGAGATCAGATCTTTGAACGAAGTCCCAACCGGCACAAAAAACGAGCAAGGATTATTAACTGCACCGGTAACACAAACAAATTTTTCGGTTACGGGAATATTTGTATTCGCTTGAAATATATTGAAAAGTGTTTCAACGTTATTTACAAGACATCCAACTTCAAGGGGAATTCCGGCGGGCGGTATCAATTTGCCGGTTGCTTCATAAACTAATTCGTATTCATCACCGGAAGGATAGAAATCCCCCAGTTCCAGAATAGAAATCCGCTTATCGGTAATAGCGGATGAAATATTTTTTATTGCTTCCTTATTCTTCGATTTAATCCCGAAGTAAGATTTAGATGCGCCAGTCTGATTTAAAAGTAATTTAATTCCATTAACAATTTCTTCGGGGTAGTTAACCATTAATTCATAATCTTTATGAATTAGTGGTTCGCACTCAGCTCCATTGACAATTAATATTTCGGGATTGGAAACAGATTTGATGTGAGCCGGGAAACCGGCGCCGCCGGCGCCTACAACTCCGGCAGAAAATATTTTATCAGGAAGAGACATCAATTGATCAGAGGTATAATCTTTTGTAACCATAATTTTTTTATACAATAATTAAAAATAAATCTAAAAAGTTGAAATACATTTTGTCTTTATTAAAATTTTTATTTTTTTAGTACAACTTAAATAAGGAGCTATTTATGAGAGCAAGCTTACTATTCGCAATATCTTCCTTTTTTATTTTTTATTCCTGTTCAAACACACTTGAGGATTGCAACTGCGATGATAACATTAATTATTCTGCTGTTATCGTTGTGGATTCAAACGGCAACCCAGTTGAATCTTTGACCACTTATTCGGTAGACTACTTTGGTGATATTTTTCGATCAAAGATTCAAACTACTCAGCCGGGAGCTTATGTGGTTATGGATGACTCATATGCTTATAACCTCGATCCGGTTCCATCAACAGTTACTTTTTATGCCGCAAAAGGCAATCAAGAGGTCGAGGGTACATTTATTTTTAACACCGATGCGTGTAAATGCAAAGTATTTAAGATCAGCGGGCCGGATACACTTATTTTACGCTGATTTAAATTCAAAGCCATTTTCGTTTCTTAAATAATGTCAGCATCACTCCTGATAAAAGGATGATTATCCCCCAAAAACCCCAGGGATAAAACCATGGAATTTCCAGTTCGGGCATAAATTTGAAGTTCATTCCATAAACCCCCGAAAGAAATGTAAGTGGAATGAATATCGTTGAAATAATAGTTAAAATTTTTATGACCTGATTAAGTTTTGTGCTTAAGCTTGAAAGGTATGTTTCAAGGATGCCCGAGAGAATATCCCGGTAAGATTCAACGGTATCAATAACCTGAATTGAATGATCGTAAACATCGCGCAGATATATTCTGGTTGAGGTTTTTACCAATTCCGGTTCCTCTCTTAATACTGTTGAAAGAACTTCTCTCAGCGGCCAGACAGATTTTTTAATCAGAATTAAATTCCTCCGAAGAGTATGTATTGATCCCTGAATTAATTTCGAGGGATTTTCAATCAAAGTGTCTTCTAAATTTTCAATTGAGTCCCCAATAGATTCCAGCGTGCTGAAGTAACTATCGACCACAGCATCTAAAAGCGTGTAAACAAGATAATCTATACCTTCTTTTCTGATTTTTCCTTTCCCGGTTCTTATTCTTTCACGAACCGGCTCAAATACATCTCCCTGTGCTTCCTGAAATGTTACCAGATAATTTGATCCCCAGATCATACTTAACTGTTCCCATTCGATGTTCTGATCCTTTGGATTAAATGTTAACATCCGGAGAACAATAAAGATATATTCATCGTAATCTTCAATCTTGGGGCGCTGTACGGGATTAAGAATATCCTCAAGAACCAAAGGATGAATCCCGTAACTTTTCCCAACGTCTTCTACCAATCCAACGTTATGAATACCGTCAATATTAATCCAAAAGTTGTATGAGTCATCAATAGTATTCAGACAATCTATCAGAGATTTAAATTCTTTTTCTTCATATGAATCATCTTTGTATTGAAACCGCGAAATTTTTATTGCTTCTTCTTTTTTATCGCCGGTATAAATCAGTGTTCCGGGAGATAAACCGGGTTTTTTTGCTGATCGTCTATAGATTTTTTTCTTCCTGGTTTCGGCTGAAGTTTTTTTCATTTCTTTTAGTCAATGTTATTTTTCAATCCATTAAAAAAAAAGCCCCGCTTCCACAGGGCTTTATGAACATTCTGAAAATTACTTCAGAAGAATCATTTTTTTCGTTGATGTAAAATTATCTGTTGTTAAAGTATAGAAATAAACTCCATCAGCAAGATTGTTTGCGTTTAAAGTCACCTGATAAGACCCGGCTGGCTGAAACTGGTTAACTAAAGCTGATACTTCATTTCCAAGAACATCATAAACCTTTAATGTGACAAGAGAATTCGCAGACAAAGTGTAAGTAATCACAGTAGAGGGATTAAAAGGATTCGGGTAGTTTTGCATCAACTCAAATTTCTGAGGAATACCCAAATCGACTTCAACAACATTTGAGTATTCAAAGGCACCATTATAGTCAACTTGTTTTAATCTGTAGTAATACTTTCCGCTTAAAGCTGACTTATCAAAGAATGAGTAACTGGTTGTTTGTGTAGTTGTTCCCATTCCTTCAACAAATCCGATTCTTTCATAACTAAGATTATTTGTGCTTCTTTCTATAACAAAACCAGAGTTGTTTTTTTCAGTTGCGGTTTTCCATACAAGCTGAACCTGTCCGTCCAACACGCTGGCAGAAAAAGAAGTAAGCTCAACAGGAATAATTGACCTATCAAAAGGAGAAATAAAACGCCCTGCAACTCCGGAAATTATTTGTCTTACCGTATCGCCATCAACCGGGTTAACTTCGAATAACCCTGCGGCATTTGTTGTAAGGTAGTTCCCGTTCGGAAGAGCATACACTCCTCTGTTTGCAGTTACAAAACCAAGCACTGTTATTAATGTTCCTGTTGGAGAAAGAACTCTGATTCCACCGCCAACACCAAAATCGGCAACAGCGATATTCAGATTCGATAACTCAACCATTTGTTCAAAGAATGCAGAAGTACTCGGTCCAACATAAAAATTATCGAGATATGTTCCGTTAAGATCATACCTGTGAATTGCATCACTTGCATCTGTTGAAACGAGGACATCGCTTGTCCTGAATAAAATATCCCAGGGACCATCTAATCCGCCTGCTCCAATGGCTATAAAGTTTCCTGTATAATTACCAGATGCATCAAACCGGGCTATACAATCTGCATTGGTCCCCGAAGCCACTGTAACCAGCAAATCATTTCCTCTGTAAATATGTCCTCTGACATTATCAAGGATTGAAGTGTTAACACCACCTGCCGGTGCAAAAATGCCAAGCGCTGTTCCGGTAGTGTCGTAAAGATATACACCATCTGTAAGCTGATCGGAAATTGTAATTTTTCCGGCTGGCGTTAGCCTTGCCTGTATAGGCGTTGACAAGTTCACTGCATCTGGCGGGATGTAGCTTGCATTAATTACGTCTCCGGTAACAGCATCAAGAGCCCAGACTTTATCGTTGGTTGATTCAACAAACAAAAGGAAGCTTACGGCTTCAGGGCTTTCAATTATTCTGGGGGAGCCAAGTGTTTCATTTATTATTCTTCCGTGCCCATAGTTTACTTTTGCTTTAACAAGATCATACTTCGATATTATCTCTTCATAGAAAGCTGTATAGCCGCCATTGTATGGATTAATAAAATCAACTATTACCGAATAAACAGGATTACCTTTTTCAACAGCAAGCGCTTCAATAAATACCTCATTTGGAATAAAAATACTCCAGGGCAGATTTTGTTCTGAAGCTGCATCCCGAGCCTGAAATTTTAGAGCTGGGTTCTGTTCGGCTGCATAAAGAAGTTCTGCAAAAGTCATCTTTGGTCTGTCTTGTGCAAATACCACAGAAATAAAAATCAGTAAAAACGGAATGAGTGTGCATAGCTTTTTCATTTATACTCCTGAAAATGTGTAATTGAATTATTTGAATGCAAAATATAAAAATTCATTTCTATTTCAATATACAAGAAAACATTTTATCGCTCATCATTTTTTCCTAATAATTCGAATAAAGCTGCCTATACCTGAAACAATCAACAGTGTGGTCGTTAACCATTCCCGTAGCTTGCATATGTGCATAGATTATTGTTGAACCGACAAATTTAAATCCTCTTCCTTTTAAATCTTTGCTTATTTTATCGGACAGAGTTGTCCTTGCGGGAATCTCCTTCAAAGCTTTAAACTTGTTTTGGAGCGGTGTGTTATTAACAAACTGCCAGATATATTTTGCAAACGTTCCGAACTCTTTTCTGATTTGGATGAAGGCTTTTGCATTTATTACAGCGGCTTCTATCTTTAGCCGATTACGGATTATTCCATCATTTTTCAGCAATGATGTTATTTTTTTATTATCGTATAGTGCTACTTTATTAAAGTCAAAATTATCGAATGCAATTCTGAAATTTTCCCTTTTACGAAGAATGGTTAGCCAGCTGAGGCCTGCCTGCATTCCTTCAAGTATAAGAAATTCAAAAAGCTTTTTGTCATTTCTAACCGGCACGCCCCACTCTTTGTCGTGATAATCAATGTAAAGATCGTCACCTAAACACCAGGAGCAACGGTTCATTTTTTTACTCCTTTAATTCATTTAATTTGAGTTATACTTAAAATATTTTTATAAAGTTAGTTCCATCAAATAATAACAGTGTAATTTAATGAATTCACAGTTTTCCATTTCAAAATTAAAGTTTAAACCATTGACAATTCGTAATTGGCAGGATTTTGAAATTCTCTTTGGTAAAAATGGTGCGTGTGCGGGGTGCTGGTGTATGTACTGGCTGATGCGCAGAAAAGATTACGATGAAAAAAGAAAAAGAGGGAAAACAAAAACAGAAATGAAAATGCTGGTAAGGAAAGGATTGGTTCCCGGAATAATTGCTTATGAAAAAAATATACCTATAGGATGGATAGCAATTCAGCCTCGGGAAAATTATCCCGTGCTGCAAAACTCAAAGGTGCTTCAGAGAGTTGATAATGAAAAGGTTTGGGCAATTGTGTGCTTCTTTGTGCATAAAGATTACAGACACAGGAGTATTTCAGTAAAAATGATCAACGCCGCGGTTGATTATGCAAAATCTAAAAAAGCGTACATAGTTGAAGGATATCCTGTACAAACAAAGAATAATAACGCTCCTCCTCTATTTATTTATACTGGCACATATTCTGCATTTAAAAGAGCAAACTTTATAGAAGTTGCGCGAAGATCTGAAACCAGACCAATAATGAGGTGTTACCTTAAATAATTTCAAATACTAAAACTTTGTTAATTCTTAATTACGGAAGAAAAATGAAACACATAATACTTTTAATAATTTCCATACTTGTTTCAAGTGTTTTTATAAAAGCACAGAACAACAGCGATATAATCTCTGAAATAAAAAATGACGAGGTCATAATCCGCCTTCACAAACTAATCGACTTCTCGGATATCAAAGAGGAAATGTTTGTTAAAATGCCGAAGGATGATCATAAATATTATGTGGCAGAAATATCAATGGAAAATATTTCAAGCAAAGAGATTGATATGGGCGGAAAATATACAATCTACCTCACTTTGAAAGACGCAAAAGGTAATGAGTATAAATCAGGTTTAAAGGGAATGTCGATAGTTTCTTATTATAATACTCAAAAAGGAAAGTCTCTTTATAATAAAAAGAGCAACGACTTATGCTGGGGCAGCAGTTTCCCTGCAAAAACAAAGGCAAGGACTTTGCTTTGTGGTTTTGAAGTACCGAAGGATGCAAAGCTGACTTCATTTGGAATTTCAAAGTACAAACTGTGGAATACCATCAAATAGATTACTTTATATAAAAAGGGGAGGCAATTCTGTTCATCTGTAAAATTTCTCTGTACATCCATCCTTTTAATAATCATCTAAATATATAACCGGGATTTAATTATTTTTGTAATGCCACATTATGAAAGATGAGTTATGATGATCAGCAAAGAAATGGTAAATAAGTTTTTTGAGCAAAAAACAGTTGCCGTCGTTGGAGTATCAAAATCCGGGAAAGGATTCGGAAACTATATTTTCGAAAACTTAAAGAAGCGGGGCTATTCTCTGTATGCTGTAAATAAAAACGGCGGCGAATATAACGGCCTCCATTTTTATGAAAACATCAGCAGCCTGCCCGAAATACCTGATGCAATTGTAACCGTTGTTCCACCTCAACAGGTATTAAAAGTTGTTGAAGAAGCTTACAATTGTGGAATTAATAATATCTGGATGCAGCAGGGTTCAGAATCGACGGAGGCAATTGAATTCTGTAAATCAAAGGAAATGAATTTAATTACTGGTCATTGCATAATAATGTTTTCTGAGCCTGTTTCTCTATTACACAAAATTCATCGCGGAGTTTTAAAGATCGCAGGAAAATACCCTGCATAATTCAGTTCGAGGTTGCTGATTAGCGTTGGAGGCTTGATACCTTTAAAATACCTGTAAGCAAAATCACAACACCAATCCATTGAACTGAATCTAAAATATTTCCATGTATAAAATATTCAAGTATCACCGCCACCAGAGGAAACGCAAGCTCGCAAATTGTTGCAACCGATGCTGAAATTTTTTGCAGCCCGTAGTAATAAAGAAAAATTGCAGGCCCCCCTGTTGAAAAAGCAATCACCAGGAATATAATTATTTGCGATCCGTTTATTCCGGATACTGATTCAATTGTTCCGGAAGAAACAACAATCACTGCCATGATTATTGATGTAATTAAAAACCGCAAATATGTGCCCAGCTCAAACCCAACATTCTTTAATGCTCTTTTGCTGAGTACTGTTGAAGAAGCAAAACTAACCGAAGCAATAAGTCCAAACAGCGCTGCTATGGCTGTTTTATCACCGGTAGAAAGATTTGGAAAATTAAAACCAAAAGTCATTATATAAGCTCCGGCAATAGATAAAAGGGCCCAAAAGAAAAATTTTGAATTCGGTTTTTCCTTTAAGAAAATAGCTGCTAAAGTCAACGCAAAAACCGGTTGAAGCTTCTGAATGAAAATGACTATTGAAAGATTAACGAAGTTAACGTAAAAAAGCGCCCTGGTAATTGCCATGGTTCCCAAAGCCCCGCCTAAAAGTCCTACTCCTATAAATGCAAGCCAGTCCTTAGGATTTAATTTTTTTATTTCGCCTCTTCTTTTAATGAAAAAAGGAGTTAACAACAATGCTACAATGGTTGTTTCTATAAACACAACGAGACTTACGGGCAAGCTAAACAACGAGGGTCGGAGAATTATTCCATCGGTTGCCCATAAACTCGCAGCAACAATGACAAATATTGGCGCTAAATTTTTCATTCAGTAAGGTTTTCAGTAATTATATGTTTTTTATCAAATAACCGGAGTAAAAGTTTTTAATTGCATCCCCGTCATAGTCTTTTAAGATTACTTATGCTTCATCTTTAAACTGGCTTTAATTTAAAACTACAAACAAAACAAAATTTTTTTAACCAGGTTAAAAGAAGGTTGGAAAAGATACTGTATTATTAATAAAGAACAGAGGCCGATTTACGACAAGCCATTTCCAAAAGGTTTGAAACTCGAATCAAAATATTTATTTTTGCCCCGCACCCTTAGCTCAGTTGGTAGAGCAGTAGACTCTTAATCTATTGGTCGGGGGTTCGAGTCCCCCAGGGTGCACCAGGCGGCGGGATTAAACTCCGCCTTTTTGTTTTATTAAAATATGATACATATGGAAGAGAAAAATCCCAAATGGCTCGATTGGGCCAGAGAAATTCAAACTTTATGTCAAACCGGACTAGCTTTCCATAAAACTAAATTTGAAAAAGAGAGGTACGAACGACTGATCGAAATTGCTTCTGAAATTACAGCATTACATACAAATCTTGAGAAAGAAATACTCTCAAAAATTTTTATGGAACAACCCGGCTATGCTACACCCAAAGTTGATGTGAGAAGCGTTGTTATTAAAGATGGCAAAATTTTATTAGTAAAAGAATCCACTGACGGCAGGTGGGCGCTGCCCGGAGGATGGGCAGATGTTGGTGATTTGCCATCAGAGGTTGCAATAAGAGAAACCCGGGAAGAAAGCGGATTTGAGGTTAAACCTGTAAAAGTAATTGGGGTATTTGATGCAAATCGTTCCGGAAAACCAATGGAATTTTTTCACGCCTTTAAGATTATATTTTTATGTGAGCTTATAGGCGGTGAAGCAAAAACCAGTAGTGAAACTCTTGATGTTAATTTCTTCCCCTTTGAAAAGCTTCCTCCGTTTTCTGATAACCGCACCAATGAAAGGCACATAGAAGAAATCAAAAAGCATCTTGCTGATAAATTCAGACCAGCATGGTTCGACTAAAGAAGCCTGATTATTTCAGCTTCTATTTCTGCCGGCTTTGTTTCAGGTGAAAATCTTCTGACAACTTTACCGTTCCTGTCAATTAAAAATTTCGTGAAGTTCCAGGTTATTCTTTCAATCCCGAATTTCCCTTTGGCTTCTTTTTTTAAAAACTTAAACAAAGGATGGGCATCTTTGCCATTTACCTTTATTTTTTCAAACAAGGGAAAGGTAATTTTGAAATTTAATTCACAAAAATTTTTAATGTCTGAATTGCTGCCGGATTCCTGCCAACCGAATTGATTACAGGGAAACGCAAGAATTTGGAATCCTCTGCTATGGAGTTTTTTATAAAGAGTTTCCAATCCATCGTATTGCGGTGTGTGCCCGCATTTGCTGGCTGTGTTTACAATTAGCAGTACATTTCCCCGATAATCTGATATGGATTTTTTCTCGCCCGAAATTAAAGCCTCTTCAAAATCATATATAGACAATTTTAATATCTCACTTTTTCCGGTAATAACCCCGAAAAAGATTAAAGAGTTTAATTTAACTTAATATTTCTTAATTGCTTAGAGCGGGCAAGATCGGCAGGGGTTATGTAATCATATGGTTTGTGAAATTCTTTTTGAAAATCAATTTGTTTTTTACTTGCATCATAAAAAAATCTTGCTGACACTTCGCTACAGGTTATCTTTTTAACTGAACGAACAAATAATTTTTTCCCGGTTAATGAATGAATAACCAGCCCGATAATATTCAACCTGTCGTAAGGTTTGCCGATATATTTACGCTGAATTCTTTTTACATCTTTAAGTTCTACTTTTGCTCTTCTGATTTTGCATTTGGGTAATTCGGAAACATACCTTGTCCTGATGCCAAAACCAGATCCCCAGGCTTCGCCGACTTTTATTTTCTTCTCGCCAAGTTCATATACGATTCCGGCATGTGAAAATTCAGATTTTGTAAACCAGCGAACCAATCTGTCGAAAAGTCTGGTGTGTGAAAAAAGTATAAGATCGCCGGGCTGAAGATTCAACTGAGGTTCTTTGTCAGAGGTCATATTACTTATTGCAATTCAATAAAAATATATTGACGGAAAGCATTCACGCAAGAGAATATCAAAGCAAATTTGATTCGGGAAAGATTCAGCAATGATTTTCGCGCTCTTCCGAAAGAATGCGCGATGAAAGGAAAATCAGAACACTCTCCTTTTAATCGCGCATTTAGTAAAATAGTTTTTGTCCTATTATTATGGATTAGGAATTTTCAATTCCTGCCCTGGTTTTATAAGATCAGGGTTTGAAAGCTTGTCTTTGTTTGCGTTAAAAATATCCATATAACGATTTGGATCTTTATAATAAAGCTTTGATATTTTGCTGAGATTTTCACCTGCAGCTACTTTATGAACATGGTAGTAATCACTAACCAAAACTTTAATATCTGCTTTGATATCGGGATGGGATTCGCCCGCAACATCTTTAATCTTATCCCAGATTTGATTTTTCTCAAACTGCGTATTTACGGTGCCCATCAGATTTAAAACTCCCCCATCTTCTTTAATCTGGACATCTTTCATTCCTAATTCTTTTAGTAAAGCAAGAACCGGGCTATATTTAACCTGTAATGACATAGATCCTCCAAAGTTTAGTTGTTGTGAAAAATTCCTGATTAAATATATAGAATTATTTTAAAAATTAGTTGATGAAAAGAGCTTATTGTTTTTTAATCTTGCACAAAAAATAGTTACTGTATCCTTTGATAAAAGGGGCTGAAAAATAATAATTATTTCCCGTGTATTATTAATCACAACTGCTTTTTTTCCAAGGTGTTATTTTTCGGCTAAAGAAGTGCTTTTTTACAACAAATACTCTGTAAAATAAATGTTTCGCTGAATTACGAACATTTTCTTTTATTTATAATGACCTGATTGCTTAATTTAGCATGGGAGAATTTTTCAGATTGCCGAAAGCAATCATTTTAATTTTAATAAAAAAAACAATCCGCGTTAGAAAATATTCTATGTCCCACGCTTAAAGTGAGTGATAAAAAAAAGAAACAATGAATAACCGCGAAATCAAACCTATTCAAAAATCAATTATTATAAACAAACCGCAAAATGAGTTGAAAAAATCGGAAATATGTATGATTAACAGAAAACGGAACCCGCTAAAGTTTTTATTTTTTGCATTATTTGTATTCAGCTTCAGTTCAATTGCACAAGTTAGAACATTCACTCTCGAGGAAGCAGTACAAACAGCGCTCCAAAATAATCGGGAGATCAAAATTGCAAAGATGAATGTTGATAAATCGGCTGCTGCTGTAAGTGAAGCTTATGGATACGCATTTCCAAGCCTCGATTTTTCAGCGGGCTTTTCTCATTTCATTAAAAAGCCCAAAATGCCCTTTCCTGATTTTGAATCACTATTAAAAAATTCAACTTACTCTATACTTTTTGATGAAAATGTAATTCCCAGAGACAATAGTAAATTTTCTCCTGTAACCACCAAGCTTCAGTCGTTTGCACAGACAAACAATTACGAAACACAGTTTACGCTTACTCAAATGCTATTCAGCTCTGCTGTGTTTAGAGGAATCGGCGCCTCTCAGATCTATTTTGATCTTGCAAAAGCAGAATTAAAAAACACGATCTCAAAAACAGTTCTTTCTATTCAATCGGCGTTTTATGGTGTTCTACTTTCACGTGATGTTCTTGAAATAACCAGAGCAAGTTTTGAAAATGCTCAGGACAACCTTAAAAATGTGAAGGCATTATACAGCCAGGGATTGGTTTCAGAATTTGATATGCTGCAAGCCGAAGTCCAGGTGGAAAATATAAGACCTATGGTTTTACAAATGGAGAATAATCTGAAGTCAGCAAAAGATGGTTTCAAAATATTGCTCGGGATTGATCAGCTCGAAGAAGTTGAAGTCGACGGCAAATTCACTTATTTACCCGAAAACATAACCGATGAAATCGATTATATAAACGAAGCCATGGTTTCCAACTTCGGGATAAAGAGTTTAGACTTGAAGAAACA
This sequence comes from Ignavibacteriaceae bacterium, assembly GCA_013388545.1. GTDB lineage: Bacteria > Bacteroidota > Ignavibacteria > Ignavibacteriales > Ignavibacteriaceae > JACAFB01. The sequence continues at coordinate 23,405 of JACAFB010000028.1, forward strand.
GGTTGATGAAGAGTTTATTCAGCTTGATATTTCGGAGTACTGGCCTACTCTTGCCGCATTTGGAAATTACACTTATGCTGGTTCTTCGGACGAGTTCAATTTTCAGAATTACTCATCTTTAACAGTAGGTTTAAGTCTTTCAATAAATCTTTGGAAAGGAAACCAGACAAAAAACCGGGTTGAGCAATCAACAATTACATTTAAACAAACTGAAGAACAATTAAAACAATATAAAGATTTTACAATAGCACAGGTAAAATCAAAAATTCAGGAACTAAAGCGTGTTCAATCATTAATTGAAGCACAGGAAAAAAATGTGAATCTTGCTGAACGGGCATATAAAATTGCAAAGTTAAGATATCGCGAGGGCGCCGGGAATCAGCTCGAAATACAGAATGCAGACATTGCATTAAGGCAGGCTCGCATAAACAGGATTCAATCAGTTTACAGTTACCAAATTGCCCGGTTTGAATTAGATCAGCTTTTGGGAAGAACGAATCCCGAGTACTTTGCCGGATTTTTTGAAAAGGAAGATTAAAAGTTTATTTATAATTATTGCTAAAAGGAGAATCTGTTTTCATGAAAGAAACCTATAAACCAAATTTGAAAATTTCTCTCGGCCTTCTCGCTGCGGCCATAATGCTTTTCATTAGCGCTTGCGGTAATAAAGATGAAAGACCTAAAACGGAATTAAAAACCACTTATACTGATACAATTTCAGTTGAAATAGAAAAAGCATCAATAAAAGAGCTGAATATTACGAAAACTTTTGCCGGAACACTTGAGGGAGAAGAACAGGCAAATATTGTTTCCAAAATTCCGGAAAGGATTATGGAAATAAAAGTTAGAGTGGGTGAATTCGTAAAAGCCGGCTCGGTGGTTTTTTTACTTGATAAAGGTGGAGCTTCATCTCAGTATTACCAGGCGCAGGCAGTTTTTTTGAATGCCCAGAAAGATCTTGAAAGAATGAAATCTCTTTTCAACGAAGGCGCTGTTTCAAGACAAATGCTTGACGGAACTCAAACCGCCTACGATGTAGCAAAAGCAAATTTTGAAGCTGCTAAAAGCACCGTTGAGTTAACCAGTCCTCTCTCAGGAATTATAACATCTTTGAATGTAAATGTCGGAGACATTGCAAATCCCGGAATAGTTCTGGCAACGGTTGCTAATATCAGCAGGATGAAAGCTCTGTTTAATGTCGGTGAAAGCGATGTTCCTAATTTCTTCACCGGTCAATCTGCTGAAATTTACTCAGAGTTGAATCCGGAAATAGTTCAAACAGGCAAGCTTGTTCAGATATCAAAGTCTGCGGACATTCAATCCAGAACTTTTGAGATGAAAGCTCTCTTTACTAATACAAAGGACCGATGGTTTAAACCCGGAATGTTCTGCAAAGTTAAAGTGAATCTGCAAACAAAAAAGGGATCGCTGGTAATTCCTTATGCATCAGTCATTGACTATGAAAACGAAAGAGGAATATTTGCAGTTAACAACGGCAAGGCTTCTTTCAGAAAAATTGAAACCGGGATTACAGACGGCAAATATATTGAAGTGCTTTCCGGTTTGAATGAAGGTGAAGAAGTAGTAACTCTGGGCATGAACAACTTAAAAGAAGGCACCGTAGTTATCTTATCAAACAAGTAATAGCATCAAAACAAAATCAAGAAATTCGGATTGAAAAATGAAATTAGCTGATGTATCAATTAGGCGGCCCGTATTTGCCACAATGATGATTATGTCCCTGATTGTACTGGGAATATTTTCTTACTTCAAACTTAATGTTGACCTGTACCCCGATGTTGACATTCCTTATGTAGTTATAACCACAATTCTTCCCGGCGCCGGGCCTGAACAAATAGAAACCGATGTAACTAAAAAAATTGAGGATGCTGTTAACCCGGTTGAAGGCGTTGATTTCATTCAGTCGTTTTCGCGCGAAAATGTATCAATTGTGGTTATCGCATTCAGACTTGAGATAAATGGTAAAGTTGCAGCACAGGACGTTAGAGAAAAAATTTCTGCTATCAGGGCTGAATTGCCTGACGATATTGAAGACCCGGTTATTCAGAGATATGACCCTGCAAGTTTTCCAATAATGTATCTGACTGTCTCGGGAAACATGTCCGATAAAGATATAACCACCTTTACAAAAAATGTTGTTAAGAAAAGATTGGAAAATATTCCCGGTGTTGGTTCTGTTGATCTTGTTGGCGGTTCCGAAAGAGAAGTTCAGATTGAAGTGGATGCCGAAAGACTTCGTGCATACAACATCTCAATTCAGGATGTCATTATGAGCGTCGGAACTCAGAACGTTGAAATTCCGGGAGGGAATGTAACTGAAGGCTCAAGACAGTTGCTTGTAAGAACTATGGGTAAATATAAAAACATAAAGGACTTTGGAAGAGTTATCGTTGCTACTCCCATGGGAACACCTGTTTACCTTTCTGATGTTGCAAATGTTGTTGACGGGATTAAAGAACAGACAAGTTTAACAAGAGTTAACGGTAAAATTGCCGTAGGTTTGAATATCATTAAACAAAGCGGAAGCAACACCGTTCAGGTTGCCAAAGAGGTCAACAAACAAATTGATAGAATGAAAAATGAAATACCTGCCGGTGTTGAAATTAACATTGCTCAGGATAATAGTATCTTTATCAAGGATTCAATCAACGATGTACTGTTTGATATCTTTTATGGGGGATTGCTGGCAGTAATTGTAATATATCTTTTCCTCGCAAATTTCAGAGCTACTGTTATAAGTGCGTTGGCTTTGCCTTCATCAATCATAGCTAGCTTCATAATAATGTTTGCTTTGAGTTTTACTTTAAATATGATGTCTCTGTTAGCCCTTTCGCTTGCCGTTGGATTGCTGATTGATGATGCGATTGTTGTAATTGAAAATATATACAGACACATGGCCCAGGGTGAAACTCCTGTTGAAGCAGCAAAATCTGCTTCTGAAGAAATCGGACTTGCAGTAATGGCAACTACCTTTACAATTGTTGCTGTGTTTGTTCCTGTTGCTTTTATGCCCGGCATCGTCGGGCGATTCTTCTACCAGTTCGGAATTACTATTTCGGTTGCTGTGCTAGTCTCCCTGTTCGTTGCTTTTACTTTAACTCCGATGCTTTCTTCCAGGTGGCTTAAGCGTGAAGATGAAGCTTTATCGAAAGAAGGCAACATACTTAACAAGATTCTTTATTACTTTAATCATTTCTTTGAAGTGATGAATGAAAAATACAGACGATCACTAAAGTGGGCTCTAACCCACCGGAAGACAATTGTATTTGGATCTATTGCCGTGTTCGCTGCAAGCTTTGTGATTATGGGATTGCTCGGTTCGCAGTTTTTCCCGGATACGGATCGCAGTGAATTCGTAATAAGCATTAATGCTTCCCCCGGAAGCTCGCTTGAACAAACAAGCAATGTTTGTTATAAGATTGAAGAAATGCTCCGGAAAAAACCCGAAGTGAAAACTGTACTGACAACAATAGGTTCAGAAAATAATCCCGTTACAAATGCATCAATATTAGTAAAGCTGATTCCAAAACACGAAAGAGAACGAAGTGATTCTCAAATAATGAGCGAAATAAGACAAGAAGCGAAACAGGTTCCGGGAGCTAAGTTTAGCATAATGGTTCAGGGAGGCCCTGGCGGAAATGAAAAGCCAGTTACCCTCAGTGTGCGCGGCGAAGATCTCGGTAAGCTTAGGATTTTAGCTGAAAAAGTTGAAGCGATTGTAAAATCAACTCCGGGCGCTGTTGATGTTGATAATAGTCTCGAACTTTCTAAACCTGAATTAAGAATAACAATTGACCGCGAGAAAGCATCTGACCTTGCCGTCAGTCCTTTTCTGATTGCTTCATCAATAAGATCTATGGTTGATGGTTATGTGGCTACCCAATACCAGGAAGGTGATGAACAGATCGACGTTAGGGTCCGGCTAAAAAAAGAAAACAGATCAAATCTTAATGACCTGATGACATTAACTGTAAAGAGCAATAAAAAAATAATGTTCAAAGACTTTCTTGTTCCTATTGGCGACGTTGCTACAATAACCCAGGAGGCCGGGCCCTCACAGGTGAACAGATATGCGCGCCAGAAGGAAATCAGAATTGATGCGAACCTTTCGGGAAGACTGCTTGGCGAAGTTCTTGGCGAAATCACAAAACAAACATCTCAGCTTAATCTTGATCCCGGTTATTCGGTTAATGTAATTGGCGAAGGAGAAATGCAGGAAGAATCTTTCGGAAATATATTATTGTCGCTTGCGCTGGCAATTATCTTTGTATATATAGTGCTCGCCGCTCAATTTGACAGCTTTGTACATCCGTTCTCAATTATGCTTGCTCTTCCGATGTCAATTATTGGTGCAGTGTTAATGCTTTTAATATTCGGAAGTTCAATTTCTGTAATCTCTATGATTGGTATAATTATGCTGATGGGGCTGGTAACTAAAAACGGAATTCTGCTTGTTGATTATACTAACGTGCTCAGAGAAAGAGGTTTTTCCAGATTCGATGCACTTTTAAAGGCAGGACCCACAAGATTAAGACCCATCCTTATGACAACTTTTGCTATGATATTTGGTATGATGCCGGTTGCATTGGCATTAGGCGAGGGTGCTGAATTCCGCGCACCAATGGGACAAGCAGTAATCGGCGGCTTGATTACTTCTACTTTGCTTACATTGTTTATTGTACCTGTGGTTTATTCAATACTTGATGATCTCGGCTCGAAAAGCTTTTTCGGATTCTTTAAAAATATCTTCTCCCCGAAGAAAAATAATTCTGATCAGGTTATTAATAATTAAAGGCTTAAGATATGAAACTCGTATTCTTAGTTTATCATGATATTCTTGATGATCGTGTAACAAAGGCGTTAAATGATCTTAAAATAGATTTTTACACTGAGTGGGAATATGTTAAGGGGAAGGGCCATAACACTGACGCTCATCTTGGTAATCGTCCTTTTCCTGGATACAATAATGTTCGTATGATAGCTTTTACAGAAGAAAATCTTCTGGAAGCTTTAGCACTAAAAATCACTGATTTAAATAAAATTGTTGAGAGAGACGACGACAAAATCAGATTGTTCCAGGTGCCGCTCGAAAGAATCGTTTAACATTCTTATCTTCTTTTTTAATTTGCAGGGGAAGGGCTTGCCCTTCCCGCTTAAGTCTTAAAAAACCCGATTATTGGATTCTGTTTCTTCTCTTCGCTTGACAGGGAAAATAAATATTATCGCTGTCAAGCGTATCTTTTAATAACCCACTGCGTGAAAATTGTATTCATTATGCAAGGAATCAAGTGGAGTGGGATGAACTGTGTTTATATATGGTGTAAATACATCTGCTCCATTTCTTTGTCCATTCCACTCAGGGGAAAAATGTGCTAATAGTTTCTGCTGGTATCCCAATTCTTCTAATATTTCCTGGAGTCTTGCTATAGGATAGTATTGATCGATTGAGCGTGGCTCATCAACCGGAAACCAGTATTTTAGATTTGCTATAAACTGGGGATTTTGTTGTTGAAATTTAGATACGTACTGATTAATCTTATCATTCAATCCTATTGGATCAGTTATGAATTAATTTTTCCAAAATAAACTATCAAACACCTCAACATGATCCACAAATAACTCTGCACTACCAGACCAAATGACTTGATATTTAACGCATGAACCTGCTAATAAACACTCCGGAACATCAAGCCTGCCTTGTGGCATTAGACTGGTATCGGGGTAATTAGGATTATTAATTAACTCTTCTGCTGATTCCGCATGCTTGTAGTTTATTGAGATAACTCCATATTCATTGACAGATAACTCTCCAATTGTCACAATTTTTTCTTCAAGTAATTCTTCTTCTTCCCAGTCGATTACCCAATTACCACCAACCTGCCGTGCTGTCTGTTTCCCGCGAATAACCTGAAGTGTACATAGCGGTGTAGATTCAGATTGTTGCGTGTAACCTCTCTTAAGACGAAAATTTGCAATATATTCTATCGGTACACACATTGACGCGTATCCAAAAACATATACCGGATATTGATAATAATGTGGACCAAATATCAGTGAGTCACCTGCCTGACTGCTGACAGTTGATTTTATGCCTTTAGTTCCATCCTGGTCAAGATATATCTGCCCATTAGTATTTTTTATTCTAACGTTCTGATTAAATAATTCATCATCACCCTCTGCCTCCCATTTCGAATACATTGCATTAGAAAAATTATATATCCAGTCTATCTTTTCTGGTTCACCATTGTACAAGCTTGGCCAGTCTGCAATAGTGTTTGCCGGGTAAACATAGGTAAACTGATTAAGTTGGGTAAGATTTTCCTCCCAGCCTAAACTTCCGGGAATATATCTTCTTGCTTTCTGAAACACAGAATTCAATCCCATACTGCTTATCTGTTCATAGTTATTATAAACTGTATATGCAATACTGTCAGAAGATGCTACAAATGAGCCGAATAAAAACTCGCTGAGTTCATTCTGCTGGCATATTGCCCGGCTAGTTAATATGATAAAGAAAACGGCTAGTAGTGCATTCTTCATTTCGTCTCCCTTAAAAAAAATTTATTTATAAATCCTTGTTACAGAGCTATTTCTTTATTTAATAAAGAGCATTTTCTTCACTTCTGAATAAAACGGGATGTTTCTGTCATTTATCACATCGAGCTTATATAAATATATACCGCTTGCGATTTTAGTTATCTTATCTGTTTCTTCATCTGTCTTATTAACCTCGAACGTAACTTCGTGATACCCCGCCTCCATAACTTTGTTTACTAATACCGACACCAGCTCTCCATTTATATTATACACTCTCAGCTTTGCGTAGCTTTTTTCTTTTAACCTGAATGGAATTACAGTGGAGGGATTGAATGGGTTTGGGTAGTTCTGGTATAATCTATAGTCATTTATTGTCATTAGGTCATTTGTTGTCACTGAAGTCAGATTGATAAATATTTCTTCTGATGGTGCTGATTGATTCCC
>JACAFB010000020.1 GCA_013388545.1 Ignavibacteriaceae bacterium
CGTTGGAATGTCCACAGTTCACGAGGCAGTTTACGCAGCTTATGTTGGAATGAAGGTAGCGGCTATTTCCTGCATAACCAATTTTGCTGCAGGAATATCAAATCAAAAACTATCTCACTCAGAGGTAACCGAAACAGCAAATTTGGTCAAAGATAAATTTTCCAGATTGGTGAAAAGGATAATCAGTTCGTTATAAATTTACTTGTTTTACGCTTAAAATGAAGCTCAAACGAGCTACTAATCACAAATGAATAATGCCCTAAATCCTTAATTTTTATTGACTTTCTAAGCCTTTACCCGTAAGTTTGACAGCTAATTTTTTTAAGTCCCTTTTTGTAACAAAATAATTAAAAGTATGAAAGAATTTAGATTTAAGATCATTTTGATCCTTGCTGCGATACTGCTAAGTATTTATTTGCTTTACCCTACTTATCAGGATTACCAGAACAATAAATCACTACAGTCTGCTCTACAAACTAAGCAAGAGGAATTCAAAAAGAAGAATCCCGAAATCACAAAAGAACAATTAAACAGAAGCATCACTCTGGTTGAGGATAGTATAAAAGCTGCTGATCCTTCAATCCTTGAAGCCAGAAAAAAGAGAATAAAACTTGGTTTGGACTTGCAGGGTGGTATGCGAATCGTTCTTGAAGTTAACACCGGCAAACTGCTTGAGAAAATTGCTAAAAATCCCGATCCGGTATTCAAACAGATTTTAACCGAGTCAATTAACGAATCAAACGTTTCTGAAGAATCTGTTGTTACAATCCTGGGAAGAAAATTCAGTGAAAAAGGTATCAGGTTAAGCCGGTATTTCGGAACAATCAGAGATGAGGATTCCGATATACTTGATCAGCTTACTAAAGATGCTGAAGATGCTGTTTCAAGAGCAATGGAAATCATCCGAAACCGCGTTGATCAGTATGGCGTATCTGAACCTTCAATTCAAAGACAGGGTACCCGCAGAATAATTGTTGAGCTGCCCGGCGTTGCTAATGAGGAAGAGGCGAAACAATTACTGCAAGGAACAGCTTTGCTCGAATTCAGGATTGTAAAAGATCCTGACTTTACTTTCAACATAATGCAGAGAATCGATAAAGTTCTTGCCGGTAAAGTTTCGACCGATTCTTTAGGAAATGATACAAGCAAAACTACCTCCGATACAACACTGGCTGCAGATACTACTCAAAAACAACTTTCCCCCGAAGAATTTGCAAAAGAACATCCATTCTTTTCAGTCGCATTACTTGACCCGCAGGGACGCTCTGCAGACGCCTATGTTAAAGAGGATGACAGAACGAAAATCGAGATGATGCTAGCTCGTGAAGATGTGATTAAAGAAATTCCTGATAACGTTGAATTTGTTTTTTCAGCAAAACCAATTGGTGTTCAGGACGGCAAAGGTGTTTATATAATGTATCTGGTTAATAAAGCAGCAGAACTTACAGGCGGCGTTATTACGGATGCACAGGCAAATGTTGATCCCAACACTTCAGCTCCAATCGTTACAATGACAATGAATTCAGAAGGAGCTACTGAGTGGGCAAGGATTACAGGTGCAAATGTCAATAAACGAATCGCAATTATGCTTGACGGATTAGTTTTTTCTGCACCAAATGTAAAAGGAAAAATTCCAGGCGGTCGTTCACAGATTGAAGGCGTTGGCGATCTTCAGGAAGCTAAATTACTTGAAATAGTATTAAAGGCGGGTGCATTGCCGGCTCCAGTTGATGTAATTGAGGAAAGAATTGTTGGTCCATCTTTAGGTCAAGATTCTGTTGCAAGTGGATTAAACTCAGCATTAATTGGATACCTTGCAGTTGGATTATTTATGATATTTTATTACCGACAAGCCGGAACGGTCTCTGCGTTAACTTTAGTTCTTGTTATCTTGTTCATCCTTGGTGTTCTTGCAGGATTTCAGGCAACTTTAACGCTTCCCGGTATCGCTGGTATCGTTTTAACAATAGGTATGGCAGTGGATGCTAACATTCTGATATTTGAAAGAATAAGAGAAGAAATGGCAACGGGCAAAACTATTAAAGCCTCTGTTGATAGCGGTTTCGCAAGAGCATACTCTGCAATTATCGACTCTAACATTACGACATTCTTTACCGGAATTATTCTTTATCAGTTTGGAACGGGACCTGTTCAGGGTTTTGCATTAACACTTATGATTGGTATAGCGGCCACCTTATTCGGAGCCCTTGTAATTACAAGATTAGTTTTGGATATCCTTGTTGCAAAAGGCGCTAAAATTAATGTAGGTTAAAATTTTTATTAGGAGTTATTTTACAAATGCGCATATTTCATAATTTAAATGTTGATTTTTTAGGTAAAAGAAAATTCTTTTACATCTTTTCAACGGCTTTATTTTTTATTGGTCTTCTGAATATAATTTTCAGAGGATTAAGTTTTGGTATCGACTTTAAGGGCGGATCTGAAATTGTATTTCAATTCGAAAAGCAGATTGATATTGCCGAAATCAGAAAGAATATTGATAAAATTGGTCTGGGTAATCTGGAAGTAAGAACCTTTGGTGGTGAGACGGGTGCCTTGATAAGAACAGAGTTGCAGCAGATACCACAAAATGTTTTCCCAAAAGTGGTTGAAGCAATTGAATCTGAAATAAACAAAATTCTGCCTGGAGTTAATTACACCGTAGTTGAAAAAACTCCTTCCTCAATTACTTATTCATTCCCAAACCCGGATACAACAAATATAATTGTTGATAGGTTATTCGAAGCAGGATTTCAGGCAAGTGAAGTCTCTGAAGAACCTGATAACAGACAGTTGGAAATAAATGTTGGTATTGCTGACTGGATAAAACAAAATCTGAAAGAAAAGATTAAGGATAATAATTTTTCAGTCGTGAAGGAGGACCGCGTTGGACCAAAAGTTGGTGATGAGCTAAAGAGAGATGCTGTTCTTGCAATATTAATATCACTAATTGCTATTCTGATTTATCTTGGCTTTAGATTTAAATTTGTATTTGCTATTGGTGCAGTTGCAGCACTTTTCCACGATGTGTTAATTACCCTTGGCTTATACGCCGCACTTTATGGATTAATTCCAGGATTAAACCTTGATATAGATTTATCAATTGTTGCTGCGTTTTTAACACTTGTAGGCTACTCGATTAACGACACAGTAATTGTCTTTGACCGTGTCAGAGAAAATTTAAAGATACACAAGACAATGCCATTGCTTGAGGTTATTAATAAAAGTATCAACCAGACAATGAGCAGAACAATTATTACTGCTTTCACAACATTGCTTGCTGTTTTTGTCCTTTTATTATTGGGTGGTGACGTTTTACGTGCATTTGCATTTACTCTGTTCTTTGGAATCGTAATTGGAACTTATTCCTCCATTTTTGTGGCAAGTGCATTTGTGCTTGAATATGCAAATCGTTCCAATCGAAAAGTTCAGTTCAACTGATTTTTGATAGCTCTAAATTAAAATTCAGCTAATTATAAAAATGTCAGGTCGTTTATTCGAGCTGACATTTTTTGTTTAATGATAATTTAAGTGGAAATTTTACAGGCTGCCATCGTTCAAATAACTTCTTTCTCGTGTAAAGTTTTAAAATTTCTTTACAATATCGTGTCACTTTACTTCAAGTAATCTTGCTTTTTTAGCTCTCAAAATATATTTTCAAACGGCATTTTTATTGTTGACGGCCATTCGAGGGCTCTTTTAACTAAACTATTTCAAAATTTACGTGCGTGTCGGCATGCGTTTAAAACGTAAACATCTTAACTGGATATTTATTTATTTTCTGTTATTCATTCTTACCATAGAAGTAATTGCATTTCTGTCTTTACTAAATAATACAGTTACGCAATCACCTTACTTCTTTGAATATAAAGACGGTATGGTTTATAAAGGCGGTACTGATATTCCTTTCACAGGCGTGCTGATCGATACTGTTGAAAATAGAATCATTGAATACAATCTTATAAATGGATTAAAAAACGGTGACTTTGTTATTTACCTTCCTTCAGGTCAAATTGGTGTTTATGGACAAATGATTAACAACAAAAACAACGGTAAATGGAGCTACTTTTATCCTGACGGTAAAATTGAAAGCGAAGGAATGTTCAAAGAAGATCTTGCAGAAGGATTGTGGACGTGGTATTATCCAACAGGAAGAATAAAAGAGCAGGGTTACTTCTGGCATGGAAACCGTGAGGGCAAATGGAGTTTTTACGATCAGACAGGACAACTGGAGATAAACATCATTTTTAACAATGATGAAGTTGTTGATTTCCGCAGTCATAAAAAACTGCTCTCATCTTAGAAATAATTATTCAGGGGAAAATATTGGTTTGATTAAAAGCAAAACTATGAGTGAGAGTTAAAATTTTACTTTTTTTTTCCATTCAATTAAAACTACTGATAGAATTTTTAAGCTTCTTCCTATTTTACCTTCACAATAACCATTGTCATATCGTCATTTGGCTGTGCTTTGCCCCGGAATGAATCTAAGCTTTGCCAGATTTTATCCATAAGCTCGGATGACTGAAGCTCTTTCTGTGAGTTGAAGATTGAGACAAGTCTTTCTTCTCCGTAAAGTTCACGTTTTTCATTCATAGCTTCAGTTATTCCATCAGAGAAAAATGCAAACAGCTGATTATGAGTAAATTTAATTTCATATTCATCAAGTGTTCGCTCAAATATTTCACCCTTCTCCATCCCAAGTCCTATTCCCCCGGTTACAAGCGATTCAATTGATCCATTCTTTGAAGTAATTAAAGGCATATGGCCTGCACGGCAAATCTTAACAGTACGAGTATCTGTGTCAAACAATGCAAGTGTCATTGTAATAAATGAGCTTCTGTCAAGGGTCTCGAACAATTTCTTGTTTACTTCAATTAGAACCTGTTTCGGTGTAATAGTTTCTTTGCAAGTCAACTGCATCATAGTTTGGAGCTTTGTCATATAAAGAGAAGCTGCAAGTCCTTTTCCTGAAACATCACCGACAGCAATAAATATTTTTGAAGGGGAAACCTGAATCAAATCAAAATAATCACCGCCAACCTGCATTGCAGGGATCATTTGTCCGCAAATATCAAGACCATTCATTTGCGGAATACATTTCGGCAGCAGTCCCTGTTGAATTTTTCTCGCAAGATCAAGATCACGTTCAATTTTTAATTTATGTGCTTCACTTTCATATAAGCGGGCATTTTCAATTGAGACTGCTGCCTGGTTGGCAACTCCAACCAACAAGTCAAGATCTTTTCCGGCAAACTGTGAACCGGAATGCTTTAAACCAAACAACAGAAGACCGATTACCTTGGATTTTACAACCATCGGAACAACAGTAAATATTTGTTCATCGATAAGAAGACTGCCCTCTATCGGAAATACAGTAAGAAAATCATTCTGGTCAATTACCGGGTTTAGCTTCATTATTGTTTTTTGATCTATTACTGAAATTATATCAGACTTTGTTATCTCAATATTTTCTCTGATAAAGCCAACCTTACGAACAAGAATCAAAGAATCTTTTTTTTCATCCCGAACCATTAAGCCAAACTTTTTGCTCTGCAGCGAGGAGACAAAAGTATCTGTAATTGAATCAAGAATTTTTTCATGACCAACTAATGAAGCAATTTCCTTGCTGAATTTTAAGAGCACCTTTTGATAAGCAAATTGTTCGGGATAAAATTTTTCTGTCAGGAAATCCTGGAATTTATCTTTAGTAGACTGAAATACTATTGCAAAAAGAATAAAAACAATTCCAGCTATTACCCCCCTGTATTCAGTCCCGATAGCTTCACTAATAGTTTGACCGAGAACATAAATTATTAAAAAGTATATAGCAGCAAGTGCAACCGTTGCTGATGCATAAGTAATCGCATTACGTAAAACAACGCTTACATCCATCAACTGATATTTGAAAATAGAATAAGCAAATGAAATCGGGACAAGAACCACCAGTATGATTGGTGTATAAAATTCAGGTGAATTAAAAACTGTATCTGTTATAAGCGGTGCAATGAATGATGTATAAACGCTTGCAAGTATTCCAAGAGTAAAAGTTAGTAAAATAATAAGTATGGGTTTCCTGTCAATCTTGTCTTTAATCCTGAAATAATGAATCATCAAAGAGATCCAGGCAGTTACATTAGCTATGGCACTTAATAATCCAATAATCCCTAATGCAAAAAAATAAACCGATCTGTCAACTGATTGAAATCCAAAGTACAATGTGATAACAGTGAATATAAATAAGAAAATCACTAATGGTGAGAAGAAGAAAAATCTTTTTAACCATTTATTTTCGGTAAATCTGAACGGATATGGAAATCTCCAGAAAAAGTAAACAACTATAAAGGGTGCATATGCAACACCCAATGCCCAGAAAAATGCAATTATTGGATAAATCGCTCTTTCTGATTGAGTGTATTCCAAATAAAAATCAGGGAAAATTGAACCCATATTACCAAGAACTGCAGCTACGCCAATCAGGTAAAATAATTTTTGAATTTTTCCATCTGGTTTTGCAGTAAGTACAACAAACCCCACGAGAATCCAGATTAAGGCAGTAAGAGTGCCGGCTAAATCACCGAATTTTATTAACTTTTTTACATAGACTTTTGTCTGGACAATTCTGCCATCAAGTTTTTGAACAACGTAATCCGCATAATCTCCTGACTTAACATTATTCAGGGTTACTTGCGCAATGTTAGCACTCTTAGCTTGAACTCCATTAATAGAAAGAAGAACATCTCCATCTCTGATTCCGGCATTCCAGGTAACTCCCTTCACTTTTACTATTCTAAAGACAAGTCCGGTACTATCTTTAGAAACTTTTTCGGGATTCCAGAGACATTCGTCGTTTGAAGTAACGCGTACTTCAAGCACAAAGTAAATATTGATAATTGCAATCACTATCAGAGTTACCGAAAGCACTGAAATAAGTGTCTTCCTGTTTCTGAAATATATTTCCTTTAACTTGTTCTTCATATCATTTCCTGTCCAAAAGTCTTACATCTTTTATTTTACTTTTACAACGATTAAAGTAATATCATCTGACTGGCTAGTACCTTTGGCAAAATTCTGAACTTCGGTTTTTATTTTATCAAGAATCTGACCGGCATTCATACCTGCAGATTTTTTGGATAAAGATTCAAGTTTTTCATCAGAAAATTCTTCGCCCTCAGAGTTCATTGCCTCGGATATACCATCAGTAAACAACACCAATACATCATCCTTCTGAAGAGTTAATTGTTCGCTTGCATAAGGGATCATGGTCTTCATAACCCCGAGAATAATTCCACCTTTTTCGAGCTTTATAATTTTATTTTTTCTTATAAGAAGTGGGGGATTGTGTCCCGCATTCACATAATTGATTGTTTTATTTTCATCATCAAACTCAGCCCAGAAAAAAGTAATAAACCTGCCTTCTGAAGTATTTTCAGTTATAAGATCATTAATCATAGCGGTGGCTTCATCTATGCGCATCTTCTGTCTGCAAATTATTTTAAGGAATGCCTGCATGCTTGCCATTAAAAGTGAAGCCGGCACCCCTTTACCTGAAACATCGGCAATTGCGACATAAAACTTTTTTTCATCAATGCTTATTATATCGTAATAATCTCCCCCCACTTGCTTTGATGGAATATTAAATGCTGCAATATCAAAATTTTTGAAACCAGGAATTGACTGAGGCAATAATTTCTGCTGAATTTCTCTTGCAAGCTCAAGTTCTTCTTCAAGCTTTAGTTTTTCAAGTGCTTCTTTGAATAATCTTTGATTCTCAAGCGAAATGATTGCAAGGCCTCCGACAGAATAAATAAACTCAATGTCTGAGTTTGAATACGGTAATTCATTTATCCGTTTACCAAGAATTATTAAACCCTTGGTTTTTCCATGAATCTGCATCGGGACAATTAGATTGACTTGCAAAGCAGACTCATCTCCTATATTCTTTTTCAGCTCATCTTTACCTAAAGGGTTTTGCAAATTATAAAAATCAAACTGTCCTAAAAATTCCATCACATCTTCTTTAGGAAATTTTGATTCAAGGATTTTCGGTTGTTTTCCATCAAAAGTCACCACTGCAAATTTTGAGACAAGGAACTGACCAATGATTGAGTAAATCAGGAGCTTTGCAACTTTCGTTGACTCTGAGAAAAGACCAAATTCCTTACTTAGCTCAAAAAGTGAATTTAACTTTTGAATTCGTGAGTCAAGATCACGGTTAACTTTTTTCAGTTCTTCAATTACAAGTGAATTCTGGATTGCGCTTGCTGAAATATTTAGTATGGTTTTCAGAAACTCAAGATCATCGGAAGAATATGATTGCTTGTTAAGTTTTTCTCCAAGACATACTATTCCAACACATTCTTTTGAAGAACTTATTTTTTCAACCACAACAAGAGAAGCGTTCTCCATAAATTGTATTAAGAGAGTTTTGCTTGTGCATTCATCATCGGCATCCAGGTCCGGGAAAAGCTGCAAGCTATCTTTAGCAATACCTTTAGAACTTTTAAGTACAATCTTTCCGTTAATATTAATTCCTATTAATCCTTTGGTAGCCAGAAATTTTCCCAGGCAAGTAAGCAGCACATTATTTAAAATAAACTCCATATCAAGGCTGGAATTTATTACCCTGCTAAATTCTACAAGTGCAGTGAGATTTCTTTTTACTTTTAAGTTTTCAGTAACGCTCATTAAGGATTAGATATAAATTTTTTTGAAAGTGAAACCTGGTTATACTTTCCGGGTACCGATACATACTCAACCTCGTCCATCAGAGATCTCATTAAGTACAAACCAAGACCACCAACCTTTCGCTGACGATAGTATTTTTGCAAATCAGGATCAGGGATCTGTTCCGGTTTAAAGGATATCCCATAATCTTTTATAAGAATAGTAAATTTTTTATCCGAGTACTTAAGCTTAATTATTATTTGGCCCTCAGGATGAGACTTATAAGCATGCTTGATTATATTTGTGCATGCCTCGTCAACAGCAAGAATGATATTTCCTACTTCATTACCAGCAATACCAATCTCTTCAGCAAATTCCCTGATAAAATTACGGATGCTGGAAAGATTATCAGTTCTACTCTTAACTATTAGTCTTTTTATTTTAGACTTCCTGGTTTTCAATTTTATTTCAGACTTTTGAATTTGTTAATAGCTTCATCTTCGCTTTTATAAATTTCATAAAGAAGCGGAAACCCGAGTAAATCAAAAATGTTATACACTTTATCATTCATTGTTGTCAGCTTAATATCTCCGTTGTTCTCTCTGACCTTTTCTATAAAAGCCATAAAAACTCCCAGGCCTGCACTGCTGATGTAAGCGAGTTCTTCAAAATTTACAACAATTGAGTAACGGTTTTTATTGATCAGCTCAGAAAAGTTATTTTCCAGCATAGGAGCTGTATGAGCATCAAGAAAACCATTAAGGTATATTACGCTGACATCTCCTATGTCTTTAACTGTTGTGCTGAAATCTGCCATTCTGCCTCTCCATTATTAATGATATTTTGTTTCCAACGAATAATGACTAATGTGATGTCATCATATTGTGAGTGTTCTTGTGAAAAGATACTCACTTCTTTAATTACTTTCTCAGTTATTGTTTGAACATTATGCGAAGAAAATTTTAAGAGCAAATTCCTGAAGTTGTCTTCGCCAAAATCTTCAAATAACCCGTTCTTGGCTTCGGTTATACCATCGGTGTATAGAATAAGCGTATCATTTTCTTGCAAATCAACTTTTTGTTCCTGCAAACTGTCACTAAAAACGTTGTCAAAAGATAAACCCAATCCAAGCCCTTCCGGCCTAATATCCTGAAGTTTACCTTCACGAATAAGAAGAATTGGGCAATGACCCGCACGCGCTATGTGCAGGGTTCCATTTCTTACATCAATCAAACCATATGCCGCACTGACGAAAATTTTTCTTTCCAAAGTCCCTTTAAGAATTTCATTGGCTTTTATTAAAATTTCTTTTGGCCGCCTGATAACTTTACTTAAGGATTCAAATATTCCTTTAACTTCAGCCATAATGAATGCAGCAGAAATTCCCTTCCCTGATACATCTGCAATTATAAATCCCAGAGTATTTTGATCAATGGGAAAGAAGTCATAATAATCACCGCCCACTTCAAATGCCGGAATAAATATAGATGAAATATCAAGATTTGGGTAATTCGGATTTTTAGACGGCAAAATCCTCCGTTGAACTTCTCGTGCAACGTCAAGTTCCCTTTCCAGTCTTTGCTTTTCAATTGATTCTTCTAAAAGCCTTGCATTCTCAAAAGCAATTGATGCGTATTCACTGAAAGTATCAAGAGCACTTCTGTCTTCTTCATTAAAAATTGAATTTCCTTTCTTTGCAGCAAGAAGAAATCCTTTTATGTTTCCATGGGCTTTCAATGGCGCAACAAGCAAGGTAGAATATTTTTCGCTTAGTTCATTTTGTTTTTCAAATTTTTCAATCGGAATAATTTTGGCCTGGTCGAGCTTATCCCATTTTTTTTGTGAAAGCATAAATCCATGGATCAATTGTGCATCGTAGTAACCAATATTCTGCTGAGCAATGGATGTAAAATCATCTTCGTTTTTCCACATTATCCACGCTGCATCTGAGCCGGTAAGTTTTGTTGTTATATCAGAAATTGTTTTAGAAAGATCTTTAAAGTCTAGAACTTCATTTATCAACTTGCTGAAATATTGCAATGAGGAAACTTCCTGAGCCTTCTTGTCAAATGCCTCTGCAGTGGGAATGTGAAAAAGAGTAGTAAAAAATAAAATGCTGAAATAGATAGCGCCGTAAATTAAAAGTACATTCAGAAAACGATCTAATACCAGTGAAACGCTTGAAATAATCTGGTAATGGAAGTGGCCACCGCCCATCTTGACAAGATTGACAATAAAAAGAATCAAAATAACCACTGAAAGAATTAGTAAATAAATTTTTTCTTTTTTAACTATAAATGCAATCCATGATATTCTAAGTGAATTGAAAATTATCAGCAGAACAGATACGATATAAAAAGTTGTGCTGATATACGAAAGTTCTTCATTTTGTTCAAAATACACGGCAATTGAAGTCAGCACAAAAAATATCAGCATTGTATTAAAATAGGTTTCCACATTTCTAGTTTGCTTGAAATAGAAGAGAGTCTTAAAAACAAGAAAAACATAAGCGGCAAATCCTAAAAATATGAGGCTGTATAGAATTGAAATTACGTTCTCAGCTAATCCGGGATTCTTCACCTTTTCTTTTACATTACCGATTAAAAGCTGCACTATTGGTTCTGAGAAATTCATAACTAAAAATATCACCGCACTCAAAATCCCAACATTTACAACCAATGAAAGTGGATTCGGCTTTACTTCTTTAAACAAGCCTGATAGTGAGAAAGCGAGGCTTAGCAAAATCAAAGCTAAAACAATTTCTGATATGGTGATGATTGCAAAATTTTCGGATGGAATAAATACAATTCGAAACAGAAATAAAAATGCCGTTAGAATCCAGAAAAGATGAAAACTCCTGCGGCTTAAAATATTACTTAAAATTTTGTTCATCTAATTTGTATGGCTTATATAATCATTAAAAACCGATAAATATTTACTATATGCGGTTATTTGGCAGAAAATTTAGTCCAAAGTTAGTTTATTTTAAAGAAAACATAAATAAACGGAAAATATAAATGATGAACTGCGGAAGGAACTTCGGGAATCAGCAGAAAGGGTGTTCTTTAAGTTTTTTGCCGTAACTCGAAGAACACCCTAAATTTTTGGAGGTTAAATTTCTATTACTTCTTTTTCTGTCTCTTTAATATCCTTTTTCAAATCTTTTTGCAGGTCGCGCATCTCTTCTCTGAATTTTTCCATCTCTTTTCTCAACATTTCCATTTGTTCTCTTAGCTGCTCATTATTAAAGTAAGGTTTTCCTGAATCATCAAGAAAATATTTATAAAATGCCCGTGATGAATCAGGATGAAAAAACCTGCTGTCAAAATCAAACACCTTCATTGAATCGAATGAAAAAGTTTTACCTTTTAGAACAGAGTCAATTCTGATTTTATTTTCTCTTAGAATTGAATCGACATTCGGGATTGTGACTTTGAAATTATACAGGAAGGATGAATCAATTCTTTCAATCCTGTTTTTAAGATTAAAATCACGGTCCGGAGGAAAATAAAATGTGTAATTTCTGAAGGCATCATCATAATTACGCACTGAATTCTCAATTATTATGCTTAGACTATCAAAATCAGGAAGCACTATTTCAGGAATATTAAGATTCTCAATTTCAACTCTAAAAAGATTCGTGTCGATGAATACTTTAAAATCCTTTTCCCGCAAAGGTGATACCCGCCTTTTAGTTAAGCTGCTATCTATAAAAATGTGAACATCGAAATTTTTCATTTCCTTTCTCATATTCTTCATCTGTTCCCCGAAATTTTTCATCGCCTCTTCAAATTTATCTTTGTCAAAGCGGTATTTTTCAGTAAAGATGGAGTCTGGAGTAAAGAAAATATAATTATCATTACCAGCTTTGTTGATTTCCCTTAAAATTACCGGTGCAGTTTGATTTGAAGCAAACGAATATCCTGAAGGAATAATTCGTCTGAACTGATCTTTGTTTGTCTTTTCGGCAAATGCAAGTAAATCAGAAGCCAGTGCTTTTTGATAATACCATAGATTAGGGCTAACAGCCATACAATTTTTATCATTAACAAGAACCTGTCCCTGCAAATCATTAGCATAAAGTTCAATAATTGAATCAACCTGGGCTCGCTGCTTTGGAGTTAAGTTCAAAGATGCTGCAAACTTTTCGAGGTTATTTGCCTCGCGCCCAAGATCAATGTTCTTGATTTCAAAAACCTGTTTGCCGTTTGGATCAAATCCGATTTGAAGAAATTTATTGTCATTCTCATCAAGAGGAAGCCGCTTATAAAAAGCAAAATTGAAAATATCTTCATTCGTTAGGTTGGCTGCATAAAGCAATGGTCTGAGATTCTCTTTATAAAAACCGGTAATATTTGATTTCTGCTGCTCAAAGAGTTCTTTAATCATTGTTGGGTTTATCTTCAAGATTAAACCAACTGCGACCGTTAACAATATAATTGAAAATACCGGTGAAAGCTTTTTAACTTTTGACCAGGCAGACTTTGGCTTGTACAATGAAGCCAGTAACCTAGTTTCAAAGTATGGGTTTTCTTCAATCGGCTTGTACGCTGATTTTGTATAAGCTTTAATCTTTTTTAATTCAGAGAGTTTGTTCTGAAGATCAAGAGAATTTTTCAGTTTCTCTTCAACTTCCGAAGCTTCTTTAGACGAAAGCTCACCATCAAGATAAGCAGAAAGAAGTTCTAAATTTGTATCATTCAGTTTCATAGTCTCAACTCCTTTTCAAGTGGGGCAAGAATATTTTTTAATCCCTGCCTTGCCCTGAAAATTCTGGATTTAACGGTTCCTAAATCGCATTGTACAGTTTCTGCTATTTCCTGGTAACTGAATCCCTCAATATCTTTTAGAACCAATGGGATTCTGAGTTTCGAAGGAAGTTTTTTAATAGCATCCTGTACAAACTCCGAAATATCTTTATTTTCTGTTTTCATTTCATAATTTGGTTCTGATTCATCGCTGCCGGAATCCTTAAAGCCGGTAAAAATATTCCTGACTGCCACCTTTCTGAGATGATCTTTGCATTTATTTATTGTTATTCTATAAAGCCAGGTTGAAAACTGCGATTCGAACCTGAACTGTTTTAAATTCTTGAAGACGGTTATAAAAACTTCCTGCGCAATATCATCCACTCCCGTTACATTCCCGATGGTCAGGTAGATAATATTTCTGACTCTTTCCTTGTGCCTTAAAACCAGCACCTTAAAAGCCGGCTCATCGCCATCGATGTATCTTTTAATCAACGAAAAATCATCATCAAGATTCAATATCTGTGGAATTTGCAATTCTTTTTTATCGCTTTCTTGTGAATTCATAATTTTAGACGTTTAATGTAAAATGATGTTCCATTTAATAAATAAAAATATGATAACTTGCTTTATACTAATGGTCTAATTATTTTTCCTTAAGCAAAATTAGGAGCATATAATGAAACTTAAAACCATTGAAAAATATGAAGCTGTAGTTCTTGAAATCAAAGGAAATGTGATGGGTGGCGATGATACGAAAAAATTCAATGAATTGTTGCATAAGCTTATTGATGAAAATAAAAAAAATGTTGTTGTCGACCTTTCAGGCGTTCAGTTTATGAACAGCTCCGGTTTGGGTATGCTTATCGGGGGCTTAACAACTATGAAAAAAGCAGATGGTTATTTCAAGCTAGCCGGTATAACAGAAAAAATTGAAAGCTTACTTATTATTACCAAGCTGATCACAATTTTTGAAACTTATGAAGATGTTGAAGCTGCTATAAAGAGCTTTTCAAAAAAGAAATAATTTTCTTTAATTCCCTAATCTTTATTACTCCGAATTGCACGATTCGGAGTTTTTATTTGTCTTTTTTAAAATTTTCAAGGAATGACTGATGAGTGTTTCAATTTTGGTGGGTTCACAATGGGGTGACGAGGGAAAAGGAAAAATTGTAGATATATTAAGTGAGAAGTACAAAATTGTTGCCCGATATCAGGGCGGTGCAAATGCCGGTCATACTGTTATTATTGGTGATGAAAAATATATCCTTCATTTAATACCTTCCGGAATTTTGCGTGAGGATGTCACCTGCGTAATTGGTAATGGAGTTGTCATCGATCCAACAGCACTCATCGACGAAATAAATCTGCTTGAAAAAAATGGGATAAAAGTCGCCGGAAGATTATTTATCAGCCATAATGCACACCTCATAATGCCCTATCATAAACTTTTAGATTTGATCAGCGAAAGCGGAGAAACTAAAATCGGAACTACGGGAAGAGGGATTGGGCCCTGTTACATTGATAAGTTTGCCAGAAAGGGCATTAGAATAGTTGATCTTCTTGACAGAACCGAGCTTGAAAAGAAAATCAGGTTAAATCTTAAAGAAAAAAATGAACTGCTGAAAAAAGTCTATGAACATGAAGGACTTGACGTTGATTCAATTGTAAGCGAATATCTTGAATTTGATAAAACTATTGACAAGTATATTAAAGATGTTCCATCCTTCCTGAATAATTCAATCAATGAAGGCAAATCAATTCTGCTTGAAGGCGCTCAAGGCACTCTGCTTGACGTTGATCACGGAACTTACCCTTTTGTAACTTCCAGCAGTCCAACTTCAGGTGGCGCCTGCACCGGGACAGGAATCCCTCCGACAAAAATCGATTCGGTAATTGGAATTGTAAAAGCTTATACTACCCGTGTTGGCAACGGGCCTTTTCCCACAGAACTTCTCGATGAAGAAGGTGAAAAGCTCCGAACTATAGGCGCTGAGTTTGGGGCAACAACCGGCCGACCAAGAAGATGCGGCTGGTATGATGCTTTTCTCGTTGCGTATTCACAAATGGTAAACGGGATAACCTCAGTGGCAATTACAAAGCTTGATGTATTAAGCAGCTTTGAAAAAATTAAAGTATGCGTTAGCTATGAACTAAACGGAAAGAAGATAAAATACTTCCCATCCTCGGTTGAACAGCTTTCTAAAGTAAAACCTATTTATGAAATTCTTGATGGCTGGAATGAAGATATAAGCAATTGCTTGTCCTATGATCAACTTCCCTCAAAAACAAAAGACTACCTGAATTTTATTGCAAAGCACTCAGGAATTAAGATTGATATTATTTCCGTAGGACCGAAACGCAAACAGACGTTTTATATTGAGAAATAAACTCTGAAAAGCAAAATAAGGGCACAATTTGTGCCCCCGCAATATAAACTTTATTTCAATAGAATCATTTTCTTCGTTTCAATGTATGAACCTGCCTTCAACTGATAGAAATAAATTCCACTTGGCAGATTTGAAGCATTAAACTCAACTGTATGATACCCGGATTCTATTTCCTCATTAACTAACACCGCTACTTCTTGACCAATCGAATTAAGTACGGTAATCTTAACATTACTTTTTGCTTCTATTCCATATCCGATTTTTGTTGATGGATTAAAAGGATTGGGATAATTCTGTTCAAGAAAACAGGAATTAAATATTCTCAAATTAATTTCAATAATTTCTGAATAATTATGTTGTCCTGAATAATCAATTTGTTTCAACCTGTAATAGTATTTTCCGTCAGCAGGAATTTTATCAACGTATGAGTAATCTTGCCTTTCAGTGGTTGTTCCCTTACCGTAAACAAAGCCAATCGTTATGAAATCTTTATTCCCGAAACTTCTCTGAACCTCAAAAATATGGTTGTTAAGTTCAGAAGCAGTTGACCAATTCAGCATAACCTCATTGCCATTTGCTAATGCAGTAAATGAAGAAAGTTCTACAGGAACAATTGTTGTATCAGCGATAAAACTGAAATAAACATCCTGTTCACCATTGAAAGTACCTGCCCAGGCTAAATATGCACCATTAACTCCGGAGACCATATCAAAATAATCTCCCATTTTATTCTGGTTTGGCCAGCCAACATGTGGATCAAAAAAATCAGAGAGTCTGACGTTTGGTGACCAGGTTAGTCCCCCATCTTTCGAATTTGAATAATACAAAGCTGATAAAAAAGTACCTGGATTGTCTCTCGTATCTAACCAGATTACATCGATGCGACCATTAGGTGCAACAGACAAGGTTCCAAACCACTGATATGCTGAAGTACCGGTATCATTATTAATTCTAACTGGAGAACTCCAGCTGATGCCGCCATCTGTGCTTCGCGAGAACATAACATCTAGCGGATCAGTTATTGAGTATCGGGCTACAGAGCATAACAGATATAGATTCCCGTCAGTAGGGCTACCGGAAGTGTCTATAGCTATTGAAGTCTGACCGAGTAAACCACCCGGATTAGGGCCTTCCCCGAAGCGAATGCTTCCATCAAGGCTTACAAAAGTCATCATCTGCCAGGATACAATTTGGCTTGAATCTTTTGCTACCGTCGATTTAGCTACAAGAAAATCACTACCAACTGTACCTCCAATATAAAGGTCCCCATTTGATCCAATTGCAATAGTACCCCAATAGGGTTCATTTGGTATAGTAACACAATCCTCAAAGCTAAAACAATCATCTGTTGAACGAGTAAATGAACCGGGATAACAAACGCTGTAAAAACTTGTCCAGAAAGAATAAAAGTGACCACTGCCTGTGCTGTTTGTTTTATCAATCTCCATCCATTGTTTGTCCCCGCCCTGAGCATAGGTTTTATTTCCCCAAAGGGCTCCTCCATTTGTGGATTTAAATACATCACAAAAATAAGTAGGATCAACAGCCAGACTGTTATAGAAAAAATTTCCATTAATGTCGCTATCAAGAACAGGATCCGAGCGAAAAATACCAGGCTCAATTAC
Source organism: Ignavibacteriaceae bacterium (assembly GCA_013388545.1). Classification (GTDB taxonomy): domain Bacteria; phylum Bacteroidota; class Ignavibacteria; order Ignavibacteriales; family Ignavibacteriaceae; genus JACAFB01. The sequence goes on from JACAFB010000020.1 coordinate 17,431, forward strand.
ACCGGGGAAATTCCAGGTTTGACCGCCATTAGTTGTAAAACCGTAACCGGCTTGACGGAAATTACTCGTAACAGTGTTGAACTGACGCCATCCGATAGCAATTCGATCAGGATTATTTCGGTCAATGGCAATTGAAGGTTCATTAGCAGCATCACCAACTATATTCAGTCCATTTGCATCAACATTTACCTGCGTTGTAATAATGTTATTCATCGAATAATTATAAGCAGGTGACCTTTGCTGACTTTCTCTTAAATCAGGTATATAATTATCTTCCTTTATCTCCTTGTGCAGAGCAGGATGCGGCGGAAGGACTTTTTGCTGAGCTCTTACTTGTGAAAAAAACATAATTGATATTAAGATAAAGATCAAGAATTGGAAGCCGGATGATCTGAAGCAAATATTGTCAATTTTAGATTTGTTATTCATAACTCTCACCAAAACATTTTTTTTGGAAATTTTTAAACTCTCATTTCAAATTTACCAACAAATAGTCAGATAATATTAAATTATTCAAGCCATATGTTAAGTGTATAAAACCTATAAATGGATTGCTGGATTAAATGATTATAATCCATCTTAATAAATATCTCTCTGCTCTGATTACCAGTCTTTAAAATCTAAACAAGAAGAACTTTACATTATTTGCTTCATCTAAACAGTTTATCTTTCCCTGAATTTTTAACCCTGCATTTTATTACTGTTTTATCTAATTTACTTATAAACTAAATCTTCAATTTTAGGTGCGCGATGAAAATGTCAGGTGGTCCTTCTTCCATGAATTTAAAAATTATTCTGCTGGTAATTGCAGTGCTGATTGCAATCAGTACATTGTATTACACCCAAACGCTCGTTGAGAAGCTTCAACAGAAGGAGAGGCAAATTGTAGAATTATATGCAAAAGGAATTGAATACATTGCAAACTCTAATAATCCCGATACTGATTTAACATTTTTGTTTGAAAATATCATCAAGCCTATCGATTTTCCATTAATCCTTACTGATAAGGAAGACAAAATAAGCCTGAATAAAACCGATATCCGCAACATTGACTATGATACAACTCTGGCTGCTGAAGCAGTGAAAAAACTTCTGATGGAAAAAATTAACTCGATGGATAAAATTCACAAGCCAATTCTAGTTACTTATCAGGACTCAATAGTACTCACAAAAATTCACTTCGGTGATTCAGAATTAATTGAACAATTAAAATATTACCCTTACATACAAATATTCATTGCAACAATTTTTATTATTATCGGCTACATAAGCTTCAGCAATATTAAAAAAAGTGAACAAAGTAATATTTGGGTCGGAATGGCAAAAGAAACTGCCCACCAATTCGGCACACCTATATCAAGCCTGATGGGTTGGCTTGAAATGCTGAAGATAAATTATAAAGATCCGGATAAAGTTCTGGACATTTCCGAAGAGATAAACAACGATGTTGAGAAATTGAATAAAATTACCACAAGGTTTTCAAAAATCGGTTCAAAGCCCGAGATTAAAGACACGCCAGTCTATGATGAGGTTAATAAAGTTGTAGAATACTTCACGCGCAGACTTCCTCAGACAGGAAAGTCAGTTGATCTTAAGGTAAATGGTGATGAACATCTTAAAGCAAAATTAAACCCGGAGCTTTTTGAGTGGGTAATTGAAAACCTGATTAAGAATGCTTTAGATGCAATTGATCATAATAATGGCTTAATCGAAGTTTCAATTTCAGATAGTAAAAGTAAAGTTGAAATTGAAGTGAAAGATAATGGTAAAGGTGTAGATGTAAGAAGAAGAAAGGATATTTTCAGACCCGGCTACAGTACCAAAAGAAGAGGATGGGGACTTGGATTAAGTCTTTCAAAAAGAATAATCGAAGGATATCACGGCGGAAAATTAGGGTTAAAAAGTTCAGCACCAGGGCAAACAATCTTCAAAATAGTACTTAAAAAAGCTTAACTCATCTCGAGCATTCGCTCAATAGGTACAAGAGCTCGTTTAATTAATTCTTCGTCAAGATTAATTTGTGGAAACCCATTCTTCATACACAGATATAACTTTTCAAGAGTATTTAGTTTCATGTAAGGGCATTCATTGCATGAGCAATTATTTTCAGGAGGCGCCGGGATAAAAACTTTATCCGGTCTCGCTTTTTTCATTTGGTGAATGATACCAACCTCAGTAGCAACAATATAACTTTGTGCATCATCCTCCTGAACAAACTTTAAAAGCTTGCTTGTTGATCCTATAAACTCAGCTTTTAACAATATATGCTCTTCGCATTCAGGATGTGCAATAAGCTTAGCGGAAGGATTTTCTAATTTAAGATCAATTATTTTTCGCTCACTGAATGTTTCATGAACAATACAGCTTCCTTCCCAAAGAAGCATTCTCCTTCCGGTTTTTTTAATTAAGTATTTACCGAGGTTTTTATCGGGCGAAAACAGTATAGGTTGATTGATTGGTATTTGGTTAATTATCTTTTCGGCATTACTGGAAGTACAAATTATATCACTTAATGCTTTCACTTCAGCAGTGCAGTTTATATAAGTAATTGCAAGATGATCGGGATGATTTTCTCTGAACTTTTTAAATAGCGGAGCCGGACAACCTTCAGCAAGTGAACAGCCTGCTTCTAAATCCGGAATCAAAACTGTTTTATTTGGATTTAATATTTTCGCTGTCTCTGCCATAAAATGAACTCCCGCAAAAACAATAACATCAGCTTCAGTTGTTTTTGCACGTCGAGCTAATTCAAGACTATCGCCAACGTAATCGGCCAAATCCTGTATTTCAGATTCCTGGTAGTAATGAGCAAGAATTGAGGCATTCAATTCTTTCTTTAATTTTATTATCTCTTCTCTAAGATCAAGGTCTAAGTTTGTGATTTGTTGATCCATCCTGATATCTCCTCAGTGTAAAAACGATCTAATGGTAATTTTGATCAGTAAAATTTGGTAAAAATTACTTTGGCTTTAACAATAATAGCGAAAAATGAACAAAATAAAAGCTTTTTACTGCTAAACCATTTGGTCTGAAACTTGGGAAGTATATTACGAAATAGTTTAAGCATAGCATCCCTCCAAAATAATGACACGCAGACCTGTCAGGTTAAGCCCTCAAAACCCGACAGGTTTTTTATTTTAAACAACCCAGTACAGATAAAAAATCTTTCTCATTCTTATAATTTTTTAACACAATTCTCATTTGATAACAGAATTAATAATAAAATCCTTAAATAACAAGCAAAATACCGGGTGGCATTTTAGTTGTTAAACAATTAGAGCAAACGGTAATAGTTTTAAGCATAGTCCCCCCTAAATGACACAGTTGACTGCCGGAATCCCAAAATCCGGCAGTTTTTTTTAATCCCAACTTTTCTTTAGAGCACCTTTTAATGATAAAACTGCATGAGCAATTTCCTCTTTACCTGCAATAACATTAATCAGGGTTTTTCCTATATCAGATGGAAGAACAAATCTGATTTCACCTGCTTGCGCCTTCTTATCTAAATACATAAATGCAATCACTTCTGAAGGATTAATGCTCAATATTTTTTCTGAAATATCAACTTTTGTTGGCAATTGTAAAAGATGAACACGTTTTTTTTCGTCGATTATTCCCAATCTTTCAGAAAGAAAAATGGAACTGATTATTCCTGCAATTACCGCTTCACCATGGGTTATCTTAAATTTAAGAGCACTTTCAAATGCGTGTGCAAATGTATGTCCAAGGTTTAAAATTTTTCTTAGATCTTTTTCTCTTTCGTCATTCTCAACTACTGCAGCCTTAAAAAGAATGCATCTATTAATTATTTCACCGATAATTTTTTTATCAAGATTTGGGATTGAATCAATATTTTTCAAAACGAATTCAAAAAAATCTTTGTCTGAGAGAAGAGCATATTTAACTATTTCACCAATTCCGGATTTCAATTCTTTTTTTGGAAGAGTGGACAAGAAATCCGTATCGATCAAAACATGCGAAGGTTGATAAAACGTTCCAATAATATTTTTTACATCGGAGAAATTAACTCCTGTTTTCCCGCCAATGGCACTGTCTGCATCAGCTAAAAGAGTTGTTGGAATGTGTATGATTTGAATTCCTCTCATAAAAGTTGAAGCAGCAAAACCTGCAACATCACCGATCACTCCGCCGCCAATAGAAATTAAAACCGAATCTCTGCCCAAATTTTTTTGTTTAAGTGATTTGTAAATTCTTTTAGTTGTTTCAAGTGATTTAGTGTTTTCAGTTGCAGTTAATACCAGAAATTCATTTTGAGGATAAACTTCAGTCAATACAGATTCTAAAATGCTTTTATGATATTTGTGAACATTTCTATCAACAACTATCAAAGCTTTTTTACTTAATAAATTTTGGGGAATAAAATCTTTAAATTTCTGAAATATTGAGCTTCCAATTGTGATGCTGTAGGAGTTCTGACTGGTATGTATGTTAATTTTATTCAATTTCTCTTTAAACAGAAAGTTTATTTCTTAGATAAGCAGAAATTAAGTCAACGGTTTTACCGACGGGTTTAGAATCAGTGTCAATCACGAAATCTGCCTGTTCATAATATTTAATTCTTTTTTCCATCAATAAATTAATTCGATTAATGAACTTTGATTTATCAGGCTCATCATCGCCGGGAAATAACAGTTGAGGTCTGTCTCTTTTAAATCTCAGTCTTTTATAAGCCATTTCAGGAGAAGATTTCAGATAAATTAAAACACCGGTGTTTTTGATAATGGAACAGTTTTTATCACTTGCCACAGTTCCGCCCCCCAGAGAAATTACCAGATTCTCTCTAAGGGACAATTCTGTAAGGCATTCTGTTTCAACTTTCCTGAAATACTCTTCGCCCTTCTCTTCAAATATTTCTCTTACTTTTTTCCGTTCTTTTTTTTCTATAACATCATCAAGATCAAAAAAATCCCATCCAATTGTATTTGCCAAAATTGGACCTATTGTACTTTTCCCTGAAGCCATGAACCCGGTTAAATAAACATTCTTACTCATAGAAATTTCTTTTACTTTTTTAATTTAAGATTAAGAATGTCAAATTCAAATCCTGGAACAATCGAATTATGAATAAGAAATGATTAAAGATGAAATACAATTCCCAGAATAAATGTCGAACCGTCAACATTGATCTTAGAATCAAAAGAATCCTGAACTACTTTGACATTCTGCCCGTTATATTTTACATCTTTTTTTGTATAAGCACTTTTAACAGAGAACTGCGGATCTCTGAATTTTAATTCCGTTCTTAAAGAAATATTATCCTTAATTAAATAATCCATTGAAACTGAAACATGGATTCCATAAGCAAATTTCTTTTCAATATTTTTCACTTCAGCATTTCCAAACTTTCGTATGTGCTCTCCAAAATAAATTCCACAACCGCCTCCCATTAAAAATTTAAATGACTCTGTTGAGAAAGGGATTAAATAGTATAATGAAAATTCAACCGGTATCATAAAAAAGCCATCTTCAACCTCAATAGTTAAAGTATTACCTTCAGACAAAACCGTCAGATTTCTTCCCGGTGCGGTTGTTTTCATAAAGTCAGCATTCAAACCGATAATCAAATCACCAGACAATTTATACCTTATATCAATTGCGGGATTAAAGATGTGTTCAATTATAAATGCTCTATTTCTTATTTCCGGATCAGAAGAATTGGGTGAAAGGAAAATACTTGCAGAAGTTGTGTAAACAGAATTAATAGCTATACCAAGGCCGGTTTCATTAAACTGAGCAAAGCTTATTTTAAGAAACAAAAAACAAAACAACAAACATTTTCTGATCATACAAAAACAATTAGTTCTTTTTGTTCAAAATGAATAAAGTGCTTTAAAAATCAAAACCCCCAATTTCTGCCACTAGAAGCCGGGGGTTTTTGCAATATTTTTATTTTCGCTTACTGCCCGAAAAAGATATGCCTGTTATCTTCAATTTCAGCGTCTTCCTTCAACTTGGCGAGCCACTGAGTAAAATAAGCATTCTTCTTTTCAGTAAGAATACTTTGTTTTAGCATAGATTTCTGATTATTGAATGCAGTCTCATCAAATGGAGTTTTGCCGGTTAATTTCATAAGGTAATAACCTCTTAATCCTTTGACGGGATCTGAAATTTTATTTGGTTCAAGCTTAAGTGCAGCATCTATAAATCCGAAATCTCTTCCGACAGATGGGCTTGGAGCCAAAGGTGTGAACTCGCCGGATTGTAAAACTTTTACATTAGGGTTGAATTCCGCAACACGATTAAGGTCACCATTTATTTTTCTCTTAAGATCAGAGGCAAGTTGTTTTGCTTTTTCATATTTCTTTTCTCGAACAACCTGAATTTTAACAAGATCTTTTACCTCTTCAAAAGGTTTTACACCTTCTTTAATTACCTCAGAAACCATCACAACAACAAAGCCGTTAGAAACTTTAAATACATCACTAACAGTATTAACCCCATTTTCAAAAGCAAATTTTAGAAGTCTCTTATTATTACCAAGTATTGGAATTGAAAGGGCATTTTCCTGGAAAGGGGTGGTTTCCTGAATACTATAATTTAAAGTTTTAGCTTCTTTCTCAAATCCATTTTTCTGAGCAATATAAGAAAAGTCATTTGCCTGGTTGAATACAATATCTCTTGAGGTTGCAGACTGTTTGACGGGATTAACAATCTTTTCAACTACATACTTCCTGTCTGATCTGGCTGTGACTTTAATTATATGATACCCATATGAGGTTTTAACAGGTTTTTGGACTTCACCAACTTTTCCTTCAAAACAAGCTTTTTCAAATTCAGGAACCATAGCCCCTTTACCAAACCAACCTAAATCTCCACCTCTTGCACCACTGCCCGGATCACCGGATTTTTCTTTGGCAATCTTTGCGAAATCTGCACCGCTTATCAGCTGCTGATAAATCCTGTTAGCTTCTTCAAGATTTTTTTCATCACTTCCCATTTGATTGATGAGAATGTGAGAAGCACGAACTTGAGTCTCACCTGAAGCAACGGTTCCGAGGAAATTATAAAGACAATATCCTTCGTAAGTAGCAACCGGACCAATCAAACCGGGTGATGAGTTATAAATTTTATTTGCAGCCTGCTCAGGAATGGCGGAAATAACTAAAGTATCCCTTGAATACGGAAGAGAAGAATAAATTTCTACATTTGCCTTAAAGTCTAAAGTATCCCTAAGAACTGCAGCTTTAATATTTTCCATATCCTTTTTAATCTGCGCAGAATCATCAGCAGATGGGACATTTGGAAAGAGAACAAATTTCAGTTTTCGCTGAGCCAGAATTTTGTACTTATCAAGATTATTGTTGTAATAGCTCTTTAAATCGTTTTCGTCATATTTGATTTCAGAATCGGGAAATAAACTTAAATCGATAAGAGCATATTCAACATTCATTTTTGTGTTTTGCTCTATAAACCTCTGCTTAACTTCCTGATCACCAACCACTATTCCTGCCAGCAGCATACTTTGGAGTTTTTCAGTCAACCTTTGTTGTCTGACCAATTCTTCTGCTTGGACCATAGCATCCTTATTCCGGGGGTCCCTTATTGCACTTTCATACATTTGACGGTTGAATTTTCCGGTTGAATCAATAAAATTTTGCATTAAAAACTGCGGAGGATTTTCTCCCAGAATTACATCCTTAATTTCTTCATCAGAAACAGTTATTCCATATTTATCTATTTGCTCTTTCAATAGCTTCTGAGTAACCAGTGATTCCCAAACCTGTTCTCTGATCTGTTCGAATTCACTTTCCTCAAGGTCTTTTCCTGTCTGATTCTTTCTCATTTCCGTCTGCTGATCCACTGCGAACTGAAATTCCTGGTAAGTTATAGCTGTGCCATTTACAAAGCCAACATCATTTGTCCTTCCACCAAGGGCTTCTAGTACATTTGAATCGGAAATCACCATAAAAAGAACAAAAAGACCTCCAACGCCAATAATAAAAGCTGGGGCCAAACCTCTCATTCGGGCCATCATTCCCATAAGTACTTATTACTCCAATAGATTATTGAAATTTAGAAAGTTAAGTTAGATAGTAATGCTTAAAAAAGCAATTAATATTTGCTGCCCATGTGCTGAATCATTTACCTAAAAACCTTTATTAGAGATCAATTTAATGGTTTTATAAAAAGAAGAACTCACTATTGTGAAATTTGACTTTGTAATGGACAAAAATTAGATTATTTTTCATTAAAAATTGAGAGAAAAAATTTTGTCCGATAATCCAAGTTTTCTAAAATCAGTTCCCATTTTTTCTGATCTTGACGAAAGTACCCTTGAAAAGATTACATCTCTCGGTCTAAGCAAAAATTTTCCCAAAAACGCAATAATTCTTTCTGAGCAGGAATCCGGCTCGGCTCTTTTTGTAATTGAGAGAGGAAAGGTTAAAATTTCGAGGATAAGTGCTGACGGTAAAGAAGTTATTCTCTCATTGTTAAGTGATTCTGATTTTTTTGGTGAAATGGCGATACTCGATGGAATGCCGCGCTCGGCAACAGTAACTGCTGTTGAAGATACTGTGCTGTTCATAATTCAGCGGCAAAATTTTCTGGATTTACTTAAAACTCATCCCGAAATATCAATTTCTCTCCTTCAGGAATTGACACGGAGACTCAGGGCTGCCGATGTAAAAATTAAAGCTCTTTCACTCAAAGATGCTGAAGGTAAGGTTGCCACAGTAATTCTTCAGCTTGCTGATGAGATTGGAAAAATTAAAAATGGAATTGTTGAAATTGAGAAACTACCATTTCAGCATGATCTTGCTAATATGGCGGGAACCTCGCGCGAAACAATTTCAAGAACACTTCACAGCTTTGCAAAGAAAGGTTTAATTGAACTTGATGGAACAAGATTGAAGATAGTTAACTATGAAAAATTTAAAGATTTTTTTAGTTAAATCATGACCAGTAAAGTCGATTTACATACTCACACAAATCACTCCGACGGTTTTCACTCTCCGAGGGAATTAATTCTTCTTGCAAAGCAAAAAGGTATTGATACTATAAGCATAACCGACCACGATAATCTCAGCGCAATTTCCGAAGCAACAAGTGTTGGAAGAGAAATTGGTGTGGAGGTGATACCCGGAGTAGAGATTAGTTCGGATATAAATGGTAGAGAGCTTCACATCCTCGGATATTTTGTTGATCTTGCAAGTACTGAACTGGAAAGATATCTGGGCTTTTTCCGCGAAGAGAGATTAAAGAGAGCTCAGCGAATAGTAAAAAAGCTGAATGCACTTGGCTTGGATCTAAGTTTAGATGATGTTCTTGAGAAAGTAAAAAATTCGGCTGTAGGCAGGCCTCATATTGCCCAGGCAATGGTTGATAAAAAATTAGTCAATTCATATTTCGAAGCATTCAATAAATATATCGGGAATGGCTGTCCTGCTTATGAGCGGAAGGTTCATATTTCACCTCAAAGTGCATTCAAAATTATTTCTGATGCAGGTGGACTTTCATTTATTGCTCACCCGGGATTTATTTCAGAATCAATAATAATGGAATTGATTGAAGCAGGAATGGATGGAATAGAAGTAGTACATCCATCACACTCACCTCAAATGGAAAAATATTATAAAGGTATAGTTAATGAATATTTCCTGCTTGAATCCGGAGGATCTGACTTCCACGGCGGTGAACGTGAGGATGATTATAACTTCGGGAAATATTTTACAACCCAAAATGCTCTGGAAGCTATCAGAAACAGGCTCCTGCACAACACTGCATAATTACTAATCGAGATATATGAAGACAATTGAAGGCGATATAAATGCAGAGAGACTTAAATTTGCAGTAATTCAGAGCAAGTTTAATAATTTCATCACGGATAGACTGTTAAACGGAGCCCTGGAATGCCTCAGGCGGCATAATGCGGCTGAAGACAATATTGATATTTATAAAGTTCCGGGTGCTTTTGAAATTCCCGTTCTTGCAGAAAAATTAGCTGAATCAAAAAAATATAATGCAATTATTTGTCTCGGTGCAATAATCAGAGGAGGAACACCTCACTTTGAATATGTTTCTTTAAGTTCTTCATTGGGAATTTTAAATGCTTCAATAAAAAATTTAACTCCGATAGCATTTGGAGTTCTGACAACGGATAATCTGGAGCAAGCAATAGAGCGATCAGGTTCTGAGTCGGGCAACAAAGGTTACGATGCTGCACTAACAGCAATTGAAATGGCCGAATTATTCAGCAGATTATAAACTTAATTATTCTGCTTTTTTTCTTCTTGTAATAATTTATTTTTTAAGACAACATTTAATCAGAGGATCGGATAAGAATATTTTTACTATCGAAAAAGTATTTATGGAATGAACAAATGAAGTATCTGGCAATATTCTTATTATTTATTTTTCATAATGCTGCCGTAATTGGTCAGCAAGTTACAAACTGGGAAATCTTTTCTGATATGAAGAACATCAAAGCTCTTCAATCAGTTGGTGGAGGTGTTTGGGCGGCTTCTACCGGAGGCGCTTTCTTTTTTGATCCTTCAGTTCAGGTACAAAATCTGAACGATAATTTCAAAATATTCACAAAAATTAATGGCTTAAATACAACCTCTCTTACATCAATAGCAGCAGATGAAAATGGCAAGGTTTGGCTTGGCAGCATTTCAGGTATTATTGATGTTTATGACGGCAATACAAATTCCTTTAGTTCGATTCTTGACATTTTGAATTCCGATAAGAGCAGTAAGCGGATCAATCAGATCGTAACATCTGGTGATACAGTTATTGTCGCAACTGATTTTGGAGTCTCGCTAATCGATGCTGAAAACCTTGTTTTCTTTGATACCTTTTTCAAGTTTGGTGATTTAATATCTAATTCAAAAGTTTCTTCTGCGGCAAAATTCGATTTGATTTTTGCTTGTACTGATTTCGGAGTTGCTGTTCAAAAGCCTGGAGCAACAAATTTATCAGCACCTGAATCCTGGAATATATTCCGAACGCAGGATGGGCTGCCCTCGAACACTGTAAGAAAAGTTGTGAAATATAAGGATTCGGTACTGGTTTCAACTAATAAAGGATTCGCCTATTTTACCGGCAGCAGCTTTGTGCAAGCAATCAGCCAAAGCCAGAACAAAGATATCGTTGATGTTATTGCAGTTGGTGATTCTCTTTTTTACCTGATCTCCAATAAAATTTATTTGTATTACAACGGTCAATCAAACGAAATATTTAATTCACCTATCAGCATCACTTCGCTTGATTTCAATAAAAATATACTTGGTTTACTTGCTGCAAGTAAAAACGGTATAATACAGATTAGTAACTTTAACGGAACTAATACAATTTACCCGAATGGACCCGCGGCAAATCAATTTCCTGATATGACAGTAGATATTAACGGAACTTTATGGTCTGCAAGCGGAAAAGATTATACAGGTGTAGGCATTTTCAACTTTGATGGCAATGCCTGGTATAAATTCGATGTAAGTAATGTAGCGAATTTCCCATCAAATGATTACTATCGAATTCGGGCAATGGCTGATGGTACGATCTATTCGGGCAACTGGGGTGATGGATTTGCCAGAATAAAAGATGGTAAATTTACTTTCTTCACATATGAAAATTCACCGCTTGAGGGTATTGAAACCGATCCTACATTTGTTGTGATCACAGGCTTTGGGGTCGATTCAAAAAATAATTTATGGGTTCTGAATTATGGCGCAGCAGACAGAAAAATTTTGAGTATGCTTACTCCAGACAGCACCTGGTACCTTTTTAATATTCCAATTCTAAGCGGACTATACATTGACCAGAATTTCGGATTAGTAGTTGATAAATATGACACCAAATGGTTCTATTCAAATAATTCTGTAAGAACAGGATTGTTTTACTTCAACGAAAATAAAACATTGGATAATCCTGCCGATGATAAATCCGGTTATCTTTCATCAAACAACGGATTGAACAGCTCAAATGTTACTGCACTTATTGTTGACAGAAGAGGTGACCTCTGGGTTGGTTCTAATCTCGGTATAAATATTATTTCTAACACCAATCTTGCTGTTACACAGAACAATCCTCAATTCAGAATTACTTCTGTTTTTTCATTACGTCAACAAACAATAAATGCAATTGCTGTCGATCCCCTGAATCAAAAATGGGTTGGAACCAATCAGGGTCTCTTTCTTGTAAACTCTGATGGGACAAGATTACTTGCGGCATTTGATTCAAAAAACAGTCCCCTCTTATCAGACGTAATAGTAAGTATAGCAATCGACGAGAATACAGGAAAGGTTTATGTAGGAACTGATCTTGGATTAATTTCTTTTGAAACTCCTTATATCAAACCCGCCGATAGTTTTTCTGAGATTTTTATTTATCCAAACCCGTTCATATTAAAAGCCGATGGAAAATATATAACCATCGACGGTTTGATCAGAGATACTGATATTAAAATCTTGTCTCTGACCGGTAACCGAATTGCAGAGTTTACATCTCCGGGTGGACGAACTGCGTTTTGGGATGGTCGCGATATGGAGGGGAACTATGTTGCTAGCGGAATTTATATTATTGTCGCTTATGATCAGGAAGGAAATAATATTGCAACAGGAAAGGTAGCAGTCATCAGAGATTAAAGATGATTGATCTTTCCAACATTTCTCTTCAGTTCACCGGAGAGTATCTTTTCCAGAACGTTAATTTGAAAATTAGTTCAGGCGATAAAATTTGTCTCGTTGGCTCAAACGGCACTGGCAAATCATCTCTTCTCAAAATGCTTGTCGGGCAAATTGAACCTGAAAGCGGATCAATCAACAAACAAAAAAACATTACCATCGGTTATTTACCGCAGGATCAGATAGTTCATAAAGGTAAGACTTTAATAGATGAAGTCTTCACCGCCCTTTCGGATATAAAATATCTTCATCAAAAAGAAAAAGAAATTCTCAATCAGCTCGAATCACAGTCATTAACTGATGAAGAGAAAGAAGATCTTGTTAATCAACTTGGTGAAGTTCATTTGCGCCTGGAAGAACTTGAATCTTACAGTGCTGAATACAAAATCGAAAAGATCCTCACCGGACTTGGCTTTGCAGAAAAAGATTTCAGCAGACTTACAGATGAATTTTCAGGCGGATGGCAGATGCGAATTGCAATGGCAAAGCTTCTCATTGCTCAAAACGATCTGCTGTTGTTTGACGAACCAACAAACCATCTTGATCTCGATTCACTGCAATGGCTGATCGGTTATATTCAAGGCTTCAAAGGATCGATGATAATAGTTTCACACGATAAAAATTTTGTGAATCTGACAACTAATCGAACTTGGGAAATCTTTCTTCGTAAAATCAATCCATACAACGGTAAGTTGAATGATTATCTGAAATACAAAGAAGAGCGAGACCAGATGCTTATCAATCAAAGAGAAATCCAGCAGAAAAAAAATAAGGATACGCAAAGATTTATTGAGCGGTTCCGTTACAAGGCAACAAAAGCAAGACAGGTCCAGAGCAGAATAAAGCAGCTTGAAAAGGTTGAGTTGATTGAAATTCCTGATGATGAAGAGCACGTAAACATAAGATTTCCAAAACC
>JACAFB010000010.1 GCA_013388545.1 Ignavibacteriaceae bacterium
CAGATATTATTTTATTCTGAAATATACTGTTCTTTAATTTGAAGAAGATATTGAAAAGCCTCATCATAATTATTTCCAATTCTGCCATCAAGAATAGCCTCTTCAATTGCTGTTTTTATCTTTCCAACAAGTGGAGATGGCTTCAAACCACATACACTCATTATAGTTTCACCTCGTACCGGAGATTGAAACTCTCTCAATTTATCCTTCTCCTGAACTTCTAAAACACGACTCATAACCCGGTTATAATTATCTAAATATTGATTCACTTTTGAAGGATTTTTACTCGTAATGTCAGCCCGGCATAAAGTAATCAAATCTTCAAGAGTATCGCCAGCTTCGACAATAAATCTTCTGATTGCTGAATCTGTTACATCCTCTTTCGCAAGCGCAATCGGTCTTAAGTGAAGCCGAATCAATTTTTCAATATAACCTAATTTATTCAGAGGCAGTTTCATTCTTTTGAAAATATTTTTCATCATCCTCGCGCCGATTTCGTCGTGTCCATGAAACGTCCAGCCAATTCCATCAATAAATTTTTTTGTCTGAGGTTTTGCAATATCATGGACAAGTGCTGCAAATCTTAACCAAACGTTTTCAGTTGCCAGAGAAATATTATCGACTACCTGGCAGGTATGATAAAAAACATCTTTATGATGATAATCGTTTCGCTGTTCAACTCCGGCCATGGTTGAAATCTCAGGAAATATTACCTCAAGAACTTTAGAATCAAAAAGAAGTGTTAGGCCTACTGATGGCTTAGGGGATTCCAGTATTTTAAATAACTCATTAGTAATTCTTTCCATTGAAACAATACTCAATCTATCTTTCAGTTTTTCGGAAGCGGCAACAATACTTTGGTCAACTGAAAAACCAAGCTGAGAAGCAAATCGAAAGGCTCTTAATATTCTTAAAGGATCATCATCAAAAGTCAGAAGAGGGTCGATAGGAGTCTTAATTAATTTATTCGATATATCATCTAGCCCATTGAAATGATCTATTATTTCGCCAAAATTATTTTTATTCAGTGAAAGAGCCAGAGCATTTATGGTGAAGTCGCGTCTACGAATATCGTCTTTAAGAGTACCGGGTTCAACAAATGGTTTTCTGCTGTTACGTGAATATGATTCTTTCCGGGAAGCAACAAACTCAAGATTATAATCATGATACTTAAAATGAGCGGTTCCAAAATTCTTATAAACAACAATGTTTTTGATGCCAAGAATTTTTGCAATTTTTCTGGAAAAACTGATTCCGTCCCCAATAATTAAAAAATCTATTTCGTTCGTTTCGCGTTGAAGTAAAAGATCCCTTACATAACCTCCGACAATGTAAATTTCACAACTTTCCTTTTCAGACAACTCTGTGAAATGATTAAGGAACTCCAGTTCTTTTATCTTTAATGCAATATTCATATATAATATTTAATTGCTTAACTGAGAATCAATGTTTTTTAAGATTCGGTCTCCGTTCTTTAAAAGCCAATCTGAAAGTGCAAAATTATCCTTGAGAAGCAATTTTAAATCATTATCCTCGTCATACCTTAAAGCTAAAGCAGCAAATTTTCTAGCTCTGATAAAATCAAAGTTTTTAAGCATATATTTTGATAATGAATAAACTGCGTAACAGCTTTCATAGTTTGATACTTTAATCTGCATGTTAAAATTCTTTAGAAAATTATCATAATTTTCTTTTAAGAATTCAGAAAATGAAATCATCATTGGGAACGTAAAGTAGATATAACCTCCGGAGTTCAAATTCTTTAAAAACTGAAACCTGTCAAAATCACTTCCCAGCAAATATGATTGCAAAGAATGATTTTTGCTAATGGCCGAAATTCTAATATTAGCAGCAAAAGTTAAATCTCTATTGGGTTTAGATTCCGAAATATGATTATATATTGAGTCCGCTTTGTCCACTTTTCCTGACAAATATTTCAAATCAGCTAGTATTAAACTTAGATTCCAGTAATACGGAGTTTCTTCAAACGATGTAATATAACTTTCAGCTAAAGTTATACCGTCTGAATATTTTTTTTGCTTTTTATAAATTTCAATCAGACCGGTTATAGCTGAGTAATCATTACTTTTCGAAAGAATCTGCTTGAATATTTTTTGTGCTCCCAAGTAGCTTTTTTTTTCAAAAAGCTGCCATGCTTCCACGAGTCTATCAGAAATAAATCTTGGACAGGTCTTGGTAAATATTGGTTTTCTGCCGAAATAGTAATCAGCGATTGACTTATTGTAGGTATAATTCCTGGAAAATAACTCTTTTTTAAAATTATCAATTACATTATTTAATTGTAATCCATAAATATTGTTAAATTCACCAGTTGTGTAGAACTTCTGAAACTTTTCAAAAGTATAATTTTCAATTAGATATCTTGAAAATGCACCGCTAAAAATATAAGAAACAGAAGATGGCCGGTTGAAAAATCCACTGAAATTAAAAATCTCATATGGATTATTAAGATAACCTGCTTTCATTGCCTGATATAAAAGGAAATCAATCGAATGACCATCATAAAACGGATCACGCGATTCGGCAAATCCTTCGATCAACATTGGATTAAATCCTGAGGCTAATTTAAATAACCCGGTTCCGAATGCTCCACTAAAACAGTGAGCGATTTCATGACGTAGGGTACGATCATAATTACCAGCCTGAACATAAATTTGATTGAGCCAGGGTTTAGCTACATCAGCATTGCCTGAGCCGAATAATCTTTTCTTCTGCTCATTATTTGAAAAAACAAACGATACAGTTTTATCTTTTGGTTTCAAGGATAATTGATTATAGATCTCTTTAAAGTAAAACTCCTGGTGAAGGATAATATTCTTTACCAATTTAGTGTCCATTCCCGAAGGAAAGTAAGTGATAAAGTTGTCGCTTATAATTTTTCTGTCCAGTTCTGATTGCAAGACTGTAAGAGTTGTTCTGTAACCGGCGAATGGAGATAGAACAAACCAGCCAACTGGCAAGGCAATAAGCAGGAAAACAATAATAACCTTTTTTAATTTTAGTACCTTTGATTTATAAATAACCCAAATAATGATTGAAAAGTATAGAAGGTTTATTAGTCTGTAAATCAAAAGATTAGTATTTACTGATAATCCTTCGTCATATATTGTTCCGGGAAAGAATCCAATCAATGGACTAAAAAAATAAATCTGTGGATCAAAATAAATCTCGATTATAGGTATTAAACAGATTAAAATAAATATGGATAAAAACACTAGTCTCGAAAATCTTGGACTCAAATAGATACTAAACAAACCAAGTGCATAACCTATTATGATTGATGGTACTGTAATAACAAGATAGAACATTAAGCCATCAATAAATGAACAGAACATCGTAAATATTGAATTCAGAACTGATACTAAAAAAGGAATTAACAAAAAGATTAAGAACGGAAAAAACAGTCTCTTTAAAGAAGACTTATCCAAAATGAAATCCGGATTCTCCTTTTTAATAAATGAAATTGAATACATTGAAGAAAGAATCACCAGCAAAAATGAATTTAAAGCTGAAAATTCATAGCCAAATACTCCAGCAAGAGGGAATTTGATTAAAAGTAGATTAAAAAACAGGATGATTGACAAATAAAAGATCAGATAATATTTCCATTGTATAATGTCTTTTAACCGTTTCATTGAAATATCATATTATTTGCTTGCTAAAATCTGATTTTAAATTTTATCCGAAATAAATTTCTATTTAATCTTACCGCGAAGTAAAAGTCCATTCATTCCGCAAATATAAATTTCACCATTTGAATTCGAGGCAGAACTCTGTAATCCGAATGGAAACGATTTGCTAATCTTCCCAAAAGATTTTTTTGGAGTATCAAATATTATGATCTCTCCTTTGGTAGTAGTAATCAATATCTTTTTGCTTTTTAATTGGTTCATTGATGAAATACCTGCAAAAGTAATGCTTTGAGTAATTGGCTCCCAATCTTCTCCCCTATTTGAAGTAATAAACAATTTACCTCCTCCTCCACAAATAAATCCGGTTTCTTTGTCCATAAATAAAATATCCTTTAAATAAGCATCGGTTTCAAGTTCAACTCTTTTCCAAGTTCGCCCGCCGTCCTCACTTTTTAACAATAATCCATTCCAGCCAATAATAAAACCATTATTAGGGTTTATAAAAAAAGATTTAAATAACAGATTGTTGACCCCTGAATTTAAAATTTCCCAGGTTCTTCCGTAGTCTGAAGAAAATAAAACTGAACCATTGTTCCCAACCAGAATCAAGTCTCCATCTGAATTTTGATTGATGTCAAAGAATGTGTTTGATGATTGTAGAAATATGTTTTCCCAGGTACCTCCAGCATCATCTGATAAAAATAAATTACCTTTTTCGCCTGCAATTATGATTCTACGATTATCAAGAATTTGAACATCATTCAAGTTAACAATGGTGAAAGAATCAACCTTAGACCAGGACTTCCCGTAATCCCTGCTCAATACAGCTTTTCCACTATCACCGCAAATTATTCCCAGACTGTTATTGAATGAAATTGAATTTAATTTTACACTCAGATTTAAAGGGACAATTTCAAAATCAATGAAGTCACTGATAATGCTTTCTTCCGGCTGGTTATTAATTCCTACATTCTTAGAACTTTTAATAATATTTTCATCTACAAGATTTATTATTAACCAGCTTAAAAGGAAAAGAGATAAGATTGAAACAATTATTATAATAACCGGGAATAATGATCTTCGTTTCCTGATGGTGGCGTAATTTTTTGTTTTAAGCTTTTTTTCTGAAAGAACATTTTTTGATAACTTGTTCAAAATCTGGTCAATAACCAAAATAAATTCATCACAACTTGAAAACCGATTGTATCTGTCTTTATTTGTCGCCTTCTGAATAGTTTTGTTTATATCCGAGGAAATATTCTCTGGAAATCCGTCTATCAGTGGGATATTTCTGTTTAGATGAGCGTCCATAACTTCATATTCACTCTTAAAGTTGAATGGGGGTCTCCCGGTTAACATCTCAAATAAAGTAACGCCGAGTGAATAAATATCAGTATGTAAAGTGATTTCATCAGCACTTACTTGTTCAGGACTCATATATAAAACAGTACCGATTTTAGCACCGGTTTGAGTCAAACTACTTATCTCGTTAACAGATTTTGATATTCCAAAATCCATTATCTTCACTATACCATCATTGTTAAGAATAATATTGGATGGCTTAATATCGCGATGAATATATCCTTTATTGTGAGCAAAAGAAATCCCTGCTAAGGTTTGCCTGAGAATGGACAGAGAATCAACCAAACTCAATTTTCCATATTCATTGATAAGTGCTTCAACAGTTTTCCCCTGAACATATTCCATTACAATTCCAAGATTTTCTCTATCCTGAACAATTCCATACACAGTAACAATATTTTGATGATTTAAATTAGCCTGATTAATTGCTTCACGTTTAAATCTTTCAACAAATTTCTTATTTCTCAGAGCATTTATATTAAGGAACTTGATTGCAACTGTTCTTTCGAGCCGGGTATCAAAAGCCCTGTAAACAGAGCCCATACCGCCCTCACCAATCAGGTCTAATATATTGTAATGTTCTACTTGAAAGTTCAATTTCCTTCCTTTTAAAAGGTTAATTATTTTGCCTTAATAAGTTATTAAAAGTGCCATCCGAAAAAAAAACAACTAATTCTAATGCTTATAATCTTTTCTGTGAATTTACTTTGAAAATTAACATTCTACTAAGCTAAATTGAATTTCCTAGTCAAAAAATTGGTTTATTTGCTAAACTTTTAAGCTAATTTTATATTTGTACTCAATTTTGATAGAAAAAAGCTTTGAAACGCTCCGAGACCACTCTTATTTAATTCAAAGTTAAAAAATCAGCGAGAATGGCGGAATTGGCAGACGCGCTAGACTTAGGATCTAGTACCGTAAGGTGTCGGGGTTCGAGTCCCCGTTCTCGCACAAAATTTTTAAAATCAGTTAGAGGTATAATTGGAAACCAAACTAAATGATATTTCTACTTCTGAAAAAGAATTAGAAGTTTCAATAGCATATGAAGACATTAAAAACGAGATTGAAGCTGAGGAAAAACTTCAGGCAAAGAAAATTCAGCTGCCCGGATTTAGAAAAGGGAAAGTACCGATTTCTCATCTCAGAAAAATTTATGGCGATGCGTTGAAATATGATGCTTCTGAAAAAGTAGCGAATAACAAATTCTGGGAGATAGCTGAAGCTCAGATGCTTAATCCCATTAGTCAACCTGTAATGACGGATATCAACTTTAAACCTGGAGAAAACTTATCTTTCAAGGTTAAATTTGAGGTTATTCCAACCTTGGAACTCAAAGATTATACTAACCAAACTATCGAAATCCCGGACTTTGTCGTTAATGATAAAGAAGTTGAAGCTGAGATTGAATATATTATTAAATCTAATGCAACTGAAGAGGATTGTGATGCAGTCGGTGAAGACAATAATTATAAAATAGATATCGAACTAAAAAGAGTCGATGAATCAAATAATGAAATTCCAGGAACAAAACCAGAAACGCTCACTGTTGACCTTTCAGATCAGCGGGTTCATCCCGAACTATTAAATAATTCAAAAGGTAAAAAAGTTGGAGATGTATTTTCTTTCACATTTAAGGATGAAAGCACAATTAAAAATGAATCCGGGCAGGATGAAACGAAAACAGAAACATTCTATTACTCTGTTAAACTGAAGAAAGTTAAAAAGGTCGTTCTTCCTCAACTAAGTGAAGAATTAATTAAAAAGATTACAAAGGATAAACTCTCGACTGAAACTGAATTCAGAGACAAAATTAGGAATGATATTCAAGCTTATTATGATAATCAGACAGAAGAAATCACACGGATTAAGCTTCTTAATATGATTCTTAAAAATAATGATTTCACTGCTCCATCTTCATTTGTAAATAATGTTCTGAATGATATGATTAAACACGAAGAAGAACATTCAAAGCAGCATAAAGTCAAACATTTCGATAAAGAAGCTGCCAAACAATATTTAATGAAAAATGCAGAAAATGAAGTAAAGTGGTACCTGATTAAAACTGAATTGATCAAAAAGGAAAATATTAAAGTTTCTGACGAGGAGTTGAAAGAAATGGCAGAGAAAGACTCGGCTGCGACTGGAATCTCTATCGATAAATTAATTAGCTTTTATAATACCCAGGGGCAAAAAGATAAAATTCTTGATAAAAAACTTTTCGAGTTTCTAAAAAGTAAGAATACTATTGTAAAGGTTGATTTGAAAAAGTACAATAAAAAAGAAGAAGAGGTAAATACATGACAAAAAATATTGAGATTTTTAACCAACTCGTTCCTTATGTAATTGAACAAACGGGAAGAGGCGAACGGGGAATGGATATTTATTCCCGCCTTCTCAGGGAACGAATTATCTTTTTAGGAATGGCTATTGATGATCATATCGCCAGCTTAACAATTGCCCAATTAATTTTTCTTGAGGCAGAAGACTCAGAAAAGGATATACATTTGTACATAAATTCACCTGGTGGCAGCGTTACAGCCGGTTTAGCAATTTATGATACAATGAAATATGTAAAACCTGATATATCAACAATCTGCGTAGGTATGGCTGCAAGCATGGGTGCGATACTGCTTGCGGGAGGAACCAAAGGTAAAAGGACTGCTTTACCTAATTCAAAAATAATGATTCATCAACCCTGGGTTGGTGGTTTGCAGGGTCAAACTTCTGATATTGAAATTCATGCAAGAGAGATGCTTAAAACAAGAGACACACTCTATAAAATTTTGGCCGAACATACAGGGAAAAACATCGAACAAATAACAAAAGACTGCGACCGCGATTATTACCTGACTCCACAAGAAGCAAAAGAGTACAATTTGATTGATAATATTTTAGAAAGAAGAGTTCCTTTAGATAAAAAATAACAACTTTACGGGATCCTTGAGTCATTTTCAGGATCCCCTGTATTCCTGTTTTCAATCAATAATAAAAAGATATATGTATGTTTTTTCGAAAAATACTCTGCTTTTGTGGATTAACTCTAAATTCGGATTAATTCTTTTAATTCTGTTCTTCATTTCTTTTAACAATGTAAACTCCTATTCTCAATCCCTTTCAAAAACCTTAAATAATTACATCAATACATATAAGAAGAATAAAGATGTTCCTTCAATTTCCTGCGGTGCAATCAAGGATGGTAAAATTATCTGGCTGGGTACTTCAGGCTATTCTGATCTTGAAAACAGAATTACTGCTAATTCAAAAACTCTTTACAGGATTGCATCAATCTCAAAATGCATAACTGCAGTTGCTATAATTCAACTCGCCTCACAAAATAAGATTAAACTTGATGATGATGCATTAAAGTATTTGCCGGACTTTCCCGAAAAGAAATGGAAATTTTCAATCAGGCAGCTCTTAAATCACACCGCCGGAATCAGAGAATATAAGGACAGGTCAGAATTTCACAGCAAAGAGCATTTTACATCAATCAATGAAGTACTAAAATATCTCGAAAAAGATTCTCTTGTTTATGAGCCAGGAACTAAATACCACTATTCAACACTTGGCTACAATTTTCTTGGGGCAATAATAGAAAATGTATCGGGATTGACCTACGAGGAATATGTAACCCGGAAAATATTTGAACCGGCCGGAATAAAAAATATTAAACTGGATTACCAGCAGCTTATCATTTCAAATCGATCAAGAGGCTATTCGAGAGATAATTTCAGAAAAATTATTAATGCTCCTCTTGCCGATCTTAGTATTAAGTTTCCCGGTGGAGGATTTATCTCCAATTCTGAAGATTTGCTTCTTTTTTCGAATGCGCTTCTCACCGGAGTTTTTTTTCCAAAGAATTGGATTGATACTTTAAGTGTTTCTGTTAAACTTAAAAACGGATCCACACAAAATTATGGTCTTGGTTTTGCGATCAACAAAGATTCAAAGGGCAGATTTTATCTGTCACATTCAGGACAAGGAACCGGATTTACTACTTTGCTTGTCATTTATCCAGTTGAAAAAATTGCAACAGTATCGTTAATTAATATCAGTGACAGAAAGCTTGAATCCCCTGCTTTGGATATTGCTGATTTCTTGCTTGGAAATGAAATAAAGTATCCAAGAAAATCCACTGCAGATTATCTGTTCAAATTATCATCAAAGATTAGTATCGATTCGATTTACAACCTTTTCAAAGTAATAAAATCAGATTCTTCAAAAACATACAATTCTGACGATGATGAACTGATCAACCTGGGTTATGATTTAATTAATACAAAACGCACTATTGATGCAATAAGATTACTCCGTTCATTTGCAAATGAAAATCCAACATCAACAAAAACACTTGCAGCTCTCGCCGATGCATATTATAATGATGGTAATGAAGGAATGGCATTAAAAACATACAGGCAGATAATTCAGCTTGATCCGAATCATTCCTATGCACTTAAAATGATCAAAAAAATTACCGGGAACTAAAATAATTTCCCCAATTGTGAACTAAAGATTTCATTAATTCGTTAAATTTTAACACTACTATGATTGGCAATAGATTTACTGAATACATACCGCAGGAACCAAAATCAGGCAGTTTTGACGACCTGCTAAAAATATTTCTTCAGTTATTAACAATCACCTCCGGTGATGTTTCTGAAGCTTTGAACTGGATGAATCAGCTTGACAAACAATACAATATCACGAACGATTCGTACGGAATGGGCGATTTTATTAAAGAGTTAAAAGACAAGAACTACATTAAGGAAAATGAGTCTGATGGAAATTTGATAATTACTGCAAAGACTGAGAAAGCAATCAGGAGACAATCACTTGAAGAAATTTTTGGTAAGCTAAGAAAAAGCTCAAGAGGTTCGCATATAACCGGCTTTACCGGCAGCGGTGATGAACAGACTTCTGAGAAAAGACAGTATCTTTTCGGTGACACGATGGAACAGATAGATATTACCGACTCAATAAGGAATGCTCAAATAAACCACGGAATTGATGAATTCAAATTAACTGAGGACGATCTTGAAGTTGAAGAACGCGATTATAAAACCAACACTTCAACTGTACTTATGATTGATATTTCCCATTCAATGATTTTGTACGGGGAAGACAGAATAACTCCGGCAAAGAAAGTTGCAATGGCTTTGTCTGAACTTATAACAACAAAATATCCGAAAGATCATCTGGATATTATAATCTTTGGCAACGATGCCTGGGCTATTGAAATAAAAGATCTTCCGTACCTTGAAGCCGGACCTTATCATACAAATACTGTTGCAGGACTGGAGCTTGCTATGGATATTTTACGAAGAAGAAAAACCACCAACAAACAGATCTTTATGATTACTGACGGTAAACCATCCTGCTTGAAAGAAGGCGCAAGGTACTATCAAAACAGTTTTGGATTGGACCGAAAAATTGTAAACAAAACTCTTGATCAGGCGGCTAAATGCCGCAGGCTTGGAATAATTATCACAACATTTATGATTGCACGCGATCCTTACCTTCAGCAATTTGTCAGAGAATTCACAAAAACCGCTAATGGGAAGGCATATTATAGTAGCCCTTCAGATTTGGGAGACTACGTGTTTGAAGATTATGTTCGAAATAGAAGAAAGAACTTGAGATAAAAAATGAAAGAAAACAAAATAAAGAACCTTACTTCAATTAAAACTTTTGGAGAATTAAAAAAAGCAGGTTATAAAACAAGAACTGTTAAGGAAGAATTGCGTGGTAACCTGATTTCATACTTGCAAAAAGGCGAAAATCCTTTTTCAGGAATTTATGGTTATGACGAAACCGTTTTGCCTGATCTTCAGCGTGCAATTCTCTCCAAGCACAACATAATTTTACTTGGGCTAAGGGGACAGGCAAAAACCAGAATTGCCATACTAATAGCTAACCTGCTCGATGAATATATCCCTGCGATTGAAGGGGCAGAACTGAACGATGATCCATTTGACCCTCTTTCCAAATTTGCAAAAGAGCTGCTCAGGGAAGAAGGAGATAATACCAAAATCCAGTGGATTCATAGAAGCTTGCGCTACACTGAGAAATTAGCTACACCCGACGTAACTGTTGCAGATCTTATCGGTGACGTCGATCCGATAAAAGCGGCTGCTCTTAAACTGCCTTACTCGGATGAAAGAGTGATTCATTTCGGATTAATTCCCCGTTCACACAGGTCGATCTTTGTTATTAATGAACTGCCGGATTTACAGGCAAGAATTCAGGTTGCTCTTTTCAACATCCTTCAGGAAAATGATATTCAGATCAGGGGTTTTAAAGTAAGACTTCCTTTAGATATCCAGTTTGTATTTACTGCTAACCCCGAAGATTATACGAACAGAGGTTCAATAGTTACTCCACTAAAAGACAGAATTGACAGTCAGATACTTACACACTATCCAAAAGATATTAATACTTCCAAAAAGATTACGGAACAGGAAGCATTTCTCTCGGTCGAGCAGAAAGAGACAGTTTTTGTTCACGAATTAGTTAAAGATCTGATTGAACAGATTTCATTCGAGGCAAGACAAAGTGAATATATTGATATGAAAAGTGGTGTCTCCGCAAGATTGACAATCTCTGCATATGAAAATTTAGTAAGCTCTGCAGAGAGAAGAAGAATTTTAAACGGTGAAGAAAAAACGTTTGTCCGTATTTCAGATATTTATGGTGTAATTCCATCAATTACCGGAAAAGTTGAGCTTGTTTATGAAGGCGAACAGGAAGGTCCCACGAAAGTTGCTTTAATTTTAATCAGCAAAGCTATCCGTGCACTTTTCATTAATTATTTCCCATCGCCTCAAAAATCAAAAAGAAGTGAGCAGGCAAATCCATATCAGAAAATTATAAGCTGGTTCGCAAAAGGCAATCATCTGGATTTGTTGAACGATGTCAGCGACAAAGAATATTCTGAATCTCTCAAAACAATTCCCGAACTTAGAGAAGTTGTCAGGTCTACTCAAAAAAATCTTGATGAAAATTCATCTCTGCTTTTTATGGAATTTTTGCTGCATGGACTCGCAGAATATTCCTTAATAAGTAAACATAAGCTTGAGTCCAAATTCGAATTTAAGGATATGCTAAGCACAATGCTTAAGCTTTCAAAGGAGGATGAGAGCAGTGAATACGACGATGATTTTTTCAAGTAACTAAGCCTGTTTTAAGGTTTTCTGCTGGCAATTAATTTGTTTATATTTTGATAAGAATTATTATCAAAATAAAGGATTAAAGTTTCATTTCTTATCCAATGTCTTCTTCTACAAAGAAAAGAAAAATTTTAATTGTTGGCCCGGCTTATCCCTATCGCGGGGGTAATTCCTTATTTGTTTCACATCTTTATTTCCAGCTAACTGATGAATTTGAGGTAAAGATTTTCAATTACAAATTACTTTATCCATCAATTCTTTTCCCGGGTACTACTCAGTACGACAAAAGCGAAAGCATATACAAAAAAGCTCCTAATGAACGTATTGTAAATTCAATCAATCCATTAAACTGGTTCATTACTGCAAAAAAAATATTAAAAGAAAATCCTGATTTGGTTGTATTTGACTGGTGGCATCCGTTTTTCGGTTTATGCCATTTTGTTATCTCGTTTTTACTAAAAAATAAATTGAGGAGTAAAATTCTCTTTATCACTGAAAATTTCGTTTCTCATGAAGGTCATTTTATAGATAAAGTTCTTACAAGGATCGGGTTAAATAATGCAGGAGGTTTTCTTGCTCTTTCCGGGAAAGTTGCTGATGAGTTAAATGAGATAAAGGGTGCCCGAAAAGTATATCGCTCTGAATTACCTGTATATGATTGCTATCAAACTTCCGAAAGCAGCAAAGATCAAATACTTAATCAAATTGGTTTTAGTAAATCAGATAAAATTTTATTGTTTTTCGGATATGTCCGAAAATACAAGGGACTCGATATTCTTCTTAATGCTGCTCCCGAAATATTTAAGCTTGATTCGAATTTCAAACTGCTGGTAGTTGGGGAGTTTTATGATAATCCCGAGGGTTATTTTTCGTTAATTACTAAACATCAAATTGAATCAAAAGTTAAAATTATCAACCAGTTTGTATCAAACGAAGAGGTGCAAACTTATTATTCAATTGCTGACCTGGTTATACTTCCTTACAGAAGTGCAACTCAAAGCGGGATTCTGAATATTGCCTATGGTTTTGGGAAACCGGTGCTCGTTACTAATGTTGGTGGATTAAGTGAATTTGTTGAAAATGAATCTACCGGAATTATCGTTGCCCCGGACTCGACAAAGGCTCTGGTTGAAGGCGTTAGAAAATATTTAGAGCTTGCAGATAAAACTGACTTTAAAAATAATATTCATAATTTCATTAAGAAGAATAGTTTTCAAAATATTCAGGTATTATTCAAACAAATAGTTTCAGAGATGCAGATATGATTCTGAAAACTGATTGCAAACATTTTCCGGGTGACAGACCTTGTAAACCGAGTAAAGAATTAGGCATCGATTGTAATGAATGTTCTTTCTATAGCCCTGTCAGGTTTAAAATCTTGATTGTAAAATTAGATGCAATTGGAGACGTTCTCAGAACAACTTCAATTTTACATGCTCTGAAAAAAAAATACCCCGATTCACAAATTACCTGGCTAACCAAAAAAAAATCCAGTGAAATATTTCACAACAATACATTTGTAGACAGGATTTTTGAATTTGAGTCACCGGATTTAAATGCTCATTTACTTACTGAAGAATTTGATGTCGTAATAAATCCGGATAGTTCACCTGTTACCGCATCTCTTGCAAGTATATCTAAATCAAAAGTTAAAAAAGGATTTGTTCTGGATAAACTCGGGTGTATTCAAGCATTAAATAAGAGTGCTGAAGAATGGCTCGAGATGGGAGCTTTTGATAAACTAAAGAAGGCTAACATAAAATCCTACCAGCAAATAATTCATGATATTTGCGAACTTGATTTTTCTGGCGGAGAAATAATCTTAAACCTTAATGAAAAAGAACTTGAATTCAAGCAAAGGTTTATTGAAAACAACGATCTCATAAATTTTGATTTTATTATAGGATTAAATACCGGTGCAAGCAAAAGATGGCAACTGAAACAGTGGCATTTAGAGAGTTACCTCAAGCTTATCGAGAGATTGTTGACTCACTCAAAGACCGCGGTTTTATTGTTTGGCGGTGAAGATGAGAAATCACAAAATGAATATATCAAATCAGTTTTCCCGTCAGTGATTGACACCGGCTCAAACAACTCTCTCAGAGATTTTTTTTCTTTGATGGACATTCCTAACATAGTAGTTACAGGCGATACATTAGCGCTTCACGCCGCTACGGCACTTAAAAAGCAAGTTGTCTGCATGTTTGGTCCTACTTCATCTGCCGAAATTTATGATTATGGCAGAATAACTAAAATCTATCCGGAGATTGACTGTCTTGTTTGCTATAAAAACGAGTGTGATTTCAATCCAAATTGTATGGACTTAATAACAATAGAAATGGTTTATCGTGCTGTTGTCGATAAAATGGATATCCTGAAAAAGAAGCCGGACTCTAACTTGTCTCCTTGAAACGCAGCAGAACTTTTTTTGAAACTTTCTCTCTGGAAAATTTTTCTTTATTAAATCTCAGAAGATTTAAGAGTGAGCTTCGTGAAGAGTATGAATGAGGTTTAATTTCACCGCTTCTGCCCAGGTTTGTTGAATCATAAAATTCAAAGTATTTATCCTCATCTTTAAGATTTTCAATCTCTTTAATTTTATTTTTTAACAGACTTAAATCGATATAATGAATTGAACCACCTTCTGGCTTTTTAATTTTTTCATCGGCTACATCAATTTTGATAGTGGGAAAGAACTGTGATGTTTTGTCTTCTACCATAAAAAGATCTATTCTTCTGCTCTTTTCCTGATCGGATACTCTTTTATCCACAGAAATCATAATCGAAGGTTTTACTTCATTTTTTTGGATAGAATCAATTTCAACTTTAACCGGCTCCGCTTTGCCTGCCTTTAATGAGATGTTCTCAAAATCTTTTACCTCAATTTTTTTCTGAAGGGACTCCTGGAAATCACTCTCCGATTTAAAATCCACTGGCTTATTTTCATCTGTATGGGTTGATAAATCCGGCTTAATTTGAAGAGGCTCTTTTGATATTATTTCGTCAGATATTTTGGAAGAAGCAGGCTTAATTTGCTCCTTAGCCGCTAAGTCTTGCTTTGATTTCCTTAGCCCCTCAATTATTGCTTCGGCAAATACAAAATCATTTTGGTTTTTGGCTTCGTCAGCTTCAAGGTCGGCACAATATTCTTCACGGTAAACAGCGTGTTTGGTATCTATATTTTCTGATTTTAGACCAACCTGCTGAATGCTAAAGCGAAATGAGTTATAATCTATTGCTTTAAGCTTAGACTCAATTTCTTTTATTGCATAAACGGGATCGGGATACATAAGCTCATAATCAGCACCAATTTTAATCAGTATTCCGAAATGATTTTCTTCAATTTCAAAACCGGGCTGATTAGTCAGCAATCGATAAAGAATCATGCTTTTGGGCACATTTGTATTGATGACGCGTTTAACCATTTCATATGTGATTTTTCTTATTTTATGCTCAGGTTCGGTTTTGTAAATTACTCTGAAATTCTTTTCCTTATCTAAATCGTTAATAGAAAAAATAATAATATCATTTTTTTCAATATCGATTGTTTCCAGGATCATTGACGTTTCCTCATAAAAAAAGAGCCGGACAGGTCCGGCTCATTTAATTAAATTATTTTATCAGAATCATTTTTTTCAATTGAGAGTACTTCGAACCATTGATACCATCTGCTCTCAATTCATAAAAATAAATTCCGCTGCTCACCTTATTTCCGTTATAATCATCTCCATTCCAGAGAACCGAGTGTTTGCCTGCCTTCTGAGAGGTATTAACAAGCACTTTAACTGTTTCTCCGAGAATATTATAAATTGAAAGTCTGATATTTGCATCAACTGGCAGTGAGTATTGGATCTTGGTTGAAGGATTAAATGGATTAGGATAATTCTGTTCCAATTCATAATCCGAGGGAAGTTTAACCAAATCATTCTTATCAACTCCAACTGTTCCCGAAGTTGTATATGCAAGATCAGTCAGGTTTTTGAAACCTGTAGCAGCTATAAGAGTTCCTGCTGCATTTGATGTATCAATTGAGAAGAAGTTTGTTACCTGATTTGCAGAGCCATAAAGCCCGTAAAGATTTCCCGCACCATCGAATTCCAATCCATTGGTCAGGAAACCTGTTCCTGTGCTTCCTACAAGATTTGTGTCGCCGGTAGCAAGATTTATCTTAAAAATCAAATCCTTTCCGGTTCCGATAGCTTTGAACAGGCAAGCCCATAATTCATTTGTAAATGGATTGAAAGTTGCAGAATTAATTTGAATAGGAGCGGTTGTTACTAAACTGGTTACACCGGTTTGAATATCAACAGTATATATCTGACCATTTCTCAAAATACCGTAGAGTGTTCCTGATGTGTCAAATGATACTGAAACCATATCAACTAAAGGCAGTGTATGTAAAATATATGCATCACCGAGTTGAGCATTTACTTTCAGGATATTTGATACACTACCAGAAACACTTAAGCCATAGATGATATTTGTTTCAGGATGAATAGCAATACTTTTTACATCTGTAACATCATCAAAAGGTGAATATCCAATTTCATAACCAAGCCCTGTTTGAAGATCGATATTCATCAGCTTGGCACTATTCTGATTTCCGGAACTTGCATACATATAAAGAGCATATGCCGGATTGATAACATAACCTCTTCCTTTAAGATTGATACCTGCAAAATTTGGATCGTTTGTTTGAAGCGGATATGCGATTTCAACAAAGCCTGTGTCCTGGGGTAAAAATACAAATTTCAATGTAAGTGAATCATATGAATTAAGATTGTAAGGAAGCGAGGGTGCATTCAATAGCTGAAATGGCCCTGAAGATGATGGAAGACTAGTAATTGTAACCTGAGCATCACCATAATTTGAAATAATAAATGATGCAGTATCACTTGTTTGTGCTACTTCAACATTACCAAAATCGTGTAAATTTTTCTGGCTGAAGAGATAGGGACCTGAAAAAGGCACTAATCTTAACTCACCGGTCCACGTGCCCCAGGTGTTAGTTCCAGCAGCATATTCGGTAAACATCCAAAAATTATATTCTGTCTCCGGATCAAGCCATATTCCCATATAATCACCCCAACGATTCCTGCCGGATCCATAGTCTTTAACATAATTTCCTTTTCCTGTTTGGAGTGTCATACTTGGATTCAAACCGGGAGGATCATTTTTCAGTCTTGAAGTATAATAAGCACCAATATACTCGGTTGTACCGGATCTACTATAGGTGATTGCAATATTTTGATCTTTATCAACAGCTAATGCAGGATAAAAGTGCCAAAAGCCGTTCAATCCTAAAGCGACATCTTCAACGGCAGTATTTGTCGAAAGATCAATCTTTACATATCTGACACTTGAGTAACTTGTGTTTACTGTATTTCTCACAGAATGTACTGCCCAAATATATCCATCTCTGTAGGTAGGTTCATTTTTTAATGCTGCACCTCCGTTTTCAATTAATAAACTTGACCCTCCAAGCTGATTTGCTAAAGGTGGCCCTGTATATGCAGCAACGTTTACGTTAAAGCCAGTCAATGAAGGGGTAGTTAAAACGTTAGATAATTTATAAACTGAAAAAGTATTTCCTGAGGATGAATTAGCATAAACTAAATAAAACCCATCAGGATTGCCATAAGTAATAGTAGGCCTTATAGTAAAAACTGATGTTGTGAATCCCGGACGGCGAATATCCCAGATATCCTGCCAGTTAACCGGGCCTGCGTTGTTCAGAAGTAACTGAGCTTTTGGAATTACTCTTAGTTTTACATATTGGAAACTTGGATTCGATCCAAAAGTAAATTGATTTGAAGTGAAATAAATTCCCAAGCTATCAAAACCTACTCCCTCATAATCTGCCCAGTTGCCTACAACCGTATTTCCATTCTGGTTGCTTGGCAATGCCCAGTTAAACCAGGTTCCAAGCGGATCAGAGTCATCTGATATTGATAGGAGGTAATAGGATTTTGATTGACCATCATTAACACTTAACCAAACCATTATCCATCTTTGTGCAAAATGATCATACAAAATTTTAGGATCGAAAGCACCGGGATTTGATAAAACAGATTGGAACCAGGAATCTGCAGCAATATTCTTCAATAAATTTCCTTGTTTATCCCAAATCGCAAATCTTGTGTTAACAACAGCAATTATATGGTCTGGCCCAACAGCAATATGCGGATCTGGGGGGATAGAGTTTGTTTCAGGGATTCCGGCAAAATTTTTAAGGAGAACCGGTTCACCATTGCTTCCCCTGCTTAAAAGAGTTCCTGTGTCTTCGAAGTAATTGCTTCCTTCCTGAGGTGTCGGGAAGGGATATTCGACAAAAAACGGTTCTTCAATGTAAGGTACTTTATTGTAAGTTCTTTTATCACGTGGTTCTTCAATGGTAACAACACGGGAAAAACTGTTTGTTGTAACGCTAACTCCGTTTGGAATGCTTCCGGCAGCAGGCCCCTGGTAAATAACGCTTTGAGAAAAAGCAATTAACGGTAGAACCGAGAAAAGTAGTACAAATAGTACTGTTCTTTTTTTCATCTATTTTTTACCTCATCAAATTTTAAAATAACTTTTAAGGAAATTATGACTAATAATTTTCATAGTCAATTGCAAGAATAATATATCAGCGGCTATGTTAGAGAAATACGTTTCCCCATTTTACTGAACCTGATCAATGTTTCTGCACGGATTTTTTCCACTATAATAATTGATTTCAAATTTCCTGAAATGGATTTTGTTTTTCTATAATACTTTTGGATGATATTAGTTCAACAATCAAGGTACCAAAATAAGCTATCAGGTTGTTAAATGGAATTTCACAATCAGATTCAACAACTATTACTAGGTAAGTCAAAATTTATTTTTTTGAAATTCTAATAATTGATAAAAACAACCGCCAACATCTATTGTAAGCACTGGCACAGAATATTTATGACTTAATTCAAAGTTTATGATTGTGCTGCTGCTTATACACGCAAAACAGTAATGAGATGACTCGACTAATTTATGATTTAAGAAGCAGCAATTAGTCAACCGCTATTTAGTTTTATAGGTTGCTAATAAATACTTTGCTACTGCATCAGCTTCATTTGGCTTTAAACCGGGATTAGGCATTGAAGGATATGCAGGATCAACTTTTACCGGATTCCGGATAAATGCAATTAACTGTGCTTCTTTACCTTCATATTTGGGGAGAACATCTTTATATGCAGGGCCAACGAGTTTTTGATCCCATTTATGGCAGGATGCACATCTGATTGTGAATATTTCTTCACCACTTACTTCAGCTATTTTATTTTCTCCTTTTAACTCAGCCAGCATTTTATCATACTCAGCAGATAGAACTATTGAATGACTTTTTGTTGCATGATTCATTGCTAATTGATCTCTAACAATAAGGGCAGATGCTGCAAAAATGAGAAGGAAGAAAACATGTGCGCTATATTTAACATCTGCATTTTTCATCATACTGTAAATAAAATTATAAACAACAAACAGTACGATCAGAACAAGTGTAGTATATCCAAAGACTGAGGTTGATAGATTATTAATTGATGCACCAATAGTATCGATCAAAATAAACAGAGGAATAAACAATGAAGCAGTAAGAGTGATGCTCAACGCTTTTTTCTGAACAAAATTTTTATAAGCTTCATCATCAAACTTTTTACCGCCATTCCAATAAAAGAATACAAATAAAATTGCGCCACCGGTTAATGCAAAGGCCAGAGCGATAAAAAATCCAACTTTTAATAATACATTAAAATTAAATACATCTGTGATAATTCCACCAATTCCCCAATTACCGGGATTAGAGGCAAGATTCAATCCCGTGAAAAACAGTGCAAGTGCTGCTATTAAAAAAATGAAACCATAAAAACCGGATTTGGCTGTCATCTTTTTGGCAGAATTGCTGAATCTTTTAAATTCACTTTGAATATCATCATCGGCAGACTCAATGTTCTTTACCGAAGATAAAATTTCGTTGAATGAAAGTGAATAACGATACGTATAAATAAAAATCAGCGCTGGAATGATTAATATAAGAGCCAGAAACAGATAAATCACAGTAAAAGATTTTGAGGTATGCAGTAGCTGAGCATAAACCAGAATTGCAGTGATAATCGGGAATATACCAATAATAACGCCGATGCTTTTATTAATTGTGGTAAGCTCAATTATTTCCCGGGAGAATTTCAGATAATTTTTATCTGATGTCTTTAATCCTTTTCTTTTATACCAGAGAGATAAAAAAGTTCCGCCAAAAATGAGGCTTATAAAAGGAATAAACAAAAAGAAGATAAGCATCAGCACATAGTGCAAAAGTTCAATGTGTTCAGCAGATTGTGGTAAAACTATTTTATCAAGTAACTCCATTTAATAAATACCTCTAAATATTAGTTATCACTTTATCAATTGAGACAAGAAGAACAACAGAGAGTGCGAACAAATTAATATTTCTGAAAGCAAAATTAATGCTCAATCTTTCTTTTGAATTCTTAATAAGCTTTATGGAATTGATACCAAACCAGACACCTGATGCAACCAGGCAATAATTTATCAATGGTAACTCAATTACACCAAAAAATGGTATCAGAAAAGCAGAAACAATCGTTGCAAGAATCCAGACAAAAGTAATTCTAGCCAACTGATCAGGTTTAAATAACTGAGTCAGAGTCGGGAATCCTGCCTTTAAGTAATCATCAGCGATATTCAAAAGTAAAAGCCAGAAATGTGGTATCTGCCAGATAAAAAAGAAAAACGCAAGCACTAAAATCTGTGGATCAAATAAGTAGCCGCCTGCTGCAGTCCAGCCAACCATTGGTGGAATTGCACCGACAAGAGAACCGGGAACAATTGCAAGCGGTGTAACTTTTTTCAAGGGAGTATAAACCAAATTATACCAGAAAAGATTAAGCAGCCCGAGCAGAAGGCTGATAAAATTGCTCGAGAGATATAATACTACGCTACCAATGATGACAAAAATTGAAGAAATAATTACAACCATCCCGGGCTCAATCTTCCCTGAGGGAAGCGGTCTGTTTTGGGTCCTGCGCATTAGTGCATCAGTATTACGCTCCTGATAATGATTAAGCACTGCAGAACCACAAGCCAGCAGCAAAATTCCTATAGTTGGTAAAATCATTTTAGTGGAAAATACACCTGTAAAACTAATGTAACCAAGAACAGTGGTTAACGAAACAAAAACAGTGATTCTGATTTTGGTTAATTCAGATAATATTTGTAATTGCTTTACCAAATTTTATATGTGAACGAAAATTATTTTTACTTTTTCTGAAGCCAACCGTTAAAATCCTGTTCTGATAACACATGTATTTTTGAATACATATAAGAGTGATTCAAACCGCAATATTCAGCACAGGCTATATCATACGACCCGATTTTATCAGCCTGGAACCAGGCAAATCTATCTCTTGCAGGATAAACATCCTTCTTTATTCTGAATGCAGGAATATAAAACGCATGATTCACATCCCGCGAGGTCATCTTTAATTTAACAGGTTTATTTACAGGAACATACAAAGTATCTGTTTGCAATCCGTTTTCATACTTAAAAGTCCATTTCCACATTTGAGCTGTAACTTCAACCTGCATTGAATTTTCAGGGATGGCTCTCATTTCAGCATATCCTATCCAGCCATACCAAAACATAATTAAAACCAGTATTGTTGGTATTACTGTCCAGGTAACTTCAAGCCAAACATTGCTGTGCACATTAACCGCTTTGGGATGGCGTTTCCTGTTATACTTGAAAACAAAGACAAGCATTAATACTGTTATTAAAACAAGAAAAAAAACAGATACAATAATTGTAAATAAAAAAGCGCCGTCAACTTTCTCAATAAAATTTGATGCTCCGTCAAACATGATATCACCTTAAAAAAGAATAATCACTAAATAATAAAACAAATGAAACAAGCAAAAAGAAAATTGAGACTGCAACAAAAATCCTGAAAGTTCTGTCCTCAGATCTTAAATGCATGAATATTGTCAGTACGAGATAAGTTTTAACTGATGCGATTAGTAGTGCGGTTGTAACAGTTAAATTACCAAAATTAATTCCAGCAACTGTAACCGTAATTGCGGTCAAAGCCATTAGTGCCAGCCAAACGAGAATATAAATTCCATACCCGTGTGAATGTTGAGAGTGATTATCGTTTTTTTCCATTAATATTTCCTTAAGTAATTAAGTAGAATAACGGGAATAAAAAAATCCAGATTATGTCAACAAGGTGCCAGTATAAACCTGCAGATTCTAGCTTAACATAACTGTCGCGTGTAATAACTCCCTTAATTGTAAAAGACGTCATAAAAAGAATTATCACCATTCCAATTAAAACGTGCAGACCGTGCAAACCTGTCATTACATAATAAAGACCGAAGAAAAGAATTTCTCCCGGACTTTTTACTAATAATTCTTCTGAACCGGGATAGATGCCGTGATGAAATTTTGCTGTCCACTCAAAATATTTGTTTACCATAAAAGCTAAACCAAGCAAAACAGTAACAAGCTGAAAAAAGATTGAAAGATTTACATTATTCTTTTGAATAGCAGCAATAGATAAAGCCATTGTCAAACTGCTTGTGAGAAGAATTATAGTATTAAAGGTTCCTATTACCGTGTTCAATTCTTTTGCAGCCAAATGAAATTCAGCCTGATTGGTGAACCTGTAGACAGAATAAAGTAAAAACATTCCGCCAAAAAGAAGTAATTCTGTGAAAAGGAACAACCACATTCCCATTCTGGCGCCGACATCATCGCGGTGAACTAAGCTTGCTGCATGCTCGTGACTGCTCACTTAACCTCCTGATTTAAAATTAGATCATTGTTTTTATATTCGTATGGTCTTTCAGTAACTATTGGAATAGTGTGAAAATTCTCGTGAATGGGCGGTGTGTCAACCTTCCACTCAAGAGTTTCACCTCCCCACGGATTCTTTTCTGCAGTAACTTTACCTTTTTTTAACGCATAAATAAGATTTGCAAACATTATTATCAGTCCGACAATCAAAATCCACGAACCAACAGTTGAAATTAAGTGGAATGGCTGGTATTCAGGTAAATAATCATAATATCTTCTCGGCATTCCAAGCCAGCCCATAATGAACATTGGGAAATACAAAAGATTAAAACCGATAAATAAAAACCAGAAGGCAGCTTTGGCTGTTTTTATATTATACATTCTTCCAAACATTTTTGGGAACCAGTAATGAAAAGCTGCAAAAATTCCGAAACCGGTTCCTCCAAACATCACGTAATGGAAATGTGCAACAATAAATGAAGTATCGTGAACGTGAATATCAATTGAAAGAACCCCCTGCATTATTCCGGTAAGCCCACCAATCGAGAAAAGAAAAATAAAAGCTAAAACATAAAGTAAAGGAGGTGTAACCCAGATAGAACCTTTATAAAGTGTAGCTGTCCAGTTAAATACTTTTATAGCACTTGGTATAGCCACAATCATAGTGAGCAAAGAAAAAATAAACTGCCCGGTGTTACTCATACCTGCAGTAAACATGTGATGAGCCCAAACAAGAGAACCAAATAATGCAATAGCAATACTAGAATAAGCAATAAACTTATAACCAAAAATTGTTCGCTGGGCAAACACAGGAATTATTTCAGAGACAACACCCATCGCCGGTAAAATCATAATATATACAGCAGGATGAGAATAAATCCAGAATAGATGCTGGTAAAGAACAGGATCACCACCTAAAGCAGGATCGAACAACCCCACACCAAAAACTCTTTCAATCACAACAAGAAGTAAAGTAATTCCTATTATCGGAGTAGCCAGAATCTGAACCCAAGCCGTTGCATAAAGAGACCAAACAGACAACGGCATTTTGAACCAGCCCATGCCCGGAGCTCTGAGCCTGTGAACAGTTGTCACAAAATTTAATCCAGTGAGTATCGAAGAAAAACCAAGAACAAATGCGGCAAATAATGCAAGCAAAACATTAGTACCGGTTCTAACGCTGTAAGGAATATAAAAAGTCCATCCTGTATCTGCCGGACCTCCGGGCAAAAGAATTGAAAGAACAGCTAATAAAGCTCCGAAAATATAGAGATACCAAGAGAAAAGATTTAGTCTTGGGAAGGCTACATCTTTAGCACCTATAAGTATTGGCAGAAAGAAGTTTCCAAAAATTGCTGGAATTCCGGGAATAACGAATAAGAAAATCATTATAACCCCGTGAAGAGTAAATAATGAATTATAAGTTTGTGGATTCATAATCGTTTTGCCCGGAGCAATCAGTTCAAGCCTCATGAAAAAACCGATTGTCACTCCGACTGCGAAGAAAGTAAGAATTGCAATCAAATAAAGAATTCCAATTCTTTTGTGATCTGTAGATAAAAGCCAACCGAGCACTCCTTTATGCTTTCCCTGAAAATCTATATAGCTTGTGTGGCCATTCGTGCTTAAGGCTGCAACATCAACTGACATATAAATTACCTCGTATTTCTATTTTCCTTTTTTGGTTTTAAGATAACAAAAAATGCAAATGCTCCTGCGAGCAGTAAAATAATAACCCCGAAAATTCTTGTAAAGTTCAGCACGTAGGTTTGTCCATCCGGGTTATACCTGAAGCAAAACTGTAAAACTTTGGCAATTGTTGGAACCGTTTTTCCCTCGCTGGTTTCAAGAACAGCCATCTTGAAATCAAATGGAAGAATTCCGAATCCGCTTCTTTCTGAAAACGAAGGAAAAAGGTACCTGCAGATTTTTCCTTCAGAAGAAACGAAAATAAAAGCACCTGAATGGAGAAAATCTTTTCCACTTCTTTTAAAGTAAAATCCGGCAGCATCAGATACTTTCCTGATATCTGCACTATCACCGGTTAAAAAATGCCAGGCGGTTTCATCAGCAGGCCCATTTAATACCTGGATAAAAGCTTGTTTTCTTTCTTTAGCTGTTTTGGGAGTTTCAAACTGGTCCATGCTTATCGAAACAATTTCGTAATCTTTTCCAAGCTTAAGGTCAGATTTATTTACAATATCTCCCAGTTCCATTAAAAGCGGACTGCAAATCCCGGGACAATTGTAATAAACAAAAGTAACTACTGTGGGTTTGTTGAATAACTGTTTCAGGCTTACGGTATTTCCATTCTCATCTTTAAAGTTTACATCCAATGGAATGGCTTTGCCCAACTGTTCATCAATCCCAATTTCAATTTTCTTTTCGTCGGCGATGAGGAAAGAAAATGTAAAAAATAAAAATGCAAGCAAAAATTTAAATGAATTGTTCACAATCTATTCTCTTAAAATAAACTACTCAAATAATTAAATAATACATTCCAATCATTATCAGAAAGACTAAACAGCGAGGAACTTAAAACTTTGTTATCAAAGTTGGAGACTAAAACATTAACCAATTTATCCTTGCTTCTCTTCCAGGTATCCGAAGAATTGTTCAATAGTGATAGAGTTTTAATTTTATTTATAGAAATTTTCTCAAATATTTTTGCGCCCTCGTTATTCCTTTCAGCAAGAATTTTATTCCTGATATTTGTCAGTTTAATAAATGCTGATTCGTATTCTTTAGCAATGATTTGCTCAGAAACAGAAACAGGAATCTGCGAAGGAACCTCCTGCCCTGCTGATAAATTATACATTTGGTCTATTGCGGTTAATTCATCCGGAGTATCCATAGGAGGATCAGGGACAAAGGTTCTAACATAATGAGCAAGAGCAAATTTCTCTTCAGGTGCAAGAAATTCATACGCTATCATTCCACTTCCTTGAATACCCTCCTGTAAAGTCTGATAAATCTGTGTAAGTTTCGCACCATTTTTCCATCCTTCTAATTTGGTGAAATTTCTTGGTGCGGGATTCAAACCGACTGAGGCAGGACCTGTTCCCGCTCCATTTTCACCGTGACAGGAAGAACAATTAGTAGAATAAAGACTCCTCCCTTTATCAATAAGTGTCTGACTAACCTGACTAATTTCAGTCACATTTATTGCAGGAATAATTTTTCCCGCAACAATTGGAAGATCTTCTACCTTAGTTGTGTCAGGCAGAACAACAGGTACTTTTTGACGTGCAAGTTGGTCAAGGTTACTGATATAATATAAGCCGATTAAGATTCCTATCACCAGAAGATAAGGATAAACCAAACCAAACACTCTGACAGGATTATTTTTAATTAGTTCTGAAATTTTTTCTTTCATATATAAATAATTATGTTATAAATCAATTGCATCAATCAGATATGAAAATCTAAAGCTCTGTTTAACTTGGGATCACCGGACGGAAGTAAATTGGTTTTGTTTGCCCTGTAATAAAAAACTAATATTACGAATCCTACAATAAATACCGGAAATACCAGATCAATCCAGCTAAACACATAACCATGAGCGTGAACTGACATATTCGGCATTACGAGCCAGAATAAATCGAGCAAGTGTGCAGCCAAGAGCCAGATTGAAATAAATTTCAATTTTTTCATATCCATTTTAGCCGGTTGTGCCAAAAGCACAGCATAGGGAACTATAAAATGCATTACTATCAATGCAATAGAAAATACAGTCCAGCTCCCTTCCCATCTGTGAAGAAACCAGAAAGTTTCTTCGGGAAGATCTGCATACCAGATTAAAAGATATTGAGAGAAAGCAATGTACGCCCAGAAGTTTACGAAAGCGAACATCAATGCACCGAGACTAAATAGATGATCGTTGGTAACCTTTGGATGCAGATATTCCTTCTCCTTAAGTTTAACTACGAACAAAGTTACAGCAGCAAGAGATGCGACAACGGTTCCTGCAAAAAAGTAAACACCAAAAATTGTAGAAAACCAATGCGGCTCAAGGCTCATCATCCAGTCAATGGCAGAAACTGTTATCGTAACAGCGAAGAACGGAATAAATGCGGCAGAGAGCTTAATATTGGTCTTTGTTAATTTCTGATCTTTTGTTTCATCCTGCTTTAATGAATTACGTGAGATGAAAAAATAAAACAACGACCAGATTACGATCGCAGCAATCGACCTGATTATAAAAAATGTTGCATTAAGATAAGGAGCTTTGCCCTGAAGAATTTTATCTTCGCTTACTGCTTCAGGATGAGACCAGTGAAAAAGATCGTGAATACTAAAAAACAAAGGAAGCACCAGAATAAACAGCAGAGGAATAATTGCTGCAAGATGTTCAATAACTCTTCTCAGCGGGACACTCCAATCTGCATTGGCTACATATTCAAGCGATATCAGGAAAAGTGAACCAACGCCGATACTAATTAAAAACATATAAGAAATTAAATAATTAAACATAGCTCTTGGCTGATCGATAAAATAAGCCACGAGCCCAAGAATAATTCCAGCTATTAATAGCAATAACCCT
Source organism: Ignavibacteriaceae bacterium (assembly GCA_013388545.1). Taxonomy (GTDB): domain Bacteria; phylum Bacteroidota; class Ignavibacteria; order Ignavibacteriales; family Ignavibacteriaceae; genus JACAFB01. Next base: position 27,553 of record JACAFB010000010.1, read on the forward strand.
ATGCTGCGTAAGTTTGAAGGGAGAGCTTTTTTTACATAATTCATTTCACTGTGCTGCATTTTTTTCAAACTCCTTTTTAGCAACCTCCAAATCAGATTCCTGTGCGTTCTTTGCCCGCTGGAGAACCCTTATATAATTTACAATTGCCCACCTTTCCTCCCTGGTCACCTGGGATTCATACGAAGGCATTACATTCTGACCATTGGTTATTATATGATAAATCATTCCATCGCTGAATTCTCTTGCCCGCTTTGAATGAAGCGTTGGAGGATTAGGAAATTGACCTCTTAACCTGCTGTCGCCATTTCCAAAATTTCCATGGCACGGGCTGCAGTAAGATAAATATTTCTTCCTGCCGAGATTAAGATTTTCTTGTGTAGGCAAAATCGGATTAGTAAGTACCTCAGTGGGATTATTTATCCCTTTGTAAGGATAGGGAATAAATCCTCTGGCAACCGTTCCCTGAACTGGTGTTCGCATTGATGGCTGGTCAGGCAAATATTGACTTACATCCTGAACATCTTCCCGAAGTTGATCCATCATCCAGTTGAATGGTGTTATATACAAAAGTTTATTCAAAGTCAGGTAAGTTGCACCAGAAACTGCCACAAATGTAATTATTAAAAAAGTAACAAACTTCGGTTCAAAAATCGGGTAAGTGATTTTTTCCGGATATGCTAAATCATAAATTTTAACAGCTCCAAGATCTGTAAAAAGACGCTTTATTTTTGATTCATCAAAATGCTCATCTGCCGACTCGATATAAATTCCATATTTATCATACGATGTCATTTTCATGTATTCGGTGTCATGTATCGGATGATCATTGTGAGGGAGGTTGAAAAAGAATGCGAACATTCCAAAAACTGTGGCCAAAGTAGCAAGCAAAACAGTGAGTTCAAATAAAATAGGAATGAAAGCAGGTAGAGCAAAAAACGGTTTGCCTCCAATCACCAAAGGATAATCAACAGACATTGTCCAGTAAGTTAATATCAAACCAATCGCCGTTCCAGTTAATCCAAAGAAAAGAGTAACAAATCCAAGCTTTGAAGGTTTTAACTTCATAGCTTTGTCCATTCCGTGAACGGGATAAGGAGTGTTAACATCAAATTTCCTGAAACCCTGTGATGCAACAGCATCTGCAGCTTTAATAATTTTGTCAGGAGATTCAAAAAGAGCAGCTACCGCAAATAATCTGTTACGCATGTGAACCTCCATGATGAGAAGGCTGTGCGCCATCAGTCACTGCTTTAACTTCAGAAATTGAAACTACAGGAATTGTTTTTGTAAATAAAATTACAAGCGTGAAAAACAATCCAAAACTTCCCATTAAAATTCCAACATCATATAATGTCGGGATGTAATAACCCCAGCTTGATGGAAGGAAATCTCTGTGAAGTGATGTAACAGTAATCACAAATCTTTCGAACCACATACCAACATTTACAAGAATTACAATAATTAACATAAGCGGAATTGACCTTCGTATTTTCCTGAACCAGAAAAGCTGTGGGAAAATCACATTGCAGCTCACCATAATCCAATAAGCCCAGGCATATGGTCCAAACGCTCTGTTAATAAAAACAAATTGCTCAGCCTGTACCCCGCTGTACCAGGCAATAAAAAATTCCATACCGTATGCATATCCGACCATTAGTCCTGTAGCCAGAATAACTTTATTCATTTTCTCCAGGTGGTCCATAGTAATAATATTTTGCAGATCAAAAATCTTTCGGACGAATATTAAAACCGTAACAACCATTGCAAATCCTGAAAAGATAGCACCTGCAACAAAGTATGGTGGGAAAATAGTAGTATGCCATCCGGGTAAAATGGAAACTGCAAAATCGAAGCTTACAATCGTGTGAACAGAAAGCACCAAAGGAGTTGCGAAACCGGCTAAAAGCAAATATGCTTTTTCATAATGAAGCCAGTGCCTGTTCGAATGTCGCCATCCAAGACTAAGAATCGAGTAAACTGTTTTTCTGATTTTGGAAACAGTCCTATCACGCAGAGATGCAAAATCCGGGATTAAACCAACATACCAGAACACCAGTGAAACAGTAAAATAAGTTGATACAGCGAAAACATCCCAGATTAAAGGTGAAGTAAAATTAACCCAGAGACTATGCTGATTTGGATAAGGTAACAAGTAACCGTCCAACCAGGGTCTGCCGGTATGGATTGCCGGGAATAAACCTGCACACATAACTGCGAAGATTGTCATTGCTTCTGCAAATCTCGCAATACCTGTTCTCCATTTTTGTCTCAGTAAAAAAAGAATTGCAGAGATAAGAGTCCCTGCATGCCCAATTCCAACCCAGAAGACGAAATTAACAATATCAAATCCCCAGCCGACAGGTTGGTTGTTTCCCCAAAGACCGATACCATAATAAAAACTGAGCAGCAGACAGATAGCCCCGATCATCAAAAATCCGCCTGAAATACTCAGGGCCATAAAAAACTTTTTATCCGGTTTCGAGTCAAGCGGTTTTGCAACCAGCTCCTCAATCTGAGAAATTGATAACCTTCCTTCTACGGTTGGTAATTCTTTGGAATAATCGATAGTCACTATGCTTCCTCCGAATGAGTATTTCTTAGCCTGGCGAGATAAGTGACGTTAGGTTTAACATTCAGTTCTTCAAGAACATAATAACCTAATTCATGATTTCTGAATTTTGAAAAGTCAGATTCAAGATCATTTATATCGCCAAATTTAATTGCGTTTGTGCTGCAAGAATCCTGGCAGGCAGTAGTAACATCAGAACCCTTAAGCGGTCTGTTTTCTCTGATTGCATCAGAACGTGCATCACTGATTCTCTGTAAACAAAAGGTACATTTTTCCATCACACCACGTGACCTAACAGTTACTTCAGGATTATTAAGCAATGCCAGCAACGGTTGCTCCTGATAGCCGTCACGAAAATGATCACGGAAATTGAAATAATTAAATCTTCGTACTTTGTAAGGACAGTTGTTTGAGCAATATCTTGTACCAACGCAGCGATTATAAACCATCTGATTTAGTCCATCTGGGCTGTGGTTTGTTGCCACGACAGGGCAGACGTTTTCACATGGTGCCTGATCGCATTGCTGGCAAAGCATTATTTGTGTACTTACTGAAGGTTCATTTATTGTTCCTGAATAATATCTGTCAACACGAAGCCAGTGCATTTCCCTTCCCTTTTCAACCTGATCTTTACCAACTATCGGAACATTATTCTCAACATTACAGGCTACAATACACTCTCCACAGCCGATACACTTATTCATGTCGATTGCCATACCCCATTTTACCCCGTCATATGGAAATGGCTTATAAACACTTTCAAGTTCATGCTTTCTATTATCCTGAATGAACTTTGGATTCTTTTTATAAGTCTCTAAAGTTCCTTCCTGAATGATATGTCGTTTTTTATGAAGATCCTGAACTCTTTCAATATCAAATGCGTGATGTTCTTGCGTTGAAACAAGATTGTAAGTTCCACCTGCTTTTGTAACTGACACTCCTTCAATAATCCAAGGCGAAACTGAAAATTGAGATTTAATAAAAGAGTTTGCATTGAATCCTACAGAAGAACCAACAACTCCGGCTTTCTCTCTTCCATAGCCAAGTTCGATTTCAATCATCCTGTCGGCGCAGCCGGGTTGGATGAAAACAGGAATATTTAGTTTATTATTGCCAGATTTAACTTCTATAAGATCATTGTTCTTTACATTCAACTCTTTTGAAGTCTGTTCGGAAATTGCTGCATAATTATCCCAGGTAACTTTAGAAACGGGGTGAGGCAATTCCTGCATAAAACCATTATTGGCAAATCTGCCGTCTCCTAATGCAAAGCTTTCTTTAAGAACTAAAACGTAATCAGAATATTTATTTACCGGTTTAAGTTCATTTAATGAAGATGAAATAAATTCTGTGGAGATATTGACTTTTTCATCGACCAAAACTATACCATCGTGAAGCGCTGAGTTCCAAAATTGCTGAAAGCTCATCTTTGAATTTAAACCAGGATAAATATTTTTCTCCCAATTGTTCAATAAATATTTATGGTATAGTGTTTCATCATAACTACCTGCAATGCCAGTCCACGATAACAAAATTCCCTCTTTTTGCCTTGTGTCAGTTATAGGTGAAATAACAGGTTGAAGCAATGAATAGAATCCGCTTCTTGTCTTTGCATCACCCCAGGATTCAAAATTATGATGAATAGGTAATACATAATCAGAAATAGCAGAGGATTCATTTTCACTTACAGTCAGGGTAATAACTACTCCTGCTTTGGATAATGCTTTTCTGTAATTCAAATCTGACGGAAGATGATAAGCCGGATTAGAGTCATAATGAATTACTGCGGCAACTTTACCATCATCAAGTGAAGAGATTAAATTCTTAAGATAATCAGTCAGCGATAAATCCATAGCTTGCTGAATAGTTGAGTCCTTACGGTAAAGAGAAGTATTACCAAGAATTTCATTTAAATAATTTACAGCTATATGAACATTTTCAGGTAAAGTACTTCCGCTATAAACGATAGCTTTTCCTCTGTTCGCGATTAAATCATTAACAAGATGATTTAAAAATTTACCGGGGAGTGAAAATCTTTTTGCAAAGTCCTGCAATGAGTATTGGGAAGTAATAATTGAAGAAGAAATCCCTCTTTTACTAAGCTCATTAATTAAACACATAACAAATTCATACTGCGCATCTGGTCTTAAACGCATCCGGTAATCAGCATTCATTCCGGTAAGAGACATATTTCCTTCAACAACATAAAGCCGATTAAATTTTTCAATAGCGTCAATATCTCTTCCTTGAGAAAACAATCTTGCATTTTCAATTTTATTTCCGTCCACACCAAGGAAATCTCCTTCAAGACTAAGAACAACTTTAGCAGCATCCCACTGAATTAGTGGAAATTTCCCACTGCCGTAACTCTTTGCCCAGGCACTGTCCTTAATTGAATTATTAAACAGATCATATGTATAAACATTTACTTTAGAAAATTTACTTTTGAATTCCTCAATGATTTTCAAACCACTGGGCGAAGTAATCTGATTAGTGATTATAGCAATCTCTTTATCCCCGGCCTGATTCAGCTTATTCAAAATCTCTTTATCGGCAATTTCCCAGCTGATATTATCGAAATAACCGAGATTATTCCTCCTTAAAGGAGTAGATAATCTTTCTGGATCGTAAAGGTTTAGAATATTGGCTTGTCCTTTTGCACAAATCTTTCCCTGATTAACGGGATGATCGGGATTACCGTCAATTTTAATAGGCCTGCCTTCGCGGGTTTTAATTAAAATACCACAAGATAAAGAACAGCCGGTGCAAGTAGATGCGTAATAAGTGGGCTTTCCCAAAGTAACTTCTTCAGGTTTTTGATTATAAGGAATTATTTCTCCTTTGTCCCGATAATCAGCGCAGCCCGCACCAGCTAAAGCTGCAGAAGCACCAAGCAGTGCCAGGAATTTTCTCCTTGATAAGCCTGATAATTCATTTGGACTAAATCCGTCAGTAACACCATTATAAAACTCATGTTTACTATTTTCAATAAAAACTGGATCGTTATAAAGCTCGTTAAAGCTCCGCCAATAGTTTGAATCTGGCTGTTTTATATTTTCGTTAGATTCTAACTTATCTTGCGACATTATTGCTACCTTTTTTATTTCTGCTTACTGCTAGTGGATTTGATTTGATCTTAATTGAACTATTGATATTGTTTTTACCGGTTAATAAATAATTCAGCGGAAATATTTTAAGAGCAAAAAATGAAATCGATCCGATTCCAATTGTTTTTAATATCTTCTTTCGGCTGAACTTTTGATCGATAATTTTTTTTGAATTTTGTAATTCCATTTAATCTCCAACTATCTGTGACAAGCTGAGCAGTATTCAGGACCCAGGTTTACATTTTTTAATTCAGGCAATTTTTCGTGAGGATTTCGATGACAATTAAGACAAGAACCCATAGTGAATGAATTCATCTGACCAACTTTTTCCATTTTTGTTATCTCGCCGTGACAAGCAGTGCAATCAATTCCTTTGTTGACGTGAACACTATGATTAAAGTAGGCATAATCAGGAACTCGGTGAATTCTTTTCCATCTCAATGGCTTACCTTCATCATAATATTCTTTAAGTTTAATAATATCCGGTTTGTCTTTTCTTGCAACAGAATGACAGTTCATACAAGTAGCAACTGCAGGTACCATTGCGTGCCTGGATTTTTCAACTGCTACGTGACAATACTGGCAATCTATTTTCATTTCGCCGGCGTGAAGTTTATGGGAATAATTTATTGGTTGATCCGGGGTGTAACCGACTCCATCTCTTTCAGCACGCGATGCAAAATAGGTTAATGTAAAAGAAGCAATGATTATAAAAATTGTTACCGGAAGCCGTGCTCTTAAAATGTAATCAAGTAAAGAATTCTTCATAAAATTTTAAGAATTTTTGTATTAAAAGATTTCTAATATAGATGGGTTGAACACAAAATTGTGAAAAAACTAACAGATAATGGATTTATAAGAGCAAGTTTTACAACTCTAATAACCGTCTGATAGTTGTATCAGCATCTAAATTGTTGTCCAAAATTATAAAATATCCCTCACAAAACAAATGAGATGAATGGAAAATTTAGCTCAGAAGATAGTGCAGTAATTTATATATAACATAACCAGTAAACGAGAAAAGAATTAAGTAAAGCAAAAGATTAAACACAGACCTGGAAGTGAAATAAACTATTGCCAAAAAACCCCGCCAATCACATTCTTTACATTTATACAGCCTGTAGAAAGTTAAGTTTTTAACTATTTTTTCTGAAATAGTTCTTGAATGGGTTTTATATAATGTACCTATCGATTTGCAAGAAGGACATTTTCCCAGTGCAGGATTTCTTCTGAAAAAAATTTTTGCCTGATTCATAATCAAAATACAATTTTAATAACTGCTATTACTAAAATAATTGCAAATACTCGTTTTATAACGTGAATCCTTGATTTTACTACCAGTTTCACCCCAATAATTGAACCCAGGGCAGCAAATAGGCCCAATGGTAATCCGGCAAGCAAATAAACATAACCAACCTGATAATCTACAACACCAATGGGAGGATTGAGTAATCCAAAAGAAATTGAAAGTGAAATCATAGTAATTGCAGCCAATATTGATGAGCTTCCTATCGCTTTCCTGAACGGAACTCCGGCTAAGTAAAATAAAATCGGCACGTACATAATTCCGCCGCCGATTCCGGCAAAAGCAGAAATGGCACCAACAAAAATTCCAAGTAAAACCAGGAACCAATTAGTAACTCTAAGTCCCGAGCCGCTTTCTTCGCTATGGTTTTTATCAAAAAACAATCTTATTGCAACAATCAATATTAAAAAGACAAAAAACCATTTGATAAAAGCAGGATTAAAACTAACTACAAATTTCGGAAGAACTATGGAAGTTAAAATACTTCCGATAGCCAAATACAAGGTTTTCTTTAAATCAAAATTTTTTATCAGTATATGATTCAGCCCTGAGCTTGAAGCTGCAATGCTTCCGGCAAAGAGTGAGGTTCCGATAACAATAAATGATATTTGGGACAGATTAACTGATGTATAAGGAAGAAAATAATAAAGAACCGGGACAAATATAATTCCTCCGCCAATACCAACTAATCCAACCAGAATTCCCGCCCCGAATCCCAATACTGCAAAAATTAAAATTACTACTAATTCACTCACGCTTTTTCAAAATCTTTCTATATAACTCCGAGTCAGATACAATATTTAATGCTGCCTGAAACTGAGTATCAAAATTCAGCAGCTCTTTTGTTTGGGCTTCAGTACCTAAGTATCTCATAATTAATTCAGATTTGATTTCTCGAAGTATTTCTTTATTGTAAATTTTCAACTCGGCAGACTCAAGCTCTTCAAGCTGTTTTCTGACATGAGACAATTCTTCTCTAAGCTTGTCGTTAGATTTTTTATTTTCCAAATCAGAAATAAGTTTTTCAATCTGTTTTTCTGCTTCAGAATGAAAATGAAAGTTGTCTTCGGCAACAAAATCTTCGAACGCTTTAAGAATAGAATCGTCTTTTAATGATTTATAATCCAATCTAGAATTTTTATAATAATAATGATCTGCAAATTTGAAGAATAAGCCTTTTGCTAAAAGCTGTTTTGTTATTTCTCCTTCAATTTCAAATCTTACAGTTGAGTCTGGAGTAATACCGCCGCCGCTGAATACAATTCTCTCATTGTCAGTTTTATAGGAATTAATTTTCATAGAGTCTTTCCTGGAGAAAACCTTGTTCTTGTCCCCGTAGTTTATCTTTTGAATGCTTCTTCCGCTTGGTGTAAAATATTTTGCGGTTGTTATTTTCAATGAGGAATTGTAGCTAAGCGGAACAATTGTTTGAACTAGACCTTTACCAAAAGAATGAGTCCCCAGAATAATACCACGATCATGGTCCTGAATAGCACCCGCAACAATTTCAGAAGCAGAAGCGCTGCTGCCATTAATTAAAACCACGAGCCGGGTATCGGGAACTAAAGGTTCCTGTGAGGCATAATATACTTTTTCTTCTTTTTCATCTCTGCCTTTAGTTGTGACAACCAGCAAACCTTTGGGTAGAAATTTATTGGAGATATCAACTGCAACATCCAGGAGCCCACCGGGATTTCCACGCAGATCAAAAACTATCGATTCAATTGGTTTGATTTGTTTTAACTCTTTTATTGCGTTTCTTAGTTCTTCGCCGGCTGACCTGCTGAAGTTGGTTAGCTTGATATAAACATTGTTACTGTTTTCAGGATAAAAGCCATAAAATGCAAGATTTTTAACAATAACTTCTTCACGAATCAAACTAAATCTAATAGTATCCTGCTTATCATTTCTTAAAATAGTCAAATCAACCGTTGTCCCCGCATCACCTTTAACCAAAGATGAGATTTCATCAATATTTTCAGGTGATATTTTTTTACCCGCAGCTTCAATTAAAATATCTCCGATTCTAAGCCCTTGCTTCTGTGCTGAGTAACCGTCCAGCACTTCAACAACAGTAACATCTTCGCCTCTGACACCAATTGTAATTCCAACTCCGCCATATTTACCATTGGTAATCAGTTCAATGTCGTCCTTTTGATCCTCATCAATAAAAATTGTATAAGGATCTAAAGTTGAAAGCATACCACGAATGGCGGCTTTTAAGAATTCTTCGGGATTAATTTCTTCAACGTAGTTAAAAGAAATTTCCTTGTAAATCCTTCCAAAGAGCTCCATATTCCGGGAAATACTGAAATAAATATCCCCGCTGTTATTAAAGAAGCCAACAAGAATTATTGAAATAAAAACTGTAACTATTACAATAGCTATCTTTGTACTTTTCATCTGTTCTCCTTTTTTTCAAATAAAGTCAGTTCATCAATAATTTCTTTATGAATTTTCTCAATCGGAAGCGTTCCATTAATTACCCTGAAACGCGATTCGTGTTCAGCAAGATATAAATAACCAGCGCGAACATTCTCAAAAAATCCTGCATCCGCAACTTCAATTCTGTCAAGATCACTTTGTTTGAGTTGAATTTTTCTCTTCTGAGCAACATCAACCGGAATATCAATCAAAAATGTCATATCAGGAATTGTATTTCCGACTGAGATTTTATGAATATGCTGAACTGATTCCAATGAAATCCCTCGTCCAAATCCCTGGTATGCAGTAGTTGAATCATGAAACCTATCAGAAATAACGTAGATTCCTTTATTTAAGAAAGGTCTGATTTTTTCACGAACAAGCTGAGCTCTGGCTGCTGCGAATAATAGAATCTCTGCTTCCATAAACATTTCCAGATTCTTTTTATCCAGCAGGATATTCCTTATTATTTCAGAGATTTCAGTTCCTCCCGGTTCACGAATTATTTCAACTTCATTTCCGCGTTTGATTAAAAAGTTCTTCAGTAATTCAATTTGAGTTGACTTACCGCAAAAATCTATTCCTTCGAAGCTTATAAACATTTTTTTCTCATTTGCTGATGCATAATAAGGCTTTCTGTAAAGTCATAAAAATATTATTCAAATTTTTTAATAATGTATCTGAGTCTTTCAGGTTTAAAGTTTTCAACTTTAACATTCTTCGGCACTTCAATTCTTGGCTGTAATGAGCCAATAGTATCAGTTACAATATCGCTATATTGAAGAAATGCTTCCACTTCGCTTTCATTAAGCTTCCCTAATATCTCTATGCCACCTCTCAATGTAATATCGACCTGATTGGGCAGAAGCACAACTTCTCTGTCAGCAGGGACATCTCTTATTTCAACATTTAAACTTTCAATTATCCTGTCAACTATTCTCTGAATGTCTAGCGTGATACTAACCTGATTCTGATTGAATGAAATTCCTCTCAGCTTTTTTAGTTCAACCGTTTCAGAATATCTCGAATCGAGCTGTTTCAACTCTACAACTTCAGTTAAAACACTATCAATATTAATTAGTTCTCTTAATGGGCCATTGATATAAACTGAATCAGGAACAATAATTATATCTGATGCTAATCCATACTCGGGTTTAAACTCAAGATTAAGGTTGGGTTTAACCGCAACTTTCTTTGATGAAACTTTCTCAACCATGAATGTAAGTGTGTCGGGTGATATATCAATGATCTGATACTCAGAAGCTAACCAGGGATTCTCAGATAAATAATTATAGAGATTAATGAATTTTTTACCGCTGTCTTTGTCGGCTGAAACAAAAAATTTGGAATCACTTACTAAACTTGTTCTGATAAGCTTCCATCCTTTGCCTTTAACTTTTATTGAAACAGTTTCAGGAAACTTAGTTCCGGTTGTGTACCCCTGAGGAAAATTAAGAATTCTCAAGGGCACCTCAATAGTGGTATAATACTCATCAGACAATGAAATTAGTACCCAGAGTGTGGTTGAGAAAAAGAATGCGAGAATTATTATGAGAATACGGTTCTTCATTATTACAAATATAGTTCAAAATAAAAATAAAAAACTCCACCAAAGGTGGAGCCAATAAACAATTCTTAAGATAAAATTATTTGAGACCAGCAAAATAACTGAGCAAAGTATCTCTGTTTGCTTTAGAGATCTGGCGCCCCTTGATCGGAAAACCTTCGGTACTTCGGGCAAGTCTCCTTAATTGATGCACATTAAGTTTCAAAAGTTCCTCTTCAGGTGGCTTCCCCGTTAGTACCTTTTGACGGGGAGATTCTATTTCAGGTTGTTCACCCAAAGCTTCTTTCCGCAGGCGGGATATTGTATCACTTGTGCTTTCAGTTTTTCGATCAAACAATTCAGGTTTGATTTCACTTTCTGTTCTCCTCTTTACTCCCCGCTTAATAACTCTTTTCACAGGTACTTCTAATTCTCTCCGATTATCCCCGGCAGGAAATTCTTCGTCTGAAATCAATTTCTCAGGAAGTTCAGTCTCTTTTTCGCTTAATTCAGGAAAGAGTTTTACGAGGGAGTCATCAGGTTTGGGAATAACGTGAGTTGATACCAGTTCCCCAACTCTCTGAGCAGCAGAAGCACCAGCATCGACAGCAGATTTTACAGCCGCTGTTTCACCAACAACTTTAACGGTTATCAAACCCGCTTCGGCTCTTTCTTTTCCAACCAACCTGACATTCGCCGCTTTGAGCATTGCATCAGCAGCCTCAATTGCAGCAACCAGGCCTCTGGTTTCAATTAAACCTAAAGCCAAGGGCATATTTTACTTTCTTTTCGGCAATATACTTTCTACTTCAACATGAGGGCGAGGAATAACATGAACTGATACCAGCTCACCTACCCGCTGAGCAGCTGCAGCACCTGCATCTGTAGCAGCTTTCACTGCTCCCACATCGCCGCGAACCATAACAGTTACGTATCCGCCGCCGATTGTCTCTTTACCAATTAGTTCAACCTTTGCTGCTTTCACCATTGCGTCAGCTGCTTCGATTGCACCAACAAGCCCCTTTGTCTCGATCATACCAAGTGCGTCTAATGTCATAGGATTGCTCCCGTTACTGATTTTTTGATAGCAAAAAATAGTTTAATGATTGATTATTGTCAATCTGCACAATTTACTTTTTTAAGGAATCCAGGTATTCCTGAAGTATAACGGCTGCTGACTCTGAATCTATAATTCCTTTTTTTCTTCTCGAAGACCTCTTCCACACTGATTCGTTTATTCTTCGCTGGGCAATCGCTGATGTATATTTTTCGTCCCATAGTATTATTTCAATATTAAATCTTTTTATTATCTCATCCTTAAATTGTATTACCTTACCGGAAGTGATTGAACTCTTTGCTGAATAATCTGTGGGATATCCCAGAATGATCCTGATTATTTTTTTCTCTGAAATAACCGAATCAAGTGCCTGCCAAACTTTAGCATCGTTTTTTATTGTTAAAAAAGAATATGCAAATGTGAAAGTGGGATCACTTAAAGCAATACCTATTCTTTTCTCGCCATAATCTATTCCGCAAATTCTGCTGAATTCTGCATCGGGAAGTTTTTGCACTAATTCCCTTCGAATCTTTCTACGTGATAAACACCGCGCACTTTTTTCAATCTCTCAATTATTCTATTGAGGTGCTCCAGATTTCTGACATAAAGTGTAACACTTCCTTCAAACAGGGAATCGTTGGTAGTGATATTAATCGATTTGATATTTGTATTTTGATAAGAAACGATAATATGAGAGATCTCATTTAATAATCCCGGCGAGTCTTCGCCCGTGATAGTAAGTCCGGCAACGAATAATGAATCTTCAGCCTCAGGCCAAAAAACCTGAACAAGCTTTTGGGAATCTTTATCGGCAAGATTTAAAAGATTTGAACAAGTTTTTCTGTGAATTTTTATACCATCGCCAACTGTGATGTAACCAATTACAGGATCACCGGGAATGGGATTGCAGCATTTAGCATATGAGTACATTATTCGAGTTTCTTTTCCTTCAACTAAAACCCCACCGATGTTGCTTCTGGTCATATTTGCAAAGTTTTCAAACTCAAGCATCGGGGTTTTATCTTTTTGCTCCTTATCTTTAGTGGCTGTAAGAATTTCATCTACATTTATTTTGCCTGAACCAATTGCTTTGAAAAACTCACGGGGATTATCGTATTTAAGGCTAACGGCGAATTTGATAATATCATTCTGATCAAATGTAAGCTTCATTTTCTTTACTTTCTTATCCCAGATCTCTTTACCCGAATCAACAATTTGCTCCTCCTCTTTATTCAGCCATTTTCTGATTGCAGATCTGGCTTTATGAGTTTTTACGAATTTCAACCAGTTCTTATTGGGGTGCTGATTTTTCGATGAAATTATTTCGACCTGATCACCGCTATGAAGCGCCGTATCAAGAGGAACGATTCTTCCGTTAATTTTAGCACCGATGCAGTGAAATCCAAGCTTGGTATGGATCTCAAAAGCAAAATCAACTGGTGAAGAATTAATCGGAAGCCGCCTTACTTCACCTTTTGGAGTGAAAACATAAATTTCATCCTGGAAAAGATTAAGCTTGAAGCTTTCAAGCAGTTCTTTGCGAACATCATCTTTAGAAACATTCTCAAAAATATCCCTTATCCAGTTTACCCAGTTGTCAATTTCCTTGTCAGAAGCAGTTTTATCTTCTTTATATTTCCAGTGCGCTGCGACCCCACGCTCTGATACTTCATGCATTTTTTTTGTGCGGATCTGAACTTCAACTGGTTTCCCGTCTGGGCCAATTACAGTTGTATGAATGGATTGATAATTATTTGTTTTGGGAATAGAAATATAGTCCTTAAATCTATCAGGCACTGTATTGTAGATTTGATTTACAACACCAAGTGCGGTGTAGCAATCGGTATTGTTTTCTGTATCAAGAATAATCCGAATCGCAAACAAATCATAAATTTCTTCAAATGGTCTGTTGCGGGTTATCATTTTTTTGTAAATACTGTAAAGGTGTTTTGGCCTGCCGCTTATTTCAAACTTTAAATTGTTCTCTTCAAGCTTTGTAATTATCGGGTCAATAAATTGTTTTATATAGGATTCTCTTTCCTTCCTTTTATTCTTAATTTTCCTGGCAAGCTCTTCATATGCTTCTTTGTTGAGATATTTGAATGCCAGATCTTCAAGTTCCCACTTGACTTTGCCAAGTCCAAATCTATGTGCGAATGGGGCATAAATCTCCAGTGTTTCCTGTGCGATTCTTCTTTGCTTATCAGGATTTAAATGCTCAAGAGTGCGCATGTTGTGTAACCGATCAGAAAATTTAACCAGAATTACGCGAACATCTTTTACCATAGAAAGGAGCATTTTACGATAGTTTTCTGCTTTTGTAATTTCCTGCCCCCGAAAAAGACCACTTATCTTGGTGACACCATCTACTATCTCGGCAACTTCTTTTCCAAATTCTTTTGCAAGAAGCTCGATGTTGAATTCAGTATCTTCAGCAACGTCATGAAGCAGGCTTGAGACAACTGTAAGATCATCCAGAGGAAATTCCTGAACCGTTATCATTGCAACATCATAGGGATGGGTAAAGTATGGTTCACCGGAGGCACGCAAATCATCCTTGTGAGCTTCTAAAGCAAATTCAAATGCTTTCCTGATCAGCGATTCATCAGTTTTTGGAAGATTCATTCTGCAGGCAGACAACAAGTCTTCAAGCATCTTAATGTATTTTGGATTATTAAAATCCACCAAAACATCATCTCAAATAATTTGAGGATAATTTAATCTTTTTTAGTGAATAGATAAAGTCAGTGGATAATAATGTTATTTGGCAGAAAGTCTTTTTTTCATTTCTGCAACTCTTGACAAGCGATCGCCAAGTTTCTCTTTTTCAAAATCTGAAAGATTTTTTACGGTGAGAATTTCGTTGCAAAGTTTCATAGCTTTTTGTGTTTCGCCAATCTTTTCATATTGCTGTGCTATAAGATGCTTCAGTGTAATCTGATTTATATTTGATTTTACAGGAAATGATTTAAGTATGTCATAATAAATTAAAATCGATTTCCTTTTATCTATGTTTTCATTTGATCTGGCAAGCCCCCATTTGAATGAGCGATTGGTAGGAAAGTTTTTCAAAGCGTTTTCAGCAATCTTTGCTGCTTTTTTATAATCTTTTTTATCAATATAAATCCATATCAACGAATTAACAGCGAGGTATGAATTATAAGTTGATTTTTCAACCGCTTTATTCAACATCAAAATTCCTTCTTCCTTTTCATCATCGATAAACGGAAGCCAGCTAATAAACTCAGTTTTTCTGCTCTTCCAGTATTTATAAGCGCCGATAGCAATCATCGCTTCATAAAAATCCGGTTTTATCTCCAGGCAGTCTTCAAAATGAGATACTGCTTCGAATCCGCCTGTGATTGCATCTAGCCAGTTTCCATTCAGCGCTTTATAATATGCAAGATAGCCCTTTGCTAATCCGGCGAAATAATGATACCAGATATTTTCAGGATTAGATTCAAGCAGATACCCGGATTGAGTTTCTGCTGCTTCAAGATTTTCCAATATATAATTTTCATCGAAAGGAATTGCGTAATCGTAATTCTGAGCAATTTTATTTGCAGCAAGATAAATTTTACCAACTGGCAAACCGGGATATTCTTTATCAAGCACTTTAAAATTCTCATAAGCCTGATCATATTCCTGGCGCGAAATCAAATTGATGCCATTCTTAATAAGGTAGTTCACGCGCTTTTCGGGATAATTCTGCGCAGACAAATCACAGCGAATAAAAAGAAACTGCAGTGTTAAAAGAAAAAAAAGTTTATAATGTTCCAAAAGTCCTGTCTCCAGCGTCGCCTAATCCAGGCAGAATATAACCGCGATTGTTCAACTTTCTATCCAGGGCAGCAGAAAATATTTTAATTTCCGGATGATCAGCCGACAATTTTTTTATCCCTTCAGGTGCAGCCACAAGACAGGCAAAAACTATTTTTTTAGCACCACGTTTTTTCAGAAAAGAAATTGCTGATGATGCGCTTCCGCCTGTTGCCAGCATTGGATCGAGAAGTATGACCTCCGAACTATCAATATTCCTTGGTGTCTTGTTATAATATTCTGCCGGCTTAAGAGTTTTTTCATTTCTCTCCAGACCGATGTGACCAACTTTGGCATCCGGAATTATTGCCAGAAAACCGCTGACCATGCCAAGTCCAGCTCTTAAAACCGGAACTAAAACAATTTCCTGCTTAAGTGAAAAACCCTTTGTTTGTTCAAGCGGAGTTTTAACTTTAAAAGTTGACAGCAGAAAATCAGAACTTATGTTTACTGCAAGGACTGTAGAAATCCTTTTAACCGCCTCTCTGAAAGTATCCGGTTTGGTTGTTTCATCTCTCAAAATTGTAATGTCCTTTTTCACAAGGGGATGATCAACCAGCAAAAAATTTGGGTATTTATTTTGCATATTATTATGAAAAAATATTTTTCTTGATTTTTCTTCCTAAAACTGAAAGGATATTTTTTAATGGAGATAATGGTGGAGTATAATTGTAATCAATCTCTGAAAGTAAATCAGCGGAAAGTTTAAGCCGGATAAAATGTGCAATCAGATCTGCGAAACCGCTTATCTCTTCGC
Source organism: Ignavibacteriaceae bacterium (assembly GCA_013388545.1). Classification (GTDB taxonomy): domain Bacteria; phylum Bacteroidota; class Ignavibacteria; order Ignavibacteriales; family Ignavibacteriaceae; genus JACAFB01. The sequence continues at coordinate 44,138 of JACAFB010000010.1, forward strand.
CTCCTAAAAATGAAGCACCTAAAATCCGCTTTGTATCTTTCTCAAACAATATCTTACCGAACATTTCAGTGCTGCTTTTCATCAATGACAATTTATTTAACATCGTTTCACTTACGGTTTGAAAGTGTAAATTACTTAAGAGCGCTTCATCTGAAGTCATTCCAACCTGAGAATAAAATTTATCAAATATTTTGACCGATAAATTCCTGACTATAGGTTTAGCAGTCATATTTCCGCCAGCGGCATTAGCACCAGCGATATGGCCAAAATTATGGGCAAGAGCAGCAGAAGGACAATAAAATGGTCGATTGTTCACAGCATTGATTACCAGAGTGTTATCTCCGGCAGCATAAATGAAATGATCACTTGTTTTTAATTTTGTATCAACTTTTATTGCACCGTTTGAGCCAAGATCCAATCCGGCATTTTGAGCTAAACCTGAATTAGGCTTAAACCCTGCAGTGATTAAATATGCATCATACTCAAGGATTCTTCCGTCAAATTTAATATGATTGATTTTATCATCAGTCCGGCTTGCAACAAAATTATGAACAGAAGTATAGAAGGAAACGTTATTCTTTTTTAATATATCTTCTAACAGGAAACTGATCTGTTTTTCAGAATTGGGCATCAGCCGGGTTTCTTTTTCAAATATAGTCACCTCAGTTCCTTTCTGACTAAAAACATCAGCAAATTCAAGTCCGATGTAACCGCTTCCAATCACAGCAATTTTTTTAACTTCAAAAATTTTATTGAACGATTCAAACCTCTTTAATTCCTGAACACTCTTTAAGTAAAAAACATTCGAGAGATTTTCGGGAAATTGCGGAAGAATAACCGGTACGGAACCTGTTGCAAGAATCAGCGCATCATATTTGAATTGGTTTAGTGAGTTATCAATTAAGTTCCTTGCGTTAACAAGTTTTTGCTTTCGATCTATCGATTCCGCCTTGTGGTACAATAAGACATCTATATTTTTTCCTGACTTGAATGAAGCCGGAGTATTAAAAATTAATTTATCCGAAGATTCTATCTCTCCAGATATAACATACGGAATTTCACAAGTTCCGGTCGAAATGAATTGCCCTGATTCAAGAATCTGAATTTCAGCAAATGGATTTACTCTTCTTGCTTTTGCAGCAGCTGCGCAACCTGCTGCATTACCTCCTATGATCAGGATTTTTTTTATGCTATTCATTTAGATTTAAATGATAATGTTATCGAAACTCCTTTGAATCCATATTTCGAACGAATCATTTTTTCAAGATATCGTTTGTAATGATCAGGAACATATTTCGGATAATTAGTAAAGAAAAAAAACATCGGATAATTTTCACCACCCTGCGTAATGTATTTGATTTTAACTTCCCTGCCGGTAGGCGTTGATGGTGGCGGAGTTTTAGCTATTTCGTTAAGAAGAAATTCATTCAGTTCATTAGTCGGAATTTTCTTTTTCCGTTCCTCCTGAATCTTTATACAAATATCAACCAGCTTAAAAATTCTTTGCTTAGTTAAAGCTGAAATAAAAATAATCGGGATAAAATCAATTGAACCCAGTTTTTCCTGTAAAGCTTTCTCATACCAGACTGCAGTATTTTGGTCTTTTTCTACTAAGTCCCATTTATTTACAGCTATGATAATCCCTTTCTTGCGCTGAATTGCTTCATCAATAATTTTTTGATCCTGTTTCTCGAGCCCAACAACTGCGTCAATCAAAACCACCACTATATCTGATTCGCCAATTGCCTTTAAAGATCTGATGTTAGAAAAGAACTCAATATTTTCGATTACCTTTTTCTTCTTTCGAAGTCCAGCGGTATCAACCAGAACCAATTCACGGCCGTAATACTTTAAAATTGAATCGAGGCTATCACGGGTCGTACCCGGAATTTCAGTAACAATGCTACGGTCATAGCCAAGAAGAGCATTTGTTAATGAGGATTTTCCGACATTTGGTCTGCCAACGATTGCAATCTTCAGGCGATCGTCGTTTTCTTCAAGCTGATTTGCCTTTGGAAAGTCTTTTGTAAGTATGTCGAGGAAATCACCAATTTTTCGGCCAATCAAAGCTGAGGCATCAAAAACATTTTCAACTCCGATTGAATAAAATTCTCCAATTAAAGCTTCATGTTTTTCACTGTCAACTTTGTTGACCAAAAGGTAAAATTTTTTGCCGGATGATCTGAGCATTTTTGCAATTTGCAGATCCATTGCATTCACACCTTCACGGGCATCGACAAGAAAAATAATATGATCAGCTTCAAGAATTCCAAGTTCAACCTGCTCGCGGATTGCAGCTTCAAACAGATTTTTAGAATCGGGAACATAACCGCCCGTATCAATTAGTCTGAATAGTTTCCCATCCCATTCAACTTCGCCGTAATTTCTGTCTCTTGTAACTCCACTCAGATCGTCAACAATTGCATCTCTTTTTCCAACAAGCCTGTTGAACAATGTTGACTTGCCAACATTTGGTCTTCCAACTATAACAACTACTGGCAGTTTCATTTTATATAAATAATTTTCTGGAGGCTAAATATAACCAACTGTAAAATAAAAAGACGACCCGGCTTTAAGTTAATTAGTTCAGAGTTCAGGAAGTTGAATCAGAAACTATACTTGATATTTAAAGTTGGTATCCACTCAACATCGGCGGCAAGGTTTACATTTTGAATCCGGATGTTTAAAGCAAGATCTTTATTGTAGGATATTGCACTCCAAACAGCATCTATTCCACTAAGGAAATGGTTGATATAAATGCCTATCACAGCTTTTGAAGCTACATTATAATAATCATTTGCTTTTCCACGCATTGCAGAATAATCAAGATAAATCTGAGGTACAATATGATAATCACTCTCACCTGAAAAATTTGGCCAGCCCGGACTATACTGCGGGTACTTGCCGATCAATTCATAGTACTGCTGATTGCCATGAGGAGGAAGTTTATGAGAGAAGCGCGATTCACAATGATTCAACTCTTCCCAATTTACTCTTTCCCAGGGCGGCAGAGATTCATCGGGATTAATGGTTATGTTGCAATCTTCAGGAAGTCCGAGTTCGGCTTTATACTGCATTAACCATTCAGCATACTTAACAACGCTCCAATTTTTGTCAGCAAAGTTTTCAAACATTTCAGTTTGATCATTACCTTTTTTATCGTAGATGATTGCCGTAGTAACTACAGCCGCTTCGAGCGCAAGGAAAACAGCTGCCTTTATATACTCTTCGGTATAGATTTCGCCTGCACCGGGAACAAGTAAAGAAAACAATCCAGCAAGGAACGGAGATTTTTTATTTTCTTCCGGCAGATAGACTGAATTATTGATTTGATTAAAATCTAATTTAGAGACTAACTTCGAATCAGCTTCAAGATTACCGGAGAGATGAAAGGTCTTTTTATTAAACTCCTGAGCAAATGCATTACCAAAAAAAATCAACAGAATCGAAGTCAAAAAAATATTTTTCATAACAAAACCTCCGTAATTTACCTTCTGTAAGCTTTATCAAAATTTAAGACATCAAATCCAAAAAGAATTCCTCCATAAAATCTCCATTCTTTTCCGTAGGTAACAGTTTCATTTCTTACATTTCTGCTGAATTGATCAAAACCATACGCAGCATTAAAAAATATATTCGTCGGGAAAAGGTAATAAGAATTTAACTGGATTCTGATCTCAGCACCGGCTCCTTTTTTAAATTTATTCAAAGATGGTACTTTACCTGTCCATGCATTTCCAAAATCACCGAAAACCGAAAAGAATATTTTATCCAGGTAAAGATGTCCGAACTTGTAATCAATATTCCTGAACAATGGGAAACGATAAGTCAGGTTTATCCATCCAACCTCATTCCCGCTGATTGAATAAAACGGATATGCTTTAATTCCGATTAATCCTCCAAGATAGAAATCAAAGAAGTCAGGAATTGCAGGTCCTAAAATTGAGCCGCCCCGAAATTGAGCAGTAAGAGTGTGATTATTCCAGAGTTCAAGGGCTATTCTACTATTCAATTCAAGTTTGTGAAAATTAAAATTATTGTATTTCGGTTTCAATATTCCATCTTCAACTGTGTATTCACCTTCGTCATTGAATTTATTAAACTCATAGCTGTAAAGTAAATCAATATCCATTCCGATTGGATTTATCTCATCATCTTTTGTTGGCAGGATTGATTCATACGAATATTTTACCTGAACATTACGCCCGATTAAATATGTATCATCGGTTGTTGGATAAAGAATGTCACCGTCTTCACCAGGAATAATAAAACTTTCTAATGAAGCAAGATAACGGCTGAAAACAAATCTGAATTCCAGATTCTGATCTCGTGAAAAGATTCTATGACGCGCAACGAAATCAGCTTCAAATAAATCATAATTTACATCTGTTGGAATTGAAAGATCATAATTTACAGTTCCGCCGGAAGAATCTGCACCAAATAAAATATCCACATTTGCTTTTCTGCTGATGCTGTAAAGTTCTAAAGAAATTTCAGGACGAAGCCCAAGCGAAGTTAAAAGCGGAAGCTTGTTTTTATAATCAAAAATCAGAAACAAATCCCTCTCAAGCCTTGAGTTAATCGAACCACCGGCAAAGATAGCATACCTGTTCAGCATATCACTTGAACTTAAATATACTCCGGGTTTTAATTTTTCAAGAAATTTATTTGTTGTGTTATAATTGTCGTATCTGAGGAAAGGGAAAAAAGAAATTTTTGTGAATGCTCCGCTGTATTTATCGGATTGTTTTTGCGTTACATTCTTATCCTGAAAATCCCTTAGGGAGTTAATATTGAAATTTGAGATATCACCATTAGGAGTACTTTTATCAAGTGGAGGATTTTTCAACCAAACATATTTTTTCTCGGGATCAACGTTTTTTTGATCGGCCGAATCAATAAAAAATATTTTATATCCTGTGCTGGTATAACCGGCATAAACAAGATTTTCGCTTCCGTCTACTGACGGCATAAAAGCTCCGCCAACAACATTTGTAAGCTGAGTGATAATTCCGGTTTTAAAATCAAGTTTGTAAATATTATAGATTCCTGTTTTATCAGATGAGAAAATAAGATTCCCTTCTCTGTCAAAAGCCGGGTTCCGTTCGTCTTTCTCTGTTGAGATTACAAATTCGGGGGAACCTGAAACAACTTTAACTCTGGCTATATCGCGGGTGTGATGATAAGAATAATCAAAATAAATGTATGAATCATCATTTGAGAAAACCGGATTATAAACCTGTTCCCCATTTGTATAAAAAGTTAGTTGCCTGAAATTCTTACCATCAATATCAACGATTCCCAAATTCGTTGTACCATCTTTCTGAAATAAAAACACGATTTGTCTGCCATCATTTGAAACCCTTGGCTGATTGGCCCTGAGATTTTTTGTGAGTCTGAATTCTTCATCCTCTTTAACATCGTAAACATACAAATCGTGAACATTATACCAGTTCGGGTTATCATCAGTAATTTTTGAATAAATAATTTTATCCGTTCCGGGAATAAATGAAAAGGTGGAACGCACACCGGGAACAATAAGTTTTTCTTCTTTAGTGTTGATATCTAATTCATAAATACCCGAAGGAGAAAAATAATCTGATGACTTATTTGAGATGTAATAAACTTTATTGCCACCTTTACTGAATGATGGATAGAAATTTCCAAATCCTTTTTCAGCAATTAATTTGCCTTCTACTTTATTATTTAATACATGCTGTGTTCTTTTTTTATAATCATCAGTGATGAAATTTTTCCATTCTTCATATATTTCAATACCGCTTTTCCCGAGTACATTATTAAATGCAGCATCAATAGTAAAATTAAAAAAGCTTCCCAGCGAAGTTGTCACTTCTCTTATTTTATCTTCACCATACTTTTGCGATATGAAACGGGTAAGAGCAAAACCAGAATTATAAACCGATTCATTGCCAAGACTTGTTTTCCCAAATACTCCCATTTCATTCCAGGTGAGCATTTTTCCATCAAGAGCATAAGACCTCAGGATCATATCCCTGTGTGAATCCCAGTTATCATAATCGAATTCACTTCGCATATATTGAGCGGTACCTTCGGCAAACCAGGCCGGAACATTAACAGTAGCAAGAGGATATGAAGCAATAAAATTCGGGAAACCGTAGAGGATATCAGGTCGTCGTTCATCTTCATAATTCAGTACCTGAAGAAAAGCTGCTGGTAAGCTTCGCGAAGATTTCATTGCTGTCTGAATCTGAACCATATGTGTAAATTCATGTGAAATTACATTTCGCAGCCAGTTATGTGTGCCGCGTAAATCAAAATCAAGTGCACTGGTCCAGATTTCAATTTTATTATCGAAAAAGTAAGTAGCACCATTAGAATAGTCATCGATATCTTTTATTATATAATGCACAGTCTCCGGTTCATAGCCGTAGAGCGAACAAATTGGTTCCCAGATCTCGTCGGCTATCTTTGCAACGACCTGCGCTGTTCTTTCAGCGCCGTTATGATAATGAACCTGAATGTTCTCTCCCTTAATTGTAAACCAGTCAAGTTCAGGATGAAACTCGGTAAACTGAGAATAAGCACTGGAAAGAAAAATGAAACTAAAAAAAATATGATAAAAGAGTGATTTCATTTGATTGATAGTTTTATTTTACGAACACTGACCGGTTTAAAGAATAAAAAGATTTGCTTGATCAATTGCTTTACTTCACAACAGCTATTTTGATAACTGCAAACTCTGACTTTCCACTGCTGCTTTTTGCTTCAATTCTTGCCAGATAAATTCCACTTTGGATGTTATCAACATTCCATTCTGTTTCATTATCCATTCCGCCAATAGCATAGTCGTTTAATTCAGCCACATAATCTCCTGCTAAATCAAAGATTTGAATTTTAATTTCCGCATTTTCAGAAACATAGTATCTTAAAAACGTAATACCATTGTATACCGGGTTTGGGTAGTTATATACTCTGTCAGCCGGGAAATATTGATTTATAAAATTAGTGGTCTCTGCACCCGGTATGAATGAAGAATTAAAATTATCTGCATTAGCTTCGCTCCAAAATCTTTTTCCCGAAGAGGAGCCAATAAACCAGGATCTGAATGAACCTCTGTTATCAATTACAGCAAGAGCTAATTTACCATCTCGCTCATAAACTAAAGGTGAGCAGGTTATTTCAGAACCTGAAGAAATCGGGAATGATCTGATTACTTCACCATTTGCACCATTGAATGAAAATATTCGGCCGTCAGAAGTGAAAGATAAGATTTCAGAATCATCTGTACCTTCAAAATCAGCAGAAAGAGTTAATCCTGAGAATCCTTTTTTTATAGGATCAACAAGCGGGAAATAATCTGAAATTGATCCGCTTAAATTAACTGCGTATGAACTGATTCCATCATTATACAAAATATAATTCGCTCCATCCTGTTTTAAGTCGCTTAAAGAGATTGACTTAATATCTCCGTTAGCTTTTAACTGAAACTTGTTTACCAGCTTTCCCTCTGAAATCAGTAATACATTTTTAAGTGAGGTTAGCACAACAGAAAGATACTTGCCATTAGAGTCTTTAGTTAAAGCCAGATCAACGGGAATTTCATTTTCGAACTCAAAACTTTTTCCTTCGCTATCAAAGAATAGCGGAGTTAATATTGAAGGGATTGAATTGTTTTTTGGTTTTGTAATTAAACAATAATAAAGTTCATTTGCAGCAATTTTATTAACAGTTAACAAAGTATCCTGCAAATCAACAACTTGTTTAACAGATGGTAACTCAGAATTCAGAATTCCGCTGTTGAATAAAATTACTTTCCCGTTGTTTGTGCCTGCCAGAATTTCAAAAACCTCGGAAGGAGTTTTTCTTATTACAGGAACTGTTGTGAGAACATTCTCATTATTTACCGCACCACTAACCGAAGAAATACCATCTGTAATGTAATAAGCAAGCTTCCCATTTGAGTTTAAGCCAAAAACATAATCTGAATTATTCCAGAAATTAGTTGCAGGTTTATAATCACTGAAATCATTAATTGTAAACTTAAAGGATCCGTTATCGTCGGTCAGTAAAATTTCATTTCCAGATTGGAGTATGAATCCGTTACCGCTTGCTAATCTTGCTAAATGATTTACTGATAAAGGCCAATTCATCGAATTGAAAACCGGCTTGACTATTGAATCACCGAAAACAAGCTTAAAACTCATTAGTTTACCGCTTTGAGAAAAATCCAAGAATTTAATCAGGCTGTTTGAACCGCTGTTTGTTAATGTGCTAGGCCTGGTTTCAGATGAAAATTCATTAGTATAAAGTTCGGATTTGTTATCTCTGAACCAAAAGTCCTGCGGTTCACCTTCACCAATAACTTCATCGCCAAAAATTGTGAAAAACCTCTCGCCAATATCCTGGATGCCGTCTGCCTCTTCAACATCAACACCGCGTAAATTTTTATCGGTATTAATTTTATTTTCAATTATTTTTTGATCGATAACATTTTGATCTATATGCCAGATCACAATCCCATTCCCCGGAACTGCCCAATCAAATTCATCAACATCAATTACAACCCCATCAACTGAATCAAGATCAAAACTGTAAAAACCGGTTGTATCTTTCAAAAAAGTTTTTGTAAAAGTCTGATTTCCTATACGATAGGTTACTTTGGCTCCATCTTCAAAAACATCACGATTTCTATTCTCAACCAGGTAATATTCGCTGGAGTTCAGAGGGATCTTCAGAATCGTATTCCCGCCGGCAGGAGCTGCAAGCTTTGAATAAAGATTAATGTCATATTCTCCGGATTGAATTAATTCAGAGGAATTAGTCCATCCAAGGTAAATTTTTTCCCAGGGCGAAGGTTCAGGAGGGAAGGCACCATTATATGCAAAAATTGATTGACCATCCATCAAACCAAATCTTCCGATTGCACTGAGACCTGTTTCAGTATCAAATAAATCCGGCAGACCAAGATGACTGGCAACACTTGCAACAAGTAATCCATTGATTGTAAGATTGAATAAAACTGTGCCGCCGAAAGAACTTAGTTCCCGGCTTTCAGTCTCAGGGATTATCATGCTGTTCGTAATTCTGAAGTTTCCACCTGAGACAGGGAAACCATTGAAAGATTGACCGAATATATTCTTTAATGCATTTAAGCTAAGATAAACTGAAGGTAAATCTCTTTCGCCGCCAATGCTGCCGGGCAAGGTAACATCTCTTCCGACGCCGGCATGGAAAATTAAAAATACATCATAATCGCTGAAGTTGAATCCGGGATTTAACTGATCAGCAATTGTCCATGCTTCTTGAGAAAAGTTTGCAAGTGGAGTAAAATCACTTGATTTACCGGGTGGAGAATAATTTCGCATGGTTTGAGAAACTGAGAAAGTGTCTTCCAAAACTTTATATGAAATATTCAGATTTCCATTTGATACTTTAAAGAAATAGTTTTTAACAAATTCCAGGTGTGATTCAAAGTACTGTCTATCGTGCGGTAACGGATCTAAGATCGTATTACCATAATTTTGCGAATAAATTGTTCCAAACTTTCCATTTCCAAAAGTTGCCGCATCCTTGTCTTCTTTGAAGTTTACCATTACAGCCAGAATTTTAAGAGTATCTGCTGATTTAAGAATTAAAGGAAAAGAAACAGGATAAGGATTTATCTGTCCGGAAAATGATTGGGCAGCAGAGAAACTGCCCACTCCATTTAGAAAAATGAAAAATGCTAAGAATAATTTATTCAGCACTACTTATACACCCCGGGGAAGTCCACGCAATTTATCAGGTACTCCGCCCCAACCAATCAGCACACTAAATCTCAGGGTATCTGATAATGGATGATTTTCTCCACCCTTGAACACTGAAGTAGTTATATAGCTGAAATCAAAACCATAAATGTCATACCTTATTCCTGCACCAAAAGTGAGAAACTTTCTATTGCCGTATGAAGGATCTTCATAAAAATATCCGGCTCTTAAAGCAAATAGAAAGTCTCCGGGTTGACCATACCAATATTCAAACCCCATAGAAGTAACGATGTCCCTTAATTCTTCACTTAATGGTTTATCTCCCCAGGCAGTGAATATAGCCTGATACCATTCATCCGAAATCGATGTAGTATCACCATCTTTGATCTGGAGTGACTTGCTAACGAGCAGCTTGCTGAAATCAAGAGTATAAATTAGTGAGTTATATTCATCATCAAGAATTTTATAAGCGAATCCTAATCTGAAGTTGGTAGGAATCGGGTCAGCCTGTGCACGATCAATGTAGTAAATCTTAGGACCAAGATTGCTAAGGTTTACGCCAATGCTGAACTTGTTTCCAATATTTTCATCAATTAAAGGAAGAACAAGTTCCGAAGGTCGCCACATTGCACCAACGTCAAAGCTTACAGAGGTCGCAACGCCTTTTCCCTGTTCATTGGCAGTAGGTTGATCTGAAAGCCGGCTATGAATTAATCTGAAATTAAAACCAAGTCCCCAGTCCTGTGATAATTTTGTTGCATAGCCTAAAGTGAGTGCTGCGTCAAAAGATCGGAAAGTACCGATGATTTCAGGTGAATCAGGCCCTGTTCGGGCAAACTCGCCGAAGTTCATATAAGTGATACTGGCAGTAACGCTGCCATTCAAATCTTCCATATAATGCCTGAAAGTCAGGTAATCATAAAAAAGATCAAGATTAAATTGCGGAAGCCAGTTACTATGAGTGATACTGATTTCTGTACCGGTTAAGAATGCAATACCGGCTGGATTCCAGAATATAGCTGCACCATTATCTGCAAGTCCGGTTCCAGATTCACCCACACCACCAGCCCTTGAGTCGGGAGCCAGTAAAAGAAAAGGTACCGCAGCTTCACCTTGTCCATAGGTGGCAATGTTGCTTCCAACCAATACTAAACTTACTAACATGAGTCTAAAAAAGATTTTCATTTTTATTTAACCTCCAGTGAATGTTTAATCTATTAATAAAGCTTTTTTCAAATTCAAAGAATGTTTTTAAAGATAATAAATATATTTAGAATTATAGAAAATTGAACAGGGAATATAAACACTATCTTATTACCGCAAGCTTACCAATTACGCTTTCGCTTGTATTTCCGCTGCCCGATTTAAGAATTACTTTGTAAAGATACACTCCGTTGCCTATAATATTTCCGTCCGCATCTCTGCCATCCCAGTCAATTTTCACGAATCTGTCATTGATTCCGTATGCATCAATTTCTTTAATCAACCGACCGGCAATTGTATAAATTTTAATTTTAATTTCTGCCGGTTCATTCAAATTGTGCTGTAACGTAAATGTTGTGCCTGATGAAAAAGGATTCGGATAATTATATACATCACGAAGTGTAAGCTTATTCCCATCCACAACCGTGAAGAATGTTTCTTCGTCTGAAAAATTATTGAATACATCCCAGGCTTTTACTTTTATTTTGTAATCACCAATATCAAGATTGCTGAACCTGTAATTGATTTCACCCGATTTACCACCCGCATCAAGATCACCTGTGAAATAGTCTGTAAAATCTATAGGATTATTTTCTTCATCATTAAGTATGCCTTCAAGTTTATGCCCGACTCCTGTTCCGGTTGTGTTCAATCCAGTTTCATCGGAAAGTTCTACAATTAAAGATGAGTTAGGATTTACTAAATAACCGCCGACGTTGTCAGATTTATCAAAATAAATTTCGATCTCAGGTCCTTTACCATCGTTCTGAGTTAAAGTGTCAGTTCCTCCAACAATAATTTTTGAGGTGTAACCAACACCATCAGTGGATGGATTAAAGAAATAAAGCAGAATTTTTCCATTTTTGTTTTCATACGAAATATCCTTCGGAACAACAAATGATGTAGAAAACCTGCCGTTAATAATTGAAACTCTTCCGTTAAATATTGTACCGCCTTGCAGGTTAATGTAATACGGATTATTTGGCCTGCTGAATTGTTCGATCAATAATTTTCGCTGTGAATCATAAACTGTTAAGACACCTTCGCCATTGTAACTTTCCCACGTATTGCCATTTTCATCAAGTATTCTACCTTTAACTGAAGCAGTGCTAAGCGCTTTTATCTGTATTGCAACATCAAGAGATTGATTATTAACCGAATCTATTGAAGAATTGTATTGCGGAATATTCAGCCTTAAAGTCGGGTCTCCGAACAAATGATACTTTTGATCATTTACATCAGGCTGCTGAAGCTTGGTGAAATAGGTGATTTTTCCAATTGGAAGACTGAGATTCAACGTGTCGCGCGGATGGCTGAGTAAAAATTGGAAATAACTTTCCATCAACTGAGTGTTTTCAAATGCGTAGACGAGCCTTGCAGAGGTAAATGCGCCGATAAGACCGCCGTCTTTTAGAGCAAGCATTTCCTGTGTTGCACTATTAAAATTTGGAATATCATAATAACCAAAATCACAAGTTGCTGCAGTCAGGAAAAAATACCTGTCATTTTTCATTCTCGGAACCATTGATCCTTTGTCAAAAACAACTTCGTGTGCCCATACATCAGGACTTCCATGCCCGATATAATTAAGTATAATAGTACCATCTTCAATTGCATTAAGAATTGCTTCATTGACTGAAGGTTTTCTTCTTCCGGAACTGGTAATTACATCAGGATAAACTGCGAGATAAATTTTCTTAAGATTATACGATTCAGGAATAACCTGGTTTGCAAGTTTTTCTGAAGGTGCTGTATGTAAATTTCCTTCAAAGCCGCTTGTTCTATATCCGTCATCTGCAATAAGTGTAATTAAATTACGCCAGGCCTTTTTATCGCTGTTCTGTTCATATTCGATGATTTTATTTATAACATTATCTGCTTCTGATAAGGAGTTACAAGTAATTCTTCCTGCAGCAAGATCAATAAACTTATCAGGGCCGTCAACCCTGACAAAATAATCATCAGTAGTGTAAGATGTAATTAAATCGAGAGACTGATCAGTTTGAAAAGTAGGAATAAAATTCTTATCAAAACCTTCAACATTTTTATAGTCGTAATTGCCTCCACCAAGCAACAGAACATATTCAGGCTTAATTTGCCAGTTGAAATATGCATGTCGAATGAAATCTCTGATTGCGGAAAAATCCGGAATTCCTCCGCCGAATTCATTAAAGATTTGTTCAACATCAACAACAGTGGTAGAGATTTTTACAATTGACTGATTTTCCCTGAGGTTTTTTAATTTCTGAGCAGCATCAATAAAACTTTTATGAGTAATAATAATAAACTTTGAACCGAGCTCTATGCCGCGCAAATTAGAGTTTCCGACTTCAACCGGGTTTATCGGAGTCTTAAACTGGTCGCTTCCAACTGCATAATATTTCTTTACTTTTCCAATTTGCGAATTCAACCTGAACTTGCATTCTCCCCCGCTCAACATTGAAAAATTATTAATTGATTTAACATTTGAATAATCAGTAACATCAAAAACCCTGATATTTGTCGAACTGAATGAACGTAGATAATATTCAACTACTCCGGAGGTGTCTTCGGAGAAGAAGCAAAGGTTATCATTAACCGCGTCGAGCGATTTTTTATAAAACATTTCGATATAGTCAATGTAACCGGTTGAAGTTACTGCAGTTGGTGTAATTGATATTTTAAGTACACTCCGGTTATCAACAAGCTGGCCATCGTATTTAAAGTTGAAAACAGTGTTTTTGCCTGCACTGTAAAGTTCAGTTCTGTAGCCTACGGCTGTCTGAGAATGTACCGGCAAATTACTTTCGGTAAACTGAACATTATAATCAGCTGAAGAAGCATTAACAAAACTTACAGAATAGTTAACAGGAAATTGATTCAATCTTGAATCAAGCTTGGTTGAGTAAGTTCTTGAAACAACTGATTGCGAAAAGTCATCTCCTAAAAACAACTTTCCGGATTTACCAATATTAATCTTATCCTCCTCCCAATAAGCATAACCATCGCTGATCTGCTGAATAAAGTCAGGATTTTGAGATAAACCTGATAATGTTTGAATCCGTTTCCCAGCTTCACCGCCTGATGTTATCCAGTAATAGTTTTTATCACTGCAAACATTTTTGTTTCTCCTGACTTTACCAGAAGTTGAATCGTAATACCAGAAATTGACGCCTCTTCCATAAAAAAGAATATAATCACCTTCATCAAATCTGCCATCTTCTTCACCAATTATTGTAATTGCGTGCTCAATTAAATCAAGCGGACGAGGAGTGTTTGGATTTTCAGGAAGAGTCATTCCGCCATTGTTATAAATTTTAATGGTTCTTGGATCAACCGTAGCGGGATCGATTCCAAAATTCGGAAGCATCGATCTTGAAATCTTATAAATTCCTTCTTCGGGTGCTTCAAACTTAATCCATTTTCCGCTTGCTAAAACGCTTGGAGCATTTGTCACTTTGTAAAGTTTTTTGGAACTCTCGTCAGTCCAATACCTTGCGATATTAAAGTTAATTACAGCTCCATCACTGAAATTATCAACGGGTGTTTTTGAAAACTTCTTATTAGATGAATAATTAACTTTGAACGTAATAGATTTATAAATTCTGATTTTTTTTTCATATGGCACAAAGCTGACAGGACGTATTAAAATCTGCTGAACCTTTAATCCTCGCGCAATCCCATAATCACCGAAAACAACCAGATTCCCTTCATCCGAATAATCAAAGTATCCCTGAGCTAATTTGTAAGATAATTCCGTCAAACCTGACTCTCTAAATATTTGCGGATTAGGTGCAAGCAGACCTTGAATATCTTCGTAAGTGAAATTCATTAATTGAATGGTGTTACCGAATTCGTCAGGCACTCCAAGATTAAATGATCTGTGAAAAATCTGGGGCATTCCCCAATTATATGGATCGGCAATGAAAGAATTTGGAATTGATAATTTTATAAATTCGTTGTTATCAATGCTTAAATGAGTTGTATCAAATCCGGAAAGAGAATATTCAATTACAATGGAATTAGCATCAGAGCTTAAAATTCGTAAATCACTCTGAGAGTAAATAGATGTAATAGCTAATATGAATATTAAAGAGATTTTGCTAAGCATTTAAGAACCGATTTAAAATGATTATCGGGTTATTTATTTATTTGAAAGATGTCCAATAAAATATTTGTAGCAAAAATCTCTAAAATTCTCCGATTAACTGCTTAAAGTTAGGCAATAAAAAATTAAATAATCAAGTCATTTTTATAAAAAATTCAGAAATAGATATAGCCGCTATTATAACCCCAGAGTTTCCTTATTTTTCTTCATCGCATTTATACAAAAAAGAATATGTTCATCCAAAGCTATACCCAATTCCTCAGCACCGCGGATAATGTCTTCTCGGCTTACTGAACGGGCAAATGCTTTGTCTTTCATTTTCTTTTTTACTGATGACACCTCTACTTCATCAATGCTTTTACTCGGTCTGACGTATGTAACGGCGGTAATAAATCCGGCTAATTCATCACAGGCAAATAGAACCTTTTCAAGTAATGTTTCTCTTCTTGTTCCTGTGTAGTCTGCATGTGAAAGAATAGCTTTTCTAAACTCATCATCAAAACCTTTTTCTTTAAGAATTTCAGATCCCTTTATAGGATGATCGGGAGCGGCAGGATGAATTTCATAATCGAAGTCATGAAGCAAAGCAACGTTTCCCCAATAGGATTCATCCTCATTGAATTTAAGAGCATATTCCCGGACACAGGCTTCAACTGCAAAAGCGTGTTTCAACAAACTTTCACTTTTTGTATAGTCAGTCAATATAGCGAGACAGTAATCACGATTCCGATGTTTATCTTCTTGATTCATTTTTCTTCGTTGGTATAATATTTTTAGGATTAAAACTTGGGCATAAGTTACCTATTACACAAAGAGAACACTTTGGTCTGTTTGCGACACAAATTTTTTTACCGTGTGTTGCAAGCAAATGAGATGAATTAGTCCATTCTTTTTCTGGCAAAAGTTCCTTTAATCTAAATTCAATTTTATCCGGATTGTCTGAGCTGATAAAACCTAATAAATTGGCAAGTCGTTTAACGTGAGTATCGACTGCGATTGCAGGAATTCCAAAAGCATTACCAGCAATAACAGATGCGGTTTTTCGTCCAACGCCCGGCAGCTTTACAAGTGAATCAAAATCTTCGGGAACTTTGCCCTGATATAAATTTAACAGTTCAGCGCAGCAGGATTTAATACTTTTTGCTTTTTGTTTATAAAAACCAGTTGAAAAAATATCCTTTTCAAGTTCTTTCTGAGGTACTGCTACGAAATCATGAACACTTTTGTATTTCTTAAATAAATCTTTGGTTACAATATTAACTCGTTCGTCGGTACATTGAGCAGAAAGAATTGTTGATATTAAAAGTTCAAAGGGCGAATTGAATACAAGAGCAATTTTGACCTCAGGATAATTTTTCTTGAGTGCATCAAATATTTTTATTGCTCTGGTTTGTTCAGTCTTTAACGACATCTTTATTGAATCTCTTATCCTTTATTAACAATCTCTCAACCGGAATATTGTTCATCAGATGACTCTGAATAATTTCTTCAACGTCATTTTCTGTCACACCCCCATACCAAATCCCTTCGGGATAAACGACTAAAGAAGGTCCAAACTCACAAGCATCCAGGCAGCCGGAAGTATTTGCGCGGATTGAAGAATTTACTCCAAGCTGTTTTAACCTGGTTTTAAAGAGCTCCTTTAAGGCTTGTGAATTTTTATCAGCACAGCAACCACGGGGGTGTCCTTCAGGTCTTTTATTTTCACAAATAAAAATATGTTTATCAAATCTTTTCAAAAGGCGGAGGAAAATAATGAAACAAATAAAGCGAACTTTAATGTTCGCTTTCCACTGTAGCGCGTACGGGATTCGAACCCGTGATCTCTGCCTTGAGAGGGCAGCGTCCTAAGCCACTAGACGAACGCGCCGATATATTTTGTTGCCTCACCAGGGGTCGAACCTGGACTCTTCTGATCCAGAGTCAGACGTGTTGCCAATTACACCATGAGGCAGTGCGCAAAATTAAATATCACAGTTTTCAAAACAAAATATTTTTCTACTCATAAAGATTCTACCTAAGTATAGAATTCTATTTTGTTTTTGATTAGTTTTAGACTGAAGTTGAACAAATAATGAGCCAAACTATGAACAAGATTTTGCTTTTCTTTTTGGCATTTTCAATCAGTGCTTTTGGACAAAATTTCCTGTTCGAAAAGTCCATCGGTTTATTTAACGATGCGTCCTCTTTTACAATTACAGCCGCTGGTTTAATTTATGTTTCCGACAGAGGGAGTGATGAAATAATTCTTCTTGATACAACCGGAAACATTAAATACAGCATCGGTGGATTTGGCTGGGGACAGTCTGCATTTGATAATCCTACAGATGTTTTTTCCAACGGATTAGCAGTCTATGTTTCTGATAATAATAATCACAGGATACAAACTTTTGATAAAGATTTGAATTTCATTTCTGAGCTTTTAACAAAAGAAGCTTCAGACCCTGATGCGAGTTTCGGTTATCCATTAAGCTGTGCTACATCAAGCCAGGGCGATCTTTATATTCTCGACTCGGAGAATAAGAGAATTGTTAAATTTGATTTGTTTGGAAATTTCATCCAGAATTTTGGAAGCTTCGATGCAGGTGATTATATGCTTATTGATCCGCAGCAAATTGCTTTGAGTTCGCAAAATCAGGTTTTTGTAACTGACGGAAGCAGTATTTTGATTTTCGACCAGTATGGAAATGGTCTTGGTAAGATTCAGGCTGATGAAAATTTCACAAGTATCCGGATAGTTTTTAATAATTTAGTCGTAACCTCAGGAGAGAAAATATTTAATGCTGATTTAAGAGAAGCAGGCTTGAATTTAAATTATATAAACATTAATGAAGAAATTCCTCCTGAATCATTAAGAAGTGCTTTAATATTTAACAACAAACTTTTTATTTTAACCAGAGATAAGATCTTAATTTTTAACAGAGAATGATCCTTGAAGTTTGTAACAAGAGAACATCACGTTTTACTGATAATTAAATTTATTTTCGTAATTATGCTTCTGATTTGGTGCTTGGGAATTTTCCTGCCAATCCTTGTTCAAAGTGGAGACCGAACAATTGCAAATCCGACTTTCATCAAAAAAATATACTCTCCTTTTTGTCATCAGGATGAAGAAAAATCTATTAAAATAAACGGAAGCTTACTGCCAGTTTGCTCTCGCTGCACAGGAATTTACTCGGGTTCACTATTGATTTCCATTATCCTTCTTGTTTTCAGAAAAACACCTTATCTAAAGTTCAGCTCGATTACATTACTTTCCCTCCCAATGTTGATTGATGTGCTTGGATATTCTGTTGGGCTTTACAGTTATTCAAAAACAATAGCTTTGATAACCGGTTTTATTTTTGGCTCAATGATTTTTCTTGTTATTTTTGAAGCAGTTGAAACGAGTCTAATTAAAGATATCAAAACAGAAAATGTCCAATAAATTTTTACCACCTTTAATCTGCGGATTTGGTGGTGCTGTTCTTGCAACAGTACCCATATTAAAATCTTTTGGCTGCTGTTTAATTATTCCTGCAGCAGCGGTTTTTTCACTTATGTTATACAAAAAAGTGACAAATGATAGTTCAAAAATCTCTGGCGGAAGAGCTTTTCAATTCGGAATTCTCACTGGTTTTTTTGCTGCAATTTTTGTAACGATAATTGATATTCTTATTACTTATATTACAAAATCAAATGATCTGATTGCTACTCTTCCTCAATCTGAAATAATGATGCGTGAAATGAATCTTGGACCAATAATGGATGAATCATTGAAGCTTCTGAAAGAAATGGCAAAAGAAATAAGCACAACAGGATTTTCATTTCTCTACACTATCGCAATTTCAATAAGCAATTTAATTACTCACTCTATATTTGGAATGCTTGGTGGATTTTTAGGTATGGCAATATTGAACCGGCGGAATACTACCGAATAGCATGATTACAGCTTTCATTTTTTTTGTTCATTTATTCTTTGTACTCATCATATTCACAAAGAAGTGGCAGGACGAAGGTTTGAGCTCAGCCTTTCTGAATCTGGGTTTGATAGGAATTCTTTTTGCAGTTGGCTGGTCAATTTCAACAATGATTCTGAAATTATTTATCGATCAAAAAGGATTTGGAATATATTTTGACAGAGATACTTTCTCGCTTTCGCTCTTAACGACAGCAGAATATTTTTTCTATAAGATGTATTATGGACACCAACTTACTTCAGACGATAAGGAAAAGCAATAACTGCTGTTTGTTCTACCTGTTTATAAATAGCTCCAAGAGGTTCAAATCTCCATTGACGTAAAGAATTGATAGCAGCATTTTCTAACCTGGTATCAGCTTTGGTTAATGGAATAATATTACCTACTGTGCCATCAGGCATTATGCTGAACTTCAATCGAATATCTATCTCTTTGTTAACACCTTCAGGGTATTCAGGTAAAATAAAACTGTAAATTCTTCTTGTGCCCTTTCCGCCCCAATCAATCTCAAAACCAAAAGAGCCTTCACCTGTTCCTTTGTTGCCTTGACCGGATAAGGTGGTTTTTGAATTCTGGGTTTCATCTGCAGAGGTTTGGTTGGTTTCATTCTTTTCTTTTTTCTTATCTGCCGGAGTGATCACTTCCTGTTCAGTCGGATTTTTTACCTGTGGAAGTTCCACTTCCTCAACGTTTCGGCTTTGATCGGTAGTTGTATTCATATTTTCCTGTCTTGAAGCTTCCTGAACTTCATTCAATTGATCGCCAGCGGCTCCGGATGAGCCAATACCACCCGATGTGCCAAAAGAAATTTCAACAAAATCTTTCGGAGAATAGTCGAATGAAAATTTCACTAACAGAAAAACAATAAAAAGCACAACATGGAAAATCAGCGATGCTGAATATGAAATATTTCGAATCGAATTGTATTTCATTTAAGAATTTATTTTTTCAGTTTCAATAATAAACTTTTCAATCTGTGCTGCTTTGGCTGCATCAATTACCTTGATAATCAGTTCGATGGGAACGGTTTTGTCTGCTCTGATTATCAGATTTTCCTGATTGCTTTTATTTTTTAGTTCAATCAATTTGGAAACTAACTGTTCAGGTGTAACGGCAAGTTTTTCACTACCCGCAAATATTTGTTGTTCGGCAGTGATCGTAACAACTAATTCAGAGGGAAGTGATTTTTCATTAAGCTTTGAGCCGGGCAGTTTTATCTTTACTCCGGTTTGAAGTACGAATTGAGAAGTAAGCAGGAAAAAAATCAGCAGCAGCATTACTATATCCGTCAATGAGGACACACTAAAAACACTTAATGGCTCGACTGAAGTTTTAAATTTCATAGTTGACTCACATTTCTACATCAAAATCATCTTCAGAAACCGGTCTTCCCGCTGAAGTATCCTGAATTATATCGACAACATCATTTGCGACAGTTTCCATATCTGTTACTAAAGCCTTAACTGAATTCAAGAAGTAGTTATAAATTGCAAGTGCCGGTATACCGACAATCAATCCAAACGCAGTAGTCAATAAAGCCTCCCAAATTCCACCTGCCAGATCGCTTGGATTAACAGAACCTGCTAAATCTTCGATCGTCATAAAAGCAGAAATCATTCCTGTAACGGTACCAAGAAAACCGAGCATTGGTGCAACTCCCGCTATCGATGCAAGTATTGGTAAACCTTTTTCAAGCTTTACAATTTCCTGCGAACCAGCGTTTTCAATTGCTTCCTTTACTCGTTCATGACCAAGTTTATATTTCTTCAAACCTTTTCTTATGATATTTGCGACAGGTGATTTTTCTGCCATACAAACACTCATAGCTCCTTCAATATCTTTATTCTTAATCAAACTTCTCATCTTAACCATAAAAGCAGGTACGTTTATTTTTGCTTTCCTGATTACAAGAAAACGCTCAATAATTACTGCAAGTCCTATTACTGAACAAAGCAGTATTAACCACATAATAAAGCCGCCTTTTAAGAATATGTCAAATAAATTCATTGCTTTCCTTTTATTTTTAATGAATTACTTTGTTTGCGCAGCAAATTTTTCTGCATCATTTAATGTTTTAAAGCCACCCACCCGCACCCGGTACCACGTTCCCCTTCCCTCAATCAGTGCTTTTTCGATGAATGCATTTATTCCTCTTTTCTTAAGCTTTTCAACTTCGCGCTCAGCAACAGTTTTAGATTTGAAGGCCGCAATCTGAACTACAAAATCATTAGTGTATTTATAGATGTTGTCTTTTACCTGAGATACCAAAGTGTTTGTTCCCCGTGATATATTTGCTTCATTGTCCTTAACCGTTGTCGATGCTTCGTTTTTCTTTACTTCAATCCCGGATTTAAGATCGGTTTTGGTTTCTTTTAATTTTACTTCTGATGAAGTGGCAAGATTGAAATCTTTTTCCTGTATCTGTACCGGTTCGTTTTTATCATAAGGATAACTGACAGGAAAACTATAATCGCGTTCGATTACATTTAATGGTTCTTTTATTTCGACAGTAGTAATCTGTTTTGAAGACTCTGGTGATTGATTTTTTATTTTTACAAAATAGTAAATCAGAAAAACTCCAACTAACAAAACAAAAATTCCCAGATAAGCTGGCCAGTAGGATTTTCTCTGTTGATTTTCTTCTCGTAATTTTTGAATTGATGAAATTAGTTCTTCTTTAATTTTTTTTGTTGAGGGCTCCTTTGAAGAAAGAGCAACCGGGGATTTGTTGTCTTCTATTTTTTCATTAGAAGTTTTTTCCACAGTCGATGCAATATTCAAATCAGAGCCGGCTGATTTTTCATTAAATGATTCTGAATCAAAAATATTTTCGCCCAAATCCCATTTAAATTCTTCTGTTGATTTTATTTCACCGGCTTTAGGTGAATCAACAAACTTCCCAACTTCTAAATTCAGATCATCAGAATACTTCTCCTCTTCATTGGGGAAATTTTCATGTAATTTCAAATCTTTTGAAAAATCAAGAAGTCCTGCATCATCAGGAGAAGAATCGACTTTAAATCTTTCAGATATCGGTAAATCAGATTCAATGAGCGGCTTATTTTCAATTTCGTTTACATTCTTCTTTTTTTCTTCATTTAGCTTTAAATCCAGATTTAAAATATCTGAACTCCACTTAGACTCATCAGTGTTAAATTTATCTCCCGGGATAGATGGCTCTATTTTAGTTTCTGAAGAGAAATTGCCAAAATCCCAAGTCAACTCTTCAAATTTAAACTCAGCAGATTCAATCTCATCATCAACTTCATCATTCCAGTTTAATTTAAACTGATTTAGTTTTAATATTTCAGAATCAATTAACAATTCTGAACCATCAGCGGCTTGTTCAAGAAGTTCAGTATCAGCCATTATCCTTTCAACCTTAAGCTCAAGCTGCCTGTTTTTTTCAGAAGTAGTTGACGGAATAAACAGCTCGTTATTTTTATTATCGCTAAAAGGTATTATTGGTTTATTGAGGCTTAGAGAAAAATAAGAATCGATGGGATGAAAGTCGATTCCGGGCTGCCCGGGAACATTAAAAACAAGCGCGCTTGTAAGAGAATCATTTAAATTTGCAGTATTGGTGAAAATGATAATATCAATTAAATCATTTCCAAGCTTTGTTTTTCTAAGATGGAACCAGCCAAAATTCTTCAGCGTGAGTGTGTCACCAGTTTTATAGTTCTTTGACAATTTATAAAGAAATGTTTCAAATGATTTTTTCATTTCTTCGGGCTGAATTCCATAAACTTTTGATACTTTTTTAACTAATTCTGTCCGGTTCATTTTATTTCTTGATACTTTTGATAATAAATTCTACCAATTATAGTTAACACCCAAAATTAAATTAAAGGGAATTCCTTTATAATCTTTCCAAAGATAATTGGAATTGTTTGAAAGATTTGTTAATTCCAATGTACCTGAAAATCCTTTGCTGATGTTATAATTTAACTTTACTCCCGGACTTAAATAAGGCGAAATCTCAACATTGTTATCCAAATCTATATATCTCGCAGAGTGAAAAGTAAGATTTGCTTCCGCAGTAAATGCTGAAGAAAAATAATATGTGTAATGAAGCGATGATTTTATAATAGGTTTATACGGTAAAAAGTTATTAGTTGATTTTTCACGGATGTCATTGAATTCAAGAGAACCATAAAACGCGCCATAAGGGCCCAAATGATAAAGTGCATCAAAATAGGCTGAGATTGATTTAGCATCTGCTGCAGCAATCTCAAATCGTCCTTTTAAGTTTGAACTCAGAAAATAAGGGAATCTGCTGCCCGATAAATATTTTATTCCACCTGTCAACTGGAAATAAGTATCGTACTCATATTTAAGCGAAACATTAAACGAGTTTTCTTTTATGAACGGTATCGCTGAAACAATTTGAGGATTAAAATAATCATTTTCCCTTAGCATTTTTCCTGCCGTAAAAAGAATTGCATCCGGCTCGTACTCAGCAAAAAGTGAGAGCTGATCATTAAACCTGATTGAAGCAGATGCATATGGCTTATTCGATTTTTCTGATTCAGAACGGGCAAAGGTAAAACCAATTCTCACCCGCGCTGCTTTCCCTAATTTAATTCCAAGGAATGGACGAATGGATATCAAATCATTATCCTGACTCTTATCAGTAGAATCTGAATAAAACTGTCTGTCAAATTTTGTTAAGATACCAAGTTCAATTACATCAGACTGGAATTTAAATGCACCATTTAAGGAAAGATAATTTTCGGTGAAAGTTTCCTGACTGAGATTTGTAATTTCATCCTGAACCTGAATCTTATATATAAAATTTTCAGAAGAAAGATTCTGAATTCTGAACAGAAGATTTCCCGAATTAATGGTTCGCTTTTCTTTTGGATCTTCACCCGCAAATAATTTAAAGGCATTTGTTTTAAATTCAGTGCCAAGAGAAATATGAGAACCCGGCATAAAACTAATATTATCAGGGAAGATATATGAAAAATCAAGTCCACCATTCAATGAATATCTCTCCGTGTTTTCATCAAAAGCGCGTTGATAATTTCCACCGGCTTTTCCTCTGACGAATCCGCCTTCAAAGGGATGTAAATACGATATTGATCCAACCGGCAAGGAATAAAGCCCGATACCTAACTCAAGGCTTCCGAAAAACACATTTGTACTATCGAAGATATTAATTCTCTCAAGATTTGGAGCTGAAACTTCCTGAATTTTTAATTCATCAGCGGAGTAGGAAGGCTTGATAAACTCATCGGAGATTGATGAAACAAAATCAGGGGGTATTTTCTTTACTTTCTTTACTGAAACTGTCTGCTTTCCAACGATTACAAAATCAGGAAGTTCGATTGAAGGATTATTCGAATTATCTTCCTGAGAAAATCCGATTACTGAAATGGCAAGAAAGAAAATCAAGAAAAGTTTATGCTTTTTCATTTCAATGCCCTCATTTTATTTGCGGCTTCAATCCCGAATAAATCGTTCCGGTGCTTTGCGATAACTATTCTATACATTTCTTCGGCTTTGCGTTTGTCCTTAAGCTTTACATAACAATCTCCCCGCAGGATAAGAGAACGTGTAACCCATTCATCGTAAGCCGGAAAAACGACACTAACTTTTTCGAGCTCAACAAGAGCCTGGTTGATTTTATTTTGTTCAAACAAAGCAAATCCCAAATGGTAAAGAGCTTTTGCACCTATTTCATCTGTTCTTGACTCTGAAAGTTCTCTGAAGAATTTTTCAGCATTCGAATATCTTTTTGTAATTAAATCGATCAGTCCCAATTCAAAAATTGATTTGTCGGCAAATATTGTACCCGGGTGCTCGCCGGCAACTTCGCTGAATATTCCATAAGCTTCGCTAACGTTCCCATTATTTGATAAAGCTTCTCCTTTCATAAATAGAATTTCAGCGATTTTTTTTGATTTCGGAAACTTACTTATTGCTTTGTTCAAAATATTAATGGCAGAGTTGAAATCATTTCTTGCTGAGTAGATATTAGCCAGTTCAATTACAGATGCCGCTGATAATTCATTTGCACTGTATTTTTCAAACACAAGGGTGAAATTATTGATCGCCTCATCAATCAAACCTGCGTTCTGTGAACTCTTTCCAATCCAATAATATGCATCGGGGATTAATTTGCTGCCGGGGAATTTCAAAATAAATTCTTTGTAACTAGAAATTGCTTTAGGGTAATCTTTCCCATTGTAATAAATATCTCCCTTCTTGAAATAAATCTGATCAGAAGAAGCCAGCTTTGGATTACGGTTAACAAACTCATCGATTGTTTTAATTGCAAGATCCTGTTTCCCCTGAACAACATAACTGTACTGAATTCCGTTTACAGCATCAAAAACATATTCGCTGCCAGGAAATCGGGTTAAAACACGCTGATAATTCGTAATTGCAGAATCATAAATCGCCATATTGAAATAAGCATCGCCAATCGAGTAATGAACAATAGGTGCGAGGTTTGATGACGGATACTTTACAAGCACTTCTTTATAACTGTTAATCGAAGCATCGAAATTGTTTTGCTGAAAATAAATCCATCCGACAGTGAATAATGCTTCATCAGAATATTCTGATGCAGGGAATTTTTGCTGGAGATTCCGGAATTCGTTTATTGCTTGAGATGAATTACCTGATTTGAAAAGTGCTTGTGCATACTGATAATAAACGTAAGGATTATCAATTGCACTGCCTCCTGTTTGAAACAGTTCTTTATAAATCTTGCTTGATGCTTCATAGTTCTTGTTACCATAGTAGCTGTCTGCTAATCTTAATTTAGCATCAACTACTTTAGAATCTTTGGGAAATTTTTTATTGAAATCTGAAAAGTAATATGAAGCGTTCTCATAGTCTGCGAGGTTGAAATATGAATATGCTTTCCCGTAGAGTGCAAGATTAGCTACAACGGGCGCATCGGTATTTACTTTACTATATTTTTCTATTGCTTCTCTATAGCTCCCTTTTGAGAAAAGTGCTTCACCAATAAAAAACTGTACTTTGTCTGCTTCGAATGAAGGATCATCTTCCTCAACATCTGAAAGATATTCAATTACTTTGTCTGGCTGGCCCAAAAAAGAATAGCTGATTCCGAGTCCCAGTTTTATTCGATTAAGATTCTCACTTTTATCAGTTAAAACATTTAATCCAGATTCAAAATAATTCTTAGCGGAAGAATACTGTTTCTTATCTAAAGCAAGCTCCCCAAGCATTGTAAAAGATTTAATTCTTATAGTTGGATCAGAAGCAGATGTCGAGGTGATTAAATATCTTTCAGCAAGATCTGTTTTATTATTGCTAAAATAAATTATTCCCAGATGGTAATTCGCAGCAGGCACTAAACTACTGTAAGGATATTTACTTAGAAATTCATTGTAGAGATTCAGTGCTTCAGTTTCCTGACCGGCATATCTTTTTGATTCAGCACGCCAGAAAGCTGATTTTTCAGAAATTGAATCTGCCCCTTCAACTAAAAAATTAAAAACTTTAAATGCATCCTGATATTTTTTTTGCTGGAAATAGCTCCAGCCTAATCCATACTTGACATCTCTTATAATCTTACTTCCGGGATAAGTTTGAATTATTTCAATGAATTTTTCCTCTGACTTATTGTATTCCTGTACACGGTAATGTGAATTTGCAAGCAAGTAAAGACACTCAGCGTGCATATCGGCTGAAAGATTTTTCAAATTCGGATTACTTAATTCAAGAATTGCCGACTGGTAATCGTTGAGTTTAAAGTAACATAATCCTATTCTCATCTGCGCTTTTACAAGTAACGGGCTGCTCCGATGAAAAGATAAAAGCTGATCATAATACTTGACTGCATTTTTATAATCTCCCAATCGTTCATAAGTAGAAGCCAAAGTATATATTGATTGATCAATGAACTTATTCTTTTTCTTGTCTGCAACAGCATTTTCAAGAAATGATATTGATTCATTATAATTACCTTCAGCGGTATAAGATTCGCCAATCCAGTATAATGCTGAGCCTGTAAATTCGCTCTCGGGATATTCATCAAGTAACTGTGAAAACTTTTTTCTGGATTGCTCAAATTTTTTCTCGTCAAAATATATCAGTCCAAGTTTATACAAAGATTTGCTTCTGAACGGAGACCATTGGTAATTATTCACCAGAAATTCAAATCCTTCAGAAGCATGCCTGACTTTTCCCAAATTAAGCAATGACTCTGAAATATAATACCTGGTTGATGAATAGAGTTCATCGCTCAATTTGAAATTGGTTTCAAGTTTTTCAAATGTTTTAACTGCATCGGAATAACGAAAATTATTGTAATAATGCATTGCTTCATTGAAAACATCCGCAGCATTTTGCGCATAAAGGCTTGTGATGAAAAAATACAAAAGAATAATTATGAAATACTTTTTCATTGAATCAGATCAGATGTGAATGAAAGTTTAAGAAATTTATTGAAGGAGAATTTGTTTCAGGGCAAGAATCATTTTTCATTACTTTTGAATGCACCTCTCAGTTTGGAAATAAAAGCTAAATTTAACTTTCAGCTTAATATCTAACGGTCCAAATATAAACCTCACTGTTTTATAATGTCAAGCCATTTAACCAAATATAGCCATTTACTTAAAGAAAAGTGTTAAATGATTAAAACTTGTTTATATTTGACTGTGAAAAATTCATCAAATCCTAAAAAAACTTTATTGCAACTTGTGTTGCTTACAATTCTTTTTAATGCTTCGCCAGATTTTTCATTCGGCCAATCATTCTATCTGGGAATCGGAGGTGGAATTACAAAAATCACTAAACCGGAAAATCTAATTACGCAGATTTCAAAAGGTGGTGCCGGCTTTAAGAAAGATTACCATTTTGGGCTTAAAGGAAAATTTGGTGTTTCATCATTATCATTTAGCCCAATTGCATATGTAAATTATCACTCATTCAGCTCGGAAGAAAAAACTGATAATATCAGTGTCGAATCAATCTGGAATATACTTTCTTTTGGTGCCGGGCTTGAATATAATTTCCTCACCGGACCAATTACTCCATACTTAACTGCTGATTTATCCTACAATAATTTCGGTGAGTTAAAAATAACGAGGGATGGCTCAAGCTATGCAGAAGGACAGAAATCAAGATATGGAATGAGCGGAGGTGCCGGAATTGATTTGAAGTTTCTCTCACTTCTTAGCATTGATTTGGTAGCAAAATATAATTTTTTCAATTTCTTCGGAAAGCATTCGGATGAAAAGAATCTTGAGGTTTTGACTTTTAGTGCTTATGTACTATTTAGTGCACTCTAGGTCTCTTTAGATTTTATTTTTAAGATTTTGTTTAATAATTTCAAACCAAACTCACTTCCGCTTTTATCAATTACTTTGAGATTATCAAATAAGTCATAAATGGTTTCCGGTTTAATCTTTAGACGAGCAGCGCCAAATAAATGAGAAATCAATTGCTCTTCATACTTCATTGATGCAAGAATAGATATGATACATAATTCCCGCTGCTTCAATCCGAGTGACTTTCTGCTTAATACTTTTCCATAGCCTTCAGTAATTAACCAATCAGATAAATCAATTGAAAATGAGCTCACATTCTTGATGAGCTTTTCATATCTGTCGCCATATATTCTTTTACAGGCAGCAGCGCCTTTGGTTTGTAATTCTTTAATTGAAAGTAAGGGCTTATTTCTTCCACGATAATCAAAAATTTTTCCGGCAATCTTTAATGAAATAAGAGCGGACGGGAATCCGGCAAAAAGATAGGTTTGCAGCAAAGTTTCATAAATTTTTACTGAAGATATTGAATTTTTAAGAGCATTTTCAATTAACAACTTTAATAGTTTTTCTTTTCTAAGAACAGATGCTGAAGAAATCAACGGAAGTAAAAACTGGTTATTATTTACTATCATTAACGCGAACAGATAAGTGGCAAAAAGAATTTTATCAAGTGATTAATGTTTAAAGAATAGAAAGTAATTTCGGGTAGTACTTGTGCGGAAGGCGGGACTTGAACCCGCACGCCGGAACCGGCACTACCCCCTCAAAGTAGCGTGTATACCAATTTCACCACTTCCGCAAATAACGATGCCAAAAATATGCTTGTTGCAACAGAAAATCAACAACCAAAATCTTTTAATAGATCACACTAATCATCGTTTTTGAATTTGTTCCTCCCTTTAACAATCAAAGTGCGGATTTCGTCTCTGAATTTCTTTTCAAATACAATCAACGTGGCGATTTGTTCAGTAGTTAGTATGTCATTCAAAGAATTAATAAATGAATCAATTTCCTCCGCTTTTCTTCTCTGAAGCCGGGTAAAATTTGATATTTCTGTTTTAATTTCATTTTCTTTTGACGTCTTATTTTTAATAAGAGCTTCAAGATTTCTAACTGATGCGTCAAGTTCATCTTCGATAGCCCTGACTCTATCCTGATGTTCATTCCTTCTGGCAAAAAACCTGATCGCCGTTTCTTCATTTAGATCCATTTCTTCCATAAGCTTGATTTTTTCAAGCTTATTCATCTTCTCTCTTACTTTCTTATCTTTCATTTTTTCAGGTTGTGAAAATAAAAATGAAGAAGAAAATATGAGTACCATTATGGTCAGGAAAATAAAACTGTTTTTCATTTTTTACCTGTCAATTATATTTTTGTTTATCATAGTTGAATAGATCATTTCCATCTCTTGAGGATTTAATTCAGCATAAAGATCATCGAGATCATTAATGCTAAGGCTAATTGCATTATCCGGAAAATCTGTAAGCCCATTCAATTCTTCAATTATCATTTCGTCAATAACCGAATCGCTTTTCTCAGGATTAATTTCTATTATTTCATCGGTTGTGAAGTTTTCTTTAATAACTTCACTCAGTTCTGTGCCTTGAATTTCCTCAATCTCTAACGAAATAAGCTTTTCAGTTTTTTCATTTTGAAATCGACTGTTGAAAACGAAAACAAGAACTGCTATAAGTAAGACAGCGATAGCCGAACTGTATTCAATAATGTATTTTTTCAGTGAAAAACTTTTTTGCGGCTTTAATTTATTTCTCAGCTGGTAAATCTGGTTTGAAAAATACCTTTCATCAAGTTCAGGATTTTTGATTGTTTTAAGAAAATTCAATTTACTTTTCAGCTGTTCATATTCGGATTTTAATTCTTCTGATGAATTCAATTCTTTTTCGAATTCATCTCTTTCATTAAAATCGAGAGAACCATCTAAATATTTAATAATTTGATCAGTTTTTTTCATTTTTCACCATCTCCGATAATTTTTTTACTGCATTAAAATAGTTTGCTTTCAGTCCACCAACACTCTTCCCTAAAATTTTAGAAATCTCTTCATAAGTTAGTTCGTCATAGTGCCTCATTATAAAAACCTCTCTTTGCCTTGCAGGAATTTTCTGAAGAAGTTTTTCGATTGCAACCACTTGTTCTCTAACCTCCAGATCAATAATTATGTCATTGCCTGATTTTAACTCCTGTGCTTCATCATCATTGGTTGAGAAAAAATTCCTAAGGCTTTTTCTTCTTAAAAAATTGATTGAACGTGTTGAAGTGATGCGGTATATCCATGTATAAAGCGAAGATTTGAATTTAAAGTCCCTGATTTTTTTATACATGGTTAAAAGAACCTCCTGCACTACTTCATCTGCATCGAGATGATTACCTGTCATCCTGCGTGCGTGCCAATAAATCTGTTTTTGATATTTAAGAACAATTTTATTAAATGAATTTTCATCACCTGCAAGGAAATCATTAATTAACTGAAAATCTTCTTTATTTGATGTCATTTTTATCTCAGCTATTTGACACTTGCTCTTCAAATATGGTTTAATGATCTCTTGTTTAAACCAAAAATAGTTTTATAGTGTCAAACACACAAAAACAAAATCAAAGAAAGGATCAAAAATGAAAAGTTCACTAAAAACAACCCTTACAGTTCTTTTAATTGTAATTCTTGCAGCACCGGCAGTAATATCACAGAAAAGAATGATGCTCAAAGAAAAAATTCACGATCGATTAAATCTAACAGAAGAACAAAAAGATAAAATTGAAACTTTGAGAAATGAGCATCAAAAACTTATGATTGATCTTAAATCTGAACTGGATAAACAAAAAATTGAAATGAGAGAACTTAAAGGTAAACACCCGGTTAACCGAAACGACGTTCTTAATAAAGTTTCTAAGATGAATGAAACACATCATAAAATTGCCCTTGCAAGAGAAAATCATCTGATGGATATCTACGAATTACTTACCCCCGAGCAACAAAAGGAATGGGGAAAAATTCGTGAATTTAGAGAACATAGAGAACAATGGCGTGATATGAAAAACGGGAATAGAAAAGGCAGGTTCTTCAATCCCGAAGATGACAATTAATATCTTATTTTATTGTTTTTTTAGCCGGCGTTAACAGCCGGCTTTTTAATTTGGATTTGTTGGTCTGACATCAACCTCGCTCATTAAAGCATTCGGGGGGAGTTTTACAATCGAAGACACAATCTCAGCA
Source organism: Ignavibacteriaceae bacterium (assembly GCA_013388545.1). GTDB lineage: Bacteria > Bacteroidota > Ignavibacteria > Ignavibacteriales > Ignavibacteriaceae > JACAFB01. Next base: position 75,601 of record JACAFB010000010.1, read on the forward strand.
ATATCAGAGGGCTTCAATATTTTTTCAAGCTTTGGTTTAATGTCAGTAGTATTGAAGAACTCGGTGTCAACTGAACCAGGACAAACCACCGCAACCCTGATGTTATATTCCCTTAATTCCAGCATTAAGGATTTAGTAAATCCCATCACTGCATGTTTTGCAGCGGAATACATTGTCCCCGTAACAAATGAATTTTTTCCTGCCAGTGAGGAAATATTTATAATTGAACCACTTCTTTTGCTTATCATACTATTGACCACGGCTTTCGTAAAATTGTAGATTCCATAAAGATTAGTGTCAATTTGTTGCTTAAAATCTTTTAGTTCTGAATCAACAAATCGTTTGAATATCCCCATCCCGGCATTGTTGATAAGGTGATCCACTTTTCCATATTTATCCAAAATCTGTTTTACTGAGCGGTTAACAAACTCCTCGTCGGCAACATCTCCGGCAAAAAATTCAGACTCAACTTTGAACCTGCGAACTTCGTGGTATACAGTTTCTAACGCTTCTTCATCCCTTCCGAATAACATCACATCTTTGTGCTCAGAGGCGAATTTATTTGCAATTGCTCTGCCGATTCCCCTGCTTGCACCTGTCACAATTACTAGTTCGGATGAATACATAATTAAATATCTCCCTCAATTGGCCTAATAATTATTTCTTCATTTACAATATTTTCTTTTTGCAGAAAAGCAGAAACGGTAATTCGGGCAACGTCCTCAGGATTCATCATTCTATCGCCATACTTCTTTCGAGCATCGGTATTCCAGATTGGAGTGTATGTTGCTCCAGGTGAAATGTTGATGACTCTGATTTTATATTTTCTTACTTCTTCTCTCAAAACATCAGCATACGCTTTCAATCCGAGTTTCGAGGCAGAATAAGCGCTGCTATTTGTAAACACTTTGGTTGTAACCACTGATAAAATATTAATTATTGTACCTCCGCCGTTCTGAATCATGTGTGGCAAGACAGATTTAATAGCGTAAATAGAGCCTAAAAGATTTGTGTTTATTATATCGTTGATTTCATTTATTGAATTTGATTCAGCAGATTTAAAGGAAGTGATACCAGCATTGTTAATTAAACAATTTACCGGATGCTCAGCAGAGATTTTCTTAAATGTTTGCTCAACGTTTGCCGAAGAAGCAACATTGCAGGGAAAGATATGAACTTTCAATCCATCATCGCCGAGGTTTTGTTTTAATCTCTCGAGTTCGGTTACACGTCTGGCACTGATAAAAACCTGTGCACCTATTTTCGCGAACTCCTCTGCAACAGCTTTTCCAATCCCGGAACTGGCACCTGTAACCCAGACGCCGGTATTCATTGTTTCATTCATAATATTTTATGCGATATTAAATCTAAAAATTCTGTTCTGGTTCTCGCATCATCTTTAAAGATACCGTGCATTGCACTTGTAGTGGCAGACGAGTTTTGTTTTTCAACTCCACGCATCATCATGCACATATGAAATGCCTCAGCAACTACGGCTACTCCGGAAGGCTGAAGATATTGCTCAAGTGTATCGGCAATTTGCTGCGTCATCCTCTCCTGAACCTGCAATCTTCGGGCAAAAACATCAACAATTCTTGGAATCTTACTAAGACCTATAATTTTGCCGTTAGGAATGTACGCAAGATGAACTTTTCCATAAAACGGAAGAAGATGATGTTCACACATACTGTAGAAATCAATGTTCTTAACTAGCACCATCTCATCGTATTTTTCATTGAAAATTGCATTATTCAGGACTTTTGAAATATCCTGATGGTAACCGGAGGTTAAAAATTCATATGCTTTTGCAACTCGTGAAGGAGTTTTTTGAAGCCCTTCTCTTTCAGGATTTTCATTTACCTCTACAAGCAGGTTTTTGATCAGCTCTTCAATTCTTGAGTGATTCAAATTATTCTCCTTTGTATTCAAAATAGTTGTTTTCTGTTTCGTATAGTTTTACTGAGTAGAGTTTACCGCTTGGAATTTTATCTTCAAGCTGTCTCCAAATTGCTATGGCAATGTTTTCGGCAGACGGTAGAATTCCAATCATAAAATCAGTATCAATATTCAGATTTTTATGATCAACTTTTTCTATTACATTTTTTCTGATAATTTCTTTCAACTGTTTTATATCCATCACAAATCCTGTTGAGGGATCCGGTTTGCCTGCCACCACAACTTCAAGGGTGTAATTATGACCATGCCAGTTAGGATTACTGCACTTACCATACAATTTGTAGTTCTCTTCATCCGTCAGTTCAGGATTAAAAAGACGATGAGCGGCAGCAAATGTTTCTCGTCGCGTAATGTAAACCATTTTATCTCCTTTTTAAACTTAAGCTTTCAAAGCTTCCATTAACTCTTTATTATGACCTTCAACTTTTACTTTGTTAAATATTTTCTTAATCTTTCCGTTGCCATCAATAACATAGGTTGTTCTTTCAACACCCATATATTTTTTACCATACATGCTTTTTTCTTTCCAGACTTCGTATTTTTCAAGCATTTCTTTACTCTCGTCACTCAGCAAGTCAAAAGGGAGCTTAAACTTTTCAGCGAATTTTTTGTGCGACTCAACTGAATCCGGACTTACACCGAGAATTACTGCATCAAGCTTTCCGAATTTAGGGAAATCATCTCTGAGATTACAAGCTTCAAGTGTACAGCCAGGAGTATTATCCTTGGGATAGAAATAAAGCACAACATTTTTCCCTTTGAAGTCGGAAAGTGAAACAGTTTTACCATCCTGATTTTTTAATTTGAAAGCGGGGGCTTTCATTCCTTCTTTTAACATAAAACATTCCTCATTTATTTTTACAAATTTCTGAATAAACAAAATAGTTTAATAATTCAGTAATCATAACAATAACATAAATTAAAAGTTCATTTAAGAAGATTGTTTCTCTTAGTCCACTCTTTGAAACCTTCCTCAAGCTGCTCAAATGATTCGATAGCAAAAAGCACCGGCTGAAGATGCCAGACTTCATAAGGCTGATTAACCAATTCTTCAGGCACAAAATCTTTAACTTCAACTTCTGTTGATAATGCATGTTGAACCTCACCGGATGAGGAAACAATACCAGCACCGTAAATTCTCAGCCCTTCTTTTTGTCTTATTAATCCGAATTCAACTGTGAACCAGTGAAATGTTTCCAGTTTTGTTCTCAAAGGACCTTCAGCTTTTAATGCAGCCTCTCCAAACATCTGATAAAATGAAGCAAAATTTTTGTTAGTCAATAAAGGCATATGACCAAAAATATCATGAAATAAATCCGGTGCCGGAGTATAATCGAGTTCTTCTTTCCCTCGAATGTAATCGGTTGAAGGAAATATTTTTTGCTGAAGAAGTTCAAAAAAATTCTGTTCATGAATCAATCCGGGCACACGGGCAATCTTCCAGCCGGTTTCCTTCTTGAAAACGGAACTTATTTCTTTTAATGATGGAATTTTATCCTCTGAAAAATTCAACTTATGAACACCATCGAGATATTCCTGGCAAACTTTTCCGGGTAAATATTTCATCTGCCTTTTAAACAAAGTTTTCCAGGTTTCGTGGTCAGTATCAGGATATTCAGGGTAAATGATTTCATTATCAACAGGAACAGATGATGTTAACTTTTGTGGAATGCATCTTGGATCAATTCCCTTGCCGGCAGCTTTTTCATAAGCAGAAAGGTTCTGATCATTTTGATTCATTTATTAAGATCTCCTATTTATGAATTTTTCAGTTGTCATAAAATAAATAAATCATTTATTAAAAAAATAATTCAAGTGATATTTTTGAATGTCATTCTCAGTTATTTTTTCATTAAGTAATTCTGTCTTAACTTTCATTAAAAGATTAGTATAAGTTTAGAACAAAGAATCCGGGAAATTATTCAGGTATATTTCAACAGGATTTGTAGTAACCTTTTTGAGCAAGCTAATTATTTGAAAATTGAACTTAACATAAACCAGTCTGCTGTCATTCCTTTCAGAAAAGAAAAAGGCAGTATAGAAATCTTGTTGATTACCTCGATTAAGAAAAAAAAATGGATAATTCCCAAGGGATATATAGAGTTTAATCTTTCCGCATTTGAGTCGGCAAAAAAGGAAGCTTACGAAGAAGCAGGTGTTATCGGAACAAATGAGACCATCGAACTCGGGCATTTCATTTTGAATAAATCAACAGGAAAGAATTCCATTGTGGTTTTTTCAATGGAAGTAATAAAACTTCTCGATAATTTTCCGGAAAAAGAATTGCGAAGAAGAAAATGGTTTTCGATAAACGAAGCAGCAGAGGTTGTAAGCATACGTGAAATTTCGCGGATGATATTGAATCTTCCGGCATTCATAAGTTGATATCCTTTGAACTCATCACAGTGTTGACAGCATTCTTTGCCTCATCATAATCATATCCGCGCTGAATTAAAAAGTTTAAAAGTTTTTGACGAAGGATTAAATCATCATAATCTCTGACTCTGAGCTGTTTCAATTTCCTGGCTGCAAGTGAACCTGCATTTGCTAAAGATTCTTTTTCCGCGAATAAGTCCGATACCACCTGATTGACAATTTGCCGTGAGATTCCTCTTTTAATAAGCTCGGATTCAATTTTTTTATTTCCCCATAGTTTTAGTCTGATTTTTTCTTCTGCAAACTCTTCAGCAAATTTCTTGTCATCAATAATGCTGTTCTGAACCAGTTCTTCAATAACACTGGAAACAAGATGGGCATCATATTTTTTTTGCCTTAATTTTATTTCAAGCTCGCGGGAGGAATGCAGCCTGCGTCCAATCAAAGTAAATGCTTTTTGCTTTATATGATATTTCTGATTTTCCACAAGAAGAGAATCAAAAAGGCTCCGTGAAATTTCTTTATCTTTCCGGAGCCCGTTTCTAACACACACTTCGTAAGACAGGATAAGCTTATCACCTTCATCAAAAAGAACTATCACATTGCGCTCATCCTTTTTCTGAATACGAATGACCTTCATACCAAAATTAATACAGTATTATTTTTTCTTTTCTTTTTCTTTTGTAAGTGATTTCTCTTCTGTTTTAACCTCAACAGCAGGAAGCATACCAAGTTTTGTTTTAACATCTTTATCAAGCTTTTGATAAAGATCTGGAAATTCAACAAGTTTAGTTTTTAACTGTTCACGACCCTGAAATCTGTCTTCATCATAGGTAAACCACGCACCACTTTTCTTTATTATTCCAAAGTTGGTTGCAAGGTCTATCAAATCACCGGTTTTACTTATTCCTTCATTGTAAAGAATATCAAACTCAACTTCCTTGAAGGGAGGAGCAACTTTACTCTTCACAATTTTCACTTTTGTCCGGTTCCCGATAACGTCAGTTCCTTCTTTAATTGCAGCAATGCGTCTGATATCAATTCTGAGTGAAGCATAAAACTTTAATGCATTACCTCCGGTAGTAGTTTCAGGATTTCCAAACATAACTCCGATTTTGCTTCTTAATTGATTCACAAAAATTACAGAGGTTTTTGATTTTGATATAGCGCCGGTAAGTTTTCTTAAAGCCTGCGACATAAGCCTTGCCTGAACTGCCATAGTTGCATCGCCCATCTCTCCTTCTATTTCAGATCGGGGAACAAGTGCCGCAACTGAATCGATAACAATCACATCAATCGCATTACTTCTTACAAGTGTATCGGTAATTTCGAGAGCTTGCTCTCCATAATCCGGCTGTGAAAGAAGAAGATTTGTTGTGTCAACGCCGAGTCTTTTGGCATAATTAACATCAAGCGCATGTTCAGCATCTATGAATGCAGCCAAACCGCCAGCCTTCTGTGCTTCAGCGATTATGTGAAGACAAAGAGTGGTTTTTCCGCTCGATTCGGGTCCATAAATTTCCGTAATTCTTCCTCGTGGAACTCCACCAATCCCAAGAGCATAGTCCAGAGACAGTGCACCAGTGGGAATTGATTCAACATTGGTAATCACTCCATCGCCAAGTTTCATGATTGAGCCTTTGCCATAGGTTTTTTCTATACTGGCAATTGCTTCTTCAATAATTTTCAGCTTCTGATCTTTTTCAGTGCTCATTTTTCCTCCAATTCAGTTTAAGTCAAATGATTTAATTTCGGTGTAAACGGATCCTGACGGCTTTAATTCACTTTTAAACAGAATTATCTTTTCAGATACAAAGCTTAATTCAGGAACATCATATTCTTCAAACTTTTTAATTAATTCGCCGGGAAAATTGTTTTTTATTCTTAATAGTGTAAGGTGAGCTTTAAATTTTCTTACTTCGGGCTCGATGCCAAATATACTTATCTCACGGTTTAATTTTTCCACAAGTTCAACAAGATTTTTTTCTGAATTTAATCCAATCCATAAAATTCGTGGATCTTTTTTTGAAAAAAAGAACCCGAATCTTCCAAGCTTCAAACGCATTTTTGGCAAATGGTTTAAAAAACTTAATGAATGGATTAACTCAGATAATTTTTCTTCGGGAAATTCACCTATGAACTTTAATGTCAGATGAAGTTTATCAGCAGGCTCCCACTTAAATAAAGAATTTGTCACTACAATTTCATTCCTGAGTTCAATTACTTTTTCAACGATAGCAGATGGAATTTTCAGGGCGATAAAAAGTCTAATCATCAATGCTAATACCTAATAAATATCTTCTGATAGTTTCAATAGCCGCCTGGGCTGTTCGCTGTTTATTAGTTAATCTGTCGTTACCAAAAATAAATTTCCTGGCAGTGCAAAGTTTATCATCACAAAATCCAATATAAACCAGACCGACAGGTTTTTCGGGAGTTGCACCTCGTGGGCCCATTATTCCGGTAGAAGATAATCCTAAATCAGAACCACTTGTGCTTCTGACACCTTCAGCCATCTGACGGGCGACTTCCAGACTTACTGAACCGAATTGTGCAAGTGTATCTTCATTCACACTTAAAATTTCTACTTTATAAGCATTGCTGTATGCAACTACTCCTCTTTGAAAATAAGCACTGCTTCCATTAACATTTGTCAGCATGTTTGAAATCATTCCGCCCGTGCAAGATTCTGCCACGGAAATGGTTAAGCCGCGTTCAGTTAGTAATCTGCCGACAATTTCTTCTAGGGTTTCATCATATTTCCCAAAAATGAACCTACCGACTTTAGTTCTGATCCTTTGTTCAATTTCCTGAAGTTTATTTCTCGCAATTTCCTCATTATGCTCTGAGACTGTTATACGAAGCTTAACACCGAAAGGATTTGGAAGAAAGGCAAGTTTAGCACCTTCAAGAAGTTCAGTCAGATTTCCCAGTCTTTCAGAAAGCATTGATTCAGGAATTCCGGTTGTCTGAAGTGTCAATCTTTGAACAAAGTTTGTATCACCGATTCTTCGTTCATTAAGAATTGGTAAAACGGAATTTAAAAACATGCTCTTCATTTCCTGGGGAACACCGGGCATCGATACAAATAACTTGTTATCTTTTTCAAGCAGGAGTCCGGGAGCTGTTCCGAAATAATTTCTTATTACCTGTGCGTTATGAGGTACCAAAGCCTGATCTTCAAGAGCTTTTGAAATCTTTCTTCCGCGTTTCTCAAGAAATGAATTTATGTCTGAAAGCACTTCGTTGTTTGGTATAAGTTTAGACCTGAAGAATTTTTGAATACACTTTTTTGTAATGTCATCGTGTGTTGGACCAAGGCCACCGGTTATAATTGTAATATCGGCTTTATTAAAAGCATGTTTAAATTCATCCAGTATATCAGATTCTTCATCTGCAACAGTGACAGACTTTATAACATCAAAGTTGTTTTCTGAAAGCTTTTCTCCCAGAAATGCAGCATTAGTATTTATTGTCTGCCCAATAAGAATTTCTTCGCCAATTGTAATTAAATAAACGTTCATTTTTTATCAATTTATTAAAGGTTTTTAATCAGGTACAAAATTAAATGAATAATTATTAAACTATAAATTCCGCCAAGAACATCATCAGCCACAATTCCCAATCCGCCATCAAGTTTTTCAAGCTTTCTGATTGGAAAAATTTTTATTATGTCAATAATTCTCCAAATGAAAAATGCTGTTACATAAATTGCAAAACTCTTCGGTAAAAAAATCAATGATATCCACATTCCGATAACCTCGTCAATTGTACATTCTGCAGGATCTTTCCCATAAACTTTTTCAAACTTGCTTCCAACGTAAATACCATAAATTATTGACAGAAAAATCAGTGGAATAATTATATAAGCATTATCAAATCCCGGAATAGCAATATAAATAATCAATGCAGCCAGGCTTCCAAAAGTGCCTGAAGCAAAAGGTATGTAGCCTGTGAAGAATCCTGATCCTAAAAATTTATCAATAAAATTAATTTTCACTTAAAATCAGCTTCCTTAAAAGTTGTCTGTTTTTATATAAATAGTTAACACCGGAATAAAAGGTTAGAATTGTAATTATCAACATTCCAAAGTAAACCAGATTTTCATTGAGTAACACTTGCAAAAATTTTTTTTGATTAGTATTCAATAAACTGCTTGATTCAAATACTGTCAGAATTAAAACGTAATACAAAAATGTCATTTGTAAAGCGGTTTTCCATTTAGCTGATTTTTCAGTTACGAAGAGGACCTCTTTATAGTTTGCTAAACTTCTGAGAATTGTGATCATTATATCCCTTGTAATTATTATAATCACCATCCAGAGTTCCAATTTACCTGCAACAACAAGAGCAATAAATCCGGCAGAAGTTAATATTTTATCAGCAAGCGGATCCCAAAACTTTCCCCAGTTAGTTATATAATTAAATTTTCGCGCAAGCCAGCCATCATACCAATCAGTTAATGCAGCAAGAATAAAAATTATCAATGAGATTTGGCGCAATTCCGGATTGTTTGTCAGAAAGAAGAATAAAAATACCGGTGTCAGTATTATTCTTAATATTGTAAGCTGATTGGGAAGAATCATTTATGATTTCCAATTAATTGCCGGCTAACATTCTAATAAACGGGAATTCATATATACCAGTTTTATGTCCATCTTGCCAGGTTATCATCAATCCGTAGTTACCAACAGTATTAATTTCCTTCACACTTACCTGATCCAACGAAAAAATCGGGATATATGTTTTGCTCTGCTTTTCAAGTTCAGAGAGGCAAGTAGCGCACGGACAAAATCTGCGAAGCTTGTTCAATTTTATAACTGACTCACTGCCATCATCCCATTTAACAGAGAGATCAATTTTATCAACGACTCTGATTTGCAGCGGAAACATTTAGCTTACCTGTCCACCGGTTAATTTGAAGAGTGCTTCAAGATATTTTTCACTTGTTTTTTCTATAACATCCTCGGGAAGTTCAGGAGGCGGTGGCTGTTTATTGAATCCGATTGATATTAAATAGTCTCTTACAAATTGTTTATCGAAACTTTCCTGGGCACTTCCCTTTCGATATTTTTCCAGAGGCCAAAATCTGGAGGAATCAGGAGTTAATAGTTCATCGACAAGAATTATCTCATCATTAAAACTGCCGAATTCCATTTTAGTATCGGCAATGATTATTCCTTTGCTTAATGCAAATGCACTTGCCTGCTTGTAAATCTCAATGGTTTTCTGTTTGATGAAAGAAACCGCTTTTTCCCCGGCAATTGAAACTGCAATTTTTTCTGAAATGTTTTCATCGTGTAAACCAAATTCAGCTTTTGTCGCGGGAGTAAAAATTGGTTCAGATAATTTTTCAGATTCAACAAGGCCTGAAGGTAATTTAATTCCGCAAATACTTCCTGTTCGCTGATAATCAATCCAACCCGATCCGGAAATATATCCTCTTACAACACTTTCAATGGGAAATACGCTTGCCTTTTTAACAAGCATACTGCGTCCTTCTAATTCGTCTTTATATTTCGAGCATACTTCAGGGAATTCATTAACGTTGGTTGATAAGAGGTGGTTCTTAACAATATTTTCAGAAAACTTAAACCAAAACTCAGAGATTTTTGTAAGAACTTTACCTTTATTTGGAATTCCCTGATTCATGATCACATCAAATGCAGAAAGCCGGTCGGTAGAAACAATCAGGAAAAAATCTTCAACCTCATAGATATCCCTTACCTTTCCGCGTTTCACAAGTTTTAGTTCAGGGAAATTAGTTTCGAGAATAATTTTGGTTTTCATTTGGGATGCAAATAATTTATTGCAAATATAGTCAGCTACTTATCTGAATTCAAATTTAAGTAAATGGTTTAACAGCTTTAAAATAAAAAAGAGGCGGTCGGTAACGCCTCTAAGTAAAGTGGGCAGAGAGGGAATCGAACCCCCGACACAAGGATTTTCAGTCCTTTGCTCTACCGACTGAGCTATCTGCCCGTCTTTTGGAAGCCAAAAATAATTATTTTCCTTTAAAGTAAAAAGTAAAGATAATAACGTTTATTCAACAGTTACGCTTTTGGCTAAATTTCTGGGTTGGTCTACATTCAATCCCTTTTTAACTGCAATATGATAAGCTAAAAGCTGAAGCGGAATTGAAGCTAATATCGGCATTAGCATCGGAATTGTATCCGGTATTTTAATTGAATGATCAACAAGCCGATTCATATTTTCATCTTTCTCGGTTACAATTGCAATGATATTCCCTCCGCGAGCACGGACTTCTTCGATGTTGCTAATAACTTTATCGTAAATGGAATCCTTTGGCGCAATAAAAACTACTGGCATATTGTCATCAATTAAAGCAATAGGGCCATGCTTCATTTCGGCAGCAGGATATCCTTCAGCATGAATGTAAGAAATTTCTTTCAGCTTTAGTGCTCCTTCGAGTGCAACCGGGAAATTGTAACCTCTACCTAAATAAAGAAAATTTTTCACATTGCAATATTTTTCAGCAATGTTTTTTATTTCATCATTCTTTGAAAGAATTAAATTTATTTTTTCCGGAATACTGTTCAACTCTTCAGCAATTTTTTTCCCTTCTTCTAAACTCATTCCCCGCTTTCGACTTATGAGTAAAGTGATAAGCGCAAGTACAACCAACTGAGAAGTGAACGCTTTTGTTGAAGCAACTCCTATTTCAGGACCTGCATGTGTGTAAACTCCTGCAATACTTTCACGTGCAATTGAACTTCCCACCACATTGCAGATCCCTAAAGCCAAAGCTCCGTTATTCTTTGCTTCCTTTAATGCGGCTAAAGTATCTGCCGTTTCACCACTTTGTGATATGAAGAATACTGAATCATCAGGATTTATGATTGGATTTCTATACCTGAATTCAGAAGCATATTCTACTTCAGTTGGAATTTTGGCATACTGCTCAATCATATATTCACCCACAAGACCTGCATGCCACGAAGTTCCGCAAGCTGAAATAATAATTCTTTTAGATTTTGCCAGCCGATCTGCAACTTCAGCTAAACCGCCAAGCTTTACATTGCCTTCTTCGAGTAAAATTCTTCCTCTCATCGAGTTCCGAACTGACTCCGGCTGCTCCATGATTTCCTTGAGCATAAAATGAGGATAGCCGCCTTTATCGATTTCCTCAAGACTCATACTGATTTCATGAACTTCTTTTTCAATTTCATCATCGCTAATGGTTTTTGCATTGAAGTGGTCTCTGAATACTTCGGCTATTTCATTATCTTCGAGGTATACCACCTGTTTAGTGTGAGCAAGAATTGCAGAAACATCTGAAGCAACAAAGTTTTCATCGCTGCCGATTCCGATGATAAGAGGTGAGCCTTTTCTTGCAACAACAATTTTGTCAGGTTCGCCGGAATAAATAACTGCAATTCCATAAGTGCCTTCAACTTCGCTTAAAGCCAGACGCACAGATTTGAGTAATGAATGACCTCTTGATATGAAATTATCAATCAAATGCGGCAAAACTTCTGAATCGGTTTCGCTGATAAAATTATAACCAAGTTTCTGAAGCCCTTTTTTGAGTGTCTGATAATTTTCGATAATTCCATTATGAATTAAAGAGATAGTGCCGTTTTGATTAGAATGCGGGTGTGCATTGATTTCATTTGGAAGACCGTGAGTTGCCCACCTTGTATGACCAATCCCAACATTTGAACTTAAATTTAGCAGTTCAACTTTTTCTTCAAGGCTTGAAACTTTTCCGGGTTTTTTTACAATCACAGATTCCGCATCTGAAAGGACTCCGATTCCGGCTGAATCATATCCCCTGTATTCAAGCCTTTTGAGTCCGCTAATTAAAATCGGAATGCAGTTTCGCTCACCAATGTATCCAATAATTCCACACATAATCTCTCTGATAAATTATTTTAATGAAATTGATTGCAAATATGTTTTTACATTGGATATTTTCAAAATGTCTAGCACTTAAAATATTATTTTACTTTGGCAAGTTTCTGGGTTACAGTTTTCACTTTATCAGGAGAATTCAAAGTAACTTTGTAAAAATAAAGCCCATTGGCAATCTCATCGCCATCCTGATCTTTACCATTCCAGTAATGCCGGTTAAATCCTATTTGAAGAAGTTCTTTTGGAATATCAAATTCATAGATTTTTCTGCCAGCAATTGAAAAAACTTTAACATTCAGTTTTTCCGGAAGTTCTTTTCCACGAAGCTCAAATGTAAAGTATGTATCATCTTTGAATGGGTTGGGATAATTGTATACTTGAGTCAAATCAGTTTCATTATAAACGGAAAATACTTTTCTGTATGAAGTTGTATCAAAGAAGTTACCTGAAGCATCTTTCGCAAGAACTTCAAGTACATGCCTCCCATCCGGTAGATTTGGATTCCAGTTTATAGTAAATCTTGAATTAGGATAAGGTTCATAATTGTACGTAATGTCAGACCTGCTGAATCGCAAAGGTAAATTATTATGAATGAGTGAAAAATAACTGGTATCTATTGGTAATGGACTGTTATCTTCAAGCTGAATTACAATTTTAGGTGTTGCTGAAATAATATCTTCATCAAGTATTTCTTTTCCATCAAAAGTAATGGAAAACTTTGGATTAATAGAGTCACGGGCTATATAAAAGTCTTTATTTGTTATGTTATTAAAAGTATAGTATTCAGGGCTTTTTAATATTCCCACAACATTAATATTATTTGTGAATATTAAGGTGTCGGTTGAAAATTCGTGTTGCACGGTTTTGAAAGTATCCCCCTTTACCGTGATCTGAGGGGAATAGAATACTGAGTCTGAATTATTAAGATAAAACAGAAGTTGAAGACTATCAGCATCAGATGCACCAATATTAACTGCATCAAAATATACAGTGGTGTTGAATCCCTGCAGGATAGAATCGGGAGAAATTTTGAGCCTGGGGTTCGTAATATGTATTTCTGGTAATGTAGAGTAATCAATGTTTAAGTTTTTCAGTTTCATCTGGTCAGTTGCTGAAAAAGATGAATCTGTAAGGCTGAAATGCATCTGCAGCTGAATATATTTGAGCGGATCAATTGACTCAAGATTGTATGTTGATGGAATATTCACTGCAAGAGTATCCCACTTTTTGCTTGACTTATTCTGACCAAGCAGCATAGTTTCAAAACTACCCGATGAACTTGGATTTTCCAGATCATAGCTTATATTATTCCATTTATAAGCCGGACCAACCGCATCAGAAGTTACCCAGCCATTTGCGTCAACATAGGTTCCATAAAAAACTGAAAACTTTGGCGAAAAACCGGAAGAACGATAAACCGAGGCATACACTCTGTCATTCACCCAGTCATAAACCCAGGAGTAATAACTCTGGAATGGTTGACGAGAGATCCATTCTTCTTCATAAAATCCATCTGAGCTTCTGATTCTTCGCATATAATTACTCTGGAAATATTCGGAAGGATACAAATAGCCTTTAGCGGCAAAAAACCCCGTGAAACCATTATAGCTGCCTCCTGCTAAAGGGAAATCCGGTTTAACTAATGTCCAGCCATTTGACGGATCAAAGGTTCGAAGAATGTATTTGTCATTTTGCAGGCTGTCTCGAAGAGAAATATTGTATACGTAATTACCGTCCGAGGCCAGATAGAATGAACCATCAACAGGTTTAGCGTTATCCTTATTTAACAGCCCGTCGGGCACAAAAACTGAACTAGTATCACCTGTAGAAACATTGATGCGCTTTAACCAGTATGCTTTTCCTGTTGGAATATAAATGTAACCATCACTATGATAGAAAATATGGTCTTTAATCGGTTCATAAAAATCAGAAAACGGTCCGTAGTATTCACCTTTGGTAGTTCCGTTGAAACCAGTTCCGATTCTATAAATTCTTGATTTACCCTGCGGATTTTTTGTGGGGTCATAGGCATAATAACTAAGGTTACCAAAATAAATATATGTCCCATCTGTAGTAATCGACGTCAAATCCACTGAGTCAAGAACTGAGTTTACAAATACTAAATCTTCGATAAAATTTTTATTGGATGGCTTGGGAGGAAGAATTTTAGTATTCAATGCAAGGTATTCCGATCCTTCATTATAAATCATATTATAGCTTTGGAAGCGTTTCAAAATCCGTCCTTTAGCTAAATAACCATCAACGGTATCAATACCAATTGTAAATGATCTGACCGGGCTCCATTTTCCGTAATTGGTGAAATCAAAAATTCTAGTTCGCCAGAAGTAACTACCATTCTGCAATTGCGGTGAAGTCCATTTCAACAAACCATCAACAGGATAAATTGCTCCGGAATTGATAATTGGAGAATCGAAATTAGTTGTTGTATCTATTTCAATAAAATACGCTAAATTCTTATTTACATAATAACCTACATCAACAAAAACGAACTTAAGGTTATTACCGCTTTGAGCAAATCCGTCAATTGGATCAAGAATGTTTGGTTCACTAATATTAAATATTGGAAAATATGCTGAAGCAACATTATCCTGGTAATCCTCTTCCGGAATAACCGAAGTTGAGTTTAGCTTAACAGTAATTTCAAATAGTCCACCCTTTGGGGGAATCCACGGAATAATCACTGAGTCACGTTCTCCGAAACTTGGTCGCTTTAATGTTACAACGTTATAAGAGGTATCTACAGAGGAAGCAAATATTTCAACTGAAACAGAATCATTTGGAAATATCAATCCATAATTTCTGTAATTAACTTTCAAAGCAACTGTATCACCAACAAGTGGATTCTCAGGAAAAATGCTTATGTCGGCGCTTTTAATATTAAAATCAGGTTTGGAAGGCAGATTAAGTTTTAATACAGGATCGCCAAGCAGGGTAAGAAGTGCAACTTGCGAACCGTACAAACCGGCACCACTAACTCTTTGTTTCATCTTTTGAACAGCTCTGCCAAAAATAAAATCCCGCTCATTAAAAATAATATTGAATAAAATCCTGTTCATATTTTGTGCAACACCCCAATAAGTTAATCCGGAACTGCCGAAGAAAAGTATACTTCCTTTACCAGGAACCCGATTGAAATGCTCCCCGAAAACAGTTTGATTATCAAAGTGTGCTGTATAGCAGGTAACACTTATAACAGCTGACAATCTTCCCTCATTCTCTAACAGATCAATATCATCGTCAAGAAAGGTTAAATCCCATTGCGAACCACCGCCATGCCCATAATAATTCGAAAGCACATTTCCCCTGTTATATTCCAGACGTATGTCAGTTCCATCACCCTGGAATGGAATATGCTCAGGTTTACTTGGATATCTGAAAACTTTTGAGGTGTTGATTCCATTGGGTTCTAAATAATCTCTCTCAAGATCTATGCTTCGGTCATTAAATTGAAACTGCTGCTCATCAGCAAGATTTAGTCCTGAAGCCATGAGCAAAACCCTTTGACGCCATTCTTTAGAATTATCTGAAGGATAATTAATTATTTTATCAACAAGAACATTTGCTTCATCAACTGTTTCGCAGGAAATTCTGCCAATTGCCAGATCAGGATTTATGTCAACACCAGATACTGCAACTATCATATTATCGCTGGGAGCTTGGCCATACTGTTGGGTAAAAAATGGAATCGAAGGTATGAAATTCGGTCTGCTATTTGAATTAACGCGTCTGTAATCAACACTCATATCACCAAATAAGACAACGTAAAATGGACTTGGTGATTGCCAATTTTCATAGGCATATTTTACAAACGAATTGAGAGCCATAGGATCGAGTAACCCATCGGAGAATTCATCATAAACCTGATTAACATCAGCAACAAATACTCTGGGATTGGTTATTGAAGTATCAGGGAAATTTGATGCCCGGAACTGTGCAAGTCTTTGTGCTACGGTTGTAAAATTGGGGTGTGTGATTATAATATAATCTGCGCCATTATTAACAGACCTCAACGTCGAGGGACTATCTTGTCGAATCGAATCCGGAGTCAGAAAATAATCGTTCGAGCAAATGAAATATTCTGTTTCAGTGTTCGTTGTATCGACAAATAATGCAGATTTGTAAACATCACTAAGTAATTGCGGATTTGTTATCATCTTCCCCTTAGATGGGATATAAATTTTCATTGTCGGATAATTCCAATTATAAAGCCAGTATCTGATGATTCCAGTATAACCGGAAGGATTAGATAAATAAAAATTGTTTCCCCCAATGCTGTTGCTTTTCCAGTATTCAAACTCAAACCAGTTCACTCTTATATCATCATAATCAATAGAAGAACAGGCATTACCCCGAACCCAAACTGTTAAAGTGTTCCCCGTTGGAAAAATTCTGATACTATCATCAGAAACATAAAATTTCTTTTCAAAAGTAGCTTGAGTCTGGCCATCCCAGGTAATTTCACCAACTTTTTGATTAGTCAAATAGACTTCAGCTTTATGATCCGGAAAACAAAAAGAGCTTGTTGTTATTCCATGCATATTAACTCGAAGAGTAACGTAATGTGAGTCGACTATATACCCCGGAAAGGATTGGAAAATCTGTTCAAATCCAAAAACCGCAGCACCATTCTGTGCATATGCTTTGCCCCAGAACCAAAAATCTCTTTTCCCGTCCAGAGCGTAGCCAAGTTTTTCGTGAAGCGAATCTTTTTCAAAATAGTATTTGTATTTGTGCGAGGTAAGGGTTCTTGTCCAGGTCTGAGGAAATCCATTCTTTGAGGTGTATCTCGCACTTAAAGTATCACTTTGATAGGAAAACCAATAAACATTTGTAAGATTATAAATGTTTAGCCTTGAATATTGAGTTGGTGGAGGAGGAAAACCGACAAATTGAAAATAATCTCCGGGTCCAAAAACACTATCTCTTCCATCATTAATATCAATAGGGACAGGAACTCCGTTTCCGATGAGTTCCAGCTTATCCGATGGGATACCACTTCCTAATGGCACTCCAGCCTGAACAAGCGATTCAAAAGTTAATCTGTAGATACCTTTATTTTTTACAAAAATTTTGTAATAATTTTTATTCGGATCGTACCAGTGAGAAGTTTCAAGCGGCTGATTTTTAGATACAGTTTTACTTATCCAGTTTTTAGCCTGATTAAAATTTATTACCGAAGAGGATAAATACTCCAAAGTAGGATTATCTGAGACAGAATAGTTCATATTTTCATTTGATGTATTATACTTTATCAGCACAGTAATCTTGCTATGAAAAATCAGGGTCCTTGTTACCGGATTGAATTGATAAGGCGAAACTGTTATCGGCTGTATCCTTGAATAGCGCATTAGATAATCATCATCCAACTGAACAGGACTTTTAGGGAAATAAGCATCACTGTAATAGATGGTTTCATCAAATTTATTTACATCATATTCATCAAGTGAAGGATCGAATAAAGGGAAAGGAATTATAAAAATATTATTTGAAGTTTGCTGATCATAATTCAGAACAGACAATTGAGGATTTGATTCGTGCGGTATTCCAAGACTTACTGAATAACTTGGAAGCCAGGGTTGTCCCGGATCACGAAATGAAAATTGGCCGCCTTCTATTTTTTGAAATTTATTTCCATTTATTAAAGTGTCTTTTAGTTTATAAGTGTTTCCAAAATTGAATTCAACTTTAATGTAATCAACCCCGCTTTCAATAATTTTATAATTTTGAGGTGAGGCAATTCCGTAAAGCAGAAGAGTGAGCAGCAAAATTTTAAGAAGTTGCATTCCTTATCCTTTGAAAATTAATTGAAATAATAGGATTTTACTATAACCTAAACAAGTGCAAAATGATGACAATAAAACAGCAAAGTGTTCAGTGTCTGATGATTGAAGATTCACCTGTCAGATTAAAAAAAGCGGTAGAAATTGATTAGATATTTCCCTCGTTGCTGATGATTACTTTAAAGGTTTTCAATGCAATTGCCATATCACTTAGAAAAGTTGCATTGCTGTAATACTCGATTTCCATTTTTACTCTTTTATCCGGAGTGAGTGTTTGTCTTCCATTTATTTGTGATATTCCTGTAATTCCGGGCTTAAAGTTAAAAACTTTTTTTTGTTCTTCAGAATATTTAGCGGTGATTGTGGGAATTTCCGGTCTGGGTCCAACTATACTCATTTCGCCTTTAATTACATTTATTACCTGAGGAATTTCATCAATACTGGTTCTTCGTAAAATTTTTCCGACTCGCGTAATCCTCGGATCGTTTACCTGAGTAAGCTCCGGACCGATTTCAGAGGCATTTTCAACCATACCTCTAAGTTTAATCATTCTGAAGAGTTTGCCATGAAGCCCGGTTCTATCTTGCTTAAAGAAAACCGGGCCCTTACTATCAAGTTTAATTGCAATAATTGCGATAAGTAATAAGGGAGCTGAAATAATTAATGTTAAAACACTAAAAAAAATATCTGTAAGTCTTTTTAGAAGACTACCTTGTTTTCCCATATTATTTGATCAGGGATTATCTCTTAAATTTATTCAGAACATCTACAATTACGTTGATAACTCGATCAACAAGTTTGTCAGACATCCCCGGATAGATAGGTAATGAGACCAGTCTTGGGAAAACAGAAGAAGCAACAGGATAATCTTTGTCAGAAAGATTGAAAGTTTCATTATAAAATTTATGTTGATGAACCGGCATAAAATGCACGCCAAGGCCAACATAATATTTCTTTACTTCTTCAATAAATTGTGCACGATTGATTGTTAACATATCGAGGTTTAGTCTTATTGGAAATAAATGCCAGGAAGATTCCCTGTCAGATTTAATTCCGTGAAGTTCAAACAATTCAAAATCCTTAAATGCTTCTGTATAACGTGCAGCTATTCTTCTGCGCCATTCCCACATCTCATCAACTTTTTTAAGTTGAGGTAAACCCAGGGAAGCCTGTAAATCAGTAAAATTATATTTGTAACCCGGAGCAACCACTTCGTAATACCAGGAACCAGATTCGGAATATCTTTTCCAGGCATCCCGATTAATGCCGTGAAGACGCATAATTTTACATCTTTCAGCAATTTCATCATCATTGGTACAAATCATTCCGCCTTCGCCGGTAGATAATGTTTTAGTTGCATAGAAGCTGAAGCAAGTTACATCGGAAATGGAACCGATCTTTTTACCTTTATAGTAAGCAGGTAAAGAATGTGCCGCATCCTCTAAAACTTTGAGATTATAGCGGCGGGCTATTTCCAGAATTTCATCAATATCACAAGGTTGTCCACCATAATGCACTGGAATTAATGCTCTGGTTTTGGGGGTTATTGCTTTTTCAATTCCTTCTGCAGTAAGATTTAAAGTATCGTAATCGACATCAATAATAACAGGTTTGGCTCCAAAATAACAAACTATTTCGGCAGTTGCCGGAAATGTCATTGTTGGAACTATAACCTCATCACCCGGTTTAATCCCGAAAGCTTCCAAAGTTAAGTGCCCTCCACCAGTCCAGGAACTTACAGCTACCGAATGTTTCGAACCAATATATGAATTAAATTCTTGTTCGAATCGGATAGTTTTTGGCCCCATACTTAACCAACCGGATCGGACAGTATCAACTATTTCGTTTACTTCATCTTCAGAAATAAACGGCTTGTGAAATAACAGGAATTCGTTTTTCATATTGATTTATTTTATTACGCAAAATAACGATTTGGATAATTTATTTCCAAATAGCATTTATTAGATTTTTTCTATCCAACAAAGCAAATGTGTTCTCAAAAAATAAGCCGAATTTAGTAAAGGGTACATAAAAGGACTTAATTTGCAGATCTTTCTTGCTATCGGCGGCGCAAGTGTTATCCTCCATTTCTTTATTTTTTGACCGGGAAATAGTTTCTTGATTTCCCTCAACCGGACACCTTTTACATCGGGATTGGAGGGATTATTGAAAATGAAATCATACCACAAAATACCTCCACCGGGTTTGGTTAATGACCACATCTTGTCAGCCATCTCTTTTCTAAAATTCAAGTCCAGTATTGAACTGAAGACAACAGATTGATAAACTATATCATATTTTTTATCACTAAAATCCAAATCAAGAAAATTTCCATAATACAATTTTACTGAAGAAGGTAAATTCTTTTTTGAATTCAGATATCTGTCTTCCAGCAACTCATTACCTGAAATATTTTCTGGTAGAAAGCCCAGTCTGCAAAATCCAATTAAATTGAAGCCATTGCCACATCCAACCTCAAGCAAGGTTTTTTCTTCAACAGGAAGAATATTGCATTTTTTTATCCATTTAATTAAAGTACGTTCACGTTCCTGTTCTGTTAAATAGACGTGGTTGTTAATAAATTGGTAACGTTTGGGATCGAGTAATTTGCGCCGCGAGTATCTCTCTCTTATTTCGTCAACTTCAGACAATTATACTCTCAATTAAATTTCTTTTTAATGAAAAAATCAATTATTCCGCTGACAAATCCACAAGCATAAGAAAAATGCATTATTAAAATACTAATTGGAAGAAATTTTGCAACATTAAATCCAGATTTTTTTATCGATGACAAGGAGTAAATCACCAAACTCAGCAAATAAATTCCCGGCAGAAGAATTCCGATAAACCAATATTTAGGATTTATCAAAAATGAAATTATAACTAATAAAATTATCAAACTAAAAAAAACAGCAGGAACCAAATGCCTAAACGAAATTGGAATTTTATGAATCTTTAGAACTGCTGCTTTCCAGTACCCGTAATCAAAATATTGACTGAATAATTTCTTTACTGAGTCGCGAACAAAATATTTAGCTTTAACTTTATTTGAGAGAAAAATTTTCTCGTTATTCTTAGTTAATCTGAAAGCAAATTCATCATCCTGATTTCGGATAAGCCTTTCATCAAAATAACCGTATTTCGTAAAAACTTCTTTTCGATATAAAGGGAAACACGCCATTTCTGCATAACCCTCAAAATCAGGGAAACGATGAGCTGCATTTCCAACGCCAATCATGCTTGTCATTGAAATCGCAACTGCTTTTGCAAAATTATTTTGCCCTTCATGAATTAACGGTCCTCCAATGCAAACGGCCTCGGGATGATCGCGGATGAGTTGAAGCGAATTGCAGATAAAGTCCTCACCGAATTCCGAATGAGCACCGAGAATCAGGATTAATTCGCCGGATGCGTTTTTCACACCCAGGTTTAGTGCAACCGGTGTAATTTTTTGTGGGTTATCTATTATTCTTAGGGAATTATAACTTTTTTGAAGGTCGAAAAGTATTTCACGAGTACCGTCATCACTCATTCCGTCAACAACAAGCACTTCAAACTGATCATCAATTTTTTTTTGGTTGAATATTGTAGTGATTGTTTCTCTGATAAATCTTTTTTCGTTTCTGCAAGGAATGATTATTGAAAGCATTAAATTAAAATTACTTTTTATGGTTTCTTAATAAAAGTTCATAATAATTAACTAGCTGAGACAGATTTTTTGAGAAATTAAATTTCTCTTCGGCAGTTTTTCTTGCATTGGCTGAATATGTGTCTCTCAATGATTTATCATTCATAAATTTTTCAATAGCCAAAGCGAGACTTTCTGCATCAGCCGGTGGAACCAAAATACCGTTAAAGCCATTTTCAATTATCTCATTAAAACCCGGAGTGGTTGTTGCTACTATTGGCTTGGCACAAGCCATAGCTTCAATTACCGAAACACCGAAACTTTCGTGCAAAGACGGGAAAACCGAAACATCCAGCATATTATGATATCGACTGATATCACTATATGAAACATAGCCAATAAATTTGATTCTTTCGCCAAGGTCTAACTGAGCAGCAAGTCTTTCCAGCTCTTCTTTTTGAGTTCCCTTTCCAACGATAATAAGTTCAGTTTTTTTCTCCGGATGTTTTTCTAAAATTATTTTGAACGCTTTGATCAGGAAATCTATACCATAAATTTTTTCAAGAGATTTGATGGTCCCGATTCTGAAAGTTTCTTTTTCTCCACCCGGTTGCGGTTTGAACTCATTCACATCAACGCCGTAATTTACTACGCTAACTTTATTTGAAGTAAATTTCATTGTTTGCTGCTTCATCGCTTCACTTGTTGATAATATCATATCTGCTTTTTTAAGTGTGTATCGAGTCAGCTTTCTGGTCAAAATAT
This sequence comes from Ignavibacteriaceae bacterium, assembly GCA_013388545.1. Lineage (GTDB taxonomy): Bacteria > Bacteroidota > Ignavibacteria > Ignavibacteriales > Ignavibacteriaceae > JACAFB01. Next base: position 98,002 of record JACAFB010000010.1, read on the forward strand.
TTTTTTCAGGAAATTGATAAATATCTGTTCCCCAAACCGAAACTAAATATGGATGAAAATTTACTGCAGTGCCGATGAATCCATAGCTGGACAATGAGAATGAATGAAGAATATCAGGATTATATTTTTTTATTTGCCTTTTAATAAAAGGAATTGATAACAGGTAAAGTGATTTTAAGTAATTGCCGGAAGATTTATGCTTCAGCTTAGAAGCAATATTAAAAACACTAATTTCAATTTCAGGATTGTATTCAGAAGAATCGAAGTTATTCAGACTGATAATTCTCACATCACAACCATAATTTGATAGACCATTAGCCCATTTGATTGTGTGAGCCGAAGCAGCATCCGATAAAAGCAGCAGTTTCATAAAGTGATTTATAATAAGCTTTCAGTTTTTATTTGTGATAAATGAATCAGTATTATAAAACAAATCCAGAATGGTAAATCAGTTGTAATATATCCATAATTTATCAATCCTAATCCCTCAAAAAAGGCACGAACAAACAAGCCTGTGCCAACTGCAATAATTCCAGAAGAAATAGTGTAATAAGATTGATTCACTTCTTTGAATTTTTTTAGAAGCGGGATTCCCACAGAATAAAATATTACGGGTAATAAAACCGCACTTAATAATCCAAGGATACCCATATCAGAAAAGAATACTAAAAAGAAATTGTGAGATGAATTGCTGCCGCCTGTAATTTCGTTAATGCGAGTGATCATACTTCCATGCCAGCTTCCTAAGAGCACCGGGATATAATTAAATACTTCATACTTAAAAGATCCGGGCCCTAATCCAAAAATCGGATTGTCACTAATAATATTCCAGGAAAGTTTCCAAAAAACATCTCTCGAAGCGACACCTTCTTCAAGCCGCAGTAAAAGAGTAATCAGGTTATTCATTGGTTGAATAAAGATGAAAGAGATAACTATTAACCCGAGAATTCCTAAAAACCATATGAGCATTTTTCTTTTTAGAATCAGAAATAATGTAATCAAACTAACAGTAACTGAAATGAACGCCGATCGCGAGGTTGTAAGCAGCAATCCAACAAAAAGAAAAATAAATATAAAACTGATCAATCCTTTTTCACTTTTTCTTAATCCACTCTGGAATAAAACTGCTGCAGTAATTGGAATGGTTACGGCAAAATAACCACCCGTAGCATTAACATTACTAATTATACCTGAAATTCGCATATAAGTATTTCTGGCAAAATCTAAAAACCAGAAACCTGAACTAACAAATTCATAAATGACGCTTAAGGAAATAAGAAAACAAGTTATAATCAGTGCGCTCAACAGATTCTTTATATCATCTGACGTCTTTGTAAAAGAAAATAGGATGTAAACAATTATAAAAAAGACAAGTGTTCTGAGAGTAAGCTCGAAACCAGCAAACATATGATGTGAGTTGAGCGATGATAGTATTAAAGAAGCAAACAGCAGCAGCATATAATTTCTTATCAGCGATGGAACCGACTTGTAACTCCGCCAGTCAAAACCAAATTCCTTAAAGAAAAGGATGAATAATATTCCAATGCTATATAGTTGAACTATTGTACGTGCAGATACTCCGATATCACTTACTAATGTAAGTAATGCAACTATAGAAATTGCTACCAAAGTATTCCGGGAAGCATAAATAGTAATCAATAAAACCAGCAGCCCTATAATCAGATAAATAAGAAACGTATTTACAAGGGCAAGCAACACTGCCACAGATAAAGAAAGCAGAAATAATAATCTATATTCTTTTATGTAAGAATGCATTAAAGTTTCTTTTTCTGAATATTTTGTTTGTTAAGAAACTCCAGGACAGCACTTTTCACTTCATCTGAACTGACTAAATTCAAACAATCGTGGGTAGGACAATATATTCCACCCAAAGTAAAGCAAACCTTTTCATCTTTAGCGGAACATATCAATCTTTTTTGATAATAACTATGATTTTCACCAAATGGCAGTGAATATTTTGGATTTGTAGGCCCATAAATTGTAAAAGTAGGTTTCCCCAGGAGTGCCGCAATATAGGTTGGGCCTGAATCATTAGAGATGAAGACTGAACAATCCCGAATTACACTTATTAAATCATCCATCGTTCTGGTAAAAGTCAATTTAATATTTAACCTTCTGATTTCATCTGTTACATCCGGAGGTATGAAATCATCCGGAGATATTATTTCAACCTCAAATTCATCATTTAATGAAGCAGCAAGTTCTATAAACTTTTTCAAACCCCACTCTTTAGCTTTTCTAATTGCAAAAGGATGGATTAAAATTTTTTTATCAGGTTTTATGTCAACAGGAAAATTATATATCTCCGAACTACGTTCAAATCTTTCAGTTAAACTTACAACATCAAGATATATATCCATAAAATGTGGAGCTGTTCTTAAAGGTCCAAATGATGAGTAAACTGATTTAAAGTAACGAGAATTACAACCAACAATTTTTTTTGCTCCGGATCTGAAGATTAAAGTTGCAGAAATAACCGAGCAGGTAAAATCAAAAATGATTTCTGGTTTAGTTTTATTAAAAGTTTTTCTGATCCGTGAACTGGCTATCCTCCTCCCAAAACTAAATTCACTTCTTTCTATTGTATGAATATTGATATTATTAAACTGCAATGCATAAATTGGTTTTGATTCGGGGAAACAAAAAACGTTTATCACATATTCTGAATAATTATTAACCAGAATTCTTAGAGCAGGAATTGAAAATACCGTGTCTCCAATTCTCAACAAAGAAATTACTGCCAACGTTTTACTGTCATTTTTCTTTTTAAGCCTGGCTACTTTCCAGATCAAGTTTAAAATCAATTGCAGCAAGACACCTGGTAATTTATTATTCGCGAAAAAAAAAGAAAACTTAAACCTGTAATCCTTATCTTCAAAGTAATATCTTTCTTTAATGGCTGACATAATTACCAGGTTAAATATATTAATTTTTTCAATTCAAGTATAAAAATCCTAAAGGCGTAATAACTTTCTGAAAACAATTTTTCTTCCTTTTCTTGAAAATAAAAATAAAAAAAAACGCAAGGCCAACAAACAATTATCAGGTATTATCCCTGAGAATGCTAAAGCCAGACCGATCGGCAAGCTAATTACCTGGAAGGTCTGAATAAGCAAGAATATTTCATAAAGAATAACTTTAATTTTATTTTTAATTAAATAAAATATTTAACCATTGCAAATAACCCTAATGGCTGGTATTAGTATCGTTAAAACAACAGATGGCTTAAAAAATCAAATCTCATCATTAAAAAATGCGTTAGATAAATTACTTTATCTTAAAAGCTATTCCTCAAATATTATCGTTAATGAAGATGATATTTTTATTGGTTCCTGCAAATATCCGGAGTATCCGATAAGCTCCTTAGAGAGAGAGGGAAGATTTATCATAATTGAAGGCAAAATTTATAATAAAACTGAAATGCAGGTAGCTGACGAGTTAAATTCTATTCTGACCAGATTCTCGGAAAGCCATTTAAAAAATTGGCTGTTAACTACTGACGGAGATTTTCTGATTTATTTATATGATAAAGTGAACAAATCGCTGCATGTTGTAAATGATGCATTAGGAAGACTGCCAATCTATTATAAGCATTCAGGTAATAAGCTTATAATATCAAGATACTTCAGGTTCATAACGGAAATAGAAAAAAAAGTAAGTTTTGATTTGATCGGAATGGGTGAATATTTACTTTTAGGCTATTTACTTGGACAGAGAACTTTGTTTGCTGATATAAAACAACTCAGACCAGGGTCCCTGATCAAATCAGATGAAAAAGGTTTTTCAGTACGTGTAATTAATAATTTCAATTTTGAGGAAAGAGATCATCGCAATAAAAACTTTTCAGCAATAATTGATGACCTGTCGTCATTATTTACAGAATCCTGTTCTAATAGACTAAGTAATGGCAAACATAATCTGATTGCTCTAAGCAGCGGAATGGACTCAAGAACGGTAGCAGCTTGTCTTTACAAGAATAAAATTCCATTCTCAACTGCAACAATGGTTTTCGAAAACGGAGCAGCTAAAGAAGAAATTGAATATGCCGGGAAAATTGCCAACTTGTTTAATGTAGAGTGGAAACAAATGTATATAAAACCTCCTGTCGGAAGCGATGTGTACACTCTCCTGCGTCTGAAAGAAGGAATGAACTTCCTCGCCACTGCATTTATTCTTCCCTTTTATTATCAATTGTTTGAAAATTTTAATACTAATTTCAATTTTATTACAGGTGATAAATCTGACAAAGTTACATTATCATATGATAATCCTATTGATAAATTTAAATCTATCGAAGAGTTGATTGATTACATATTGGGTGAACATTCGATGATAACAATTGACGAAGTTTGCTCACTTCTTAATGTTCATAAAGACGATATCCTGAATGATCTTGCATCGCTGTTGGAATCTTATCCCGAGAAAGATTTATCGCAAAAGTATATTCATTTCAGAGCAATAGAAAAATCTCATAAGCTTGCCTTTCATGGTGATGACAGGCATAAAAGATTTTTATGGAGTTATTGCCCTTTAACTTCAACTCCATTTGTGAATTACCTTTTCAATTGCTCTGACGAAACAAAAAAAATGCATAAGCTCTTCATTGCACTTCTGCAGAGTTTTTCAAAGGAAGCTGCTGACATTACATACACAAACTTTAAAGCTCCAATTACTTCTATTAAAGGAAAGCTTTTTATGATGGCAGTTTATTACCTCTATTCAAGAACAGGCTTTAAACTCAGGGGCCGTATCAAAGAAGCTTTTTTCGGAGGCAATCCTTTCATCAAGAGCGGATCTATTTTCTTTGATTGCATTGATCAACAGCTCAAAACCACCAACAATATTCAGCAGTACTTCAAAATTACGGAAGCCGCTCAATTAAAATCTTACAGAATGGTTGCTCTTCAGTCTATCTTTACTCTGACATCATTAATCGAGGACTTTTTAATGGGAGATAGTACTCTTCTTAAATATAGTAACGATCCCTTCGATCATATGAAAGTAAATTAGGTTTATAAGAGAACGTATCTTCTGTTAACTGTCCCCGCCTGATTTATTGGCCGGATTTATTTTAATGAAATCAATTTAACTTTAAAAACTGACAGAAGGAGTTCAATTGATTTTAAGTTTAACAGAATTGCGTTTATAAAAAAAACTGCAGAAAAAAGGATGATCGAAAGTAAACCGTTTAATACTACTGATTTTGTGACAGAATTAATGCCGGAAACAGTTACAAACAAAAAACTAATTAAACCAATTGCTACTATAAAAATTAATTCCTTTAAAAAATTTTTTAGTGAAGCTGCTTTAAGTTTATAAACTGTGATCAAAAATGCAGAGATAAAAAAGAAGAGAAAGCTAAATACTGTTCCTAAGGCCAATCCTAAATGCTGATAATAATGAACCAACACAAAATTAAGCACAACTTTTATAATACAGCCGGCTACTGTAATCAGTGCAAGCTGTTTTATCATATTACTGCTGTATAATAACTTATTCAAAACCGAGTAAGAAGAATAAAATAACAGGCTGATAGAGTAAATTTTCAAAACTTCAAAAGTTATTTTGCTGTCATCCGAAGTAAATGCACCTCTCATAAAAAGCAACTGGATAATCACATCACCATAAAAGAAAAAAATAAATGTTATTGGTATGAACAGAAAAGAATTAACAGTAAAAAAATTATTCAGCTTACTCGACAATTCATCTATTGACCCAAGGCTAAAAGTACGACTAAGGTGCGGGAAAATTGCGATAGAGATTGCCATAGAAATGATCGAAACCGGAAGGAGATAGACATTGAATGCATAGTTTAATGCCGCAACAGACCCTGCAGGCACGTATTCATATAGAATTCTGTCAGCAATTAAGTATACCTGACTAATAGCTTCAATAAGAATAACCAGCAGAAATGAAAAGTTTAGTGAGAATAATTTTGCCCGTTTTCTAAACAAGTAATTTATACTAAAAATCCTGCGAACATAAAATAACAAATAGCCCAGCTGAAGTATTGTTCCGATAACATATCCGGCTGGAATTGAGTAAATGCCAATTTCTTTCGTTGAGATTATTACTAAAAAAATAACGCTGACATTAAGAAGTAACTGTGAAAATGAAGGAAACTTAAATTCCAGCTCAGCTTGAAGATATGCTGCCAAAACAGAAACAGCTGCATTCAATGGAATAGTAATAATAAATATCCTGAAAATTTTTACCGTGGAAAGAATAGAATTACTATCCGAGCCTGAGAAATAAAGTCCGATTATGGATTCAGCGAAAAAGAAGAAAATCAGGAAAACTAAAAAACCAATTAGAACAAAAGACCAAAAAGTTCTTGATAAGAATTCAATCGATTCATCTGAGGAACTTTCTTTTAATCTATTATAATTTGGAATTAAATAATTTTGCGCAATATAAAGAACTACAGTATTGATTGTTACAGGAAGAACGGTGCTTAAAAGATACTGATCGAATTGTGAGCTTAAACCGAAATAATTTGCGAAAATAATCTCTCTGAAGAATCCAACACCTCTGCTTAATAATCCAACTCCGGTAATTAAGATCGAAGCTCCTGCAATGGTGGAGGTAAATTTCTTCGTCATAAATTTTTATGCAGGAGGAACCATTTTCTTAAAAAAATCTACCGTTATTTTTAATCCCTCTGCTCTACCGATTTTTGGCCGCCAGTTTAAAAGTGAGATTGCTTTTCTGATATCAGGCTGCCTGACTTTAGGATCATCCTCTGGTAAATCGACAAAAATGATTTTACTCTTGGAGTTTGTCAGCTTAATTACTTCTTCAGCAAATTCCCTGATTGTAATTTCATCGGGATTGCCAATGTTTACCGGATTTACTTCATTGCTCATTAAAAGCTTATAGATACCATCAATTAAATCTGAAACATAGCAGAAGCTTCGTGTCTGAGAACCATCACCAAACACCGTAATGTCCTCACCTTTCAAAGCTTGTGATACAAAAGTTGGTAAAGCTCTTCCGTCATTTAATCGCATTCGCGGTCCATAGGTATTAAAGATACGGACTATCCTTGTATCAATTCCATGGTAACGATGATAAGCCATTGTAATAGCTTCAGCAAATCTTTTGGCTTCATCATAAACTCCTCTTGGCCCAATCGGATTTACGTTGCCCCAATAATCTTCACTTTGCGGATGAATTTCAGGATCGCCGTAAACCTCTGAAGTGGATGCGAGGAGAAATCGTGCTTTTTTCTCCTTTGCAAGTCCTAAAATCTTGTGAGTTCCCAGAGAACCAACTTTAAGAGTCTGAATAGGAAGCTTTAAATAATCAATTGGGCTTGCCGGTGAGGCAAAGTGTAAAATATAGTCTATTCTGCCCGGAAGGTAAGTATATTCTGTAACATCATGTTTAATGAACTGAAAGTTTTCATTGCCGAAAAGATGAGAAATATTTTCAGCTGAACCGGTGATAAGATTATCAATACAAATAACTTTTAATCCCTCTTTAATTAATCTATCACAAAGATGAGAACCAAGGAATCCGGCGCCGCCTGTAACTACGGCAGTATATTTAAACATTTTTTCTAGTTGCCTCTAACTTTCTTTTTAAGCTGAATAATCTGTTTATCTTTTAGGACAAAATAAATTGACAGAAGAAGGAAAATAAAAACTCCGCCGAGCACCGATGAAAAAATAACTCTTGGGCCAGAAGCTTTTAATGGAGGAATTGCTTTATCAAGCACATCAACAGTTGGCAGGTCGCGGTTCTCCTGTATTTTTTCTTTGTAGTACTGCTGTTGAAGAAGAAGATAAACTTCATTCTGAATTTTAACCTCTCTTAAAATAGCTGCAAGCTTCTTACCAAGCTCGGGAACTTCTTTAAAGGCAAGCAGATAATCCTGATTACCAAGTTCCATTTTATTGTATTGTTCTTTTAACTGCTCAAGTTTTTTCTTAAGAGCGATAATTGTTTTATTGTCTTCTCTTAAATTTGATTCGAGTAATCCGATCTGAACTTCAGTATTCACAATTTCAGTTTTTAATTTTGCGGCAGCATCAATTGCAGCAGAGATTTGTTCAGGAAGTGAAACAGTTTTATTCTTGTTCTGAAATATCATTAACTCATTTTCAGCCGAATCAAGTTTAGCTTTTGTAAACTTTATCTGCTCTTCAATATATTCGCGCGCTTTTTTAGCTTTTGATGTAAGCTTTTCACGATTGATTTTATCCAATGCTTCAACAAAAGTATTCGAAAGTTTTGCTGAAAACTTTTTTACCGAGTCTATATTGGCAAAAAACACTGGCAGAAAGGAGGTCTTAGTCTCAACTGTAAGAGTAATAATTCCTTCTTTGTTTAAAGAGAGTTCTAAATTTTCAAGCAATTTACCTGCAGCTTCGTATTCATTCTTTGAATCAAAATAATCAATAAGATTCAGTTTTTTTACTACATATTCTGCAGCAGACCTGCTCTTGAGCATTTCCATAAAGAGCTGTGAGTTCGCATTCGTTAAACCGCCAGTGATTAAGTTTGAAAAATCCTGTCCCCCAATTAGTCCTCCGAAAGATCCGAATTTATTATCCTGTGCGGGAGGCAAAATTGTAACAGGAGCTTTATAAGTTATAGGATAAACGAAAAATAAAATCAGAAAGATTAAAACAGTTGAAAAGAAAGTAATCTTTAAGATCGGGTTTTTATAAAATAGAATAGTATTAAATATTTCGCGTAGAGTCAATTTAGTTCCTCGATGCAACAATTATCGCCACAGTTGCAGCAATTATAGATGCAACCTGACCAGCTATTTGTAATGAAGTAGTAAAAACATCCCAGAATTTTGGTCCCGGTGGATCTTCAGGAATCCAGATAATATCGCCGGGAGATAATTCCTCAACCTCATCAGCATAAACCCATTCACCGGAACGGGCTTTAATTACCCTCACCTCATCATCAAGGGCTCTCCATCCAAAACCACCTGCTAACCTGATGTAATCTTCAACTTTAAGCCCCGGTTTAAACTCGATATCTCCGGGATTCAAAACTTGTCCAAGTAAAGTTACATAGTTTTTCTTTTCTGGAATTACAATTACATCACCGCGCTGAAGTATTATATCTTCTTCTTTATTTTTATTTATGAAGAGATCTTCAAAATTAATTATTACCTTTCCTTTTCTTTGTCGTGATTTGGCTTTAAGATAATCATACTCATCGTCTGTCATATCAGCACGTGGAATCAATTTTAGTCGCTCAAATTCCGGGTCATAAATTTCACTGCCAACTGTTCGTGTAAGTGAGGCTTCGATTAAACTTGCATTTTCTCTGAATCCCCCGGCTTCGTTTATTATTTGAGAAAGTGTTGTCTTCTTATCAACAATTTTATAATAACCAGGGTAATTTACGTATCCTTTTATCTCAACTAATTTATCATCGAAGAATTCAGGTTTCTCTCTAACAACCACATAATCCTGATTTCTGAGTTTGATGTTATTCTCTTTTAAATCACTTAAAGTATAATACTTACTTAACTGATTTTTCCCTTCTGCATCAAAAGAAATTATTTCGATAGTATCGGTTTTGGATTTGCTTAAAAAACCACCTGCCAGATCTATCAAACCGATTACAGTCTCTCCCTCAACATATTCATAGATAGCCGGATATTTAACTAGTCCGCTAATTGTAACAATCTTGTCAGCTTTATCAACAATTACTATATCTCCTTCTTTTAAAAGGGGATTATATTTTTTATTACCGGTTCGAAGAAAAGTTAAAAGATCAAAGTTTCTTTCTGTACCGTCAAGAGATTTGATTCGTATGTTTCTGTAATTAGCCGAAGGATTTAATCCGTGTGAATTTACAAGCAAATCCACTAATCTGTAACCCGCACTTATAATATATCGATTTGATTTTACTACATCACCAAGCAATGAAACTTTGATAAGCTTGAAGTTTGAAAGTGTTACAACCACATCAACATCTTTATAATATCTGTTTATAGCATCAATAACTTTGGCTTTTGTTTTTGCAAGAGTTTCTCCATCAACTTTAATTACACCGATCTTAGGTATGTAAAGAAATCCTTCAAGATTTACAACGGGGTTGAGAACAACCTCTTCAACACCGCTTATCGAAAGAAAAAAAGCATCACCCGGACCAATGATGTATTCGCTGGGATCGATTACTCCTTCGCTTGCAACAATGGAGTTTTTCAGTTCAAACAAAGAAAGGGAATCTGCTTTAAGAAATGACCTTTCATGGTAATTAGGTAGAGACTGAGAGTAACAATCAATTGCAGGAATAATTAATAATATGAATAAAAATTTGATTTTCACTTTTGATAATCCAAAAGGTATATGAAATCGTTAAACCTTGAGTGTAATGTTTCTTAGAGCGAAAATGCTTACAATCAAACTTAACACTGGGCCTATTAGCAAAAATATTACGAGATAATAAATTTTGTCCGCTGAATTTATTGAGTCCATAAATCCGGGGGGGGCAAAAAATCTTATAAGAAGATACATTATTCCTACAGCTATCAAGCTTGCAAAAAATCCTGTGATAACTGAATTAAGTATTAATGGATTTTTTATTGTGGAAATAGAAGCTCCAACAAGTTTCATAGTTTCAAGTTCATCAACCTTTGATTTCATAATAAGTTTAATTGTGCTGTAAACAATGTAAACCGAAATAAGAATTAACACTACTGTAAGCACGAACACATATTTTTTGATATTATCTATAAATCCTAAGACAGAATAAATGAAGTCATCTTTAAAGATCACTTCACTAACACCGGGAATTTTTGATAGATTTTTTATAATTCCGTCCAGGTTGCTTTTATCTGCATAATTTGCTTTCAAGGTTACAGCATAGGAAGGTGGAAGAGGATTATAGTCTAATAGCTTTCTGAAATCTTCACCGGTTTCTTTTATGAATATTTCAGCAGCCTCATCTTTGCTGATGTACCTGAATGAGCGCACAAAATTTTTCCCTTTGATCTCATTTTCTAAAATTACAAGCTGGTTATCGCTGATTGGATCAACAAGAAACAAATTAAGAACAATACTTTGCTTTAAAAACTTCTGATATTCAGCTGATAATTTTATTGATGCAATTGATGCAATTATCAGCAGCACAGATATGCTTATAGAAATTAATGAAAGGATAAATGAAAGTTTTGACCTTCCGATTAACTTAAACGCTTCTTTAATCCAGAATAGTATCATAGGAATTATTCTTTTTTTTGTTAGTAAAGATATTAAAAATTTGATTCATCTATCCAGCGGGTTATCTGCCATTTTTCTGTTGCAAGATTTTTTTGCAAAGCAAGGTTCACCCGTCCATCAAGCCGTACCACATCGGTAGGATTGAAGGTAATTGTCAAATTGAAACTTCGGATAATATTTGCAGAAAGAGAATCTTCAGTTGCCAAAACAATATTATTCCATATTAATTCAAGCCTCTGCGAATTCTGGAACAAGCCATAAGTGGTTTTCATTTCATCGGACCTCCCCCAGGAAACATCATAACCAAGATCATAATCCCTGTAGGTGAAATTAAAATCCTGAGAAAGCATCTCACCGTAAATTGATGTGTCCTTAAATGTATAAGCATACCTGAAGTTCTGAAAAACTCCATCAATCGATTTAAGATCAGATATAACAGGCCCTGAACCATCAACGTTTTCATCAAATGCTGGTGCAAAAGGGTTTTTACATCCCATTTGTAAAAACAGAAATAATATTGCCGCTGTTTTTTTAATAGTTTCTTCCTTTCATTTCGCTCCAGCTGGGGAAATCGGGATTTTTAATATCCTGCCAGAAATAAACTACCCAAAAAGATCGAGAATCTCTAATCATACTGAACTTTAAATCACCAAGATAATTTTCCGGAATGCTGCCATCATTCGGAAGGTTTATCGAATAAGTAGCAGTATAAATTAAGCTGTCGCCCTGGGGGCTTGATGAAACATTTGAAAAAGAAAGTGATGCGGGAAAATCAGCAGGTATTTTTTGAATCAGGTTTCTGAAATATTGCTCTTCGTCTTTTTTCGACCAGTCTTCAGCCAGAAAAGGATAATTTAATGTTGCGCCGCTTGAAGGAGAAAATCTGAACGATCGTCCGGCAAAGGAAGAATCAGCAAAACAGGAAAGATAGTTCTCGACATTCTTATCTTTAAATGCGAATATCAAATTCTGAATCACAGCAGCTGGTTCCAGAGGCGGTTGAAAATCATCCCGCGGCTGATCCGGAGTCTCAGCATTTCTTGTAGTGAACAAATCACAGCTGCTGAGAAACATTATCAAAACAAAATTCAATATGGAAATGACGTATTTCATTTCTGAGCAATAATAATAATTCTTTGAGAAGAATTTAAGTCAAAATCACTTCCGTTAAAATCGCCAAAACACTTAATTATTTTGAAACCGGTTTTTACTAACTCGATCTTCAGTTCTTCAGAGGTAAACAACCTTACAGATTCGATGTAGTTTTTTTCAGTCCCGTTTTGCTTGACCAGAATATTCTTTACAACTCTGCCGTTCTCAATTCTTCTTCGCTGAATAATTATTTCATCAAGAAATTTTTCTTCTGATTCAGGAACAAGATTTTTCATAATGTAATCAGCATTAAAAAAATCTATCACAAAATATCCTTTATCAAGTAAAAGGTTGTATGCCCCTTTGATTATGCTGAAATTTTCTGAATCTGATTCAAAATAACCGAAACTGGTGAACAGATTTACAATAAGATCAAACTCTTTTTCAAAATTTAAATCTCTCATATCTCTTTCGAGGAATTGAATTTTCAGTCCGATTCTTTCTGTAAGTGACTTTGCTGCTGAAAGAAGATTACTGCTTAAGTCAATTGCGGTTACTTTAAATCCCTTCTCGGCGAAATAAATAGAATGTCTTCCTGTTCCACAGGCGAGATCAAGAACTTTTGCTCCGCTTTTAAGAGTTACGTTCTTTAAAATCAATTCAACCAGTGAGTGAGCATCTGATTGATTTCTGTGTCTGTAAACGTTTAGATACTCGGGGGTATTAAACCAATCTCGATACCAGTCTTTCATCACAGAGTTATTCTGTTGATCATTGCTTTTCCAATTGTTGCTTCATCGGCGAATTCAAGGTCACCGCCAATTGGCAATCCTCTTGCAATTCTTGAAACTTTTACACCAAGAGGCTTTATTAGTTTTGCAAGATATAAAGAAGTTGTCTCGCCCTCAGTATCCGGGTTAAGTGCAAGAATAACTTCGGTAATTTGTTCTTTTTCAAATCTCAGGATTAATTCTTTAATATGAAGTGAATCGGCTGTTACGCCTGTCAATGGGGATAAAACCCCACCAAGAACGTGATATAATCCATTAAATTCGAGGGATTTCTCAATTGCAATTACATCGCTTGCTTCCTCAACAATACACAAAGTCTGCTGGTCTCTTTTATTGCTTTGACAAATATTGCAAAATTCCTCAACAGAAAGATTAAAACAGCGGTTGCATAACCTGAGTTTTATTTTCAGGTTTTTAAGTGCGTTGAGCAGATTATCAACATAAGTTTCTTCACTTTTAATCAAATGTAATGCAAGTCTTTGGGCAGTTTTTTTCCCTATCCCCGGAAGTTTATTAAGTTCTTCAATTGCTATTTGTAAAGGTTCTGCGATTTGCAACTTTACATTCCCGGAAGTTTAAGTCCTGGAGGCATCATTCCTTTCGTAACTTTCATCATCTCATCCTCTGCCAATTTATTTGCAGCTTGTAAAACTTTGTTTACTGCCGCTACAACAAGATCTTCAAGAATCTCCTTTTCCTCTGAATTAATAACTTGTGGGTCAATTTCGATTGAAATCAGTTCTTTTTGGCCGTTTGCGGTAGCTTTTATCATCCCACCACCAGCCTCTTCTGTAACTTTTAAATTGGCCAGTTCCTGCTGAACCCTTTGCATTTCTTCCTGCATTTTTTGCACCTGTTTCAACATTCCCTGCATTCCGCCTTTCATCCAATAATCTCCATAAATTATTATTAAAATTGCTTTTCTGGCGGTAAATATAATAATAATAGTTTGACTTTATGCACCTAATTTTCATAATTTCTCTGTCAAAATAACTATTACTTAACTCCAACTTTTATATGATTTATTATGCAGAATACAAATACTAAAGAAAGTCTTCACTTTGATGATCAGAATTATAATATAGTTGAGTATTCTGATAATTTTCAAATAAATGGAAAGAAGATTACAATTAAAGGATTAGGAGAGAAATATTCTAAAATAAACTCCTTCTTTCTTGATTATCTTAAAGAATATCATATCCCTACGGGTTTTATCAGAGTAAATACAAGTAATTCTTTAATGTTCGTTAAGGATACCCGCTTCCCCTTCTGCATAAAAATTCTTAACATTATTGATAAGCGAACGGCAAAAATTTTTAGCAAAAAGGAAGGTGATTTATTAAATCTTCCTGTCTTTGAAATTCATTCCGGAAAACAAAAAGAATCATTGATAACCGAAAGTCATCTTATTGCGTTTGAATTGGCAACAAATGAAGAAATAAGATTGATTTTAAGAATATGCTCAAAGATAAATGCTGTTCTAAAATCATTCTTCGAAAGAAGAAATGAAATTTTGGCAGAAGTATGTTGTTACTTTGGAAAAAACGAAGATAAAATCTATTTATTTGATGAATTTACCCCTTCAAGCATTAAAATTTTTTCCGGTGACGACAAAAACAACAAACGGCCTAATCCATATAAATTGATCACTTCAAATGATATGAAAAAGTATACCGAGCATCTTTTCAATTTAACGAGCGTCTGAAAATGTTTACTAAATACGGTTACACTACACTTGGAATTATAGCAATAATTTCCTTTCTACTAATTTCCTCAAGTTTCTTTGTTCATAACAGCATATTAAAAGGATTACTGATAATCATACCTACTGTATTTCTCATTTTTACTATGAATTTTTTCCGGGATCCGGAGAGAAAAGCTCCATCAGCCGATAATGTTGTCGTTTCACCTGCCGACGGCAAAGTCTTATTTGTTAAGGAAATTGAGGACAAGAATTTTGTGAACTCAAAAGCAAAACAAATATCTGTTTTTATGTCTCCCCTGAACGTTCACGTCAACAGGATTCCGATAGATGGTAAAATTGATTACCTTAAATACCACCAGGGGGAATTCATTGCTGCATTTGAAGACAAAGCCTCCGAAAGAAATGAACGCTCAGAATTCGGAATAACCAGCAAGTATGGCAAAGTGTTTTTTACGCAGGTTGCGGGGTTTATAGCACGCAGGATCGTTTATGAAATAGAGTTGGGTGATTCAGTAAAAATTGGGGAAAGATTTGGAATGATTAAATTTGGAAGCCGTGTTGATGTAATTGTTTCATCTGAATGGAAGGAAAAAGTTAAAAAGGATGATATCGTCAAAGCTGGCGAGACAATTCTTTTTGAACATGTAAAGTAAATGAATCGTCTTCGAATTGCTCCTTCAGTAATACCAAATCTGTTTACTGCTATGAATATGTTTTGCGGATTTTTATCCGTTATTTATTCCAGCAGTGAGCAGTTCTTTATGGCGGGATGGTTAATTATACTTGCAGCTGTTTTTGATGCTCTCGACGGATTGATGGCCCGGCTTACAAACTCAAGCAGCCAATTAGGGGTTGAACTTGATTCGCTTTCGGATATAGTAAGCTTTGGTGTTGCTCCCGCTTTTTTGATTTACTCTACTTATCTGTTTCAGTTTGAAGTCCTTGGAATTATATTAAGCTCACTTATAATGATTTCGGGCGGATTCAGGCTTGCTCGTTTCAATGTTCAATTGGTTGGATTTAGTAAATCATATTTCACAGGGTTACCGATTCCAAGTTCAGGAATCACTGTAGCATCTTTCGTACTTTCCTTTTTAAATCCGGACAATAATTTTTCCAGACCTTATGCTGACTTTATTATCCCGATGATTTTGCTTCTTGCTTTTTTAATGGTTAGCAAAATTAGGTATAACACTTTCCCCAAAATCACTATCGCATCTTTCAGAGAAAAGCCGGTAAGATTTTTTTTGGCTGTTGGAGCAATTCTGATACTTGTTTTTGCACAAGTGAAGGGATTATTCGGTTTATTTGTTTTGGTGATTCTATTTGGTATTTTTAGACACATTTATTATAAAGTTCAATCTAAAAAAATTAAATAATCCGAACTAAAAGTGTTCAAAGTAAAAGTAATAATAAAAAGACGACCATCAATTCTTGATCCTCAGGGGAAGGCAGTTGAAAAAGGCGCTGCTCATCTTGGCTTAACTAATATTAAAAATACAAGAATCGGACGTTTTATCGAGTTTACTGTTGACAGCGCTGACCGTAAAGCAGCCGAAAAGGAAGTGAATGAATATTGCAGCAAGCTTCTTTCAAATCCAATAATGGAAGATTACGAATTTAGTCTTGAAGAGATTAAATGAATCCTAAATTTGGAATAGTAGTTTTTCCTGGCTCTAATTGTGATCACGATGCTTATTATGCTTTGAAAAAAATTAATAATTATGATGCAGAATTTCTTTGGCATAAAGACACTGATCTTAAAAATTCTGACGTAATAATTTTGCCCGGCGGCTTTTCTTATGGTGATTATTTAAGAACAGGTGCAATCGCCAGATTTTCTCCGATTATTAATTCGGTAATTGGTTTTGCTGAAAAAGGCGGTATTGTGATGGGCGTTTGTAACGGATTTCAAATTCTGCTTGAAGCAGGTCTTTTGCCGGGAGTTATGCTGAATAATATTTCGTTAAAATTTGTTTGTAAGGATGTTTTTCTTTCTGTTGAAAATTATGATACGATTTTTACGAATCATATTCCTTCAAAAAAATTGCTGAAAATTCCTGTGGCACACGGCGAAGGAAATTATTTTGCAGATGAACAAACATTATCAGAATTAGAGCGCAACAAACAGATTTTATTCAGGTACGTTTCTTCATCGGGGATAGCTGATGAAGCTAGTAATCCCAACGGTTCAGTAATGAACATTGCCGGGCTCATCAATAAACGGGGCAACGTTATGGGTTTGATGCCGCACCCGGAAAGATGCTGCGACAGTGTGCTGGGAAATACCGATGGAAATTTTATCTTTAAATCGATTGCAAGAAATATCATAAATTAAAGGAGTAAACATGTTTGGTAATTTAGGTGCAGGCGAAATAATTCTTATTGTGCTTGTGATTTTGTTATTATTTGGCGCAAAAAAAATTCCTGAGCTTGCTCAAGGAATTGGGAAAGGGTTAAGGGAGTTCAAGAAAGGATTACGTGATGTTGAAGAAGAAATAAAAACTGCAGATAAAGAAGTCAAGAAAACAGATGAGTTAAAAAAATAGTTTATTCCCTTTTCTGTTAAACTCCTCTTGAATACTCAGGCATCCATTGAAAAACTATTCAACTATTAATGAGAAAATTCAAAAACTGAGAGCGGGAGAAATCTCCCTGAAATCGAACGTTGAAGAGTTCCTTTTGAAAATCTCTCAAAACCAAAAACTAAATGCTTTTAATTTTGTATTTGAAGAAGAAGCACTAAAGAACGCTGAGATCGTCCAAGAAAAAATTAAAAACGGAAATTTTGGCAAAGCCGCCGGGGTAGTTGTTGCAATTAAAGATGTTCTATCACTCAAAGATCATCCTCTAACCTGTTCATCAAATATTCTTAAAAACTTCGAAGCTATTTACACAGCAACCGCTGTTCAAAAACTAATCGATGAAGACGCAATTATTATAGGAAAAACCAACTGCGATGAATTCGCAATGGGTTCATCTAATGAAAACTCGGCTTTCGGAAATGTTTTAAATCCCGTTGACAACCAAAGAGTACCAGGGGGTTCAAGCGGCGGTTCGGCTGTTGCAGTTGCTGCCGAACTTTGCGATGTTTCTCTTGGCACAGATACCGGTGGTTCAATCAGACAGCCTGCAGCGTTCTGTGGTATTTATGGACTAAAGCCAACTTACGGAAGGGTATCAAGATTTGGATTAACAGCTTTCGCTTCTTCATTTGATTCTATTGGTCCGTTCACAAATAATGTTGAAGATGCAGCTTCGATACTCGAAATAATTTCAGGATATGATAAAAATGATTCCACGTCTTCAAAAACTGCCGTTCCGGCTTATTCTGAAGTGCTAAAATTAAAACCCGGTTCATTAAAAATTGGAATAGCTGAAGAATATTTTGGTCAGGGTTTGTCCCCCGAAATTAAAGAGCAAATATTTTTAATTATTGAAAAATTAAAATTAGCCGGTTTTGAAATTAAAGAAATACACTTGCCGCATTCTGAATATACTATCGCTGCTTATTATATATTAACTACGGCAGAAGCTTCTTCTAATCTTGCCAGATACGATGGTGCCAGATACGGTTACAGATCAAAAACTTTTTCTTCACTATCTGAAATGTATACAAACAGCCGCACTGAAGGCTTCGGGAAAGAAGTTAAGAGAAGAATTATGCTCGGGACTTATGTTCTTTCCTCAGGATATTATGATGCTTACTACCGTAAAGCACAAAAGGTAAGGAGATTAATTAAAAACGATTTTGATGAGGTCTTTAAAACTGTCGATCTGATTCTTACTCCTACTTCACCAACAACGGCGTTCAAACTCGGTGAAAAGTCTGATAACCCTCTCGAAATGTATTTGAGTGATATTTACACAACCTCTGCGAATTTAGCTGGTATACCGGGAATTAATATTCCAATTGCGAAAGACTCTGCTGGCTTACCAATCGGGATGCAGCTAATGGCAAATCTATTCGAGGAAGAAAAGCTTCTACAGTTAAGTTATTTTATTCAGAATGAACTCATCCGAAAAAGCTAAGATCTCGAAAATAATCCTTAGAAACTGGACTAGAGAAGACTTTAACATAGTCAGAGATATTCTGATAAAAACCTGGAAAGCAGCCTACACATTTATTCCTGAAGAAGATTTAATATTTCATCTTGAAAAATTTTATAGCTTTAAAGAACTAAACAAAATGATTGAGGATATAAATATCCGGGGTATTATCGCTGAAGCTAATAAAAATCCTTCCGCTTTTATGAAATTATATATCGACAGGGGAAGTGATCGTTTTTATGTTTCATCGCTTTATGTTTTGCCTGAATATCAGGGTTACGGAATTGGGAATAAATTAATAAATACTGCTGAAAGAGAAGCCTCTCAAAATAATTTTGATAGAATTTGGCTTGGAGTAATGAAATCAAACATAAAAACTCTGGAATGGTATAAAAAGTTGAACTTTATATTCATCGAAGAAGAACCCTTTACAGTGGGAAAAACTGTTGTTCAGCATTTAATCGGTTACAAGCTTATTGAGAGACAGGTTTCACCTTCAGAGTAAATTCTTTATTTTAGCCTTCAATTTTATATTCTTTTAAGGAAAAGTTTATGAGCATATTAGTCGATAAAAAAACCCGCCTGGTTGTTCAGGGAATTACCGGAAGCGAAGGTTCATTTCATACATCGCAGATGATTGAATATGGAACGAAAGTAGTTGCAGGAGTAACTCCCGGAAAGGGCGGAACAGAAATAAATGGTGTTCCCGTTTATAATACTGTGGCAGAAGCAGTAAAAATTCAAAAAGCAAATACATCCGTAATTTTTGTGCCTCCTGCTTTTGCCGCTGATGCTATTCTGGAATCAGCAAATGCAGGAATAAAAGTTATTGTTTGTGTTACTGAAGGTATTCCTGCCAACGATATGATTAAAGTTTACAATGCAATAAAATCAAAAGATGTTGTTTTAATCGGACCTAATTGCCCTGGAATAATTTCTCCCGGCAAAGCCAAAATTGGAATAATGCCAGGATTCATTCATAAAAAAGGAACTATTGGGGTAGTCTCAAGGAGTGGAACATTAACTTACGAAGCAGTAAAACAACTGACCGATGTTGGACTTGGTCAGTCTACCTGCATCGGAATTGGAGGTGATCCTGTAATTGGATCAAATTTTACAAAAATTATAAAATTGTTTAACGAAGATCCTGAAACTGAAGGCATAGTAATGATTGGTGAAATAGGAGGTAGCGCCGAAGAAGAAGCAGCAGCTTTTATAAAAAAGAATGTTAAAAAACCGGTCGTAGGTTTTATTGCCGGAAGAACCGCACCTCCCGGCAGAAGAATGGGTCATGCGGGTGCAATTATTTCCGGGGGAAAAGGGACTGCAGCAGAAAAAATGGAGGCAATGAGAAAAGCAGGGATTAAAGTAGTCGACAGCCCCGCAGTAATTGGTGACGCTATGTTAAAAGAAATCCAAAAACTGAAATCAAAAAAAACGAAGAGACCAGTTATTAAAAAATCCAAACCAACAGCAAAAAAAACTGTTAAAGTCATTCATAAGATTAAATCAACAAAAAAGAAACAGAATAAAAGGAAAAAATAATCAGGAGATAACTTTGGGAAACAAAACCTTAGCAATAATTAAACCGGACGCGGTAGGTGATAAAAATACCGGGAAGATTATAGATATGATTCTTGAGGCTGGTTTTATAATAAATGCAATGAAAATGATTCATCTTACAAAATCATCCGCTCAGGGGTTTTATGCTGTACATCGCGAGCGTGCTTTTTTTAATGAGTTGGTAGATTACATGACCTCTGGTCCCTGTGTACCAATAGCACTTGAGCGGGATAACGCAGTTGAAGAATTCAGAAAGTTAATCGGAGCCACTGATCCGGCTAAAGCAGCTGAAGGAACTATCAGAAAACTTTTTGCGAAAAATATCCAGTTCAATGCGGTTCATGGTTCAGACTCAGATGAAAACGCTGTGAAAGAAATTTCACATTTCTTCTCAAACGATGAGCTAATTAACATAAAGTAATTTCCGGGACGGCAAATCTCCGTCCCTTTTTTTCTCTCCTATGCTTAAATATTTATTCATTTTTATTCTGATTGTTTTTTCAACTAAAGCTCAACAGAAAAACTCAAATAACTACTTTCTCAGTGGAGCTGAAGTTCTTATTGAAAAGCATCTTCATTCGATTGAAAATAAACGAATCGGGGTTGTTTGCAATCATTCTTCACTCTTAAGTAATTCAGTTCATTTGGTTGATTGGTTATCAGCCAACAAAAAAATAAAAATCACGGCGCTATTCACTCCTGAGCACGGTATCGGAGGTAGTTATGCAGCCGGAGAAAAAGTAAATGATTCGGTTGATCTTAAAAGCGGAATCCCGATTTTTTCCTTATATGGAAAGAATATAAAACCAACCAAAACAATGCTTCAGGATATTGACATAATTATCTTTGATATTCAGGATGTTGGAGCAAGATTCTACACCTACATTTCAACTTTGTATTATGTTCTTCAAGCTGCAGCAGAAAATGACATTCCGGTTGTAGTTCTTGATAGACCTAATCTCATAAACGGCGATAAGATTGAGGGACCACTTCTTGAAGAAGAGCTCCTTTCATTTGTTGGGGTTGCCAAAATTCCCATCCGGTATGGAATGACAATTGGCGAGCTTGCATATCTCTTTGTCGGCGAAAATTTAATTCATACAACGATGCAAACTGATCTGACAGTAATTAAACTTGAGAACTGGGAAAGAGAAAAATATTATGATGAATATTCCAACCTCTTTATTCCTCCTTCCCCAAACATACCGGATATTGAAACTGCCATAGCCTACAGCGGAAATTGCCTGATTGAAGGAACTAATATTTCAGAAGGAAGAGGAACAGATTATCCATTCCTTGTAATTGGAGCTCCATTCATTGATAACAAATTATTGTTGAATGATCTGAACTTTAAACTATCAGGAGCAAAACTTGAGGATTATGAATTTATCCCTAAAACGATTGAAGGGAAAGCAATAAATCCAAAATATGAAAATCAGGTTTGCAAAGGATTGAAACTGACTATAACGGACAGAGAGAGTTTCGTCCCGTTAAAATTTACCTTAGAACTTATAAGTTCCTTAATTAAATTGTATCCCGAAAAATTTAAGTTCAATGAAACCGCTTTTGATAAGCTTGCCGGAACAGAGTCAATCAGGAAAATGCTTCTGATGAAAATTCCCGCAGACGAAATAATAAAAGCTGGCAGCCGGATATTAATCAGTTTTTAATTACTAGAAATAAATACTTACTTTATTAAGAGGATAAAATGACAAAAAAATTATTTGCGGCATTATTATTAGCATTTGTTTTAGTTAGCTGCGGTGACAAAAAAGATGAACAGAAACCTGATAAAAGTCAGTTTGAATATGACAGCACTGCAATAAAAACAACTACAGCCAGTGATGTTAACCAACCTTTTTTGTTCAGATATAATTTTGAAAAAGGAAAAACTTACAAGTATCGTTTAACAACAATTTCTGAGACAAGTCAGGATATAAAAGCTGACACAAATATCATTAATAAATTCACTCAAACAATTGTTTACCTGATTGACATTACTCCTACTGAAATTGATAAAGACAGCGTGTTTGAATTGTCCGTTAACTTCAGACACGTAAAGTTAGATGCAAAGGTTAATAACGAAAATGTAAATTATCTTTCCGGAAATTTGAAAGATTCAACGGATGAATTAAAATTTGCTGAGTATGAATCGCTGGTAAACAATCCCTTTAATATCAGGCTTACCAACAACGGCGAACTACTTGAAGTTTATAAGAGTGATAAGATTTCAAATAAATTTCTTGAACTCAGAAAAATGGCAGATTCATTAAATGCAGATGATAAGATCAGATTCAAAAACGAAATCACTGAAGGGCTCCTCAAACCCCTGATGATGCAGATATTCAGAAAATGGCCCAATGGGAAAGTTGCAAAAGATTCAACCTGGAATCAGGCTCAACCCCCAACGCAACTGCTTGTTTTCAGAATGGATTACAACAGTATTTATAAAATAAATAATATTGAAATGATGAAAGATGAGCGTCTTGCTGTTATTGATGGAACAATGGATTCAAAAGTTACAGGTGATACAAAACTTAACGACAGAGGTATTAAATATGAGTTTAATAAACCTGTCGCAATTGCTGGTGGAAGGATTTATTACAACCTGGACAAGGGACTAATTCAAAAATCTAAAACAAGCACAACCCTTGAGATGTTTTATAAAATGGAAATACCCGCTCCTAATGGAGTTCAGAAAGGCTCAAAGAAAGAAGTAGTTAAAAACACTAACATTGTTGAATTTTTAGGGAGCTGACAACAATAGTAAAGGTTGTCTGATGAAACCATTTTTATCTTTTATCAGACAACCTTTTCAAAATCTATTTGATCTGCCTGACAACCACTTTTATACCCTCAACTTTGATCACCTTGATTTTAATTCCTTTTTCAAGAAATTCAGATTCAGCAATTACATCAATTTTATTTCCATCAAACTCGGCTGTACCTGCAGGTCTTAACACAGTTAAAGTTATTCCTTCTTTACCCATTAATTCATTCAACTGAGGATTTGAGGTAAAGCCTTCGTTTTTACTGGTTGATTCCGATAGAATAAGCTTATTAAGCAATTTAATTCTTGAAAGATTATTAATAACTAAATAAATAATCAAGACAAGAGCAATTAAAGATATAACTGTTAGAAGTATCATAAGTATAAATTATAATTAATGTTCTTCTTTATCTTTTAATACAACAACTCTGATTCCTTCAACCTTAACAACTTTAATTTTTGTACCATTAGGAATGTACTCATTATCAGCAACCACGTCGATTTTTTTCCCTTCGATCTCAGCAATACCGGCAGGTCTCAAAGTAGTTAAGGCAATTCCTGTCTTTCCAATCAGTTCATTTGACTGAGGATTTGAAAGAAATCCCAATTCTGTTTTTTCCGAATCGGCAAGTACAAATTTGTTGAACATTCTTGTTTTTGGCAGAAATTTCGCTAAAAGGAAAATCAAAACTATTGCTGTTACCAATGACACAGAAAGCTGAACAATCGCCATTGAAATAGATTCAGTATTTATGAAAGGTTTGCTGCCAATCAGCGCCAGAAAGATAGAACCAAGGACTAAAATTATACCTGCTATTCCCGGAATGCCGAAACCCGGTATTAAAAATATTTCAGCAGCAATTAAAATAATGCCGCTAATAAACAAAATTATTTCAATTACCGAGGCAAGTTGAAGGATGTATGCAGAACCAAAAAACAAAGCCAGAGCAATTAGTCCCAATGTTCCGGCAGCTCCCCAGCCCGGAGCTTTAATTTCTGCCAGTAAACCAAAAAAGCCAATCATTATTAAAAGAGAGGATACAATGGGATTATTCAAAAATCTCACAACATCCTCGGCCCAGTTTGATCGAATATCAACAACCTGAGCGTTTTGCAAATTCAGGTATGAAAGAACTTCATCGGTATTATTAAGTATTGTATCAGCAACGTCATATTTCACTGCTTCTTCGGAGGTCAGAGTAATAAGAGTAGTACTGTCATCAATTCCTTCAACAACTATTCTTTCATCAACCATTCCTTCGGCAATTTTTGTCGGTCTGCCCCGTCTTTCGGCAGTAGATCTCATTTCAGATCTCATATATGACTGGTATTTTTCGCCAACCTTTTCACCTGTCTGGTCAACAACGGTAGCAGCACCGATCGAACTACCCGGCACCATAATGATGTAGTTACAGGAGAGAGAGATAAGTGCGCCAGCAGAAATCGCACGGTTATTAATGAATGCAATTGTTTTTACTTTTGATGAGAGAATAGCATCTTTAATCTGAGTTGCGGCATCAACCCTTCCGCCAAAGGTGTTAACCTTGAATATAATGGCATCAGCATTATCTTTTTCCGCTTCAGATATAACCCTGGTGATGTAAGGTGCAAGTCCTAAGTCGATTTCATCTTCTATGTATCCGAGATAAACAAGCCGGGATTGAGCATTCAGAACCAGTGTAAAAATCGTGATAATAATTGTTATGAGCTTGTACATTTCTCTTTGGCCTTTTCTATCAAATAATTCACCTTATGAAAAATAATAAAAATAATCTACCCGATCGCCATCAATTATTAAGTTCATAATTGATTTCAATAAGTTTTTAGGACAGCCTTAAGATGTAGAAATTATTATTAAAGATTTATTAGCCGGAAACTACTGAAGAATTATATGGCCAAGTTTATCGCGTTTTGTTTTAAGATAGCGTTCGTTGATTTCATTGGGTGAGATTTCAATTGGCACTCTTTCAACAATTTCAAGATCATATCCTTTAAGTCCAACGATCTTTTTAGGATTATTTGTCAGCAGTTTTATTTTTCTAACGCCAAGGTCAAGTAAAATCTGTGCTCCAATTCCATAATCCCTTAAGTCCGGTTTGAAACCAAGTGCTTCATTTGCTTCAACGGTATCCTTGCCTTCATCCTGAAGTTTATATGCCAGAATTTTATTAGCCAAACCAATTCCTCTCCCTTCCTGCCGCATGTAGACAAGCACACCCGAACCATTTTTCTCAATCATCGCAAGTGAAGTATTTAATTGATCATTGCAATCGCATCGTAATGAGTGGAACACATCCCCTGTTAAACATTCTGAATGAACCCGAACCAGTACAGGTTGATCAGATTTTATTTCACCTTTGACAAGAGCAATCTGCTTTTTGCCGTCAAGAAGATTTTTATACAAATGAAGTCTAAAATTACCAAGCTTTGTTGGGAAATGAATATCGGTTAACTTTTCAATTAATTTTTCCGTTTTCAAACGGAAATGAATCAGATCTTTAACTGTAAGAATCTTCAGATTAAATTTCTTTGCAATTTCAATTAACTGCGGAACCCGAGCCATTTCCCCGTTCTCTTTAAGTATTTCGCAAAGAACTCCGGCAGGTTCAAGTTTAGCAAGCCTGCAAATATCAACTGCGGCTTCTGTATGTCCTGCTCTTCTCAACACACCTTCATCAAATGCACGCAGCGGAAAAATATGACCGGGTCGTGCAAAATCTTCAGGTTTGGACTTCGGGTCAATAAGTTTTTTTATTGTGTGTGCACGATCAGAGGCTGAAATTCCTGTAGTTGTTCCCTCAATTGCATCAACTGTAACTGTAAACTGAGTACCGTGCAATGCTGAATTTGCTTCAACCATTAGCGGAAGTTTAAGTTCATCAAGTTTTTTACCGCTTAAAGCAACACATAACATTCCTCTGCCGTTAGTAACCATAAAATTCACTATATCGGGATTGACATATTCAGCCGCACAGATAAAATCCCCTTCGTTTTCGCGGTCTTCGTCATCAACAACGATGATAACTTTGCCAAGCTTTATTTGTTCAATTGCTTCTTCTACACTACAGAACATAATTAAATTTGTTTAATGATTATTCATTGATAAAAATTAAGAAGCTGCTTTCTTTTCAAGCACAATGTTTATGGCACTTCTTTCAACTTTAACTTTTACGTTATCAGCAATTTGCAAAAGGACAGATTTATCTTCAATACCGGCGATTGTTCCGTGAATTCCGCCGCTTGTAACTACTTTATCACCCTTCTCAAGTGCTGCAAGCATCTTATCACGTTCTTTTGCTCTTTTTTGCTGAGGTCTGATTATCATAAAATAAAATATTAAAAAGATAGCCGCAAACATTATTATAGTGCTCATTAGTTGAGCTCCGCCGCCATTTCCGCTAGCAGGCTGACCAAATGCTAATAATAGTTCCAATTATTCCTCCAGAGAATTTTTATTTATTGAAATTTTGTTAATTATATTTTTTTTCCATTCAGAAAAGTTATCAATTAAAATCTGATTTCTTGCCTCGCCAACCAGGTCTAAATAGAACCGGAGATTATGAATGCTTGCCAGTTCAAGAGCAAGAATTTCACCGGAAATAAACAGGTGTCTTAAATATCCTCTCGAATAATTCCTGCAAGTGTAGCAGCCGCAATTTTCATCAACCGGAACGAATTCGTCTTTATATCGGGCATTACGCATTGACAGAATACCGTTTGAAGTGAACAAATATGCATTTCGTGCATTTCTTGTAGGCATAACACAATCGAACATATCTACTCCCCTCTCAATTGCTTCAAGAATATTTTCAGGTCTGCCAACTCCCATCAGGTATTTTGGTCTGTCATCGGGCATCAAATCAGTTGTAAAATCAACAATATTGTACAAAGTTTCTATAGGTTCACCCACTGCCAATCCACCGATTGCATAACCGTCAAAATTAAGCCGGGTTATATCTTTTGCTGAAAGCTCCCTCAGTTCGGGATAAACACTTCCCTGAATTATTCCGAATTGATATTGATCAAACCCATAAAATCCAACTGATGATTCAAAAGCTGTCCTGTTTTTTACAGCCCACTCCGATGTAAGCGATGTAGACTTTTGAGCATACTCAAACTCACAGGGATAAGGTGTACATTCATCGAGCACCATCATTATATCTGAGCCGATGCTTCTTTGAATTGCAACAACTTTTTCAGGAGTAAAGAAATGTTTTGAACCATCAAGATGTGATCTGAATTCTACTCCATCGGGTTTTAGTTTCCGCAGTTCCGATAAGCTAAAAACCTGGTAACCGCCACTGTCAGTTAGAATCGGTTTTTCCCAATTCATAAACTTGTGCAAACCGCCGGCTTTTTCGAGTGTGTCAGTTCCCGGCCTCAAATACAAATGATAAGTATTAGAAAGAACAATTTGAGCATGTATTTCACTTTCCAGGAAAAACTGATTTACAGCTTTTACAGTACCCTGAGTTCCAACAGGCATGAAAATCGGTGTTTCAACTCGTCCGTGTGAGGTTTCAAAATATCCTGCTCTGGCTTTACAATCCCTGGCTTTTTTATCAACTCTGAACTTTAACAATCTTAAGCTTTTTGTTTTTTGAAAACTAAATTTATAATAATCAGTTTCAAGTACCAAGTTAGATCAGGGCAATAGCCCGGCCTAATTATTAAATAAATCTGCTAAGCTCTTCTTCCGTAGGAATTCTGCAAGTATCCCTTTTCCCAAAAATTCTATAACGATTTTTAGCAATAATGTCATAAAAGAAATCACGGATAAAATTTGGGAAGATTATTAGCGGGTATAAAATCCTGAATAATCCCCTCAAATCTTTTGCAACTAAAAGTGCTGCGGTGGATTTTTTATAGAAACGGTCACCATCAATTAGTATGAAAGAAGAAAACTCTTCGGTTGACAGATTAAATTTTAAGAGTAAATTTTTCCCTGTATCTGACTGAAGAGGAGCGAACTTGAATATTTTTCTTTTATCATTTGCCAGAATAACATTAACCCAGAAATTGCAAAAGTTGCAAACACCATCGAAGAGGATAATTTTTTCGGTCATTTAAAATCAATCACCCGTTTTGGAAAGCTTTACCAATTCAATTTTGGTTGAGGTTGCCCTGATAATATTAATGCTAAATTTGTCGAGCTGAATGATTTCTCCGTTTTGAGGTATTCTTGATAAATGATCAGTAACAAACCCTCCGATAGTTTCATATTCGCCCTCGGGCAAACCCAGATTAAATTTTTCATTTATGAAGTCAATTTCAACTTTACCACTGATAATGAATGAATCACCAGAAACCCGCTTGCATATATATTCCTCTACATCATATTCATCTTTTATTTCCCCGAATAATTCCTCAACAAGATCTTCTGTTGTTATCAATCCTGCGGTGCCGCCGAATTCATCAATAACAATTGCTATTGAAATCTCTTTCTTTAAAAATTCATTGAGCGTTTCAAGGCTTCTTTTGGTTTCGGGAATGAAAACAACTTCGCGGATTATACTCTGAAGATTTTCAGGCATCTTGAATAAATCTCTTGCAAGAATAACTCCCTTAATGTTGTCGAGATTATCTTCATAAACGGGAAGCTTTGAATAGCCGGAATCAATAAATATTCCGATTATTTCAGCAATGGTTTGATCTGATTCTACTCCTACAATTTCAGTTCGGGGACGCATAACTTCATACACGCGCTGATCACTAAGACCGGAAATTCTGGTGATGATATCTTTTTCTTTTTTATTTATGAAGTTAAATGAATCGCTTTCTTTAGTTAGAATTTCACTCTCTTCTTTCAAAGAGGAAAACTCAACAACTTCTTTTCTCAAACTAAAAATTCTGAAAAATACATTGGATACAACAGAAATCAATTTTATTAACGGACTAAGAGCTACAGAAAAAAATCTTAAGACCAAAGCAGAAATTTTTTCATTAAAAATTCCGGCAAATATTTTTGGAATAAATAACTGAACAATAAGAATGATCAAGGAGGTTAGTAAAATGACTATAAAATAGTTAAGCTGAAAAAATGTGCCGAAAATCAGAAGACTTAATACTGCAATGCTGAGATTCATTACCGCTAATGAGCTAAACTTAGTATAAAGAAGTTGAAATGGGTTTTTCAGGAAATATTCAACAGCGAAAGAGGAAAAATTTTTCTTTTGAATTATTTCACTGATCTTTGACTTTCCGAGCGCAAGAAAAGAAATTTCAGCACTAATAAAAAATGCAGACGTGAAAAGAAGAATTAAAGCAAAAATTATCTCTGTAAGCATTAGTAAGCCCGTTCAAGTTTTACAGTTCTGTTCAACAAAACCGATTGCTTACTTCCTGCAGATAATTTCAGTGACACTTTTACAGAATCTGAATCAAGAATTTCATTCTTAATTTTCATTTCATCCTTTGAATAAAAATCAATCATTATTTTCCCATCTTTCTCGTGTCTGTTTAACTCAGGAATAAAGGCATAAACTGGCTTCATGTCTTTAAAGATGAGAATTTCCTCAACCAAAAACGACTTTATTTCATCCAATGAATCAGGAATTACCGAGATTGTACCGGAAACATGAAACGAACCCGGACCACCCGGCATCAGGTTTAACCAGGCATTAAGCATTTCAATTTTTACTTCAGGCAAATTTTTATCTTTAATGATTTGGGTGGTTGTACAGCACCCGGGAAAAAATGAAAAGATCATAAATAACCCGGCACAACAGCTAAATAGAGATAATCTATTCATTTCACAATTTGAAATAGATTATGTTAAAAGTAATAATTATATAAAGCAGCACAGTAATAATCATCGGGAGATCACTCAACATTATTTTGGTTGTGTTCTCTCCCTCATCTTTAAGGTAAACAAGATACATATAGCGAAAGATACCGAAAACAACGAAAGGGGTAGTATAGATTAAATGCTCAGTTTCAAAAATCAAAATTGTGCGATCGGCAACTGTATAAAGAGCATAACAAATTATTACCCCTGCAGCAGCGATTGTTGAAATCTGATCTGCAAAATTGATTGAGTATTGAGATAAAACTTTTCGTGTTACTCCGGAAGAATTCTCAGTAACCAGGTTCAGTTCTGAATGACGTTTCATAACACCAAGGAAAAGAGAAATGAACATTGTTGTCAAAATAAGCCAGCTTGAAATTTCAACATTGATTATAAAAGCTCCGGCTAAAACTCTTAGCGAAAATCCAGCCGCTATACTGAAAATATCAAGTATGACCAAGTGCTTCAGAAAAAACGAATAAAGTACATTCAATGATATAAACAGCAAAACTGTTACGGCAAATTTAAGATCGAAGAAAGGTAAAGTGGCTGCAATAGTAATTACTAGAATTGCAACGAGAATAAATGCTGTTGATTTACTTACTTTGCCCGAAGCGAGCGGCCTGTTTTTTTTAAATGGATGTGCTCTGTCTGCCTCAATATCAATTAAATCATTGATCACATAAATCAGGCTTGATGAAAAACAAAGAATAAAGAACCCGTAAAGTGTGTAAAGAAAATCATAGTTTACAAACAGATGTTTCGAAAACAGAATCGGAACAAACACAAACAAATTCTTAATCCATTGAGGTAATCGAATTAATTTTATGATTTCAATGCTCATCAGAAAACCGCCACTTCTTCATATACTCCAAATACTTCTTTCAGCACGCCAATCATTTCACCAAGAGTAACGTAATTGTGGGCTGCTTTTATTAATACAGGCATCAGATTAGCTCCATCAATTGCTGCAGTCTGAATTTCTTTCAAGCTTTCCTGAACAGCTTTTTGATTTCTCGATTGACGAAGCTCGGCAATTCTTTTACGTTGAATTTTTTCAACTTCGGGTGAAACAACAAGTATCGGAATTTCAATCTGTTCGCCTTCTTCCACAAACTCATTTACGCCAACTATAAATTTTTCTTTTCTCTCAATTTCTTTTTGATATCTATAAGCAGCGTCTGCAATCTGTTTTTGAAAATATCCCATTTCAATAGCCTGGATAACGCCACCAAGAGAATCAATCTCAGCAAAAATCTGGTTAGCTTCCTTTTCCATTTTATACGTTAATGATTCAACAAAATAACTTCCTCCCAGAGGATCAACAGTGTTAATGACCCCGGTTTCAAATGCAATTAACTGCTGAGTTCTTAATGCAATTTTAACAGCCTTTTCACTCGGGAGTGCGAGTGTTTCATCCATCGAATTTGTGTGAAGAGACTGTGTGCCTCCGAGCACTCCTGCAAGCGCCTGGAAAGCAGTTCTTATTATATTGTTCTCCGGCTGCTGTGCCGTTAGAGTACATCCAGCAGTTTGAGTATGAAATCTAAGCCACCAGCTTCTGGGATTTTTAGCCTTATATTTTTCCTTCATTCTTTTTGCGAAAATTTTTCTTGCTGCCCTGAACTTTGCAATCTCTTCAAAAAAATCCAGATGAGAATTAAAGAAGAAAGATATTCTTGGGGCAAAATCATCAACGTTCATTCCCCTCTCAATGCATGCTTCAATGTAGGCAAATCCATCCGCAAGAGTGTAAGCTAACTCTTGAACTGCAGTGGAACCGGCTTCACGAATGTGATAACCGCTTACTGAAACCGGATTCCATTGAGGAACTTCTTTCGAACAGTAGTCAATCATGTCAACAATTATTCTCATCGAGGGTCGCGGCGGGAAAATATATTCCTTCTGAGCTATGTATTCCTTTAAAATGTCATTTTGAAGCGTACCCCGAAGTTCTGATAATTCAACTCCCTGTTTCTGAGCGTTGGCAAGATAAAAAGCAAAAATCATAGCAGCGGGAGAATTTATGGTCATTGAAGTTGAAACTTTGTCTAAAGGAATTTTATTAAACAGCGTTTCCATATCCATCAACGAGGAAATTGACACACCGCAAATTCCAACTTCACCTTCACTCATTTCTGCATCTGAGTCCCAGCCCATCAAAGTTGGAAGGTCAAATGCAACTGACAGCCCGGTTTGGCCGTGGTTCAATAAATAATGGAATCTTTGGTTTGTATCTTCAGGAGAACCAAATCCTGCAAACTGTCGCATAGTCCATATCTTCCCACGATAACCGTTAGCATGAATTCCTCTTGTAAAAGGATATTCTCCGGGAAAACCTATTTCACTCAAATAGTTTATGTGTTCAATATCTTCAGGATCATAGAGTTCTTTAACCGGTTCACCGCTGACAGTTGTGAATTTCATTCCAGTGCTTTTTGCAGAAGATGCATTTTTTTGAAATTCTTTTTTCCGCTTTAAAAATTCTTTGTCTGTCATAATTCTCCTCTAAAATACAGTAATTTTTATAGTAAAAATATTTCTTTTAGAAATCAGGTTCTACCAAATCTTCTATCAAATTCATCAAGAGAAATTTTTATCACAATCGGTCTTCCATGAGGGCAGACATAAGGCATTGATGTGGCGAACAACTGATCGATGAGTAATCTCATTTCTCTTTCAGTTAGTCTGTCACCGGCTTTTATTGAAGCTTTGCATGAATATGATTTAGCGATATTATCCCTCTCCTCAAGATTCTTTTCCCGCTGATTAGTCGCGTATTCTTCAAGAATTTCATTAAGTACTTTCTCCTCAGAACCGGATTTAATATCATCCGGAACACCCTCAATCACAATTGTATTCTTTCCAAAAAATTTAATCTCGAAGCCAAGTTTTACAAGGTACTGATTGATCTCTTTAAGTATCGCATAGCGTGCCGGGTCCATTTGAACTGTTCTTGGAAACAGAAGCTGCTGTGAAAAGGGCATGTCTGCTTCAAGTCTTTTTAATGTTTTTTCATAAAGAATTCTCTCGTGAGCAACGTGCTGATCAATAATCATCAAACCGGATTTAATCTGCGAAAGTAAATACTTGTTGTGAAGTTGAATAATAAAAGGTGTATCACTTTGCTCGGTTGAAGTTCTAACCATCGGGGCCTGTAATTTATCCGGAGGAACGGCTTCAAATGAAAAGGGATGTTTAACTTCTTTTTTTGCTTCCGTAATTTCATCCGGAACTGCCTGAAAGATTAAATCAATTGCTTTATCAGAAAGATTAATATTTCTGAAAGACTGCTGGCCTTTAAAGCCCGGTCTATCCGAAAAATCGTTTTTATCAGTCCTGCGAAATGGATTAAAACTAAGCGTTTCCTTTTCGGATTGGTTTGCATTCAATTGCATATCTGGCACAAGGTCATAAGTTGCAAGACTTTTTTTCACTACAGCAAGAATGAAATTATAAATATCCTTTTCGTCATCAAACCTTACTTCAAGTTTTGAAGGATGAATATTGACATCAATTTTTTTAGGATCGACTTCCAGAAAAAGTACGAAGAAAGGATAATCACCTTTCTCAAGAATATTTTCATAAGCATTAAATACTGCGTGATTGAGATTTTTATTTATAACAAATCTTGAATTCAGGAAAAAATATTGTTCACCTTTACTTTTTCTTAATAGTGTTGGTTTGCCAACATAACCATAAATTGAAAGGTAATCTGTTCTTTCTTCAACCGGGATTAAAGCATCGATCATATTGTCTGCAAATATATCAGCAATACGTTTTTCAAGATTGCCTGATTGAAAGTCATAGATCAGTTCATCATCATTATAAAACTTAAAGCTTATATCATAGTGACTGAGAGAGATTTTCTTAAATACATCTATTATATGTTTCAGCTCGGTTGCATTTGACTTTAAAAAATTTCTTCGTGCAGGAGTGTTGTAGAAAAGATTCTTAACAATAACGCAAGTCCCTTTGGGGAAAGAACCTTTTTCTTTAACCAACTTGCCATAATCATCGAACTTAATCAACGTTCCAAACTCCTGATCCATGGTTTCAGTTCTTATCTCAAGCTGACTAACAGCCGCAATAGAACTTAATGCTTCGCCCCTGAAGCCGAGAGTATTTATTGCTTCGAGATCTTCGTAAGAGGATATTTTACTTGTAGCGTGTTTTTGAATGCAAATAAGTACATCGGCCTCATTCATTCCAATTCCATCATCACAGACCTGGATTAATGACTTACCTGCATTTTTAATTATAAGTTCAATATTCTTCGCGGCTGCATCAATAGAATTTTCAAGAAGCTCCTTTGCGACTGATTCGGGTCTTTGAACAACTTCACCAGCAGCAATTTTATTAGCGATGTTCTCCGGCAATATGTGAATTTTATTCTGGTTATTCATTTTTACTTTCTAACATAATGAACAACTTCGAATTTTTCCCTTTTCGAGGTTGATTTAATTTCCCAATCGTTTTTGTCAAATTCAGGGAAATAGACATCGCCCTCAGCATCAAAATCAAGATGTGAAAGTATCATTTCATCGGAAAGAGAAATACTTTGGCTGTAAATCTCACCTCCGCCAATAATAAATATTTTTTCAAAATGATTTTCATTACAATATTTTATTGCACTAATAAGGTCATTAAAAACCTTAAGAGATTCAGCTTTTAATTTAATATTTCTATTTCGTGTAATCACGATATTCAATCTACCCGAAAGAGGTTTGCCAAGAGTTTCAAAAGTTTTTCTTCCCATTATTACAGGAAATCCAAAAGTAGTTTCTTTAAAGTGCCGGAACTCTTCTTTAATATGCCAGGGCATTTTTCCGTTTGACAACCCGATGACTCCGTTTTTAGACACTGCTGCAATAATAATAACTTTCAAACAGCAACCTCAAACCTGATCTTTGGATGATAGTTATAATCTATGAGCTCAAAATCCTCAAAATTTAATTCATCAATAGGCTTTTTAGCAATTTTTAATTTGGGTAATCTGAATGGTTCTCTTTCAATTTGTTCCTTTAGTCCTGCAAGATGATCGTATTTTTCTTTGTCGGTCCCTTTTTCTGCAACATATATATGGGCATCAATAATTGTATGTGCGAAAAAACCAAGCTCTAAATCAACTTCCTGAGCAATTATTTGAGTTAATATAGAATATGCTGCAAGATTGAATGGTATGCCCAAGGCAATATCGCCGGATCTTTGAGTCAGATGACAATTTAGTTTTCCGGAATTAACATTGAATGCAAATGAATAATGACAAGGCGGCAGCTTGCTGACAGTTGCATTTGCGGGATGCCAGGCAGATACCACTAGTCTTCTGGAATTTGGATTTTTTCTGATTTCATTTATTACCCAGCCAATCTGATCGAAAACAAGCGAACCATTTGCCTCTCTTTTAACAAATGGATTTTTTTCATCTGTAAAAACCTCACCATCAAGAACTGCAGATTTTTCAGGGACAGGATATCTTCTCCAGAATCTTCCATAAGCAGTTTCTAATCTTCCATTTTCATCAGCCCAGGCATCCCAGATTTTTGTATGCACTTTAAGATTTCTTATATGGTTTTCTCCGGAAAGGTACCACAGGACTTCATGAAGAAGAGACTTCCATTCCATCTTCTTTGTAGTTAATAGTGGAAATCCATTTTGAAGATCAACTTTGTAAAATGCACAGAAATATGAAATTGTATCGATCCCTGTGCGGGATTTTTTAAATGTACCTTCATCAATTACTAATTTGACCAAATCGATATATGTTTTCATTAAAGTTTCATGAATATTAGAAATATTACTTATTAAAATCAGAGTTGATCTAATATTTCATCAACAGCTAATTTAAGTCCTAATTTATAATTATTAATTGATTCTTCATTGCTTGAAAAGAATTTTAACATTTCAATCGGATAAACATTGTCCTGTAATTTTTCCTTTATCTCCTCTTTAACTTTGCCGCAAATTAAAAAAACTTTCTTATTATGTTCCTTTGCCAGTTGAACCACCAAACCTGCTCCCTTTCCCATCTGACTTTGTTCATCATAAATACCCTCACCTGTAATTATTATTTCAGAACTATACAAATAATTATTTAGGCCAAGATCATTCAAAATAAATTCTTCACCGAATCTGCATTTAGCAAGCAAAAGTGACCCCAGTCCAACCGAAAGCCCTCCTCCTGCTCCAAATAAATTATCAGATGAATCTATTAACTTTTTATTTTTCAATAAATTAATGATTTTATTAAAGCCTAATTCCAGAACTTTAATTTCCGAATATTTTGCACCTTTTTGAGGACTGAAAAGAAAAAGAGCTCCTTCTTTCCCTAACAAATCATTCCTGACATCAAGAATTAGCTCAATATCAAAGCCTGGATCGGCTGGAGTCCATTCAATTGCTGCAGCTTTATAAAAATTCGATGGAATTACTTCGACTTCTTTTTCATAAAAATCAAATATCTTTAAACCAAAACGGGAGCACGCGCCTAACCCAAGATCAGTAGTTCCTGTTCCTCCAACTCCAATAATAATTTTCTTAATTAAAGAATCCTGGAAAAGCAGCCTCTTTTTATAGTGTAATAATAAATCACCCAAACCTTTTGAGCTAAGATTCATAGGATGACGAAATTCAACCGGAATAGTTTTTAACCCAAATGCCAAAGCGGACTCAATATAAAGCGTTTCTCCATCCTGCGAGATACCGACTTCAACTGAAAGGTTTTCATTATTATAGCAGTTCGGGATATCAACCATTTCAGAAATAAGGTTATATTTTTGCTTACAAACTTCGAGAAATCCATCTCCACCATCAGAAATGGGTAATTGAATTAATTCATAATGGTTTTTCAATCGCCCCAAAAATTCTGCTGCAATTAGTTTGGACACTTCAACAGAAGTGCAGCATTCTTTGAAACTATTTGGTGCGATCAGGATTTTTTTCATTTAAAACTCTTTTATAAACTTTTTCCATTCTTTCCGTCATTATTTCGACGGTAAATTCAGATTCAAATTTTTTCCTGCTGTTTTTACCCAGCTCTACAATGCGTCCCTTATTACTGATAAGCGAATTTAGCGCAACGGATAATTCCTGAACATCTTCCGGATTAGTCAGAATGCCATTTGTTTCGTTAACCAATGTGCTGAGGTCACCAACTTCGCTGGCGACAACCGGAAGTCCGATTGATAAAGCCTCC
The DNA here is from genome assembly GCA_013388545.1 of Ignavibacteriaceae bacterium. Taxonomy (GTDB): domain Bacteria; phylum Bacteroidota; class Ignavibacteria; order Ignavibacteriales; family Ignavibacteriaceae; genus JACAFB01. The sequence continues at coordinate 135,171 of JACAFB010000010.1, forward strand.
AATATTGCAACCGGGAAGGTTTCTCCTCCGAAATCTTTTGAGGGCTGAACAAAAATATCCATTGAAGACAGGATATCAGTTATATCAGTTCGATGGCCTAAAAAAAACACCCTGTCTGAAATTCCCAGCATCTTTGTTTCATCCATCAAATCATTTTTTAGAGGGCCGTCACCAGCAATTATAAGAACAAAATTTTTTCCCTGATTTTGCAATTGTTTAACAGCCCTGAGCAAAAATTTATGTCCTTTAAATTCAACAAGCCGTGAAAGAGTACCCAGAACAATTTGTTCAGCGGGAATTTTAAGTTGTTCCCTGATCTTTTGCCTTCCTTCCGGATTAAAGCTTATTTCATTGCGCGGTATTCCAATGTTCACAACAGTTATTTTTTCACTAGGGATTTTATCAATATCTGTCAGAATTTTGCGAATGGAATTACCGACAGGAGTAAAATGATCCAACAGAAATTTATTCCTGAATGCATGCATAAAATTATTTCGAATTGACAAGCAGGAATGAATCGTGGTAATATTTAAAGCTCCTGTTATTCTCCCTGCATAAGCGGCAATCGTTCTATCCAACCCTGAGTTAGAATGAATTATATCTATTTTTTTTGTTCGGATATTCTGATACAAAATCCTGATTGCATTAAATTCTTTTCCGTGCAAACCATAAGGAATTTCGAACGTTTCAAATCCCATTTGTTTTGATTTATCAGCAAGTTCTGAATTTCTAAGAGGGGCTAAATAAATTTGATGACCATTATTCTTAAGAGCGTTGGCAAGATAAAGCACATATTTTTCTCCGCCGGCAATTCTTTCAGCGTCATTAGTGAGTAAAATTTTAAATTTATTTTTCAACTTTGATTCTCTGTATTTCAAGAATTTTCATATAGGTCAGCAAATTTGTAGCAGCATGCATTAGCGATATCAGCAAACCGTGAACACCATCACGGAATCCTCCCCGTAGAAAATAATATTGAATAAACGCAGCCATAGGATGAACAACTGCCGAAATGCAGCTTACTTTTTTCTTCAAAGATTTTTCCTTCGCTGATAAAGATGAATACACATTAATCTTTTTGAATGCATCGTTAAGATTACGATAGGAAAAGTGAGTCATTGAATTATGAAGTCTTTCGGTTTTACCTTTAACAGTAAATCCTTCGTGAACCAAACGGTTAGTAACACTGGTTTTGGACTTCTTAAATAACCTTAACTGATAATCACTTCCCCAACCGCAGCAATTCACCTTTTTACCTAAAAAATAATTCTCCCTTAAAATAAAATAGCCGTCTACATTTTCAAGATTGTTGTTCAGTAATTCATCTTTAAGTTTATTAGTAACCCTCTCATCAGCATCAATGCTTAAAACCCACTCGTTTGAGGCAAGCGAAAGAGCATATTTTTTCTGTTCAGCAAATCCCATCCATTCTTTCATAAATACTTTTTGAGTATACTCTTTGGCAATATTTACTGTACTGTCCTGACTAAGAGAATCAACTACAATGATTTCTTCAGCCCACTTAATGCTTTCCAGACAGTCACGAATATTCAATTCTTCATCTTTTGTAATTATTATTACCGATATTTTATTCATCTCTGTATTACATCTAAATTAACTTAAATTGTTGCTAAATTTACAAAAAGATAAATAATATTTTTTATCAGATGAAAGTTGCTATTTTAACAAGCGGCCATCCGCCTACCGATGAGAGAATTTTTTATAAGTTTGGATATTCTCTGAAAAAACATGGATTTGATGTGACTATTGTTTCTTCCACTGAATCAATCCGTAAAAAAATTGATGAAATTGATATTTCCGGTTTTCAAGGTGAAAATCTGAGCAAAAAAAATAAAGTTAAAGAATTCCTCTCCGTTTTAATCGATTTGAGTCCTGATATTATAATCTGTTGTGAACCACTGACAATTCTTCCTGCATTAAAGTGCAGAAAAAGAAAACGTGAATTAAAAATAATTTCGGATGTGACAGAATTCTATCCTCATCAAAATATGCTCAAAAGTTCAAACTGGTTTATAAAGATGATGAAACTTTTTTATTACAATATTTTTAATATTTACGTTTCGAACCAGGTTGACCTGCTGATTATAGGAGAAAAAAGCAAAGCAAGATTTTATAATTTATTTACTCCCAGAATTAAAAAAGAAATAATTACTTACTATCCTTCAAAGAATATATTTAACTATTCCCCTCCCCGCTTTAATGGAAAGATTTTCACAATTTGTTATTCCGGAATTATCAGTGTTGAACGCGGCTTTATGAACTTTATTAAATTAGTTCAGAAAGTCATGAAAGATAACCCTGCAATACAGTTCAGAATTAAAGTAATCGGAGAATTTCAGCCGGAAGAAAAGGAACTTTTATCAAAAGAACTTGAAAGATTAAATGAACTTGTTAATGCTGAAATTATTTATTCATCTGCACTCTCTTATCCTTTATTTGCGAAATTCCTGGAGGATGTTGATATATGTTTTGATTTGAGAGAAAAGACAAAAATTTTTAATCGTTCCCTTCCTATAAAAATTTTTGATTATATGGCCTGCGGAAAGCCGGTCATTTACTCTAAGTTAGATTCACTTAAAGCTATCCCTGAGATTAACTCGTTCGCCTTACTTACTGAGCCCTATGATTACACTTTAATGTCAAAAAGAATTAGCGAATATCTGAACAACAAGGAAATTCTTCTTGCTCATTCCAGGAAAGCTAGAGATATTTTTCTTGAGAAGTATAATTGGGAAATAATCGAAAATAAATTTATCGGAGTGATAGAAAACCTCTGATCAATCTATTTTCAATCCTTTTCTGAAAAGCTCAAAACTTAACAGCCAATCAAGATCGTTAGCCAGCTTTAAATTCCCTTCATAAAATCCATCTCTGATTTTGATGATTTTGTCTGAATCGTAAGGCGGATAATTTTTTATTTCCCTTTCCGATAAAATTTCATAACAATATTCTTTAAGTCCATTCAAGAAAATAATTCTTGCCCCTGATGAAAAATCGTTAGAAAAGTATTTCTTCAGTTTTGTAACTATGAACGATCTGATTGTTGAGCTTCCAAACTGATAACTTATTCCGCCTTTTATTAAAGGAATTTTTGCCAGCATCGGATAATTTTCTCTTAAATAATTATAAAAAATCCGGCTGTTTACTTTTGACTGGAGTGGAATATGTTTACAAATTTCAAAAATATTTTTCTGAGCAAAAATCATAAAACTAAGAACAATTTCATCGAGCCGTGACTGTTCGGGACCAAAGTAATTCGGTATTCTATAATCATAAATTAACTGATCTAAAAATTGTTCAGGCTGATATTCGATGAAATTATTATGCGAAGCAAATATATCCGAAAGCTGCTGCTTAATTCCCTCTTGCATTTGCAGGACATATTCTTTTCTGAATATTTCAGGTTTGGCTAATGTAAGATGACTGATTACTCCTTCTGAATCTTTGTTCATTAAAAGTTTTTTACCTTTGAATAAAAGCCTGTTTAAAAATTGTCTTCGTGCAAATTCAGCCAGGGCACCATCGACAATTACTTTGTCCCGGAAATATTCGTTTTCAAAAACAATCAGCTTTTGAAATGACGAAACCGGCTCGATCAATTCATTGACTGAAGCATATTCAAGTAATTTGCTTAAAAAATCGGAAGAAATACTTTCTGAAGTTTGAATGAAATTAATATTCTTTCTAATCACTCCGGCAGCTCTCTTCGCAATTAACACATCGGGATCTGTTTCGGAGCCAAAGGTATGAATCAGAAAATCTCTTTTGCTTTTTAACATTAAAGCAAAAAGAAATCTTGAATCTAACCCGCCGGATAATCCGAGAGTTAAATTTAATTCATCAGGTATGATAATTTTCAGATGCTTTTCGATAACCTGAAGCAGATCAGCAGGAGATTTTGTGCTTATGACTGAACTTACTTTATTCTGTTTCAGATAAAGTTTGTTGTTTTTTATTTGAGCGATTCCTGCCGGTGGTAATTTTTTAACATCTTTTATAATGGAATCGTGAGAGAATTGATTGAAAAGTTTCCATCGTGAGCCAAAAGTGTAAAAATCTAATTCTGTCTTTGGCAAAAGACTGGATAATAATTTCAACTTAGTAGAAAAAAATATTCCGGTTTCAGTTTGATAAAAATAAATCGTACGCAATCCGGCCTGATCTGACTGAAAAATTATTTCTTCGTCATTCCAGTAAATAAAAAGAAAGTGTCCTTCAAGTTCAGGTAATAATCTGTTAGCAAAAGATTTATCCCAGTCATCCCGGCTCATCAATCGGATTTGACTATCATCTGCAATAATCCCTACTCCCGAAACAATCCAGTTTTTTGAATCAGAATAAAAAAGAGTTTTATGATTTCCCCCTGCCAATAAAATTAATCTTTCGTTCAAAATCTTTTTTTCAGGAAGGGTGTCAAATTTGTCAAACTTTTTTTGAATAGTTTCTGTGATAATTCCATTATAACCAAATATCCAGCTCATAATTTCCTGATAACACCCGACTTTAGTTGTGAAAACTTAAACATAAACAATATTGCTGAGCTAATAATAAAAAGATCGACTAAGAAAATGTTAAAGCTCTTAGATATTAAATAGAACAATCCTGTAATAACAATTATTATAATGACTTTATAAACCTCAAAATTAATTTTTACTTTATTAAAAGAAATAATGAACAAATAAATAAATCCAAAAAGGAAACTTATCAGCGTCGAGCAGGCAGCCCCGATAATTCCAAAATCCGGGATTAAAATTAAATTGAAAGTCAAATTCGAAGTCAGTGCGATCAAATCAGAATATAGAAAATGGAAACTCTTTCCGGATACATAAGGATATAGAGAAAAAAAAGAAATCAAGGCATTGAAAAGATATGCTAACATTACAATTGGAATTATTTGTATTCCGGGAAGGTAGTTTTTATTGAAGAGGTTAGAATTTCCAATTCGTATTTTGAAAAGATCATCAGCAAATATTGAAACGACGAGAAATATCACCAGACAAGCTGAAAGAATTTTGGTAAAAGATTTACCAAATTCAGATGAATAATTACCGGAATTAAAGAGCTTAATTGAGTATGGAGTCCAGGAACTTCTGAGTGAAATTACAAAGATATTCATGATCAGTGCTATCCTATAAGAAAAACTATAAACACCGACATCTTTATTGCCAAGGAAGTGATTTATTATAAAACGGTCAATTACATCTACTGAAGCCGACAATAATCCGGCAATTACAAGCGGTAATGAAAAACGAATAAAAATTCCGGATAGATCTCTATCAAATTTAAAGACGTAATTTTCTCTTAAAGCAGGTAAAAGCAATAATAAAAAGGCAATACTGCTAAACAACTGAGCTAATAAAATTCCTTTAACGCCAAGCCTCAAATAATAAACAAATAAAATATTTAACATAAAATTTATCAATGCAGCCACAGCGGAAAGAAGAACAATTTTTTTTACTTCCTCCCGGGTTTTCAACAAATGAGCAACCAGCGAACTCAAACTTTCAAAGAAAAGGCAAATGAATGCAATGTTAATCAATCCGGATAAGTCTGAAAAACCAAATAATATAGTTGAAAAGAAACCCGATGAAAAAATTATTAACGATGTAAGAATAGCACCTAATAAAAATGTAACATTAAAAATATTTGAGAAGATTGCTTTCTTTTTAATTTCATCAGTTGTTTCAAGATAATATTTGCTCAGCGCCGACTGTAGTCCCGCTTGATAAAGCACTGCTGCAATTGCGTAGCAGGACATAATTAATGCATAATCCCCGAATCCGGCAGCGGTAATTAAATTGGAATAGAGCGGCAGGAGCAGAAACCCGATTGAGCGGATAAATAAATTACTGATAGTGTACCAGATGGTTGCTGATGAAAGTGAAGACATTAAATAATATTCTTTAGTTTATACAATTCCTTCAGACTGTTATTAACCTGTTCGTAACCATGATATTTCGAAACCCAGATTTTTCCTTTTTCACCAACTTCTTTTCGTAATTCAGCATCTTCAATTAATTCATGCAATTTTTGATAAAGACCTTTAAAGTCATTTGCAACAACGAACGGATTTTCAGGGAGCCATTTTTCATAGTCTTCAGTCATATTCGTAATTGTCGGTATGCCCATTGCAAGAGTTTCAAGTCCTGATTTACCATAACCCGTTCCACCCATTGTTCCACCAACCTGATCGATAGCTATATCACACTTGCTTTTTATTTCAAGAACTTCACGGCGATTCAATTTCTCAAGCAGGAAGAATTTTATCTTTTTCTCGGATTGTATTTTATCTATAACCGATAATATTAGCTCTGTTCCCTTGTATTTTCTGTTTGTAGGAGAATGTACAATTGAAATTTCATCGTAATATGATGGAATTCTTTCAGGCAATTCCGATGGATCGTATGGATAAAACAAATAATGCAAATCTTTCTTCAATTTCAAATGATCATATTCTGAAGTAATGTTCAGATCGGATATCTCATCAAGCTGCTTAATTATACCTCTGATTCTAAGATCACTGCCATAATAGCAGCACACAATTTTTTTACCTGCTTTTTTCCACTTAAGCGCCTGCGATGAATCACGAAAAAAATCCAGCCCTGAATCGTAATGGATTATATCATATTCATTCAGATTATATTTTTTTAAGGCTTCATCAATGATTCTTTTACGTAAAAGATCATTAAACCTGAAATAGAAATTTTCGAAAATGTTTTTGGGTTTAAAAAAATGAGCAGAGACTTTTATCGATTGTTCAGAACGTTCAACTTTTTTCTTTCTCCACATTTTTGCCAGCGCAAAGTCAGGCAGTGGAAGTTCAAGACAAATATCTTCAGGAAAGTTTGTGGGATTTTTATGAAGTGTAATCAGTCTTGAGGAATCTCCCATAAAATTATGCATTTGAAAAAAGCTGTAAGGAACACCGGCATAATTTTGTGGTGCGATATGCAGTATTTTCAGCATTAGATATCTTTATAAAAGTAATCTCTGAATATTCCGCGTGCACCAAAATTCTCTTTGAATCTTCCCAGTCCCCAATTTGGTTCCATATTAACAGTAAATATTCCGAAATCTAAAAACTGAAAGCCTTCAGCTTTGTAGCGTTTCATAATTTCAAAAAACAGCAGATTGACGGCACGATACTCCTGGAACTCCTCATTGTGGCTGATATAAAATGCGAGCACAACATTTCTGTTTACGCTAAAATTACATACACCAGCTATGAGTTTATCTTTCAGAAAAGCGCCCCAGAGACGAATCTTTCCGGGGAACATTTTTTTCAATTTGAGTAATTCATCAAGCGAATGTGCCGGGTTTACACCGTGACGCATTTTAAGGTTCTTCTTTAAGATTTCATAATACTCTGCAAACTTTTCGCACTCAACAACTTCAACTCCGCTTTTTAGTGCTTTCTTTAGAGCAGTCCGTGCTTCCTGCCTGTAGCTTTGAAGTAAATCAGTCTCTAAGCTAAAGTCAAGCTGAACCACACTTGATACTTCCCGTTTCAAATAACTGAATTTGTTCCGAACGAGTGCAAAATCAATATAGTTAGAATATTTTTTTTGATAAATGATGGGCGGAGGAGTGAGCTGAATTCTGTCTGCTTTAATTGACTTTCCGTAATCGATCAGAAGTTCAATTAGCTCGTGAGCTTCTTTGAAATTAAGATCAGATTTATAAACGAAGCTCCCGTATGAAGCCCCGGGATGAGAAGCCAAAATTTTTCTACCATCTCTTTCGATGAGTGCAGCAGGAAGTAAAGACAGAATTGATTTGTTTTTCAGAAAAACAAGTGATGCATCTTTAAATTTATCCCTGGGATGATAACTTAAAAATTCTCTTTTATGAAACAACGTTCCATTATCGGAGCTGTCAATAAATGCATCCCATTGTTCGGAACTAATCTTTTTACCGTCAAACTGAAAATATTCTATCATTTAATATTTGAATAAAGTTAAAATGAATTTTATTCAAAATTAATGCTAATGTTTCAGATTATAAAACTCATAAAGGATGATTTTACTACGCCAATAACTTTATCGATTTTCTCCCAGCTTCATTCAAAGCAACCGTTATAAATTTCCGGTTATATTTTTGATTAAATCAAAATTTATAATGGAGAGAGAAAAGGCTTGCATTCCCAAGTCCCAGCTTGAAAGGCAGGTAAGCAAAATCAAAGCTCAGGTCTGCCCAGCTTAATCCGAATCCAGCTGTAAGTCCTCTTGAGATCCATCCGGTTTGATAACCTCCTCTTAAAGCGACGAGATTGTTATACTTAATTTCAGCTCCAAAATTAAAATGATTATCATCAGTAGAAATGTACTTTTGGTATTCTGCTGCAGTAATCACATCAATTTTCATCTCAGGAAGAGTGTAAGGATAGAATACACCGACTCTGATTTCCGCGGGCAGTTTTGTTTCTTCATTCCTAAGCTTGTTCATCGACCCAAGATTCTTAACCGAGACTGCTGAAGTTAAACCGCTTTCATTTAAACGGTAAGAAGCGCCCAGATCAAAACCAATTCCGGTTGATTCATTATCAAGCAAGCCTTCATATAAATATTTAATTGTTGCACCGGCAGATAAATTCTGTGAAACCGCATAAGCCCCTGAAATACTTCCAAAAAAGTAATTCGCTGAAAATGTTGCATCTGCAGGGCCTGGTTTTGTTCTAACCGGGATATCACTTACAGTTGTTACATTAAATCCCGCAGCAAATGGAATTCCGAAGATTTCTGTTTTTGCACCGAAGACTTCACTGCGAACATCCTGAATCCACTCATTGTGCATAAATAAAAATTCTGTTCCTTGTGTAAATGCCAGGTTTGCAGGATTATAAAAAAGCGCTGAAACGTCATTCGAAATTACACTGCCTGCATCACCCATCGCGATATTTCTTGCTCCGAATCCGTATTTAAGAAATGCTAATCCGGTGTTTCCTGCAGTTTGAGCATGCAAAGCAGAACCGGCAATTAAAAAAATCAAAAGTAATCTGTTCATGTTTTTTCCTTTTATTAGAAAACCAAATTTATTCCCACAACGTGCCGGTCACTTGTTGAATTCTGTTCAAGCATATACGCATAATCAAACCCGGCAATCCATCCATTAAGATCATAAGAATATGAAAACCCAAGCGAAGGTTTTATCGGAAAATCTTTATTGCTTAAATTAAACTGATCAAGCCCGCCGCGGATGAATAATCTGTCATAGATATTATATTCAATCCCAAATCGTAAAAAATTAGTTTCGGCATTGCTGTTTTCAAATTCAATTGCAGTCAGCAGATTGTATTCAGGATTAAAATAACTTATTCCAAATTTCTTCAGTACAGGAAACTTATCTTCCTTTACTGTTCCCTGCTGACCGTAAACAGGTGAAGTATCCCATTTATATTTACTGTTCAAGTCTGAAATCATCAGAGAAAATGTAAAGTATTCATTGAACTTGTACACTGCGCCAATGTCAAACCCAAGCCCGGTGCTTGATATTTCTTCATAAAGCTTGTAATAGTAAAATTTAACAGAGACACCCAGTGCAAATTTATCGGAGAAACGATTTGCTAAACCGAGGAAGAATTGATTCTCTGATGTTGATAGATCCCCTGTCTTAAATCCGTTATTATCCCTGCCGTCAATTTTACTAACACCAGAATTAATCACTCCGAAACTTAAACCTGCAGTAGATCTCGGTTTTACAGAATCTGAAGCAGAATAAAAATCAAATTTCCTTGTGAAGCTGAGAAAATTGAGAGTTCTGTCCAATGATAAAAATGTGTAGCCTGCCTGAAATGAATTCTTTTGTTGAAAGGAAGAAAGAGCAGGATTGTAATACGCAATAAGATTACCTTCGGTAATAGCAGACATTGCATTGCCCATTCCAATTCCGCGGGCACCAAATCCGAATCTGCTGAACGCTCCGGGCATACTGCTGATTCGGCTAAATTCAGGCTGAGCAATGTTTTGAACGGTTAAAGTCAGAAATAAAATCAAAATATATTTTTTCAATTCAGTCCCTTTCTACTGAAGAACCAAAATTTTTCCGTAAACCGGATCGTTTGAATCAACTTCAACTCTGTAAAAATAAACACCATTAGGAACCACATTACCAGCATCATCCCGACCATCCCAGAAATCAACTACTCCATTAATGTCAGCAGTAAATCCATCTATCTGATGAATATCATTTCCACGATCAACATTTTGGACAACAGTTCTTAAATAATTCATTCCGAAGTCAAAAATTCTAATAGTAACCTTAGCACGTTTTCCACCAGTGCTATATTTAATCTTAAGAACATCAAGTTTTGGAGAAAACGGATTTGGATATGCATAAGTATCATTATTTGAATTTAATGGTTGTGAAGCAATAAAAATTTTCCACGTGCCTTCCCAAATACCGTCTGAACTTTTTTGCTCAAGTTTTACTAAGCCTTCAACTGAGCCAAGCCAGATATCAGCACCAGTGGCTGCTGCTGAATAAAAAATAATTGTCTTCAATTCAACTCCACTTTCTGTGTCGAAAATTGAAGTGGGAAGAATCCATGAATTTCCAAGATCATTAGACCTGAATGGACCATTATCAGCCGGAATGATTATATCCAAAGATTTAAATCCAAAATTGTGAGCCCTTTCACCCTGAAGAAAAGTTTTCCAGCTTTCTCCGCCGTTCCAGGTTGCACTAACACCATAAAATTCGGATTCTCCCTCAGCTTTCCATGTAGCAGCCCAAAGTGAGTTATCGCTCTTATTAAAGCCAAGAGCCACAATAAAATTTCCACTGATTGGTTGGTCCTGATTTGTATGATTAAATTTCACCCAGCTAATCCCATTGTCTGTGGATTTATTGATTCCTCCTGCGGTTCCGACATATAAAGTTGAATCATTAGCAGAAGAAATAGAAAACACTCGGTGATTCAGATTGTTCTCGGCACAGAATCTACCGGAGACGGGTTGTAAACAGAAGTCCAATGTATCTGTGGGTTTAATGCTGTTAAGATAATCCGGAGGAAGTACAACTCTTTTCCAGGTTTGACCATTATCCGTACTTTTTCTTAACCCACCAGCAAATGTGGCAATCCAGATAGTGTTCTTTGTGAAAGCAATATCATAAATCAGATTTTGAACAGCAACAGTAACCGGCAAGGCTCTGATTGTATTATCACCATAAACTTCAATAGTATCAGTATCCTGATCTAACGGCTGTGGTATTGAATTCCAGGTTAAGCCAAAGTCGGTTGTATATTTTAGACCAGTTCCTTCAGGTAAGTTTTGGCCATTAATCTCAACTGACCTTGCAGTTGCAGCCCAGAATGTACCGTTGTTATACCCAATCGCTGAAATACTTTGATCACCAAATGCAGAGCTTCCGTAAAAATTCTTCCAGCTTATACCACCATCTGTTGAAAGGCTAACTCCACGGCTTGTGCCAAGCCAGACTGTATCGCCAAGTGCAATTATATCGCTTATACTGTTGCTTGCAGGGTTATCATTTAAGGTTTCGGAAATTTTTTGAAGTGATAATTCTTCAACGGATTTATAATTAACCGGGAAGCTTTGAGCATAGAGGTATTTAATGCTTAAAAGCAATAGTAAAACGATAGAGAAAATTTTAAGCATCATTTGACAATAATGTTGTGAATAATCTTGTTACTTAATTTTTTACCAAGGTCTTTCGCTTCAAATTCAAATCTCCATGAACCTGTTTGTGCTGTTGCTCCAAAAGAATTTTTGTAGGAATAAATGCCGTCCCCGGCGACAAGATCTCCAAAAATTTCATTGTTACCGTTATCCACCATATTAAATGGGCCGCTTTCAACTCTTGTCCCATCAGGTCTGAAAAGTTCGAAATAAACTTTTTCAATATCTGCCAGGCCATTCGGATCATCAACCTTTACTGAAAATACAAAAGGAACCCCTCTTGTTGCTGAATCGGGAATAACAAGGTTTGAGAGCACAGGCGGAAATTTTTCTTTACCATTTTCATATGTAAATGACTGAGTCGAAACAAATCGTACCCTGCTTAAGATATCTTCGACATAATAACTAATTTGATACCTGCCGTTTGAAAGAGACTGCGAGAAAGGATACTTAGCTGAAAAGATTCCATCACCTTTTAGGGAATCACCATGAAGACTAATATCTCCATCATCAAAAAGAAAAGCCGAAGAGGTATTTATTTTTTTCTGATCCGGAGAGAACACATCAAAAAATACAGAAGAGATATTCTCAGGATTTTCAAACCTGACGAATAATTCAATAACTGAATCTTCGGGTGTATATTCAAAAAAATCAAATGAGCTTAATGATACAACCTGAAGCGGCACCCTAAGTTCATCAATTATATTATCGTAATTTTTATCGCAGCCGGTAAACAGCAGCGGGATTAACACAATGAGTAATTTTTTCATATCAAAATATTTGCTCTTCATTTTGTTCTCACAAGGTAAAAAATAAATCCCGGTTTACTTTAAATAAATTATAAAAGGAGTAGGTGTAAATGAGATAATCAAAATTATATAGGTAAAATATCCAATTACTTTTCGCTTAAAGTCAATCGGAATGTTATCATAAACCGGGGGATGCTTTAGTTTGATTATGAAGTAAAGCACTAATGCCCAAAATAACCAACCGGACCAGCCGAAGTAAGTATTTACGTCCATAAATGATTCGACTATTCCAAGTGTTCCCAGGATAAAAAGTATAGAAAACCCAATCACTGATATCTTGAAGTGGTTTTTTGCACCAAACATAGTATAACTCAGATGACCACCATCCAGCTGTCCCACCGGGATCAGATTCATAGCAGTAACAAATAAACCAAACCATCCAACACATAAATAAGGATAGTGATAAATTTCTGACATTGGCGGAAAGAACTGTTGACCCGATACAAAAAGTGCTTTAAGAGAAAGAAATAAAATATTATCGCCAAAAGTCAAAGCTAAGGCACCTTTTCCATAATCAGGTGAAAAATAATCGGGATGAATTCGAAGAATATATTCCTCTCCCGGAACATTCATAAAACCATAAATTAAAACAATCAAAGAGGCAATAAATCCCGCAATAGGTCCTGCAACACCAATATCAAACATTGCCCTGTTTGAATTAATCCTTGAACGTGTTTTGATCACTGCTCCAAGTGTCCCAAAATTCAGAAAGCCCGGCAATGAAGGGAAAGGAATAAAGTAAGGTAATGTTGAATCGACTTTATGAATTTTTGCCGCAAAAAAATGACCGAATTCATGAGTTGCGAGAATAAATAATATTGAAAGTGAATAAGGAAGACCGATAACTAAATAGTCAACTTCATACGGACCACCAAATCCGCTAATCCAGTCAGCACCTGCAATTGTGGTTGTAACAAATGTTACTAGGAAAAGACTTAAATGTAAAACGTAATTTTGCTTTGGCCTTTTCGCAACTTCATAAGTTTGCTGATAATAACTTTCAGATGAATCTTCAGGCATCATAAATCCAGGTTGAATCCAATTGTAGAATAATTCTCATTTAAATTAAAATATTCTCCGTGAATACTCTTTCCGGCAATATAAGAATAAATTAAGCTGAAACTTTTAGCATCAAACTCGCCAAATTTGATTCCTGCTGCTATAATATGATTAGCACTATATTTTTCTATTTTGGAAAGTTTAAAGTCATAAGCAATAAAAGGTGAAATTATTTCAATCTTTAAAAGAGCAGGGAAATAATCAAAACCCGCCTGGTAAATTCCTTTTCCGAATCCCCTTGGAGTTGAGTGGAAAATAAATGTAATCCCAAAATAGCCGCGTAATCTGTCAAATTCATAAAATGGAAATACTTCGATGAATTCCCTGCTGTAAACAATTGGATCTCTGCTTTCCCGCCAATCATTTTTTCCGGAGTCAAAACTTCCGTCCACAAGGTGAGCGCTGATATGACTTAATCTGAAACGAAGTCCATAGGAATAGCATCCTGAATTTTTAACAAAGCCAAAATTCACACCAAAAAGATAATCAATAGTCTCAACAGGAAAATGAAAATCGCTTTCCTGTCTCAGGCGGGTATAAGTAAACAGATCAGCTCCTGCAGAAAAAATATTATCCCCATCTTTAAACTGGAAAAAATCAGTTGAGGTACCCACATCCAGCCTGAGATTACTTTTAGAAATGGCAAAATTAAATCCCGCCTTGGGTTCAAGAAAATTTGCAGTGAATGGTTGGATGTTGAGTTTATAAGGAAACCAGCTCACCGATTCCTGGGCTGATAGCATCGGAGTTAGCCACAAGATGAAAATACAAATCCTTAAAGAGTTTATCATTTAGAAGCAGCTTTCTTTGTAAATGTCCTAATTAGCTTTTGTTTGACAAGTTTATTATAACCGTATTTAAATTTGGAAGTAAGACTTGCAATTCCATAAAGATTAGTAGGGAATGCAAATGAAGGTTCAAAGTAACAATTCACAGTACAACCCTGGCAAAAATCAAATTTGCCTTCCATTTTCATAAAGTAACTTACTCTTTCTGATTGACGGAGTTCTTTCAGTTTTCCATCAATTTTAATTTTTTCATTTCCAAAATGATAGCACGGAAGAATTATTTCATTATAAGGTGATATAACAATAACTCTTGATACTGCTTTACATTTAGGATTATTAATATCATTTCCACCGTTTCTCCTTAACTTTAAAAAACCTTTATTAAGGTAAACATCGATTTTACCGTCGGTATACTGATCAATATAATCCACCGCTTCTTCGGATAAACCGGGATTTCCAAAATAAGAGAACACCGGATTAACAAGAAGTACAAGCTCATATCTGTTGGCTATTTCGTGCATAAGAGGCAATTTATGATATGTCTCATTCGTTACTGTAAAAAGTATATCAGGAAATTCACCAAGAGATTTAGCTATTTCTATACTCTTTAGAACCGACTTATAACAATTTACTTTCCTGATTTTATTGTGTTCTTCCTCATCGGGAGAATCCAGAGAAAAATGGAGAAGATTAATTTTCCCGGCTAATTTCTCAGCAAACCTGTGGTACAGAAGTCCGTTAGTAGTAATGCTTGTCTGCATTTTTTTCCCCCTTGCATACTCTGCCATCAAATGGATTTCCTTGTGAAGAAGTGGTTCACCCCCCGTCAGGTCGATGAATTTCACACCCAGATCAGCCATTTGGTCAACATTCTCCTTAAAATGACTTAGCTGCGCAAACGGAGTTTCCTTATAGAAATCGTGCATCCCGAAATGACAGAATTCACAGTAAGCATTGCATTTATATGTCAGGTAATAATTGCAAAGGAGAAGCATCAGAATTTTCTATCTTTCCAGATTACTTTTCGGTTTATTGCAACAATAAATGGTAGAATTATTACATAAATCAAGTAATAAATTTCAAAGTGAAAAAAGTAAAACAGATTTTTTTTCAGGCCTAATACATTATGAACATGATAAAGGAAAAAAAAGTCAGTAAATAATTTAAACACCACAAGGTAAAGCCAGGTCATAGAAAAAAATAGCGGAGTTAAAAGAATAAAAACATGAGTAAAAAATCCGAAAGCAAAAACAATATATCCAACAGGAGGTACTTTCACTCCTCCCACTGCCCATCTTTTTTTCTGTCGGAAGAGAGAGATTAAATCTCTGCAGGTAAGTGATGAAACCAGGGCTTCTTTGTCGAGCGGGTAAACCAGTTTATATTTACCAAGTTTGTGAATTGCGTTCAGGATATTAAAATCTTCAGTTACACTAAAGGGTAGATTTTCATAACCGCCCACTTCATCATAAGATTTTTTTCTGTAAGACATATTATTGCCAATACAGGTAATCGGAACATTAAGATTTATTGTACCAGCTGCAACTGTTAACAGAAAAATAAAATCAATTGCCTGCATTCCACTGAAACCACCTGTTATTTCCTGCGTTGTATAACCATTTACAACTCCTACATCATCTTTGTAGTATGAAGCAATTGTCTTTGCCCAGGCAGGGCTAACCGCACAGTCGGCATCGGTAGTTAATATAATTTCCCCGCTCGCAATTGCAATTGCAGTAGCAAGGGCATTTGTTTTTCCTTTAAGGATTCCAATTTCCTGCCTGGTTTCTATTTTCCTGAACTTCTTCTTATCCTTAATAAAATCATCAATTAGTTTACCGGTATTGTCTGTCGAATTATCGTCAACAAGAATAATCTGGATTTTTTCTTCCGGATAGATAAGTTTTTCAAGAGAATCAAGACATCTGATAATATTTTCTTCTTCGTTCCGTGCTGCCACAACAACAGTAACTTTAGGAAGATTTTCATCGCTGATTTTTTCAAACTTTCTGCCGGCACCAATGAAGAAAAAAATTATTTGAATAAAATAGCCTGCAACGCAAATAAGAAATATCAATTCAAGCATTCGCCCGGTTCTCCGAATGTTAATCCCTTTTTATCTGCTATCTCGCAGCAAAGTGAAATAGCATCTGAAATAATTTTTTCTGATTTAATACTATCGTGAAGCACAATAATTGAATTTTTCCTTAAATATTTCCCGAGTGCAAATTTAACAGTTTTCAGGTCATTCTTGTAATCATAGGTTAACAGCGACCACATAACGTTTTTCATTCCTTTTTCACGTAATATTCTCTTTGTACTCAGTCTGATTTTTCCGTGCGGCGGTCTGAAATATCTAACCTTTTTCCCAAAATTATCAAATACATATTTATTGAAATCATCTATCTCCCGATGAGTTTCAGAAATATTAATAGAGGTTAATGTTCTGTGATTGAATGTATGATTACCAATCATATGTCCGCAACTAATAATTTCAGAAGTCATTGAGGGATTTTTTTTGATATTATTCCCAACTAAAAAAAATAATCCTTTGAGTCTTAAATCATCAAGTTTCTTTAGAATTATTTCTTTGGAAGCCTTTGTCGGTCCATCATCAAAGGTTAATAGAATCTTTTCATTAAAGGTATTCCATATAAAATCATTGAAAATACTTTTAATGACTAAAGGTGGATCGTATAAGTATTTCATCAGCCTTTGATTACTCCTACAGGCCTGAATCTGGCGACTTTTTTTGTTATGCCTTCATTGTGAAGCACTTCAACAACTTCCGAAACATCTTTATAAGCCGATGGCATTTCTTCTGCAATTGTTTTGTAACCTCTTGCCTGAATAAAAATACCTTTATTTCGCAGCTCAGAAACAAGGTCTCTGCCTTTTGCATTTGTAAGTGCTTTTCTCCGGCTTAGAGATCTGCCAGCGCCGTGACAAGAACTACCGAAGGTTTCTTCCATAGCTTTTTGTGTCCCAACGGCAATATATGAATATCTGCCCATATCACCCGGAATAAGCACAGGCTGACCACTTGATTTAAACTTAACAGGTATTGAATTACTCCCTGGAGGAAATGCTCTCGTTGCTCCTTTACGATGAACACATACTTTTTTCATCTCGTCGTCAATTTTATGTTCTTCGATTTTTGCAATGTTATGACAAACATCGTAAACGAGACTAAATGCAAGTTCGGATTCAGACATACTAAATATTTCTTTGAACGCTTTCTTTGCCAGATGCATTATTACCTGACGATTATTCCAGGCAAAGTTAGCAGCAGCCTGCATGGCTGAAAGATAATCCTGTCCTTCCTGCGATTTAATCGGAGCGCAAGCTAACTGCTTATCAGGAAGAGTGAATCCATATTTTTTACTTGCCGAAAGCAGCACCTTTAAATAGTCATCGCATACCTGATATCCCAAACCGCGCGAACCTGTATGAATTAATACAACAACCTGTCCTTTGAAAATTCCAAACAGTGAAGCTGTAGTTTCATCGTAAATTTCGTCAACAACATCAACTTCGAGAAAATGATTTCCCGAGCCGAGTGTTCCTACCTGATCATATCCGCGCTCAAGTGCTCTCTCACTTACTGCTTCCGAATCAGCATTCTTCAAAGTTCCTGCCTCTTCAGTAAATTCTATATCGTTTGGGCTTCCTAAATCATTTTCCACTGCCCAAACAGATCCTTTTTGAAGGATTCTTTTAATTTCCTTATTTGATAATTTTTTTATTGCACCGCTCGCACCAACTCCTGTGGGAATATTCTCAAATAATTTCGAAACAAGACTCTCAATTCTGTGAGAGATTTTATTGTATTCTAAAGATGTGGTTGCAAGTCTTACCCCGCAATTGATGTCATAACCAACACCGCCGGGAGAGATTACTCCGTGATCAAGATTTGTAGCTGCTACTCCACCAATCGGAAATCCATAACCCCAATGTATATCCGGCATTGCAATACTGTATTTTTCAATTCCGGGTAAATGAGCAACATTAACAACCTGTTGAAGAGAGTCTTCATGCTCAAAACTTTTTTCTATCATTTTTTCTGAGATATAAATTCTACCCGGAACTTTCATACTGCCGGTTTTAGGAATTTCCCATACATTATCTCTAACTTTTACTAATTCAATTCCATTAACTATCATATTTTTACTTCCACAATTAAATATCAAAAACTATTCTTGTAAAATAATTATCAGCTTTTTTCTCAATGCTCATTTGATGATATGTAACGGACTTAATTTCTGCTTTCAGTGAATGCAAATCAGAAATCGGATGACCAAGAAGCACAACAGACAAAGTAACTCTGTCTTTTTGAATTATTTCAATTTTAGAAATTGACACAGTAAGCCATTTTTTATTTATTAACAAAAAATTCAACTCGTTCAAAAAAGAAACAAGAAGCTGTTCAAGGGTTTCGCATTCAAGATAAAGTGTTATTCCGACGTTATCTATTAAATCATTCTTCTCTAAAGCTACAGTTCGCCAGGCATCAGCCGAATTTAGAAAAAGTTCTTCAATCGTTCTTCCCTGAACTTCAACAGCAATATCGGCAGTGTGATCTATAAATTTATAATTCGGATTCAATTTGAATTAAAAGATTCAAGTTTTAGAATTATTTATTCAAAGATAATTAAATTGCTTAAACAATTTTAAGCAAACAATTGTCGCTAAGTTGAAACATTTAATTCAAGCAATGATGAAAAATTTTACCTCACACCAGAAAGGTATTGCGGCAGTTCTTATTACCGCCATTCTCTGGAGTTCGGGTGGTTTGTTTATAAAACTGGTTCCTCTCGGTCCCATGCAAATTTCTTTTTTCAGATGTTCAATTGCTGCGGCTTTCTTCGCAATAGTTTTCAGGAAACAGGTTTTCTATGCAAACGGTTTTGCCATTATAAATTCAATTATATACGGAACCGTACTAACTTTTTTTGTAATTGCCACAAAGACGACAACTGCTGCGAACGCTGTTTTTCTTCAGGCAACTGCACCTGTTTATGTGCTAATATTTGAACCACTAATCAATAAAACCAAATATGAAGTCCTTAACATAATAATAATTTCAGTCTGCATCTTTGGAATGCTTCTATTTTTTATTGGTGATATCACTCCGGGACAACAGACAGGAAATTTAATCGCTTTGGCATCAGGAGCAGCCTTTGCAGCTTTGTTTTTAGGATTGAGGTTTAATAAAAAAGAATTTCAATTCAGTTCTATTTTTTATGGCAACGTTTTGGTTGCATTAGTTTGCATTCCTTACATAACTAATCTTCCCTCCTTATCTATTGACGTAACCGGAAGTCTGATTTTTCTCGGGGTATTTCAAATAGGTGCAGCATATGCAATCTTTGCCTATGGAATTAAAAGGGTTCTGGCTGTTGAAGCATCAATTCTTTCAATGATCGAACCTGTGCTTAATCCAGTCTGGGTATTTATCGGTTATGGTGAAATACCTTCTATCAATGCAATTATTGGAGGAAGTATAATTATTTCCGCAATTGTGATAAAGATTATTCTCGGCGAAAGAAAGAATAGAAAACAGATGTCGGCAGGCTAAGGTGCGAGAATCTTTTTTCGCCAATTTCCTTTTTCTTTTTTGTAAGCAATCCTATCGTGAAGGCGATTTGGCCTTCCTTGCCAGAATTCAAAATAATCCGGTATTAAAATATACCCGCCCCAATAATCAGGCAGTGGGACTTTCCCGTCAGAATATTTCTTTTTAAGAAGATTAAATTTTTCTTCCAGCATTTTCTTACTTTCAATTACCGAACTTTGATGTGAAACTAAAGCTGCAATTCTGCTTTCAAATGGTCTTGAGTTGAAATATTCACGTGAGATTTTTTTACTAACTTTTTCTATTCTTCCGGAAATCCTGACTTGCCTTTCAAATTCTTTCCAGAAAAACAAGATTGCTGCGTGAGGATTTTCATCAATATCCCTGGCTTTTCTACTTGAATAGTTTGTAAAGAAAATAAATCCTTTTTTTGTAAAACTCTTAAGTAAAACAGTCCGTGCTGAAGGAACAGAATTTTTAGAGGAAGTAGCAAGAGTCATCGCATTTGGTTCTAATATTCCGGCCTTAATTACCTCCTCAAACCACTTTCGGAACTGCTCAAACGGATTTTTCGAAACTTTATTAATATTTAGTTCGTTCTTGCGGTAGTCTATTCTTAAAGAGGATATTTTTTTGTTAATCATAAGTTGGAATTTATATTTAATGATTGAAAAGGCTGTTAATCACTTTACGGCTTAAATTATGAAGTTTTAAGCTTCTTTCATAAATTATATTAAGAAAAATCATTAAAAAATATTCATCCCTGAAATGAAAAAATTAGAGCTTACTAAAAAACAAAAAGCAGAACTTGAGAAATTTGGTGCAAATACCTGGTTTGTTGAGTATTTACATAAACAGTACACTGAAAATCCCAGCGAAGTACCTGAACAGTGGAAAATATTTTTCAATAATGTAACAGGCAAAGAAAACGAAAGTGGTCAAAAAAACAATTTAAATTTCGAGTCAAGAATTCAAACAACTCAAATTGATAACCTCCCTGTTCCCTCAGATGATGATGAAACTCAGATCATAGCTGGAAGCTTTGCAAGAATAATTGATAATATGACATCGAGTTTGTCTGTCCCCGTTGCAACTTCACAGAGGGCTATCCCTGTTAAATTGCTGGAAGAGAACAGAAGACTGATAAATGATTATCTTCAAAATAAAGGTGGCGGAAAAGTTTCATTCACGCACTTAATTGCCTGGGCAATTCTCAAAGCCGTAGAAACAATTTCATCGATGAACAATGCTTTTACTATCGTTGATAATAAACCGGCAATATTAAAGAGAAAAAGTGTTAACCTGGGAATTGCGATTGATATTCAAAAAAAGGATGGCTCACGTTCATTGATTGTGCCTAATATAAAAAATGCCAATTCTCTGAACTTTCTGGAATTCTGGAACAAATATGAGGATATAGTTGCCCGATCAAGAAAAGGTACAATTGATCCATCAGAATTCCTTGGAACAACAATAACTTTAACAAACCCGGGAACGATAGGAACAAATGTTTCTATTCCGCGTTTGATGGTTGGACAAGGTGCGATAATAGCGACCGGGGCAATTCAGTACTCTGCAGAGTACCAGGGAATGTCTCCTTCAACCATCTCTGCGCTTGGTGTTAGTAAGGTTATGAATATCACCAGCACTTATGATCATAGAATAATTCAAGGTGCAGAGTCAGGATTATTCCTTAAAGAAATAAATGATCTTCTGCTTGGCGGGAAAAACTTTTACGAGGAAATATTTGAGGCACTTAAAGTTCAGTTCAAACCATTAAAATGGAGTACTGATTATCAACCTGGCATTTTTCAAGATACCGGCAGAACCGAAGAAATTGAAAAACAAGCAAGAGTTCTGCAATTAATAAATATGTACAGAGTACGTGGTCACCTTATAGCCGATTTGGACCCATTACGACATCAAAGCAATTATCATCCCGAACTTTATCCTTCAAATTACAACTTCACCGTTTGGGATCTCGACAGGCAGTTTATAACAGGCGGATTCATCGGCATGAAGAAATCCAGCCTCAAAGAAATACTGGATACACTTCACCAGACTTATTGTGAAAAGATCGGCGTTGAGTATATGCATATTCAGAATCCTGCCGAAAAGCTCTGGCTTCAAAATCAGATGGAGCCGATAAAAAATAAACCCGAGTTTGACTCTGGTACAAAGAAAATAATTTATAACAAATTGCTCATTGCAGAGGCATTTGAACATTTCATTCATACACGATTTATCGGTCACAAGCGTTTTTCACTCGAAGGCTCAGAAACACTTATTCCCGTTCTCGATATTTTACTTAACATTGCCTGCGAATATGGAGTTGCAGAAGTAGTTCTTGGAATGGCTCATCGTGGAAGGTTAAATGTTTTATGTAACATAATAGGTAAATCTTATGATTCTATATTTTCAGAATTTGAAGATATTAAAGACCAGGAATCATTTCAGGGATCCGGCGATGTAAAGTATCATCTTGGCGCAACGGGAAATTATAAAACAAGAATCGGTAAAACGATCAAAGTTTCAGTTGCTTCCAATCCAAGTCACCTGGAGTGGGTTAATCCTGTTGTTGAAGGTATAGTACGAGCAAAGCAGACAAGGATGGGAGATAAAAAAAATCACCGGAAAGTAATGTCGCTCTTAATTCACGGTGATGCTGCTTTTGCCGGGCAGGGTATTGTGGCTGAAACTCTTAACTTATCTCAGTTGAGCGGATACAGAACAGGAGGAACAGTTCATATAATAATTAATAATCAGATTGGCTTTACAACTACTCCAGAGGATGCAAGATCATCGGTTTATGCAACCGATGTAGCTAAAATGATTCAGGCGCCCATATTTCATGTAAATGGTGATGATCCCGAATCAGCGGTATGGGTAACCAAATTAGCATTTCAGTATAAGCATTTATTCAAAAAGGATGTTGTAATTGATTTATTTGGTTATCGAAGACACGGACATAACGAAGGAGATGAGCCTGGTTTCACACAGCCGTTACTGTACGAAAAAATTAAACAACATCCTTCGGTAAGAGAGATTTACCAGGAAAAATTACTCAAAGAAGAAATTATCACTGAAGATGAACTTCAGAAGATGAGATTGAATATTGAAAATCAGTTAAACGATGCTCTTGAAATAACAAAACAGAAAAGCATAAAATTTAAATCTGATATTCCGCTTGCAATTCCTAAAGATAAACTTGAAGAAGAAAAGAAAATAAGCGATACATACATCTCAGAATTAACACTCTCAAAAATTATTAATGGACTTACAACGCTTCCCGAAAATTTTCATGGTCATCCAAAACTTGCAAAGTTTCTTGAGAAGAGAAAAAACCTGTTAAATGAAAAAGGTGAAGCTGATTGGGCACTGGCAGAATCAATAGCTTTTGGAAGCCTTTTAATAGAAGGAACACCGGTAAGACTAAGCGGTCAGGACAGTGTGAGGGGTACTTTCAGTCAGAGACATTTAGCCTTAACAGATAATAAAACCGGCATTGAGTATATTCCATTAAATCATCTTTCAGAAGGACAAGAGCAAATTGAAGCTCTCGACAGTTTGCTTTCAGAGGCTGCAGTTCTCGGATTCGAATTTGGATACAGCACCGCCGATCCCCTTGCTCTGGTAATATGGGAAGCTCAGTTCGGTGATTTTGCGAATGGCGCTCAGATAATCATTGATAACTTCATTGTGGCTTCTTATGAAAAATGGGAAATTCCAAATTCTTTAGTTATGCTTTTACCCCACGGTTTTGAGGGACAGGGACCAGAGCACTCAAGTGCAAGACTTGAAAGATTCCTGATTCTTTGTGCACAAAACAATATGCAGGTTTGTAATGTTACAACTCCGGCTCAATATTATCATTTACTAAGACGACAAATTAAGAATGATATGAGAAAACCTTTGGTTATAATGACTCCCAAAAGTCTTCTCAGGCATCCGGAGGCAAAATCATATAAAAATGAATTTCTCAGCGGTAGATTCAACGAAGTATTGGATGATAATTCAGTCAAAGATGAAAATGCAATTGAAAGACTATTATTTACAAGCGGTAAAGTTTATTACGATCTAGCAAAATTTAAATCTGTTAACAAAGTTGATAATACCGCAATTGTCAGGATAGAACAATTCTATCCTTACGAAAGACAAATTATTCAGGATATATTGAAAAAATATTCTCAGGTAAAAAAAATAATTTGGGTACAGGAAGAGCCGAAAAATATGGGCGCCTGGAATTTTATATCATCGAGGCTGATTGAAGATTTATTGCCCAATCAAAAGTTATTATATTCCGGCAGGCCGGAAAGTGCAAGCCCTGCTGTTGGTTCAGCAAGGATTTCCGAAGAACAGCAAATTAATTTAGTAAGAGAGGCATTTGAATTATAATGCTTGAATTCAAACGCCTGTTTAATTAATTTTCAGATGTACGCGGGCGTAACTCAGTTGGCAGAGTGTCAGCTTCCCAAGCTGAATGTCGCGGGTTCGAGCCCCGTCGCCCGCTCAATTTGGTTTTATAAATCAAAACCAACATATTTGCACAGTGCTTTTGCTTTTATTAAGCAAAGTTTTTAGTCATTGAATTATTATCGGGCGCTTAGCTCAGCTGGTTCAGAGCATCTGCCTTACAAGCAGAGGGTCATTGGTTCGAATCCATTAGCGCCCACTCTTTACTAATTAAACCTTGATTATTCAGGGTTTTTTTTTGAAAACTTTTTCTTTTTTATCATCCATTCGTATTCTCACATTACTTATTAAATTGAACATAAAAATAGAATGAGCGTGCTTAGTTAATTTTATTAAAGTAATAATTTCAATCTTCTTTCTTTAAAGAGTGACTTAATAACCATTCATAAATTTCCGGATTATTATAAGTTTCAGTCCAGGCGTCGTGTCCTGCTTCGGGATAATTTGTAAACTTCACATTTCCCCCAGCTTCTTTTAGTACTCTAATCATTTTCTCTCCATCTGTGATTGGAACAATATCATCCTTCTCACCATGAAAAGCCCAAACAGGAACATCCTTTAATACATACACATCTTGTGAATATCCACGTGCACAGACC
>JACAFB010000042.1 GCA_013388545.1 Ignavibacteriaceae bacterium
AGTGAGATAGTTTTTGATTTGATATTCCTGCAGCAAAATTGGTTATGCAGGAAATAGCCGCTACCTTCATTCCAACATAAGCTGCGTAAACTGCCTCGTGAACTGTGGACATTCCAACGGCATCTGCTCCGAATTTAGCGAAGAACCTTATTTCAGCCGGTGTTTCATAAGTGGGACCTTTGGTGTACCAGTAAATTCCCTCCTTTAAATCAATATTTTCATCTAAAGCAGATTTAATTATTGTTTGGTTCAATTCCGGTGAAGGAAATGCTAAAAAGTTATTTTTACCTCTATGATTTGTCAAACCAATTAAATCAGTCAATTCTTTTTTAATTAATATTCCATTAAATGAACTAGCAAGCATTAAATCACCAGGTACAAAATTTTTATTTATTCCTCCAGCAGCATTAGTTAAAAGAAGATTTTTTACTCCAAGTCTGTGGGAAATTAAAACAGGGAGGATGCATTCATCAATTTTATATCCCTCGTAAAAATGTACTCTGCCCTGAAACAAGATTAATTTTTTATTCTGATATTCGGCAAAATGTATTTTACCACTATGTCCTTCAACTGTGGAAACCGGATAATCAGGAATGATTAAAGTCGAGATAGATTTTTTTAGAATCAATTGCTCTGCAAAATTACCAAGACCGCTACCCAGTACAATTGAAATTGCCGGCTCAAACGGAGATTCAGATCGAATAAATTCAATAAGGTTTTTATATTTAAATGATAAGTCAATCATTAGAATGAGAAAAATAATCCGGCTAAAGTTGCAGTTAAAAGTGTAGTTAAAGTTCCACCTATAACAGCTTTCAAACCAAGGGCAGCAATATCCGATTTTCGGTTTGGTGCAAGAGGTCCAAGCCCGCCTATTTGAATTGCGATCGAACTGAAGTTTGCAAAGCCACAAAGGGCGTAAGTTGCCATTAAAATAGTTTTTTCATTGAAAAGCTTTCCGAGTTCAATAAGCTTACCCATTTCAGAATATGCGACAAATTCATTTAGTACAATTTTGGTTCCGATCAAACTTCCAAAAGCCATTGAATCCTGCCACGGTACTCCAATTCCAAATGCAACAAACTGTAAAACTAATCCTATTATCAGTTGAAAACTCAATGGCTGACCAAACTTCGTAATCAACATTGCATTTATACCAACCAGATCACCAAAACCATTAAGCAAATAATTAATTAAAGCAATCAGAGCTATAAATGCGATTAGCATTGCGCCAACATTAAGAGCAAGTTTCAATCCATCAGCGGCACCGTTTGCAGCCGCTTCAATTACATTAGCTGAATTTTTTTCTATCGCTACTTTAACTTTTCCTTTGGTTTCAGATTCAGAGATTTCAGGAATTAAGATTTTACCAATCATCATTGCGCCCGGTGCAGCCATAACGCTTGCACCAAGAAGCTGTGTGGCAAACATCTGCTGTGCCTCAACTAAAGGAATGCCGTGTGATAAAGCATAAGCGCTTCCAAGCATTTGAATATAAGCTGCCATTACACCCCCGGCAATAGTAGCCATTCCACCAATCATAATTGTAAGCAGTTCACTTTGTGTCATTCCCTTAATAAAGGGTTTAATCATTAAAGGGGCTTCTGTTTGTCCAACGAAAATATTTGCAGTGCATGATAAAGATTCGGCACCACTTGTTCCCATAACTTTAGCCATAACCCAAGCCATACCCTGAACAATTTTTTGCATTACACCAAGATAATAAAGGACAGACATCAGACTTGCGAAGAATATTATT
This sequence comes from Ignavibacteriaceae bacterium, assembly GCA_013388545.1. GTDB lineage: Bacteria > Bacteroidota > Ignavibacteria > Ignavibacteriales > Ignavibacteriaceae > JACAFB01. The sequence goes on from JACAFB010000042.1 coordinate 1,760, forward strand.
GTTGGTAAAACCTGAAATGCAAAGAAGAAACCAAGATTACCTTCATTACCGGGGGACAGAGCCAGATTTCCGAAAACAAATTTTGCACCTTCAGTAGTAAAATTAAGAATCAGCACAAAGACATAACTTACTCCATTAAAAAAATCTTTGGGCCAGCCAAGCGGTGTAAAAAAATTTCTGAGTGAATCTCCTCTAAGAATCAGGATAGCAAATATTATTTGCAGAGCAAATCCTGAAACAACGAGTTTCCAATTTATTTTTTTTTTATTATTTGAAAGCAGAAAAGCAATACCGATCAGAATTGCCAATCCAAGAATACCACGGAAAAAAGATTCCAAATCCATATTTATCTCTAAATTTCTTCAGGAATATAGTGACATTTTCGACATCTGGCTTCATAAAGATCGGCAGCACCAACAATCAATCTTTTCGACGAAGCAGTTTTACGCTGAGTTCTATCTGCCGGATTTCCGCACTTAACACAAATTGCCAGTGATTTGGTTATGTATTCAGCAATTGAAAGTAACTGCGGCATTGGTTCAAAAGGGACTCCACGATAATCCATATCCAGACCGGCAACAATTACTCTTTTACCTTTGTCTGCAAGTTGGTTGCAAATTCCAACAAGTTCATTAGACAAAAATTGAGCTTCATCAATTCCAATAACCTGAGCGTCCTCAGAGTGCTCAAGAATTTCGTTAACATCTTTGATTAGAATTGAAGGAAGTGACTGCTCGCTGTGCGATACGATTGCGTCTGATGAATAGCGGACATCAATTACAGGCTTGAAAATCTTAACGCTTTGTTTGGCAATTTTTGCTCTTTTTAATCTTCTGATAAGTTCTTCGGTTTTTCCGCTGAACATACAGCCGGTAATTACTTCAATCCAGCCGGTTTCTTTGGGGATAACGTGAGGTTTTGGTTCCATATTTATTTATTTAAATCCTTTTCTCCGAATGCAAAAGGAAGCAGTTCGGATGTTTTGAAAATTTTGTACTCGCTTTTGCTGTTGAGGCAAATGATATCTATCTCGCCGCAAAGATCACTTATGATTTGTCTGCATGCACCACAGGGTGAGATATAGTTTTCGGCATCACTTGCGATGGCAATTGCTTTAAATTTTGTTTCACCTTCAGATATTGCTTTGAAGATTGCTGTTCTCTCTGCACATATAGTCAGGCTGTAAGAACTGCTTTCAATGTTACCGCCCAGATAAATTTTATCAGCTTCAGTTAAAAGAGCTGCGCCGACATGAAACCCGGAATATGAAGGTCTGGAGAGTTTTTTTGCTTCGACAGCTTTTTCGGCAAGTTGTTGATAATTCATTTTAAGTTCACTTTTAATGATGAAAAATAAATTTTTGATTCAGTTTTACAAAATTGAATTAAACTGACTTTTTAATCATTATTAAATAAAATGTGGGTGTTAAAAAATAATTGACAAAACCTTTTCTGTTGTTAGCAATTTTTCTTAAGAGTCCGTCGAGCTTCAGTTTTTTGATTAGCCTTAAAGACTTCAGATGAAATTCACTCCAGATAATTCCTTCGTGTCCCCCAAGAAGCATGTTTACTGCAGATTTCGTAAGGATTTTAATTTCAAACCGGGCAGAAAACATCTTGTAAATTTCGCTTAGTGAAAAAAGCTCAGCAATGTCGGTTCTTTTAATTTCATTTTTTCGAAAAAATTTCAAAAAATATTTTCTGACTAACTCTCTTTGTAACACTGAAACAAAAGGCAATCCCCAATGTGGATCGGCAATGATGTTAATCAGTGAAAACCGGTTTGGTGTACTCAAATAAAGTATGCCCTTTTCGCTTATTACTCTGTGAATCTCACTTAAAGCAATATTAAAGTCTGAAAAATGTTCAATTACATCCTGTAATATGATAAGTTTAAAGCTGCCATCTTTAAATGGCAGCTTAGATGCACATGCATTAACTATTGATGTGATTTGAAAATTTTCAAGCTGGCGAAGTAATCTTGTTTTGCTTATATCAGCACTAACAACAAAGTTGTTTTTTGAAAGAATACTTGTTGTTCCGCCTTCCCCCGAACCAAGATCGAGAATTTTCAATCCGGTGAGATCAATTTCTTCTGAAATAAATTTCAAAACCAATTCTCCGCGGGCTGTTGAAAGTTCTCTACCTTTTTTCCATCGGGAATAATTTGGGTGCATTTCATTCAGCCAGGCAGGATTTGAATATGATTTCATTTCCATCGCGGTTTTAACATTACTGAGTTGATCAGGTTAATTACTATAAATATTTCATAGATAAATTGAAAATATAAAATCTCAGTTAATCTGAATTTATAACCGAAATTTTTTTGGTAGACCATGTTCATAAAAGCATCAACGAAGATTTTAACTCCGAATGGAATAGCAAAGAAAACACTGATAGGAATAAGTAAAAATGAAAATGCTAAAAGTAAATTTGTTGAATGCCATACCGATAGCAGGACTTTATGTGATAATAAATAATGAAATGATGCTGAAGTATGACGTGCTTTCTGAATGAGGTAATCCCTGAAATTCTTTTTTGCATCAGAAAAAACAAATGCTGTACTGTCTGTAACTACTCCAATTTTCATTTTTGATTTTACAGCTTCTCTTAAAAGCAGATCGTCATCGCCGCTAAGCGACTGCAAAGTATTTTTATATCCTTGCAGTTGATAAAAAGCAGATTTTTTGAATCCAAGACTCCTGGCAGAAGCCGAGTAAGATATACCAGCTGATGCAGCTGAAAATGTAAGAATTGAAGCTCGTAAATTTTCGAAGCAGGAATACCTGCTGATAAAACTTCCTGAGGATTCCAGTGGCGCAATTCCAAACACAAATTCACAGCCGTTTTCAAGTTTGTTTGTTAGCGAAAGAATCCAGTTTTGCTTAGGTCTGCAATCAGCATCCGTTATTAGAATCAGTTCTCCATTAGCTTGTGAAATTCCGAAATCAAGTGCACCTCTTTTGCCGAAATACTTTTTTCTGGGGGTTTGCAGAACCCTGAGATTACTTAATTTTTCTGAAGCTTGATTAAGAAGTAAGAAAGTGCTGTCCTGAGAATTATCGTCGACTATTATTATTTCAAATAACTTATTTGGATAATTCTGCTGGGAAAGGGAATCGATAAGACTTTTTACATTTTTACTTTCATCCCTTGCAGCAATTACCACCGATACCATTTTAGATGATGATTTCTGTTCATTTGCTGCTGACAATATTTTTGATATATAATACTGGATAATAACAGCCAGTAAAAAGTAAATGATGACCAAGGTTAAAAATAGTGCTGACAAAAGACTTCCAGGCATTTTTAAAGTCCAGGGTAACCGGGTTGCATAATAACTATTTATTAATTTTCTTTTAAAGGCTTTTTTATTTGAATTAAATTCTTATTTTAACCCCCAATAAAATATTGAATATTAACTTAATAATCTTATCAACTAATTAATCAGGAGACTCAATGAAAAAAGTTCTCTTCAGTTTGTCTCTCCTTTCATTCTGTTTGTTTTTGTTCAGCACTTTTTCTTATTCTCAGCAGGAAACTCTGCCGGAAGAAGTATGGTCAAAAGTCAGATTTGATGGTGAGAGAAGTATTCCAAATCTGGATCCTAATTTCAAATACAAAGAGGCAGCACAGATTACGCGGATTATCAATTTAATCAATACTGATGCTACTGTTGCTCCTAACTTTAGATTGAAACCCGGAACCAACACAACTCAATCAGAAATGAGTATTGATATTCATCCCTCAAATCCTGACATATTGTTTGCCGGAGCTAATGCTACCAATTGGCCTGTAAGCACTTTATATGGAACCGGTGTTTACTGGTCAGTGAATGGCTCTCTGAATTGGACTGGTTATGACAATCCTCCTTTTGGCGGTAATCAGGGCGATCCGGCAAATGTTATTGGTGCAAATGGATTTTTTTATGTCGGGTATATAAACAATTCGTCCGGTCAGGGCATTTCAGTTTCTACAAATAATGGGACTAACTGGAGTAACTATACTGTTGCCCCGAATCCCGGAAGCCTTGCCGATAAAAATCATTTAATGGTGGATAAAGTCGCTACCAGCCCTTATGCTAACAGAGTATATGCTGCCTGGACAGATTTTGGTGGAACAAATGATTACGATGTAGTTTTTAGATATTCTACCAATAACGGCGCAAACTGGAGTTCCTCAATTAATCTTAGCAATGCACTAAGCAGTTATTTAAATCAGGGAGTTAACATTCAAACCGGACCAAATGGTGAGGTTTATGCCTCGTGGGCAGTTTATAATTCCTCTCCCGTAACTAATGGTGAAGACCGGATTGCCTTTGCAAAATCGACCAATGGTGGTGTTACCTGGGGAGCTCCTATAAACGTATATCAGGCTACTAACTTTGGAATTAGAGGAAATTTAAAACCAACACAGATCAGAGTATCGTCTTTCCCGTCAATGGCAGTTGACAGATCAGGTGGACCAAGGAATGGGACAATCTATATTACCTGGCCTCAAAGGGGTGTTGCACCAGCAGGATCGGATCCTGATATCGTAATGGTGAAATCCACAGACGGCGGAACAACCTGGAGTGCCCCGGTAAGAGTTAACGATGATCCGCTTAACAATGGAAAAGATCAGTATTATCCCTGGATGACAGTAGACCAATCAAACGGAAATCTTCTTTTCGTATTTTATGATAATAGAGAAACCAGCAACGACTCTTCCGGTGTTTATGTTGCCCGTTCAACCGACGGTGGTACTACCTTTGAAAATTTCAGAGTAAGTGATCAAAACTTTAAGCCCAAACCAATAAACGGTTTAGCTGGTGGTTATCAGGGTGATTATATTGGAATAGTTGCAGCAAATGATAAAGCTTATCCATTATGGTGTGATGACAGAACGGGTAATTATCAGGGTTGGTCAACAATAGTAAGTTTTGGCCCTCCTTGTCCTGTTGAACCGGCAACTAATCCAAGCCCTGCAAACAATGCAACAAATGTTCCTATTACATTATCACAATTAACGTGGACTAACGGTGCAAACGCTGTTACCAATGAGTTGTATTTTGGAACTGACCTCGGAAACTTACAGTTAGTTCAAAGTGGTTCTCTAGCTACATCGTGGAATGTTGCTGGTCCATTACAGTATAATACAACTTACTACTGGAAAGTTGTTGAGATAGGAGCTACTTGCAACGCTTATGCGACAATCTGGCAGTTTACAACTGAGGATGATCCTGCAGTTCTTTTCAAAGAACCATTTCCGAATCTTAACAACTGGACTTTGATTTCAGGATCTCTTGGTGGATCAAACTGGTCAATTAATTCTTCAAGTAATGCGGGTGGATCATCTCCGGAATTAATGCTTTCCTGGACTCCTTCGTTTAATGGATTTTCAGGCTGGCGCTCAATAGTTATTCCTGTAGTTAATGGTCATAACCTCAAGCTTCAATTCAAACATTATCTTGACTATTATGGAAGCCCTTCCGGTGTATTCCAGTTTAGATCTACTTATAATGGCGGATCCACAACCCAGACACTCTGGGAACTCAACAATCCTACTGGAAATATCGGACCTCAAACGGTAACAGTTAATTTCCAAGCTCCTACAAATCTGACTGAAGTTGCTAATTTGCAATTAGACATTGTTTACAACGGTAATTCATTTAATATTGATTACTGGTATATTGATGATGTTGTATTGACAGATCTTGATTATATACCTGTTGAATTAACATCATTCACTGCCGAAGCAAATGATAATCAGGTTGAATTGAGATGGAGTACAGCAACTGAAACAAACAATCAAGGCTTCGAGGTTGAAAGAAAATCTCAGAACGGTCAGTTTGAAAAGGTTGGCTATGTTCCGGGATTTGGAACCACAACAGAAGCCAGGTCATATAGTTTTATTGATCCTAAAGTTGTTACTGGTAATTACACTTACAGGTTGAAACAGATTGACCTTGATGGATCATTCGAATATTCAAATGTTGTTGAAGTTGATGTTCAGGCACCAAAAGTATTTGCACTTGAGCAGAATTATCCGAATCCGTTTAACCCAACAACAGTAATTAAATATTCGATTGCAACTGATGAATTTGTAAATGTATCAGTTTATGATGTTCTCGGTGAAAAAGTTGCTACATTAGTAAATGGAAATATGAAAGCCGGCAGATATGAAATAAATTTCGACGCCACAAAACTTTCCAGCGGAATTTATTTCTACACAATTGAAGCTGGTTCATTTAAAGCAACTAAAAAGATGATGCTTACCAAGTAAGCTTTTGTTTTGAAATTAAACGCCGGGCTCAGAGGTCCGGCGTTTCTATTTTAAAGTAAAAGTTCTTTTCAGTCTGTATCTAAAAGCCAGCCTTCTGCAAGTTCCGGATTAATATCTGAAATGAATCTGGATGGTTTGGAAAGTGTTTTTCCGGATTCACGGTCAAACATATTCATTGGGTAGGTGATGAAAAGATTTTGTTTTGCCCTTGTTGATGCCACGTACATAAGTCTACGTTCTTCTTCAAGTGTTTCGATTGATTCTGCAGAGCGGTACGAAGGAAAGAATCCTTCAACTGCATGAATTATGAAAACAGTATTCCACTCAAGTCCCTTTGCCGAGTGAATGGTAGAGAGTGTGAGGAACTCTTCTTCATTTCCTGAAGCAGATATATCCACTGCGCTTTCAATTATTGGCTCGATAGCCATATCTGAAAGCATATTGTCAAGCGAGCGATAATTTTCGGTTATATTCTGGAAAATGTCGAGGTCTTTACTTCTCTTATTAAAATCATCATAAATATTTTTAAAAATTGGATAATAATATTCAACAACCTGGGCAGCTTTTTCTGAAGGAGAGGTTTTTTGAGTGTGAATGTTATAAAGCAGGTTAAACAATCCGTAAAGTTTATCGTGTTTTTTAAATTCCGGCTGAACGTCGGGTGAAGATTTGATACTTAATTTTGCGAGCGAAAGTTCATCAAGGATTTTTTGGGCTGTTTTGGGACCTATTCCATCATGAAGAAGAAGCACTCTGAACCAGCTTACAATGTCTTTTGGGTTTGATGCAATTCTTAAAAAAGCAAGCACATCTTTGATATGTGCTGCTTCAATAAATTTAATCCCGCCGAACTTAACGAATGGTATGTTTGCTTTACTTAGTTCAATTTCAAGATCAAACGAAAAAAAAGAAGAACGAAAAAGGACAGCAATTTCCTGAAGCGGGATACCCTCTTCGCGAAGATCGAGAATTTTTTCTACGATAAATTTCGATTGATAATTCTCGTTTTCGGCGGCAATTATCATCGGAAGTTTTCCACCGGGTTTTTTTGTGTAAAGTACTTTTGTATACTTTTCAAAAGCATGGTCATTTATGTGATTTGCAAAATTCAGTATTGATTGAACACTTCTGTAATTTTCTTCAAGCTTTATAATATTAACTTTACCAAAAAGCTTTGGAAATTCCATTATGTTCTTGTAATTGGCTCCGCGAAAAGAATAAATCGACTGAGAATCGTCGCCGACTACCATTATGTTATTGTTAAACTGTCCCAGACCTTTTACAATGTCAGCCTGAAGTTTATTTGTATCCTGGTATTCATCAACCATTAAAAAATTAATTCCCCTTAAAAAAGTTTTTGTTCCGGCATTCATATCATTAAGAAAATCTCTCAGGTAAACAAGCAAATCGTCATAATCCAGCAAGTTATTTTTTTTCTTATGATGCTGATAAATTTTTTGAATATCGAGAAACTTATCTGCATAATCTAAAAAATGGGGATAATTTTCTTCCAGAATTTCCTGGATTGAGCGGTTGGTATTAACGCTCAAACTAAGCACCTTGAAAAGTGTTTGTTTGTTAGGAAACCTTTTTTCTTTTGAAATAAATCCTTCATAGTTTCTTATAAGATTAATAACATCTTCACTATCTCCCTGATCCAGAATAGTGAATGCCGGATCCAGATTAACAAATTTTGAATACTTACGGAGAGTTACATTAGCAAAAGAGTGAAATGTTCCGCCGCGAATTTTAGCGCATCGGTTATCAAGTAAAACAGCAGCGCGGTTCAGCATTTCATTTGCTGCTTTGCGGGTGAACGTCAGCAGAACAATTGTATCAGGCTCATAACCCAGTTCAACTAATCGTGCAACTCTGTAAACCAGTGTTCGTGTTTTACCGGTTCCTGCTCCGGCAATAACCAGGTGAACACCTTCAACTGCCGATACAGCTTCATACTGTGACAGATTTAATTCCTGCTTATAGTTGATTAAAAAACGGCTTTCGTCAAGGGGTTTGGGGGATTGAACCGTTTCGGCTAATCGCTTAAGCTTATATTTTTTTTGCTCCATTAACGGCGCATTGCTTTCGGTTTACTGATTATTTCCGAAATTAAAATGTAATCTCTCAGTGAATAAGGATTTCTAATTTTTTTTATCAGCTCGCTTGAAATAATTCTTCCCTTCGAACGTGATTTAAGGATCTCTTCAAAATGTTGAGCGCGTTCCTCCATTTTAGCATCAAACTGCTTCTTGGTGAACTCAGGATTTTGAATATCAACACGGCCTTTGAATGCAGAGTAATTACTGCCGAGAGATTGCTGCAGTTCTTTTTTGCCTTCGCCGCTTGTTGTGCCTTCCTCGGATTTTGGTGAAGTTGTATAAGTCGGAGGCTCAGCTTTTTTAGTATCATAATTAAAAAGGTTCTCCAGCTCCTTCAAAATGTCGTACTCATCATCCTGTTTTTGCGATGGGATTTTTAATTCCGCGTCCGGAGGATATTTTTTTCTTTCATCAGGGCTTGGGACAGGAGCTTGCTTTTTCTTAAAGAAGGAGCTTAGAAAACTGATAATAATTATCAGGTAAATCAGTATTTCAAAAAAGTTATCCATATTTATTTATTCTTTTGGTTTTTGTTCAGGTTTTGAAATTGCATCACGCATTTCAGTATCAGCCTGAATATTTTTAAGATTATAATAATCCATTACACCCAATCTTCCGTTTCTGAAAGCTTCCGAAATAGCTTTTGGAACTTCAGCCTCGGCTTCTACAACTCTGGCTCTTTGTTTAGAAACTTCTGCAATCATTTCCTGCTCGAGTGCAACTGCTGCAGCTCTTCGCTCCTCAGCTTTTGCACGGGCAACTTTTAAATCTGCTTCTGCCTGATCAGCCTGCAAAATTGCTCCGATATTTTGTCCTATATCCACATCAGCAATATCGATTGAAAGTATTTCGAATGCTGTTCCCGAATCCAATCCTTTTGCAAGTACACTTTTAGATATGCTGTCGGGATTTTCCAATACCTGCTTGTGCGAGTCACTTGATCCGATAGTTGAAACTATACCTTCACCAACTCTTGCAAGAATTGTTGCTTCACCAGCGCCGCCAACAAGTCTATCTATGTTTGCTCTTACTGTTATTCTTGCTATTGCTTTTAACTGAATACCATCTTTAGCAACTGCTGCTACTAATGGGGTTTCGATTACTTTTGGAATGACTGACATCTTAACTGCTTCAAGAACATCCCTTCCTGCAAGATCAATTGCGGCAGCTCGTTCAAAATTCAATCCGAGATTTGCTTTATCAGCTGAAATAAGTGCATTGACAACTTTTAAAACATTTCCCCCGGCAAGAAAATGAGCTTCAAGTTTTCCCTGTTCAACAATCAAACCTGCTTTAGTAGCAGTAATCATACTGTTAACTATTATTGATGGTGGAACTCTTCGTAATCTCATTCCAATTAGATCCTGAAAGATTCTAACTTTTACTCCGGATGAAATCGCAGCAATATAAAGCCGTACCGGAATGAAGTAGAAGAATAAAATTATTAGAAGAACTATTAAGATAATTATCACTAAAGACAGCCCTGTTAAAGCTTCCATGAATTTCTCCTAAAAAAATGAATGTATTATTTTAACACTAATTTAGTTACTTCGTTCACTAATGAACAAATTAAAAGACTCTGAAACCGAAATTTAAGATATTGGTAATTTTGGCATGTTTTTTGCCCCAAACCGAAGAATAAATACAGGCGATTTTAAACTAAAAATACGTATATTTAACAGGGTAAGATCAGAAACAATAAAACAAGAAACTTAAATCAGATATTTCTTGTTTTCTGAATAAAAGAAAGGAAATTTTATTTAAGATGGATGGAAATTTTTCAGAGAGGCTTCAGGATGTAATAAGACTTAGTCGCGAGGAAGCATTAAGACTTGGCCACGATTATATAGGAACTGAGCATCTTTTGCTAGGAATTATCAGAGAAAGTCAGGGTGTTGCTGTCCGAATTCTGAGGAATCTTGATTGCGATTTGATGAAACTCAAAAAAGCAATTGAAGAAACTGTCAGGACTGCCGGAGGAACTCTTACCATTGGTAATATTCCGCTAACAAAACAAGCTGAGAAAGTTCTAAAAATAACCCAGATTGAATCCAAGATTTATAAAGCAGATGTTATTGGAACAGAACATTTGCTTCTTTCATTACTAAGAGATGAAGATAACATCGCAACACAAATACTTCATCAGTTTAATGTTACTTACGATGGTGCAAGAGCTGAACTTAATGCAATGCTTAGTTCAAAAGGTCAGAAGGACGCACAAAATATTGGAACCCCCGTTGACAAAAAAATTGAAAAGACAAAAACTCCGGTACTGGATAATTTTGGCAGAGACCTCACAAAATTAGCTCTTGAAGATAAGCTTGATCCGGTGGTAGGAAGAGAAAAAGAAATTGAAAGAGTAGCCCAGATACTCAGCAGAAGGAAAAAGAATAATCCGGTTTTAATCGGAGAACCAGGAGTTGGAAAAACAGCTATTGCAGAGGGACTTGCGCTTAGAATAGTTCAGAAGAAAGTTCCCAGAACACTTCAGGAAAAGCGTGTGGTTACTCTTGATCTGGCTGGATTGGTTGCCGGAACTAAATACCGCGGTCAGTTTGAAGAAAGAATGAAGGCACTGATGAATGAGCTTGAAAAAGCCAAAGATGTGATCCTTTTTATCGATGAATTACATACGATTGTTGGTGCAGGTGGCGCCTCTGGTTCACTCGATGCTTCCAACATGTTTAAACCTGCACTGGCAAGAGGAGATATCCAGTGCATCGGTGCTACTACGCTTGATGAATACAGAAAATTCATTGAAACCGACGGTGCTCTGGATCGAAGATTCCAGCGCGTTATGGTTGATCCTCCGACTTATGAAGAAACTTTAAAGATTCTCGAAAACATTAAAGTAAAGTACGAAGAACATCATCGGGTAAGATATTCTAAGGAGGCGATTGAAGCGGCGGTTAAACTCAGCAACCGTTACATAACCGATCGGCATCTTCCTGATAAAGCAATTGATGTTTTAGATGAAGCCGGTTCAAGAGTTCATATGGGACACTTTGAAGTTCCTCAGGAAGTTCTTGATCTTGAAGCGGAAATTGAAAAAGTCAGACTTGAGAAAGCCTCTGTTGTTAAAAGACAGGATTATGAAGAGGCAGCAAGATTGCGCGACAAAGAAAGAAATATTCAGGCCGATCTTGAAATTGCGAAGAAAGATTGGGAATTAAGAACTAAAGATATTGTGCATGATGTAACTGAAGAAGATATTGCAACAGTAGTAGCTATGATGACAGGAATTCCGGTAAATCGTGTTGCACAGACTGAATCTGAAAAACTTCTTAAGATGGAAGAATCTCTCAAAACTCAGATAGTAGGCCAGGACGAAGCAGTATCCAAGTTAACCAAAGCAATAAGACGAACAAGGGCAGGATTGAAAAATCCAAACAGACCAATAGGAAGTTTTATTTTTCTTGGTCCTACAGGTGTCGGGAAAACGGAACTTTGCAAAGCTTTAGCAAGATATCTTTTTGATTCGGAAAATTCTCTCATAAGAATTGATATGAGTGAGTATATGGAGAAGTTTTCACTTTCAAGATTGGTTGGAGCGCCTCCGGGATATGTGGGTTATGAAGAAGGTGGTCAGCTTACTGAGAAAGTAAGAAGAAAACCATATTCAGTTGTGCTATTCGATGAAATTGAAAAAGCCCATCCTGATATCTTTAGTATTTTGCTCCAGGTTCTGGATGACGGTGTGTTAACTGATAGTCTTGGAAGAAAAGTCGATTTTAAGAATACAATTATCATAATGACTTCAAACATTGGAACAAAGGATATTAAAAATATTTCCTCTTTTGGATTCGGAGCTGAAGGGCAGGCTGATAAGTACAGTAATTTAAAGAACACTGTTGAAGATGCCATGCGAAAGCTTTTTAATCCCGAGTTCTTAAACAGAATCGATGAAACTATTGTATTCCGTAACCTTGAAAGGGAAGACATCTTTAAGATAATTGATATCGAGATTCAGGATTTAATGAAAAATATTCACGATAACAAAATGGAATTCGCTCTTGATAACTCTGCAAAAGAATTTCTTGTTGACAAAGGATTTGATCCGAAGTTTGGTGCCCGGCCTTTGAGGAGGGCAATTCAAAAGTATGTTGAAGATCCTGTTGCTGAAGAAATTCTTCGTGGTTCATTCAAAGACGGTTCTAAGATTATTGCCAAACACTTTGAAAACAGCGAAGAGTTAGTGTTTATTGATGAAAGCGTTGATCTTAATTTAGCTGATGAACATAAAGAACGAACCGATACTAATGATTTATAACCCTTTAATTTATTCTCTATAATTACTGAAGCGTATTATTTTTAATACGCTTTTTTTATTTATAATTTTACAATAATAAATAAGAGTTGAATACATATATGGAATTATTGACCGAAAATTTGATAAATGAAAAGCTTAAAGAAATCAAAGGTTGGTTTTATCAAGCCAAACATATTGAAAAGGAATTCCTGTTTAAAGATTTTTCCAGTGCACTATCCTTTGTCAATAGAGTTGGAGAACTTGCAGAACAAATTGATCATCATCCTGATCTTCTGATTCACTCTTGGAACAAAGTTAAAATTATCATTTCAACGCACAGCAAAGGTGGAGTTACAAGTAAAGACTTTGAGCTTGCAGAAAAAATTGAAGGACTGAATCAACTATGACCGAAAACGAAATTCTGGATATCTTCCAAAAAAGCGGTGCTTTATTAACCGGACATTTTCTCTTAACTTCAGGAAGACACAGCGATAAGTATTTTCAGTGTGCAAAAGTATTGCAATATCCGGAGTACACAGAAAAACTTTGCAGGCTGATTGCTGACAATTTCAGAAATTCCAGAGTGGATACAGTCATAGCTCCCGCCATTGGAGGATTGGTGGTAGGGCAGGAGGTTGCGCGGCAATTGAATAAAAGATTCATTTTTGCTGAGCGGGAAGAAAAGCAATTATCGCTCAGAAGAGGATTCACAATTGAAGAAAATGAAAGTGTACTTGTTTGTGAAGACGTTGTAACAACCGGTGGTTCTGTTTTTGAAATTATCGAAATCGTTAAGAGTAATAACGCAAAAGTTGCCGGTGTCGGATTTATCGTAGATAGAAGTAACGGTAAAGTCAATTTCAGTTTTCCCCAATTCAGTGCATTGAAGATGGATGTTCTTTCATATTTACCTGAAGAATGTCCTCTTTGCAAAGAACAAATGGAGCTCATTAAACCCGGGTCAAGAAAAGTTAAAAAATGATTAACCTGCTTAAACACTATTACGAACTGATTCAGAATCCTATACTTTATCAGTTAACGATTGCTGCTTTAATTGTTCTATGTGGGTTTCTTATTGCAAAGATTTTCAGCTTACTGCTGAAAAAGATAATTCAACCTTATGTTAAGAAAACCGAAACGCATCAGGATGATAAACTGATTTCAGTTCTGCAGAAAACAATTTTCCGTGTGACAGTCATCGGAGCGTTCTATTTTGCTTCAGAAATTTTTGGCAGCTCATCGCTTTTTCTGATCGGAACAGAATCCGATTTGCTTACGACGAGATTTTCATACCTTGATGAAATAAACCTTGCAGTGTCATACATTCTTTACATTATTCTCATTGTTGTCTTAATGATTTCAGCGTTCAAAATTGTTACAATCGGTTTTGACTGGTATGCTGAATCTGTTAATGCAGGTGACAATAGAAATTTAAGCGGCAGCCTGTTTCCGCTTCTCAAAAAAATATCCAAAGTTCTGATTGTAATCCTTGCGGTGGTAATTGTTCTTTCCAAATTCGATGTTAACATTTCAGGCTTAATAGTATCACTTGGGGTTGGTTCGCTGGCAATTGCTCTTGCTGCACAGGAAACTCTTTCAAATATGATTGCAGGTTTTACAATAATGATCGATCGGCCATTCAGAATTGGTGACAGAATTCGTTTCTCTCAAAATCAGGTTGGCGATGTTGTTGAAATCGGTATTAGGACAACTAAAATTTTAGATTTTGATAATAATCTGGTTATTGTACCTAACAATGAAATTGTTAAAACGATTATCGTTAATCTTACTTATCCTAATACTTCAACAAGAGTAGTTATTGATTTTATGGTGGCCTATGGCACCGACTTAAAAAAGGTTAAGTATGTATTAACTGAATTATGGCAGCAAGAAGAAAACATTGAAAAAGATAAATCTCCTGAGATTTCACTCATCAATTTTAATGACTCATCTCTGGGTATGAGAATGACTTTCTTTACCGGCAGTTACAAGCAAGCCTGGGATCTTCAAACCAGAATGAGAGAAAAAATTTATCAGGCTTTTGCAAAAGAAGGAATTGAAATGCCTTTTCCTCAAAGGGTTATTCAAATTGTAAATCCCGGAACTTTGAAATAACAATTGATTGGATTATAACGTGAAAACCATTCTACTTTCGCTTTTTACATTTCAAATGATTTTTGCCCAGGTGGTTTTTAATGAATATTTTGAAAACAAAACACTGCGGTTTGATTACTTTCATACTGGCGATAAAAACTCTGATTCATATTCATTTGATGAATTAATTGAGGAACCATTTTGGGGCGGAAGCAAAGTTAATCTTATTGACAAATTCAATTACGGCAAATACAAGTTTGAAGTTTATGATTTATCATCAAACAAATTAATTTATTCAAGAACTTATTCAACTTTGTTCAGTGAATGGCAAACAACTGAAGAAGCTTCCATAACTCAAAGAACATTTAGTGAGACAGTTGTATTTCCTTTCCCTAAGAACAAAGTCAGAATTGAATTTTACGGAAGAACAAAAGAGAATAAATTTGAAAAGAAATTTGACTATACAATTGATCCCGCCAACTACTTCATTAAACCTGAACGTGAATTCAAGTTTGATTCATTCAAAGTACTGGGAAATGGTGATCCTGCTGTAAAAGTAGATATCGTTTTAATTCCCGAAGGCTATACAGAGAGCGAAATGACATTATTCAAAGGTGACTGCGAAAAGTTTGCAGGTTACTTGTTCAATTCATCTCCATTCAAAGAGAACAAAGATAAATTCAATATCTGGGCTGTCGAAGCCCCATCAATTGAATCAGGAACAGACATTCCTGCTGAAGATATCTGGAAAAATACGCTGGTGGATTCAAGATTTTATACATTCGATTTGGAACGGTATCTGATGACCGCCGATAACAAAACTCTGCGAAGCGTTGCTTCGAATGCCCCTTACGATCAGATTTACATTCTTGTCAACAGCAGCAAATATGGAGGAGGATCTATTTACAACCATTACTCGGTATGCGTGAATAACAATCCATACGAGGAGTATGTATTTGTTCATGAATTCGGGCATGGCTTCGGTTCGCTTGCAGATGAATATTATACTTCAGATGTTGCCTATGAAAATTTTTATCCGCTTCACCTGGAACCTCTTGATCCAAATATAACCACACTTGTGGATTTTGATTCTAAATGGAAAGATATGATTGACCAATCTACACCGGTTCCAACACCTCAGACAGATGAGTACAAAAATGTTGTGGGTGCTTTTGAAGGAGGAGGATATGTTGCAAAAGGTGTTTATCGTCCAATGCAGGATTGTACGATGAAATCTTTAACTAAAGATAATTTTTGTAAAGTTTGCAGAAGAGCACTTCAACAGATGATTGACTTTTACTCGGAATAACAATGGATCAAAGAAGGTTACATAAAACAATAGAAAATATTGCCTCCAAAAGATTCGACACCGAGGAGGAAATGCTTATCTCTGTGTTGAATGAAATTGTTGGGCATCAAAGCATAGGTGTGACTGGTGGAAGAATATGGAAATTGCTTCCGGAGAATCGGTCTTACATTCTTTTCTATCAAACAGGAAACCTTGAAAAGATAGAACCTGACTTTGAGTTGAAATTAGCCGAATACCCTATTTTTGATCTGGTTGCCAAAGAAAGAACAATAGCTGCTGACGAAACAAATCTTATCTTAAGAGAAAAAGGAATTTTCAAATATTCAGCTTCCGGTGTTGGCGATAAGATTAAAATTGACGGCAAGCCTTATTATGAATATCTCCTCGCACTGAACACAGAATTCGTTGATGAGAATCACAGACTGACTCTAAGTATAATTGCAACTTCTTTAACTTCTCAAATAAAGCAAAGGAGATATTCGCAAAGTGCTTCGAGCCTAAAAGCCGACCTTGACAAAGCCAGAGAGCTGCAAAAAAGTATTTTGCCTGAACACGAATATAGTTTTTACAACTACGAACTTTTCGGAATTACAGATCCGGCTGAAATAGTAGGCGGTGATTTTTTTGATTACCTTGAGGTTGGCGATGATCTCGAAAGAATTGGCATTGCTGTCGGGGATGCGGCAAGCAAAGGAGTAAGTGCTGCTGCCGAAGCAATGTATATTTCCGGGGCACTGAGGATGGCGAGCAACTTTGAAATTAAAATCGCCCCTTTGATGAAAAGAATGAATCAACTTGTAAATAAAATTTTTGATGACGATAAGTTTGCATCTCTGTTCTATGGGGAACTTTCAACCGATAAAAGCGGATTATTTCTTTTTTCAAATGCTGGGCATAATCCTCCTATTTTCATACGCAATAAAACCGATGAGATTATCCGGCTTGAACCAACAGGACCTGTACTTGGACCTGAGCCCCACGCCAAATATACAATTGAGAATATTAATTTCCTGAAGAACGATGTGCTTGTAATTTACACTGATGGTTTAATTGATTCTGCTAATTCGGAATTTGAGAACTATGGCGAAGAAAGATTTATAAAGCTTCTTAAAAAAATAAAGAACAACACATCCAAAGAAATTGCTTATGAAATTCTTAACGATGTTATCAATTTTTCAAAAAATGGTTCCTATTCCGATGATAAAACTCTGGTGATAATTAAAAGAATTAATTAAGGAATCTTCTACAATAATGATTGCTTCAATAAATCCTGCAACTGAAGAAATTATTGCTCAATATTCTGAGATGAGTCCGGATGAAATTGAAACCATACTTCAGGCTGCGCAAAAGCAGCAGGAAAACTGGAAAAAAATTCATTTGACAAAGCGCTCTGAACTGATGAAAAATGCTGCAAATGTTCTTCGCAAAAGAAAAGACGAATTATCAAGACTAATGACGCTTGAAATGGGCAAACCATTTGCTCAGGCAAAAGCTGAAGTGGAGAAATGTGCCTGGGTTTGTGACTATTATGCTGAGAATGCAGAACAGCAACTGATGAATCTTGAGATAAAAACCGATGCAGCTTTAAGTTATGTTTCATTTCAGCCGCTTGGTGTGATATTGGCAATAATGCCATGGAACTTTCCTTTCTGGCAAGTTTTCAGATTTGCTGCTCCGAATCTTATGGCGGGTAATGCGGGAATCTTAAAACATTCCTCAATTGTTACCGGTTGCGGTTTGAAAATAGAAGAAGTATTTCTCGAGGCTGGTTTTCCTGAAAATTTGTTTCGAACGGTTATAGTTTCTTCACGTAATGTAAACAAGATCATTGAACATTCATCAATCAGTGCAGTAACATTGACAGGAAGTGTTCCGGCAGGCAAGTCTGTTGCAGCCGTTTCAGGCAAGTGCTTAAAAAAAACAGTGCTCGAATTAGGTGGCAGCGATCCATATGTTATTCTCGAAGATGCCGACCTCGAGCAGGCTGCGCAGATATGTGTAAACTCAAGATTGATAAATGCAGGACAAAGCTGTATTGCTGCAAAACGCTTTATCATTGTAGCAGCTGTATATGATAAATTTGAAAGTTTGTTTGTAGAAATTATGCTGACTAAAAAAATGGGCGATCCTTTCGACGAGCAGAATGCACTGGGTCCGCAGGCAAGTGTTTCTCTGCGTAACGAACTTCACCAGCAGGTTTTAACCAGCGTTGAAAAAGGTGCAAAGCTTTTATTGGGTGGTTTTATTCCAGAGATGAAAGGTGCTTACTATCCACCGACCGTTCTATCAAATGTAACTAAAGGAATGCCGGCTTATGATGATGAATTATTCGGGCCTGTTGCCGCTTTAATCAAAGTGGATGATGCGGATGAAGCAATAAAAACCGCTAATGATACTATTTTTGGATTAGGTGCTGCTGTGTTCACTTCGGATTTTGAAAAAGGAAAGTTTATTGCTGAAAAAAAATTAAATGCCGGCTGCTGTTTTGTAAATGACCTTGTTCGTTCAGATCCCCGACTGCCTTTTGGTGGAATAAAAGAATCAGGTTATGGAAGGGAATTATCTGTCTTTGGAATAAGAGAGTTTGTAAACATTAAAACTGTTTATGTCCGATAGTCTATTTTATTTCAGCAAGAATTGTCGAAATTTTTTCTCTAAAATCGCTTCTTTCGAACGGCTTTGGAATGAAGTGAGAACAGCCTGAACTTAAAAATCTTTCTTTGTCACCCTCAAGAACAAAAGCAGTAAGAGCAACAATGGGTACATCTTTATAATCAGGTAGCTCTCTTATTTTCTTAGATGCTTCGTGTCCATTCATTCCGGGGCCAAGATTTATATCCATTAGTATCAAGTCATATTTTTTCTTCTGAACCATTTCAAGAGCAGATTCTGCATTTTCAGCCAGTTCAATAACACATATGTTCTTTAAGAAAATTCGTGTAATATCCCAGCTAACTTTATCATCCTCTACAAGCAATACGAGTGGAAGCAAAATATGATTATTTTCATCCAGATTTTCTTCGACAGATTTTTTCTGATGTTTTTCCTCATTTTTTTTAGAGACAAAAGTTGTTTTATACGCAGGAAATAAAACTGTGAAAGAGGATCCTGAACCCACTTTACTTTCGACGAAGATTTTTCCTTTCATCAGTTCGACGAATTTTTTTGTAATTGTTAATCCGAGCCCGGTTCCTTCAAACTGTCTGCCGAATCCTTCGCTTACCTGTCTGAATTCCTGAAAGATCACATCAAAGCTTTGCTCCGGAATTCCTATTCCTGTATCTGAAACTATTATTCTTGCACACATCACACCCTGATAAAGAGTTCTGTCAACTTTAATTGTTACTCCTCCTTCATTCGTATACTTAATAGCATTGTTGATTAAATTATTTAAGATTTGATTTAGTATTTGAGGATCGAGGCTTGCACCAACCTCACTATCAATAATTTCTGCCTTTAGAAAGAGTTTCTTAGAAGCTGCAAAGGCTTCATATAACCTGATGGAATTTTTTACTGCACTTCCAATATTAACCATTGAATAATTGATTTCAATTTTATTGGCTTCAATTCTTGAAAGGTCAAGAAGCGAATTCAATGTTTCCAACAATCGCTTCCCGTTTGAAAGAATTCTATCAGCCATTTCCCGTTTTTTAGGTTCAACCAGTTCTTCTCCCAACAATTCTGAAAATCCGAGTATCCCGACTAATGGAGTCCTCAATTCGTGGCTCATGTTTGCCAAAAATCGGGATTTCAGTCTGTTCATTTCTTCGGCCTGCTCTTTGGCTCTCACTAGTTCATTCATTGCTTTTTTTCTATCCGAAATATCTTCTTTAATTGCAATGAAATGTGTGATCTGATCACTGCTGGTTTTAACTGGCGTTATCGTCATCTGTTCATTGTACAGAGTTCCATCTTTTCTTTTATTGATTAATTCTCCTCGCCAAACATTACCCTTTAAAATTGTTTGCCATAGCTCAGAATAAAATTCTTTATTCATTTTATTTGACTTAAGCAGATTGGACTTTTTGTTTACAACTTCATCAAGCTCATAGCCGGTCAGATCTGTAAAGGCTGGATTTACCCATAGTATATTCCCTTCGCGATCGGAAATAAGCACTCCGTTTGCGGCGGATTTTAAGGCGGTGAATAAGAGATTTAATTGTTCTTCAGATTTTTTTCTTTCCGTAATATCTCTTAGAGTGACAAGATTTGATAGTTTGCCTTTATATTTAATTGCAGTGCCTAAAGCTTCAACCCACTTTTCTTTCCCATTTATGTCAATGATTTTATATTCAGAGATAAATCCGGTATTTCCTTCTGTGAATCTGGAGAGATCAGACTGAATTTTTTCAAAATCATCGGGATGGATAAAATTAGTTACATTATATTTATTAGAATTAACCTCATCATGTAAACCTATTAATTTAAATGAGGCACTGTTGGCAAATTTTATATTTCCTTTGAAATCTATTATGATGACGGCATCGAGCATGTTTTCAACAAGCAGCCTGAATCTTTCTTCACTTTCTTTAAGGGCTTCTTCAGCTGCCTTCTGTTCTGTTATATCCTGTGCAACGCTCATCAGTGCAATTGGTTTTCTGTTTTCATCTCTGACAATTGAGGTCGACATTGAAACTAGAAATTCTTTTCCTTCACGTGATTTATTCCATATTTGTCCCTTCCAGCCGCCACGTTTTGTTCCTTCTTTAATTTCTGAGTACAAACCTTCGGGATTCTTGTCTGATCGAATAACCGTGACATTTGCACCGAGAATTTCTTTTTCTGTATAATTATAAGTTTTTAGAAAAGCATCATTGACGAAAAGAATATTATTCTGATAATCAGTGACTGTTATTATTTGAGTAATACTCTTTAATGCATGTGCAAGCATATTCATTTTTGCTTCGGTCTCAAGACGTGTGGTTATATCCCGCACAATTGCCTGAAGGTAAATCTTATCATTTATCGATATTTTATTCAAGCTGACTTCTACATCGAATAATTCCCCGGTAGCCTTTTTATGTTTCCAGTAAAAGAATTGCGGCTCACCTTTTAATGCGTTTGAAATTTTTTCCAGAGCAAGTTCTCTTGAAGAGTTTCCATCCGGCTGGAAGGCGGGGGAAAAGTCATAAGGTGTTTTTCCAATTATTTCGTCTCTGCTGCAATTAAACATTTTTAGTGTAAGATTATTGCAATCAATAAAAATGTCTTCCAGCATTAAAAAGATTGCATCGTTAGCATTTTCAAAAAGTGTTTTGAACTTCTTTTCATTTTCTTCAAGTTCCCTATGAATTAATTTTGACTCGGTTATATTTTCACAAGCAATAAGAACATCTGTTTTGCCTTTGCTGGAATTGTAAGCACAAGCAGTTTCATTTACCCAAATTATCGAGCCATTCTTATGAATTTTCCTTAATTGCCATTTGAAAGTTTTTTCCGTTTGATTAGTACAATTCCTGAGATGAGATCTGACAATTTTCCAGTCTTGTTTTAAAAAAACTTTTTTAACTGATTTGCCGATCAGTTCATCGGGAGAATATCCCAGTTCAGCAGCACCATTTTTATTTACATTCAGTACAATTCCCTTTGAATCGACAAGAAAATTCATCAAGGGATAATTCTCAAAAATCTTGCGGAATTTTTCATCGTTTAGTTTTGATGCATCTTCATAATGTGCTTTCTTCTGTCCCTGATTAAAAGTTACAAGCACACCAGAAAACTTATTGCCTTTAAAAAATGGCATTGCACTCAATAATACATTTTTCCACTTTCCAGATTTACTCCTTATTGAAACAGCAGCCTGAACGGAATTGCCTGTTAATAAAGTTTGTTGCAATTTTTTATGGTTATAAAAATCGTGTTTAAGTTCAATGATTTCTTCAGGAAGTTTTCCGGCAGCGCCCTTTTCGGTTCTGCCAAATAAGTTTTCGGCTGCTTTGTTCCAGTGGACTATTCTGAATTTATTATCAGTGATATAACCTGCATCTTTAATTGAACTAAGCAAGTTCTTCCCGTTTAAGGGGTAATTTATTCCCATACCCGTACGAATCCCATTTCCGGTTAGGGGAGATTTTTTCGAAGTTTTTTTGGGAATCTGGTTGTTGCTTTCTTTAAGTGCGTGATTTTTCATTTTTTTCGTCACTATTTAGCCATTTCTCAAAGGACAAGTTGCCCTGAAAATTTGCAATTCCATTTAAATTCATCAATAAATTCTATTTATAACTTTATTTACAGCAAATTTAATTCCACATTGAAAAGGCGAGTTTTTTATTTTTAATAAAATAAAATGTATCCTGGCAGCAGAAAAAATTCTTGATTTAGATTTTCCCTGCTTTTTCAATAATTCTGTCAGTGCTGAAAACCAGAGAGAATTAGACTTTGATCGGGATTATCAACATATAATGATGAAATCATTTTGTTTTCAGGTATCAGATACTTTAAACTCAAGGCTTAACAGTAAGAAAAAAAGTAATCTGATGTTTATTTTTATGTTAAGATCATAATACCTTTACCAGACTTTTTTTATTTTAGTAAAAACTTTAAACCATTGAAAAATTACAAACTGACAATACAATACGATGGTACAGATTATTCCGGTTGGCAGTACCAATTAAACGCACCTTCGATACAGAAAGAAATTCAGGATGCAATAAAAACAATTCTTAAAGAAGAAATTAAAATTATTGGTTCCGGAAGAACCGATGCGGGCGTTCATGCGTTAGGACAGGTTGCCAACTTTTTGACCGATGCGAAGATTGATACATTTAAATTCAAGCACTCGCTCAATGCATTACTACCGAATGATATTGCTGTTTTAGAAATGGAAGAAGTTTCTGATACATTTAATTCAAGGTTCGACGCAATTAAAAGAAGTTATATCTATCTGATAACTAATCACAAATCACCTTTTTATCAACGTTATTCCTTTCAATATTATAAAGAGCTTAATTGTAAAAAACTAAACCAGCTCTCAAATTCATTTATTGGCGAAAAAGATTTTTCCTCATTCTGCAGAACTAAAACTGAAACCGACAATAAAGTTTGTATTGTCTATGATGCACATTGGCGAACAAGCGGAGGAATGACGGTCTTTTTTATTGAAGGAAACAGATTTCTTCACGGTATGGTCAGATCAATAGTGGGAACTTTGCTAAACGCCTTAAAAAATGATTTTGAAAATGATTATATAAATGAAATCTTTGCACTTAAAAATAGGGAAGAAGCTGATGAAGCTGTTCCCGCAAAAGGATTGTTTTTATTTAAGGTTAAATACTAATGATAGATTTAAAGGGTAAAAATGTTTTAATAACCGGCGGCTCAAGAGGAATTGGTGCTGCTTGTGTTCAATTGTTTGCAAGTGCAAATGCAAATGTTGCTTTTACATTCAATAAGCGGTCGGAATCTGCAAATAAATTAGTCAGATCTTTTCAAAAATCAATCAAGATCAAATCATACAAAGTGGATTTATTGTCGGAGAAACAAATTATCGACTGTATTGAAAAAGTAATAAAAGATTTTCGCAGAATAGATGTGCTTGTAAATAATGCAGGAATATGGAAAGGCGCCGGAGTTGAAAAGATGACCTTGAAGCAGTGGGATGAAACAATAAAAATCAATCTGAACGGGACATTCCTATTTACAAAGTACGTTGTCCCGTTTATGAAGAAACAGCGGTCAGGAAAAATAATTAATATTACATCCACTGCCGGTCAAAGAGGAGAGGCATTTCACTCTCATTATGCCGCTTCAAAAGGCGGGGTAATTTCATTTACAAAATCTTTAGCTTCTGAACTGGGAAATTATAACATTAATGTTAACAGCGTAGCACCCGGATGGGTTGATACTGATATGTCTGCAGATGTTTTATCTGTTCCGTCTTTAAGAAAAAAAATTGTATCCGACATTCCGCTTAAAAGAATTGCCACAGCTGAAGATATTGCCGGACCAGTTTTATTTCTTGCCTCAGATTTTGCAAGGCATATTACAGGAGAAATTCTAAATGTAAATGGCGGATCGGTTCTTGTTGGTTGATTTCAGAAATTGATTTTTTAAGAAACATAATTATAAAAAACCGAAAGGACTAATATGGAAGCGCTCGCTCAGTTTCATCCAAAAGTAATTCACTTTGCAATTGCATTTTTACTTGGTTATGTATTGCTTGAATTACTTGGAGCTTTTTTGAAGAAAGATTTTTTTTCTAAATCTGCACATCTGCTTTTATTTTTAGGTGTGCTTGGTGCTCTTGCCGCAGTTATTACCGGTAACCAGGCCTTTAATGTCTGGGAGTATTGGAATAAAGAAAGCAGTGCTCTAATGGAATCTCACGAAACTTATGCAACAATAACAATTTTCTACTTTTCTGCTGTTTTGGTGCTGCGTACTTTTTTTGTATTCAAGAAAAAATTTTCAGGTTTTATTCCTTATGCTTTTGTTGTGCTGGCGGTTGTGGGAACTTATTTTGTTTATCAGACGGGTGAGATGGGCGGTGCAATGGTTTACAAGCACGGCATCGGAACAGAATATAAAATAAAAATTATGGAAGAATAAAGCATTGAATTATAATTTGAAAATCCTGCAGCTTCTTCTTGTTATTCTTATTATTAATGCTGCAGGATTTTTACTCAGGTACTTTGAACTCGATACTTTCGTAGTATTTCTCGGGTTCAGATTTCATTTAAGTCTTTTATTGCCACTTTTTATTGTTCTAAGAAAGGATATGATTGGAGAAATAAAAAAAATCCTTTTCACTCCTTCCTTTAAAAAATTACTTGTTCCTTTTTTACTATGTTTTATTCCGCCGGCTTTTTTAATAGGCATATTATTCCTCCTTAAAAAAATTACTTATTCAGAACCTGATTATTTTTATGAGTTCGGGCTTTCCTCGATTGTTGACTTTCCCGTTTACTTTTTCTGGAACCTTTTACAGCTTTTATGTTTCCTGTTATTTATGCATTTCGTAAAAAGTATGCATAAAAAAAAATTCCTGCTGTTATTTATGGTGCTGCTATTTCTCATCGCCTTTGAATTTATTCCTTTTTATAAAGACGAATTCTCCTATTCACTTTTCGCCGCCGTAGTTTTGTTTTTTATTTACGCTGCGCTGATTATTAAGTTTGTCCAGAATGTTTATGTTGAGTCGTTTATGATCTTCATTCCTATCTGGATTATAGTCTTGCTTTTTGGGAGCTCTTCTTCCAAAATAATCGGAATATTTCTTGCAAAAAATTATGATCGTTGGCAGGGTTTTTTTAATGTCAACAAACCATTTGATGAGTTTATTTATCCGGTTTACATTTTTCTTTTGTTGGTTACTTTTATTTCATTTATTCCTTACTTCAAACGAAATACTATAAAAGAATTTTAGTGTGAAAAATTATTTTGTAACTTTAATTAAGTAATTCATTGTTGTAATGAAAAAAATTCTTTTCCTGGTATTAATTTTAGCAGGCACTATTTATTCTCAGTATTCCCCGACTTCTAAAGCCAGAGGATTCTTTTTATCGTTTGGAGTAGGGCCCAGGCTTCCGGTTTCAAATTTTGCTACTACAACTGATCTTGGATATGGTTTTAACATTGAGCTGGCATATACTGATAATGATTACCTGCCCTTTTTTCTTTTTGGTAAAACCGGTTTTGAGGTTTATCCGGGCTCACAAAATTTTTACCAGGAAACCCAATACACAAATTTATCAACTCAGTTTCTTCCTGTAAATATTGGATTGAGATACTACTTTGCTCCTATTGCTGAGAATGTTGTGCTCTTCATGCCGTTTGCGGAATTTTCAGCTTCCTATCTTTATATCCAGCGCCTTCATCAGTTCAAACCAGGTTTCGGGTTAACAAATTATCTTGAAGAAAATTCTAAGTTAGGCTTTTCAGGCGGCGCTGGTTTATCTATGTTTCTTATGGAATTATTATTTAATTACAATTACTTTGAAAAGCATCAATTTATATCTGTTGATCTGAAAGTAAGACTACCACTTTTTATCAGTATTTAAGAGGATATTATGAATTACAAAAATTTACTTGTCGAGTTAAAAGAGCGAATAGCTGTTATAAAAATTAACCGCCCTGACAAACTGAATGCATTGAACAGGGAAACGCTTGAAGAAATTCAGTCAGCAATTATCAGTCTTAATGAGTCAGAGGATATTTTTGTTATTATTCTTACCGGAGCTGGTGAAAAGGCATTTGTTGCAGGTGCAGATATTAAAGAACTAAATGCACTTGATGTAATTTCAGCCAAAGCGTTTTCTGAATTTGGACAGTCAGTATTTAATCTTATTGAAAATTCAGAAAAGCCTGTCATTGCCGCAGTAAATGGTTTTGCTTTAGGCGGAGGATGTGAACTTGCACTAGCCTGCCATATAAGAATTGCATCTGAAAATGCCAAATTTGGCCAGCCAGAAGTTAATCTCGGAATAATTCCCGGTTATGGTGGAACTCAAAGATTACCAAGACTTATAAACTCAGGCAGAGCAATGGAAATGATTTTAACCGGTGATATGATTAGTTCTTCTGAAGCCTTAAGAATAGGGCTTGTCAATGGAGTTTATCCTCTGAATGAACTTCTCAACAAGGCCGAAGAAATGGCTTTGAAGATTGCATCAAAAAGTCAGCAGGCAGTCAGGTTCAGCATTAAGGCAGTTAATTCAGCGGATGAAGTTTCATGCAAATCAGGTCAGCATTACGAGGCAAGTCTATTTTCTCTTTGCTGCGGTACTGAAGATTTTATTGAAGGCACATCTGCCTTCCTTGAAAAAAGAAAACCCGATTTTAAGAATCGCTGATATAAAAATTATTCCGGTAATCTATGATTAAGTTTCCTGATAAAAGAAAAATTATCATCGCTCTGTTTGTTTTAACTCTTATACTTCTGATGATCAATATCATCCTGACAAAAATTTATCCGGATGCAATTAAAAAAGAACCTGATTATTTGCCTCCACAGGAAATTAAAGAAAGATTTTTATCCGCACTTGCTTCATTAGGTATTCAGAATGACTGGATAAGTGAAGGAAAACTTACTAAAAAATTCCCTTCGACTTTAAAGTATTATTTTAGAATAAAAGTACCTGAAGACCTGCCGATATCTTTGGTCATTAAAGAAGTCGAGAATTCGTTTAATGATAATGAGGCTGTTATAAATTCACAGGAAGAAAAAGTAAATGGTAAAAATTTTATTAAAATATTTTCAGACGGGGATTTGGTTTTCCAGGCTCAAATAGATTATGGTGATACAATAAAGCGAAATACAGGAAAGATCGGGATATTCCTTTCAAACTTTGAAAATGTTGGCGAGCCCGAAGATTCAATTCTGCTTTCTGCGGCAGAATTGTTTACAGTTATTTTGATTCCTTCAGAAAAAAATGTTCTCACTTATAAAAAGATAATGAAATTTGGCAAGGCAACTGCAATCCTGCTAAATGATGATGTTAACGATACAAACTTTAAATTGGGCAGCAGCGTATCTGAACAACGAATTAAAAATTCAGTAAAAGAAATCTTCTCAAAATTTCCTGCCGCATCAATGTTTTTTATTGATAAAAATTCTGAACTAAGTTCCTCTTCTGTATTCAAATTGATAAGCAATGAATTCATTAAGCGAAAGGTTGAATTATTAGATAAAGGTCTGGTTAAGGATGTGAGTTCAAGTCTCTCTGAAAATATTGAAGAGAAATTTGAAAAGGAGATTAAAAAATTAAAAAACAATGATTCGCTGCTGTTAAGTTTGGAAGCCTCGGATTATTTTAAGATTCAGCCAATAATTGTTAAGTACAGAAAAATTGGCTACAAGTTTGTAAATGCTTCTGAGATTATTGCTGACTGACAATCTGACCGCTAAGATCGATTTCATTAATTGCCCATCCATTAAAATCTCTTAACTGTTCAATAATCTCTGATTTTTTCCCTGCAAGAACTATAATCAGATTATCAGGCCAGATGCTGTCTTTTGCAGCTTTTTCAACTTGCTCTTTTGATACCATCTCGCAATTTGAAATATAATCATCAAAGAAGTTATCATTAAGTGAAAAGATTAATTTTGTTGAAAGGTTGGCAATAATCTGTCTGTAAGTTTCAAAAGATGAAGGAAATTTTCTGACGATCAAAGATTTTGCAAATTCAAGTTCAGAATCTTCGATTCCGGTTCGGATTAGTTCAAGCTCCTTTATAATCTCTTTTAATGCAGCTGCAGTGTTGCCATTTGAAACTGAAGTTGAAATATTAAAGCAGGCTCCTTCACGGTAATAATCAAAGCTAGAACGAGCACCATAGGTAAATCCGTTTTTTTCGCGCAGATTGATATTTATCCTGCTGTTGAACTGCCCTCCGAGTATTGTATTTAGAATTTTTTTGGGAAAATAATCTGATTCACTTCTCAGAGCAGATAAATGCCCAACCCTTATTTCGGTCTGAACCGATTCGTCTTTATTAAAGATGTAAATTGTTTTATTCTTTTTTTTGGATTGGCTTATTTCACTGTAAAAAAATGGTTTGGCTTTCCAATCACCAAGGTACTGATTTAGCTTATTAATTAGTTCTTCTTCAGTTATGCTGCCAACCACAATTAAAACGGAATTAGTCGGGCTGAAGGAACTGATGAACTTTTTTTGCAAATCTTCTGCAGATATTTCTTTAACGCTTATTTCCTCACCAATAACAGGATAGGCGTAAGGATTGTTTTCACCGAAGACCATTTTGTTGAATAATTTACTTGCGATATAATCCGGCTCATTGTTTAGTTGAATCAGGCTTGTAAGGGTTTTTCTTTTCTGGCGCTCAAAATCTTTGGGTGATAAATGAGGTCTTAAAAGTACATTCGAAAAAAGTTCAAGTGAGCGTTCAAAATTTTCATTCAAAGTCTGGACGGTAAAAAACATCACATCATCGTCGGCTGAAATACTGAAATGAGTTCCCAACAAATCAAATTCACTGCTTAAACTCATTGAATCGTAAGGCCCGGCGCCTTCATCAATGCAAAGTGCAAGAAGATTTGCAAGCCCGTTTTTATTTAATTCATCAAAACGGCTGCCGGCATTTACAAGCATTGAGAACCTGATAATCGGAAGATCGTCCTTTTTGATAAATAGGACTTTCAACGAATCATTCACTAAAAAATTCTTTATTTCAGGAAGTTTGAATTTTATTTCTTTACCTGCCTGTGGAACAGCAGAGCGATTAAATTTCATACCTAATTAACCTTTGGGAGTAATTCTTAATTCAACAAAAGAACTGTTAACAAGTGAGCTGGCTGTTTGAATTAAATCATCCGGCGTAACTGATTCATACCTCATTAAATCGTACAGAAAAGAATCGGGTTCAGAGAGGTAAAAATTATACGAGTTCAAATGATCAGCAATGGTGTCAATATTTTGCATTGAATAAATGAACGATGATTTAATCCCGTTTTTAGTTTTAGTAATTTCTTTTAAGCTTATTTCACCCGATGCTGCTTTATTAAGCTCTGCAAAGATTTCGTCTTTGATTTGATTAAGAGAGATTCCGGGTTTTGCAGTAGCAACGATCATAAAATGTCCACCATATTTGCCCGAGTACTGGAATGATGAAACATCCTGAGCAATTTCTTTTTCAAATACAAGTTTTTTACTAATTCTACTATCCTTTGAACCTGATAAGATATCGGCTAATATCTCATAAGCAGAATCATGCCTTGAGAAAATAGTTGTAGTTGGCCATGCCAGATATAACCTTTCAAGCTGAACATTATCCTCGTGAATAATTTCTTTGGTTTCGGTAAGATTGAAATTCTTAATATCAGGTTCTGTATTGTTTTCGCTTGATTCAAGATCCCCAAAATATTTTTCAACCCAATACTTAGCTGATTCAATGTCAAACTCGCCGCAAATTACCAGCGATGCGTTTGAAGGCGAATAATATTTTTTGAAAAAGTTTTTTACATCTTCGAGATTAAAGGATGATATGTGCTCAATTGAACCAATGGTACTTGAGTGATAAGGATGTTTCTCAGGGTAAATATTTGAGATCAGTAATTCCCAGGCTAATCCATAAGGCTGGTTGTCATATCTCTCAAGCCGTTCATTTCTTACAACATCAATTTGATTATCCAGTTTTTCCTGAGTCAGGGCCGGGAGTAAAAATCCCATTCTATCTGCTTCAAGCCAAAGAACAAGTTCAAGAAAGTTCGAGGGAACCTTTTCGAAATAATTTGTGCGGTCAAAACTTGTAGAGCCGTTAAGAGTTCCTCCGGCTTCCTGGATATATTTGAAGTGCATCTGCTTTTCAATATTCTGTGAACCCTGAAACATCATATGCTCAAAAAGGTGGGCGAGACCGGTTTTCATTTCGGGGTCATTTGCAGAGCCGGTTTTATACCAAATATTTACAGAGACAAGTGGAATGCCGTTACTTTTGCTTAAAATAACTTCAAGGCCGTTGCGAAGTTTGTATTTAACATAACTGCGTTTGAGTATGTTCATATTTTTTCCCCTTAAGGATTATTTTTCATTTAATAAAAATTCAACTCGCTCTATTTTTCCATCAATATTCTGTCTTCCGGTTACGTCGAGAATTGCACATAATAAAGGATAAATATCAATGTTTTGAACAGTTCCCGTCTTATATCCTTTTTTGAATGAAGGTCCGATTGCATAAAAGATTCCATGCATTTCTATGAAGTGATTATCATAGCCATGGTTCCCTCCGGATTGCCTGTTATTATATTCTTCGTTTTTATCTGAGCTTATCAAACTCCAGCCGGGCTCAGCTAAAAGAAACAGCTCCAAAATAAAAGGGTTTTTAGAGAAATTCAGGTGAGCTGGTATATCTTCCCGTTTGTAAACCTTGAAATGGTTTTCATTTTTTTTCAGGATTCCGAATATCTCTTCCAGTTTTGATTCGGGCGGCTGGATCATCATTGTTGGTCCTGAATCATAGAAACGGCATCCGGAATCTTTAATGATGTCTTTGATATTAATTGTTCTCTCCGAACTTACATTAGACATTCCGTGATCGGAAACAATAATTAAGTTTGTACTGTCCAATAAACTGATACTTTTCAGTTCACTAATTAATTTACCGACTACACTATCAAGAGTTGAAATAGCGAAGTTGGTTTCATCAGTCCCGGTTCCGAATTTATGTCCGTAGGAATCAGTTGCATCGAAATATGCAGTAATGAAATGGGGGCGCTGATTATAAGGGAGTTTGAGCCAATCAATGACACCTTTAATTCGTTGGTCATAAGGTCTTTTATGATCATATTTCTCAAAGTAGTCCGGTCTTCGGTAGCTAAGGTCCATTTCTGATCCTGGCCAGAAATAACTTGCAGTTTTAATACCCTGCCTTTTTGCTGTTTCCCAGAAAGCTTCGCCTAAATACCAGCTGCTGTTTCGAACCGAGGCCGTATCGGATATTCTGTATTCCTTCCCTGAATAAGGATTTTTGAAACTATTAAAAATAATTCCGTGATTTTGAGGATATAAGCCGGTAATAATTGAATAATGATTTGGAAAAGTTTTACTTGGGAAACAAGGCTGAAGAGACAATGCTTTAACACCCTCTTTTTCAATAAAATCAAGATTGGGGGTCAATCCTCTGTTAGGATAGTCCCATCTGAAACCGTCGAATGAAATCAGGATAACATATTCTGTCTGAGCTGATAATAAGCTGCTGAAAAATATAAAAAAGATGAAAAACGGCTTAAATAGTTTCATAAGAAAGGGATTCTAATTTTTAATTAACAAAACTAAATAAAAAATTCAGATTAAATAAATGTTAAATTTCATTATTTGCTAAAAAAAATTTGATTATTTGTCAACCAAAAGGGTAATTTTAGATACCTCAAAAGGACGATTATGCTTATAACTAATTCTATTCATATTTTCACAAATAGAAAGGTGCTTTATGAATAAACCTTACAAAAAAACCTTCCTGTTATTTACCATACTCATTCTCATTTCAGCCGGAGGAAACATTTGGGGCCAGGCACTTACTACCTCAGCTTTTAATGGGACTGTATTAGATAACAAGGGTGAATCAATTCCGGGTGTTAACATAGTTGCAGTTCACGAACCATCAGGAACACAATATGGTACCACTACAAGAATTGATGGCAAATATAATATCACGGGTCTGCGTGTCGGCGGTCCAT
Source organism: Ignavibacteriaceae bacterium (assembly GCA_013388545.1). GTDB lineage: Bacteria > Bacteroidota > Ignavibacteria > Ignavibacteriales > Ignavibacteriaceae > JACAFB01. The sequence continues at coordinate 33,906 of JACAFB010000042.1, forward strand.
ACAAAATTACCGCCTCCTTTGTGGGATTTAACAATCAGATTATCGAAAATGTTTTCGTGGAGTTGGGTCAAAATCTACGTTTGGATTTTAATCTTACCGAATCCACAGTTCAACTTTCTGATGTTACTATTACTGCACAAAGAGACGCTATAATAAGTTCAGACAGAACAGGTACAAGAACGTCAATCGCGGAAGAAAATATTGAAACGCTTCCAACAATTTCAAGGAGACTTGAAGATTTAACCCGACTTGATCCTACTTCAAGAGGAAGATCTTCATTTGGTGGAATTGACAATCGTTTAAATAATATTACAATTGACGGATCTTACTTTAACAACTCATTCGGATTGGAGGGCCTACCCGGTAACAGAACCGGTGTTGCTCCTATCTCTTTAGATGCTATCGAACAAATCCAGGTAAACATTTCTCCGTTCGATGTTCGGCAGGGTAATTTTGTTGGCGCCGGTGTCAACTCAGTTACTAAATCCGGTACGAACGAATACTCCGGATCTGTTTATTACCAGTTCAGAAATAATGACTTTGTCGGAACCAAAGCTAAGGAAACTGAATTTAAACCAGGTACTTTCAAGTATAATCAAATCGGATTAAGACTTGGCGGACCGATTATTCAGAATAAATTGTTCTTCTTCCTCAGCTTTGAGGATGATAAGTTAACCCAACCCGGTACAACTTATCTGGCTAATGATGGTACGCAGACTGTTGGAGGTAACATTACCAGAGTATTAGCCAGTGATCTTGATGCGCTGAGTAAATTTCTTAAGGAGAAATTCGCATATGAAACCGGACCCTATCAGGGCTATGACTTTGAGACTCCTTCAACCAGGTTTCTCCTAAAACTTGATTACAACATTGATAACAAGAACAAAGTTAGTTTAAGATATACACATCTGGATTCATTCACAGATGTACTCGTTTCAAATTCAAGCTCTCTTGGATTTGGAAACAGAAGATCTTCAACTCAGGCGCTGAACTTCTTTAATTCTAACTATAAAATTCTGGAAGATATCCGCTCAATAGTTGGCGAATGGAACTCTATTCTTTCAGATAATTTAACCAACAACTTAATTGTTGGCTACACTTACAATGATGAAAGCCGTGAATCCAGAGGCACATTCTTCCCGTTTGTAGATATTCTTAATAATAATTCGACATATACTTCGTTTGGATTTGAACCTTTCACGCCAAATAATGAATTACGTTATAAGAGTATACAGTTACAGAATAACCTCAGTTTATATATGGCTGATCACGCTTTAACATTTGGTGTTAGTGTTGAAAGATATGAATCCGAGAATATTTTCTTCCCCGGATCACAGAGTATTTATGTTTATAACTCACTCGACGATTTCTATACAGATGCACAGGGATACCTGGATAATCCAAATCGCGATACTTCAACAGTTACTTTAAAAAGATTCCAGGTAAGATGGTCAAACATTCCTGGGCAGGAAAAACCAATTCAGCCGCTTAAAGTTTGGTATTCAGGAATTTATGCACAGGATCAATGGCAGGTTCTTGACAATCTGAATATTATCGGTGGTTTGAGAGTTGACGTGCCCATTTTTGAAAATACCGGATATCATAATCCTGAAGTAGATACAATGAAATTCAGAGATGAGGAATTTGCAATTAAGCAATACAAGACAGATAAAATGCCAGATGCAAATTTACTTTTCTCACCAAGAATTGGATTCAATCTTGATGTATTTAAAGATAGAACTACTCAGCTAAGAGGAGGCACAGGAATCTTTACTGGTCGTCCTGCTTATGTTTGGATTTCAAATCAGATCGGAAATAATGGTGTATTGACAGGATTTGAAAGAATTGATAATACGAGAAAGAGACCATTTAATCCTGATCCTGATAAATATAAACCAAGCGAAGTAACCGGTAAACCTTCCTCAACCTATGAATTGGCTTTAACCGATCCTAACTTTAAGTTCCCGCAGGTTTGGCGTTCAAATCTGGGTGTTGATCAGAAGCTTCCGTATGGATTTATCGGAACACTTGAATTCATTTATAGTAAGGACATTAACGGATTGTATTATATCAACGCAAACCAAACCGCACCCGATGCTAATTATAATGGACCGGATAACAGACCACGCTGGACCAGTTCAAGTAAACGAAAAATCTACTCAAAGGTTGATAATGCAATTGTTCTTAAAAATCAGAATGTAGGATACTCCTGGGGTATAACTGCTGCCCTTGAGAAACCATTTGACGAAAACTGGTATTTTAAGACCGCATATAACTATGGTGTTTCTAAAAATACAGTTGACCCAGGTTCAATCGCTTTTGGTTCCTGGAATAATAATCAGCACTCAGGTAATGGTAACGATCCGGGGCTTGGTTTCTCTGCTTACTCTCCCGGACATAGAATATTCGGAGCTGTTTCCTATAAACTCGATTATTTTGATTTCGGTTCAACAACTTTCACTTTGTTTGTTGAAGGTTTCACACAGGGTAATGCAAGCTATACATTCTCAGGTGATATGAACAATGACGGCGGAACAAGCAACGACCTGATTTATATTCCTAAGAACAAGGACGAAATGAACTTTGAAGAATTTAAGTTCGATAATAATACTCCATCCAATCCGGATGACGATATTACCTTTACAGTGGATGATCAAAAAAATGCCTGGGATGCCTACATTGAACAAGATGATTATCTGAAGGAAAACAGAGGCAAATACGCTGAGAGAGGTGCTGTGTTTATGCCGATGGTATTCAGAGCTGATTTCAGTATTATCCAAGATTTTTATACTGAACTCTTTTCAAAGAAAAATACTTTACAGTTTAGAATCGATATTCTCAATTTCACTAATTTACTCAGCAAAGATTGGGGCGTTGGTGATGTGTTTGTTTCCACACAGCCTCTTATCTTCAGCAAAGTTGATGCTGATGGCAAACCACTTTATAAACTGAGAAATATCGGAAGCAAACTGATCGACAAAACATATGAACCATCTGCAAGTATTAATGATGTGTTCAGAATTCAGTTAGGTATAAGATATATGTTCAACTAAAAAGCTTTAGAGCTAAAAAGGCTGCCCTTAAAAGAGCAGCCTTTTTTTTGATTATAAGTTTTTTATAAATGTCAGTGAAGCAGCTTCAAAACTCTGTCTAAACGAATTGAACCAATAAGCCTGAATAATTCAGAGAAGGGGATGTCTCTGTCCCACGAGAACAATGTTATAAACGCCTGCCCAACAATCATATCGCGGGCAACAAATCCCCAGAATCTGCTGTCAAGGCTGTCATCCCTGTTATCGCCCATCATAAAGTAGTAATCTTTTTTAAATATATATGAAGAAACAGGAATGCCTTCAATTGTAACTACATTGTTTTTAATTCCAACAACACGCTTTCCATATTCTCTATCGATAATTGTTCGCCATTGTTCTACATTGTAAATGTTTAATGGAATTTTAGAGCCTTTTCTTGGAACGACAAGAGGTCCGTAATTGTCTTCATTCCATGGCATGCCTTTAGGAAAAATTCTCGGTTCGGCAACTCCTTTGGGTGCTGGACGTAAGTAAGTACCGTATTGCCCACGGTAATATTTAATAAATGCCGGTATATGTGCTTTCTTTCCGTTAACAAAAACGACTTTATCTTTTATTTCTATAGTGTCCCCAGGCAATCCGATACACCTTTTTACATAGTTAACTCCCAGTTCAGTTGCAACAAGTTGATCACGGTCTCCTGGATATTCAAAAACAACTATATCTCCTCTTTCAGGCTGCTTAAGAGCAGGAAGCCTGAAGTAAGGAATTTCTATTTGAGTCAAAGGAATGTATTTGGGAGACGAAGATCCGTAGATGAATTTATTGACCAGGACAAAGTCACCGACAAGTATTGTGTCTTCCATACTTCCGGTTGGTATTCTTGTATTTTGTATGAAAAAAGTTATGATAAAGAATGCCGCAATTGCAGCAAATAAAAGCTGCTTGAAAAAATCTATTACTTTTTCTTTTGGTGTTTTGGGTTTCTTTTCTTCTTTAGGTTTTCTTTTAAACAGTTTTTTTATTCTTTCCCAGAAGGACAATTTATTTACTCCTTAATTTTTTTATTTCGAAATTCTTTTTCTTAATAAATCATTTACCAGCTTTGGATTCGCTTTGCCTTTAGTTTCTTTCATTACCTGACCAACAAAAAATCCAAAGATTTTTTCTTTTCCGGCAGCAAGTTCTTCAAATTGTTCTTTGTTATTTGCAATTACTGCTTCGATTATTTTTTGTATTTCAGATTCATCACTTAGTTGGACAAGATTTTTCTCTTTAATTATATCAGAAGGTTTTTTATTGCTTTCAAGAATTATTGGGAAAATTTCCTTTGCAATTTTTGAGCTGATTGTTCCATCATTGATCAGATTTATCATCTCGCCAAGGTATTCAGGAGCTAATGAAAAATCAGCAATACTGATTTTCCTTTCGTTCAGGATTTTCATAACATCAACCATCACCCAATTACTTGCAGACTTAAAATCCTTGGTAGTATTTGCAACCCTTTCAAAATAATCTGCAATGGCTTTAGTTTGAGTAAGGATTTCACAATCATATTCAGGCAAGCCATATTCTGTTAAAAATCGTTTTCTTTTTTCGTCAGGTAACTCAGGAAGAGAACTTAAAATAAGATTTTTCCATTCCTGATTGATCAATACCGGAATCAAATCTGGATCGGGGAAATATCTGTAGTCGTGCGCTTCTTCTTTCGATCTCATCGGATAGGCGGTTTCGTTATCGGCATTCCAAAGCAAAGTTTGCTGGATGATTTTTCCTCCGTCCTCAAGAATGTCAATCTGTCGTTCAATTTCAAAGTTTATTGCTTTTTCAACATTTCTGAATGAATTCATGTTCTTTATTTCAGTTTTAACGCCAAGTTCCTTTGAGTTCTTCAAACGGACAGAGATATTTGCGTCACACCTCAGAGAACCTTCTTCCATATTTCCATCACAGATTCCTAAATATAAAAGAATTTGCCGGATTTTATTAAGATATAAGTATGCATCCTCTGCCGATCTGAGATCGGGTTCTGAAACTATTTCAATAAGAGGGACTCCACACCTGTTTACATCGATAAGTGTGTCGGCATCCATATCATGAATTGACTTCCCGGCATCTTCTTCCATATGAATTCTTTTAATCCGGATCTCTTTACTAGTTCCATCGGATTTTGTTATTCTCAGGACACCATCTTCGCACAATGGTTCTTCGTACTGCGAAATTTGATATCCCTTTGGAAGATCAGGATAGAAGTAATTTTTTCTTGCAAAGATAGAGCTTTTATTTACTCTGCAATTGGTTGCAAGTCCCATAAGCATTGTAAATTCCACAACTTTTTTATTGAGCACAGGAAGAACTCCGGGATGCCCCAGGCAAACAGGGCAGGTATTTGAATTGGGTTCATTTCCAAATTTTGTAGAGCAACTGCAAAACGCCTTCGAATCTGTAAGCAATTGAGCATGGACTTCCAAGCCAATCACCGGCTCATATTTTGAATTCATTCTAATTAAAAAAATTTTCGACAAATATATGAAAGAAGCTAAAAATTAAGAAAATGAACTTCTTTTGATGGTGAAAGTTAGTGTTATTCGGAGGATTATGTAACAATTTCTTTTTCACAAATACTATAATTAATCAAATTAAAAATGTCGAATAAATCTATTGAAACAGTCAAAAGTGTTAATTATGTTGTAACAAATGAAAAAACAGAAGAGAACATACATTATAGCTTTGTTTGCAGCAATTACATTTTTATCCTGCCGGGAAGAGATAATTACGCCCGGGAATTTTGCGGGAAACATTAATGAACCTCTTCAGTTCAGGGAACTTGATTACTACAATTTTCTAATTAACTGTAAAGATGCCACTTTTAAAGTCATTGATTTTCCTTCATTCACAACGAATCAGGCGAAAGTTTCACTCCAGCTTGATGAATATCAAAGCGGTTCCGTTTACATCAAAATTGTTGATACAGATACTTCGATTGTCTACAAAATTTTGTTGAATGGAAATGCTGAAGAAAAGGATGTTAAGTTGAGAGGAAATATTCCCGATAAAATTGAAATGGACTTCAGAAATTTTACAGGAAATTTAAAACTGGTTTTGAATAAATACATCAATTGACTAAGACTTTTATCTAATTATACCTTAATCCCGCCTTTAATATTGTAATATTAAAAGCCAAGCCATTATATTTGCGGGTGTTTTCGCTGAATTATCCGGGAAAATAATAGATTGGATACACTCGGGTACCCTCTAAAAAATTCTAATTAAATAAAAAAGAGAATTATAATATTTATTATCAAGCAGCATGTGAAGGAATTGAAATATGATCAAAACAGAGAAGTTTTTTTTTCATCAACCCGATGGTAGTGTTCCGAACCGCGACCAAATTGAGGAAAAATACAAGTGGGATTTAACGCAAATCTACAGAAATGATGATGAATGGGAAAAAGATTTCAACTGGGTTTCTAAGAACATAAAAGGATATAAAAAATTTGAAGGAAAATTAACAAAGAGTAAAACGGCAATTCTTGAATGTTTAAGATTTGATGACCAGGTACAAATAAAACTTGAACGGCTTTACCTTTATGCTATGCTTTCCAAAGATAGCGATATGCGAGTTACCACATACCAGGCAATGGACGATCGGGTTAAGAATCTTTTTGCGAAAGTTATTGCTGCCAGTTCATTTATTAAGCCCGAACTTCTGAAAATACACCAGGGGAAACTACTACGATGGATAAAATCAGATAAAGGCTTAAAGCTTTATGAACATAATCTTAAAGACCTGCTGAGAGCAAAAAAACATACTCTTACATATTCTGAAGAAAAAATTCTTGCAAGGTCTCTTGAAATTTCTCAGACAGCATATCTTGCATATTCAATGTTTACCAATACCGATATTCAGTTTCCAAAAATAAAAGATGAAAGTGGAAACGAAATCGAGATGTCGCACGGCAGGTTTTATGCCGCAATGTATTCAACAAACCGGGCTTATCGGGAAAGGGCATTTAAAGCATATCTAAAACCTTATACAGAAAATATTAATACATTAACAGCTCTATTCAACGGAAACCTTAAGAATAATATTTTTCTTGCTCAATCAAGAAACTATTCCTCCGCACGTGCTGCTGCTCTGCATTATAATAATATTCCCATTGCAGTTTATGACAATCTGCTAAAAAACGTTAATATGAATCTCGGTCAGCTTCATAGATGGGCGTCCTTAAAGAAAAGAATCCTTAAGGTTAAAGAACTCAGACCATTTGATGTTTATGTATCTCTTTTTGAAAATAAGCTTGAAAGAAAATATACTTATGAAGAAGGAGTTAGTATTGTTCTAAAAGCACTTGAACCCCTTGGGAACGAGTATATTGATTCTTTGAAACTAGCATTCAACAACAGATGGATAGATGTTTACGAAACTCAGGCAAAAAGAAGCGGTGCATATTCATCCGGGACAACTTATGGAGTGCATCCATATGTACTTCTAAATTGGACTGATCTGCTGAATGATGTATTTACCTTAGCCCATGAGATGGGACACAATATGCATTCCTATTATACAGGAATGACTCAGCCTTATCCTTATGCTCACTACACTATTTTTCTTGCTGAAGTTGCTTCCACATTTAACGAATCTCTATTACTTGATTATTTGATTAAGAATTCTTCAAATGAAAATGAAAAGTTGTTTCTGCTTGAAAGATATCTAAACCACATTACTTCAACTTTTTACCGTCAGGTAATGTTCGCAGAATTTGAAGCCATTGTTTATGATATGGCTGAAAAAGGTACAGCTCTTACTTCCGAAAACCTTTGCAGAATTTATAAAGATATTTACCAGAAGTACTGGGGCGAAGAAATGAAAATTGATTTTGAAGAAGAATATACCTGGGCCAGAATACCTCATTTTTATTATAACTTTTATGTTTATCAATATGCAACTGGTTTGGCTGCAGCTGAAGTGCTTGTAAAAAAGGTTAAGCAAAATGGTCAGCACGCAGTAAAAAAATATCTTAACTTTCTCAAAGCCGGAAGTTCCAAATATTCAATAGATATTTTAAGGGACGCAGGTGTTGATATGAAATCCCCAGAGCCTGTTATTGCCGTAACCGAAAAAATGAAATTAATTCTGGATGAAATTGAAAAGTTAATATAGAAACTTTAAAAACCGTTAGATTATCAAAATGAAAGTATACTCAAAAAAAGAACTAAACGAATATAACCTCTCACTAACATATGATGATATAAGTTTAATACCGACCCAGATTTCACGAATAAAATCACGAACAGAAACCAATACAAACATTGAATTTCTTGGATTAAATCTTGCGTTGCCAATCATTTCAAGTCCGATGGATACCGTAACAGGACTTGAGATGGCAAAGGAGTTAGAAAGACTTGGATGTATAGGAATTGTTAACAGATTTGATTCTTCACTTGATAATATTATTAACAACCAGGGGAATGGAGATGGAATCAGGGCTGTTTCAATTGCATTAAATACAGACGAAAAACTTATTTCAAAACTTGCTGAAAAAAAGTATTTAATTTGCATTGATACTGCAAATGCAAATAATCTTGAAGTACTTCATAAGACTGAAGAGATCAAAAGTAAATATGATTCAAAGATTATTGTCGGCAATATAGCTCACGGCCTTACTCTGTCAGAGCTTGAAAGTGCCGGAGCGGATGCGGTAAGAGTTGGTATTGGAAGCGGTAGTGTTTGTACTACCTCGATTCAAACCGGAATAGGAATCGGTCAGGTATCATCCTTACTTAATGTTCTTTTTGCACGTGAAGAAAAGAAACTTAAAATAAGAATTATTGCTGATGGTGGAATTAAAAGCCCGGGAGATATTGCAAAAGCAACTGCGCTGGGTGCAGATATTGTGATGCTGGGTAGAATGCTTGCGGGTACAAAAGAGACTCCGGGCGAAGTAATTAAGTACAATGGTCAGTTATGGAAAAAATATCGCGGCTCCGCATCTTTCGGAGTAAAAATGAAAAATGAATTTATTGAAGGGGAAGAAACAATGGTCCCCTACAGAGGAGTTGTAAAGAGTGTCATCGACAGTATCTCGGATGGCTTGAAAAGTACATTAAGCTATATGAATTGCTTTAATATTGATGAACTTAAGAGAACAGAAACCTTTGCAGTACTAAGCACCAGCAGTTACTTAGAAAGACTACCTAAAATCTGAAATAATCAGAGTTTAATTTTCTTTAAACGTAAAGAATTACTAACAACCGATACTGAGCTTAAAGACATCGCCAGAGCTGCAAACATTGGATTGAGTAATCCTATCGCTGCCAAGGGTATGCCTATCACGTTATAAATAAATGCCCAGAATAGATTCTGCTTTATTGTCTTTATAGTTTCTCTCGAAATTTTTATTGCTTTTGAAACTCCGGCTAAATCTCCATTCATTAAGATAATTTGTGCAGTTTCGATTGCGACATCTGTCCCGGTTCCTATTGCAATTCCAACATCACTTTCTGCCAGAGCAGGTGCATCATTTATTCCATCACCAACCATAGCAGTGAATTTTCCTGATTTTTTATAGTTCCTTACAAAATAACATTTATCTGCCGGTAAAATTTCAGGCTTGAACTCATCCACAGAAACTTTTTTAGCTATTGTTTCAGCAACCGTATAATTATCACCTGTCAGCATTACTGTTTTGATGTTCATTTCTTTTATTTCTTTGATTGCATCGATTGAAGTTTCTTTAATGGGATCTTCGATTATGAATAAGCCCATGAGCTTATAATCTACTGAAATTGTAATAATTGTTTTGCTAAATAGATCATTTTCATTCATAAAACTTTTAAGTGGACTAATATCAACTCCGGCTTCTCTTTGAAAATTAACATTGCCGATTAAAACAATTTTCTCCTCAATTGTTCCTTTAACTCCAAATCCTAAAACATTTTCAAAATTGTCCACATCATAAAAATTAATTTTTCTTTCACTTGCAAAATCAATAATAGCCTTGGCAAATGGGTGTTCAGATTTCCTTTCAACACTTGCTGCAAATGAAATGATTTTGTCTTCATCCTCTTCAAGAGCAATGAAATTGGTTACTGAGGGTTTGCCTTTTGTTATGGTTCCTGTTTTATCGAAAACAATTGTGTCAATCTTATAAGCAGATTCAAGGCTTTCAGCATCTTTTATCATAATGCCATTTTCTGCGGCCAGACCAGTTCCAACAATTATTGCAGTTGGTGTTGCAAGTCCAAGTGCACAGGGACAAGCAATTATTAAAACAGCAACAAAGTTCAGTAATGCTGCAGAAAGTGAATTACTCTCAGGAATAAACATCCAGAAAAGAAAAGTGATAACAGCAATAATGATTACAACCGGTACAAAAATGGCTGCAGTTTTATCGGCTAATCTTTGTATCGGAGCTTTTGAGCCCTGAGCTTCTTCAACCATTGAAATTATTTTCCCTAAAACCGAATTTTTTCCAATAGCGGAAACTCTATATTCAAGATATCCTGTGGTATTGATGGTTCCTCCGGTTATTTCCGAACTTGCTTTTTTTTCAACTGGAAGACTTTCTCCCGTGATCATTGATTCATCAATAAACGCCTTCCCCGAGGTTACAATTCCATCAGCAGGGAGTCTTGAACCTGATTTTACGATTACTATGTCACCTATTTGTAATTCATCAATAGGAATTTCTTTTTCATCACCATTTATTTTGATCAGTGCAAGTGTTGGTTTAAGCTCAAGTAATTTCTTAATAGTCGAATTTGTTCTTCCCTTCGCCCGGCTCTCCAGCCATCTTCCCATTAAAATCAGAGTAATTATTGTTGCAGAAGTATCAAAGTAAACATTCGAATGAGAATCATTTCCAATTAGCTCCGGGAAAAGAGTGACAAGTAAACTGTATAAAAAAGCAGCACCTGTTCCGATGGCTACCAGAGAATTCATATCCGCTTGAAATTTTTTAAGGTTTTTCCAGGCGATAGTGAAAAACCTCTTTCCGGGCAAAAACATTATTGGTGAAGTAAGTATGAGTAAGATTTTATTCAGCTGTTGAGCAGACAATTGCACTAATTCATAGAAAGATTCTGACATTGATGCCATGCTTATCAGAAAAACCGGAATTGTAAGTGTAAGCGCTAAAAGAAAGTCTTTTTTAAGTTCTATCTCGTAGGTCGATTTAATTTCTTTACCGGTACTGAATTCAGGTAAATCCTTGTTATTCTTTTTTACAGACGACAAATCAATTTTGTATCCGGCCTCTTCAATTACTTGTTGAATTTCTAAAAAGTTAATTTTATCTAAATTAACTTTAAGTGTTGCTTTTTCAGTTGCAAGGTTAACATTTACTTCGGAAATTCCTTCAACTTTTCCAAGAGCTTTTTCGACTCTTGCAACACATCTTGCACAAGTCATTCCCTCGACAGGAAGTGATATAATAGAAATGTCAGATTTTTTATTCATTGAAGTTACTCGATAACTTTATATCCGGCTTCTTCAATTGCAGCTTTTATTAGCTTTTCAGGAAGTCTGTTTTCGTTGAACTCAACTGATACTTTACCGATAGTTACTTCAAATTTATCAATGGGGAGTTTTTTAAGTTCATTCTCTATAGCTTTAACACAATGGTCACAACTCATATTCTCAACTGTTAGATCTTTTTTCATTTTAACTCCTGATTATTAAAGTTTTTTATTCTTCTGATAAAATTGATTATTGCTATTATCTTATTTCTTACTTACTAATTTATAGAAAACTTTTATAAGGAATATTACAAAAAGCAATTCCTTCAAAATGGTTTAATAATAGAAATGAACCGACTAAGTGAAGAGGGATTTTTAGGGGACGTACTTGCAAATATGTTAAATATCATCCCCTGATATTATTTAATGATAAAGTTGATTCTTTTAAGAGTTTGCGTTTGTCTTTACTGGAGCGAACTTTAATTTGAACAAAGCAGCTTTTGATGAATTAGTATAAAAATCCAGAACCTTCATTTCTTTAGATACATTTACTGGATTGTTATTTTCAATTTTAAGGGATTGGTTTAACACTTCAAATTTAGTGCGTGATTTATTTTTTTGCTGTTTCAAAGGAACTTGAGAAACTTCTGATTTATTAATGTTAGCATTCAGCATTTTACCGAAAATTGTAAGTGGACCTGAACAAACAGCTGTTTCTAACAAATAGGGTTTTAATTTATTACGCGTCCTTAGCTTAAAAATCAAATAAGATGATAAACCTATAATAAACAATGAACCAGCTACTAAAGCTAAAGTTAATTTGATTATTTCAATAAGCTCCATGTTATTCCTTTAAATTTTGTTAAATCAAAAAACTAAAATTGTACCAGAAAAATTATTTTATTTTCATGATTTTATGATATCCAACACTTTCTGTAAAAGATGAAAATGGGATTATTTATCAATTTGAATCAAAAGAGGGGACAAAGCTATCGAATAATTTCAATGATTTCAAATTTTTTCACATTTTGGGTTTAAAATTATTACTCAAAATTGATTTTACAAGTAAAGTTTGATAATTTAACTCCCTATTTTTCAATAACTTATAAAAATGCATTCAAAGGTGATGAAATGACAAAAGCTGACATAGTAGATCGGGTAGCATCAGGAACCGGACTGACTAAGCTAGAAACCGAAGCTATAATTGAGGGATTCTTTAAAACTGTTATAGAAGCTTTGAAAGATGGAAAAGGAATAGAAATTAGAGGATTTGGCAGCTATAAGATAAAGAAGAAAAATTCTCGACTTGCCCGGAATCCCAAGACTGGTGAGCAGGTTTTTGTTCCCGAACATTATGTTCCCACATTCAAATTTTCAAAAGAATTCAAAGAATATGTAGACAAAGGAATGAGAGAAAAGGAGAAATCTGCTTAATGAGTTCTTCTTGTCCAAATTGCGGTTTCAAACTTGTCATAAATTATAAGTATTGTCCTGAATGTGGAATCAAATTAAAATCAGCTAGTAACGATTCTGAAATTATTGAGGAAAATCAAAACGTAAGTCCACGTGTTACAACATCAGTCATTTGTGATATTTGCGGAGAAGAAAATATTCAGACTTCTTCAATTTGTGCAGGTTGTGGCGGACCGCTGAAGGGTGAGTTAATTAAAAAAGAATTTAAAGAAGATACAGTAGTTACCCCGCAGTTGAAGGAAATTAAAAAAAGTGGATCCAGTGAAAAAGGTTATGTTCGTAATCCTTCTAAAAAAGATGTGAAAGAGCAAAAACCTATCGGCAGCAATCAGACAAAAAAATTAAATCCAAAATATTTAACCTGGATTCTCATTTTAGTTTTTGCTTTAGCAGCATTATTGATAATATCATCAGGTGTTTTTGATGGTTCGCCGGAAACAAATTTAATAACCAATCAGGAGACAGAACATAATCATTCAACGGTAGATCTGAATAATATTAATTTAATAAGTCAGTTGGAAGAACAATTACAATCCAGGCCTAATGATCCTGAGTTACTGATTCAGCTTGCAAACCTTCAGACTGATTCGAGGCTTTTTGATCGAGCGATAAGCAATTATAAAAAATACCTAACAATTTTACCCAAAAATCCTGATGCGAGAATTGATCTCGGCGTTTGTTATTATAATATAGGATTAGTTAAAATTAGTGAGGGAGATTCAGCCGGAGCAAAATCTTCTTTCAAAGATGCGATAACCGAAATGGAAAAAGCTTTAACATATTCACCTAATCATCAAATCGGTCATTTGAATCTCGGAGTTGTGAATCTGACTGCGGGAAATTTGGAAAAGTCCCGCGAATGGCTTAAAAAGGCGATTGAGTTAGATCCAAATTCTGATGCCGGCAGACGTGCACAAGAATTATTGAAGTCACATTAATAAAATATTAAAATAATAGGAGTGATAGATGCCCTGTGGTAGAAAACGCAAGCGTCATAAAATGGCGACTCACAAACGGAAAAAAAGACTAAGAAAGAACCGACATAAAAAGAGAATTCGATAATTAGTTTTAATTTTCTAATGAAAAGCCAACTTAGCTCAGCTGGTAGAGCAGCGCATTCGTAATGCGCCGGTCGCCGGTTCAAGTCCGGCAGTTGGCTCAATCATATTGTTCTTTATATTTAATTATTAACAAATAAAAAGCAGAGTGATTTATCTTTTTGAAATTTTTTTTCAAAAAAATCAAGTTTGCTTTAATTTTTTCTTGACTTTGGAATAAATTTTTCCCAATTTTTGGGGAGAAGTGGGGAAAAGTGGTGAAGTTATTCATTATAGTCAGGAAAAATGTTTAAAGGACAATACACACATACCATAGATGCTAAAGGAAGACTAAGCATTCCCTCGAAATTACGAAAGTCGGTGAGCGTATCCAGCGACCAATTCGTAATGACAAAAGGTACAGCTCCTTGTATCGAAATTTATCCTGCTGATGAATGGAAAACCATCGAAGAAAAATTATTGAAACTCAATCCATTCAAACCTGAAGAGGCTTTATTTATAAGGCTGATCACCCAGTATGCAACCGATGATACTCTTGATTCTCAATCACGGATTTTAATTCCACCTCCTTTATTAGACTATGCTTCAATCGAGAAAGAGAAAGATGTTTTAATACTTGGTGCTTTAAAGAGGATTGAGGTTTGGAATCCTGTTAAGTATGATGAATACTTAAAAAGATTCAACGAAAGCTATGAAGAAATTGCTGCAAAAGTTATGAGTTGATATGAATAACAATCAGCATACTCCGGTTTTGTTACTTGAAAGCCTTGAGTATCTGATTACTGATAAATCGGGGATCTATTTTGATGGCACTTTGGGATTTGGTGGTCACGCTTCGGAAATTTTGAAACAACTTAACTCTGATGGTCGCTTGTTTGCAACTGATGCCGATGAAAATGCTTTCAAATTTTCAATGAACAGGTTCTCTGAGGACGATAGAATCAAACTTTATAATTTCAACTTCAAAGAAATTGAGACAATAGCAAAATTGGAATTCACGAAATATTTTGATGGTATTTTGGTAGATCTTGGCGTATCGTCGTTTCAATTGGATAACCCTGTGTCCGGTTTTACCTATAAACAAAAAACCTTGCTTGATCTCAGATTTAGTAAGAGTATAAAATTAACCGCGTCCGATTTGGTTAATAATTTCTCTGAAGAGGAGATAGCAGATATTCTATTTAAATATGGTGAAGAAAAGAACTCAAAAAAAATAGCTAAGGAGATCTGTAAATACCGGGCGGTGAAAAAAATTGTTTATACATCGGATCTCGCTGAAATAATTAAAAGAATTACACCGCCAATTTATTTTTCAAAAACATTATCAAGGGTATTTCAGGCTTTGAGGATATTTATAAATGACGAATTGGAAACACTCAGATCATTTCTGGTCAAATCAGTTGATTTATTGAAGGTTGGTGGAAGGCTTGTTGTTATCAGTTATCACTCGCTTGAGGATAGAATTGTTAAGGAACTTATGAAGTATGAGTCTCTCAACTGCATTTGTCCCAAAGAATATCCGGTTTGCGTTTGCGGGAAAAAATCAAGAGTTAAAATCCTGACTAAGAAACCGATTACTCCCTCGGTTGAAGAGATAAGGAATAATTTCAGATCAAGAAGTGCGAAACTAAGAGCGGCCGAACGAATATGAAAAAAGGAAACAAACCGGCGATCATATTATTCTTTGCTTTTATTCTATCAATAGCTGCAATTGCATTTCTTATTGTTAGCACTACCGTAAGGTACAAAGCCTTGACTAAGGAAAAAGATCATTTAGAAAAGATGATAAATAATGAAAATACATTACGGGATAAATTGCTCGCAGACTTTCAAATGATTTCATCGGAAGAAGAAATCATGAAAATAGCTAATAAAGAACTTGGAATGGTTAAACGAACTGCCGGTGACCCTTTAGGGCGCATCACTATAGATTCTAAAAGAATTGAAGAAATAAATCTTCACTTGAAAGCAAAGTATGATTAATTCAAGAACATTAACCATAGCAATATTGATGCTGCTGTTTTTTACGATTCTTATCGTAAAGCTTATAGATATTCAGGTCTTTAAAAGTGAAGAGTTAAAATATTTTGCTCAAAGACAGCAAACCAGATGGGAATCTATAACTGCAGAGCGCGGTCGTGTTTATGACAGAAACAATTTACTGCTTGAATACAATCGGCACGATGTTACTTATTCGGTTGACTTAAGAATGCTCAAAAAATCCGGCAAGAAAAAAATTGCTCAAAAATTTTCAGAGATTTTTGGAAAGGATTATTCCCATTACATGAACCTGATGAGTGGTTCAAAAAAAATGGTGGTAATTGAAAAGAAAGTTAATCCTGAAACAGCAGCTTTGTTAAAAGACTTCAAAGTCGAAGGATTAAAGTTTGATGAAGACCCATCGAGAGTTTATCAATACGGAAGACTGGCATCTCATGTTTTAGGATATGTTGATGAAACCAAACATGGTATAACCGGAATTGAAAAATCTTATGACACAGAGTTATTTGGAGTTTGTGGTACTAAGCTGGTTGAGCGAAATGCACTAGGTCAGATTATTGCAGTTTCGCAAGAAGAAAATTACCCGGCAATTTCAGGTTCAAATCTTGTTTTGACAATCAATAAAACTTATCAGGAGATTCTTGAGCAGGAACTGAAGTCAGGTATTGATCAGTATGGGGGAAAATCTGCAATGGGCATTATTATGGACCCAGGAAACGGGGAAATACTTGCGCTGGCAAATTCAAATGATTTCGACCCAAATATATATTCTGAATTTGCTCTTGATGATAGAAGAAACAGGTGCATTTCGGATACTTACGAACCAGGTTCTACTTTCAAAGCTTTCACTCTGGCAGCACTGCTTGAAGAAAATCTTGTTTCAATAAATGATAAATGTTTTGTAGAAAATGGCACCTTCAGATTTAAAAACAAAATCATTAAAGATACTCACCCTGATGGATGGCTCACGGTAAAACAGGTTTTTGAAAAGTCAAGCAATATTGGTTTTGCAAAATTGGTACAGAAAATAGATAATGATAAATATTATAAATACCTCCGCGGCTTTGGTTTTGGAAATTTTACTTCGATTGATTTGCCGGGTGAAGTAAAGGGAAAGCTGAAAAAACCAAATCTCTGGTCATCCTTATCAAAAGTATATATGTCCTTTGGATATGAAGTAGCAGTAACCCCGATTCAATTAATTACAGCATTCAGCGCGCTGATAAATGGCGGCATTTTGTATCAGCCTTTCATCTTAAAGAAAAAGGTTGATGATTCGGGCAAGCTTATTTCAGAGAATTCGCCCACGGCTGTAAGAAGAGTAATATCTGAAAAGACTTCTCAGATTATGAGGGATTTGCTCATAGGTGTAGTTAAAAATGGAACCGGAGTAAATGCGAAGCTTGATGATTTTAATGCCGGCGGTAAAACAGGTACTTCAAAGAAAATAATTGGTACAGAATATTCCGACACAGAATATAACTCTTCGTTTATCGGTTTCTTCCCGGCCGAAAATCCGCAACTGGTTTGTTTGATAATTGTTGATTCGCCTGAAAAAGGTAAATATGGCGGACTGGTAGCTGCTCCAATATTTAAAGAAGTTGGAAACAGAATAATTCAAAGTGATCTTGAATTTTTCCAGGATAATATAAAACCGAATACCAAGTCAGATAACATCTCAACTGAGAATTCGGACGAAAACAATTCAAAATTGAATGTAAAATACGTGAGTAACGAATTCAAATTGAAAGAACGCAGTGAAGTTGATATAAAGAAAAACTTAATGCCTGATCTTAAAAATCTTCCGCTTCGTGATGGACTTTTAATTCTGAATTACTTAAACGTAAAATATAAAGTTAATGGAAGTGGAAGAATTGTTTATCAGAGTATTAAACCGGGAGAAAGAATAAACAAAAAAAGCCTTTGTATTCTTAATTGTGAAGAAATAAAAGTAAACGGAACCCAGGTTTATTGATGCAGCTTACTGAGTTGTTAAATAGCGTTAAAGCAATTAGTGTCGTAGGCGAAGTACAAAGACAGGATGTCTCAGGAATTTTTTATGATTCAAGAAAAGTAACTGCCAACTCAATCTTTGTTGCTATTGCAGGTTTTAACACTGACGGGCATAATTTTATTCTGGATGCATTAAATAAAGGTGCTATTGCCGTTGTTGTTGAGCGCAATGAATTGGTGCCCGATGAAGTATTTATTCATCAAAAAGCTGCAAAGATTTTTGTGCAGAACAGCCGAAAGGCTATCGCACAATTGTCATCATACTTTTATAAGAATCCTTCTAAGCTTTTAAACGTAATTGGAATTACAGGCACTAACGGCAAGACAACAACTTCTTATTATATTAAAACTATTCTCGAAGAAGCCGGAAATAAAGTCGGATTGATCGGGACTATTGCAAATTACATCGGTCATGAAAAGATTGAATCGAAGCTGACTACACCCGAATCAAGCGATTTAAATGAGCTTCTATATAAAATGTATCTCGAAAAATGCAGCTATGCTGTGATGGAAGTTTCGTCTCATTCATTGGTACTTAACAGAGTTGAAAATATAAACTTTTCTCAGGCTGTTTTTACTAATATTACTTCAGATCATCTTGATTTTCATCATACCTTCGAAAACTATCTTCAGGCAAAGAAAATTTTGTTTGATTCCCTGACCGAGGAATCCTTCAGCATCGTTAATAAAGATGATTTCCATCATAAGGATATTGTCGCAGCATCGCAATCAAAAATTATTACTTACGGAAGCTCGGTACATTCAGATTTTACAATTAAAGATGTTGTTTTTGATTTATCCGGTACACGATTTAAGATTTCTCATAATTCAAACGAATATATTGTTACAACTTCGCTGATTGGTGAGTTCAATGCTTATAATGCCTCTGCTGCATTTGCTGTTGGCATTTTATCAGGATTAAACCCTGAAGTTGTAATTAGTGGCATAAAAAATACTCCGCAGGTTCCCGGCCGATTTGAAGTTATAGGAGAAGGAAAGAAAAAAATAATTGTAGATTACTCTCACACAGCTGATAGTCTTGAAAAAACTCTGCTGGCAATTAAGAAAATAGTTAACAATCAAACTGCTGTTTACACAGTATTTGGCTGCGGTGGCAACAGAGATAAACTCAAACGACCAATAATGGGAAGAGTCGCAAGTGAATTGAGCAAAAAATGTTTCATCACTTCTGATAACCCTAGATTTGAAGACCCGTTATCAATCATTGACGAAATAAAAACAGGAATTGAAAACAACAATTATGAAACGATTGAAAACAGGGAAGATGCAATAAAAAAAGCAATTGAATCCACCGAACCGAATGCTGTAATACTAATTGCCGGTAAAGGTCATGAGAATTATCAGGAAATAAAAGGCGTGAGAAATCATTTTTCAGATAAAGAAATTGCATTAAAGTATTTAGCTAAATGAAGAACATCAGTCTCGACATAAAGGATTTGTTTGAAGTTCCGTCTGCTGAAATTTTTAACCCGGATGCACTTAAAGCCGTACGCTCAGTTTCAATTGATTCAAGGAATATTAAAAAAGGTTCTCTGTTTATTGCGATTAAAGGAAATAAATTTGACGGACACGACTTCATAAAAGAAGCGATTGAATCCGGCGCGTTTTGCGTAATGATAAACAAAAAAAATTTTCATCAATTTAGTGATCTTGAAATCCCATTTATAACGGTTGAAGATACAGTAAAAGCGCTTGGAGATGTTGCTCGTATTTGGAGAAGAAAATTAAATACAAAAGTCATAGCTCTTACCGGAAGTGCCGGAAAGACAACTACAAAAGAAATGCTTTCTGTTCTTTTAAGAGAAAAATTCAATGTGAATAAAACAACAGCAAATAATAACAATCATATTGGAGTTCCGTTAACTATTCTAAGTACAAATCCAAATCATGATGTGCTTGTGGCAGAGCTTGGAACAAATCACTTTGGTGAGATTGCATATTCAGCACAAATAGCACAGCCTGATTTTTCGCTGATAACAAATATTGGAGATTCTCATCTGGAATATCTTAAAAACAGAAGCGGCGTATTTAAGGAGAAGGCTCCGATCTTTAAAGTTACAGATGAACGTAGAGGAACAGTATTTATAAACAGTGATGATCCGATTTTATTTAAGGCAGCGAAGAATTATAAAAATAAAATAACCTTTGGTTTTAATGGCAAATCAGATGTCAGAGGAAAGCTTATCGGATACGATGAGAAAGCAAAACCGACTATTGAGATAGAATATAAAAATATAAGGTTCAGAGTAACACTGCCGGTCTGCGGAATTCAAAGTGCAAAAAATTTTCTGTCGGCTTCAGCTGTTGCATTGAAGCTTGGACTGAGTGTAAGGCAAATTATGAATGCCTCCCAAAAGCTCAGAGCATTTGACAAGAGAGCAAATGTTATTAAAATTAAAAATTTTGTTTTGATAGATGATTCTTACAATGCAAATCCTCAATCAATGCGGGATGCAATCGAACTGATCTCAAAAATAAAATCAGATGACAAGCGAGTTTTAATTCTTGGCGATATGTTCGAACTGGGAGCTAAATCAGAGCAATATCATCGCAAACTGAAAAATGTTATAATAAAAAATAGAATAGATGTTGTTTTGCTTCTTGGCAAAATGATGAAACATCTTAAAGAAGAGCTTCAGCATTTTGGAGGGATAGTTAATCACTTTCGAAGCAGAGCAGCTTTGGTCAATTTCATTAACGATTTTGATTTTAGCGGCTCTGCTGTTCTGATTAAAGGCTCCCGCGGCATGAAGATGGAAGAATTTGTTAATAAGCTGAAAGAAATTAACTGATGCTTTACTATTTATTTGAATGGTTAAATAAAATGTACTCGCCGCCGGGTTTTGATATTTTCAGATTTTTAACTTTTCGATCGGCATTAGCAGCAATTACCGCCTTGTTTCTTTCTTTTTATCTTGGCCCAAGAATAATTCGTATCCTTCAAAAATATCACATCGGTGAAGCAAAAAAAGCTGATGGTCCAAAATTTCATTGGTCGAAAGCAGGTACTCCAACTATGGGAGGAGTGATTATTATTCTTTCAGTTACACTTCCTGTCCTTTTATGGGGAGATATTAAAAGTATTTATATCATTCTGATTTTGTCAGGAACAATCTGGCTTAGTGCTGTAGGCTTTCTTGACGATTACCTTAAAGTAATAAAAAAACTTCCTAACGGATTGATAGGAAGATATAAGCTGCTTGGCCAATTTTTGATTGGATTTGTAATTGGCCTGGTCATTTATATTAGTCCGGAGTTCTCAAATTTTAATACGCTTACAACCGTTCCGTTCTTAAAGAATGTGAATCTTGATTTTTCTTACTTATACATCCCGGCAGTGATTTTTATAATAATGGCCACATCAAATGCAGTAAACCTGACAGATGGTCTTGATGGATTGGCGATTGGAAATATTACAATAGTGATGCTTGCTTTAGCCATACTTAGTTATATCAGTGGAAATGCAATATTTTCAAAATACATAAATATAATTCATCAACCCGGCGCAGGTGAATTAACCGTATTTATCTCTGCGCTTATTGGTGCTTCGCTTGGATTTTTGTGGTACAACTCCTATCCGGCCCAGGTTTTTATGGGCGATACGGGATCGTTAGCACTTGGAGGCGCATTCGGAATTATTTCAGTGCTGATAAAAAAAGAATTACTGATTCCAATTCTTGGAGGAATATTTTTTCTCGAAACAATTTCGGTCTTGATTCAGCGGTTGTATTTCAAATACACCAAAAAGAAATACGGCGAAGGCAGAAGAGTTTTCAGGATGGCTCCTATTCATCATCACTTTGAAATGGTTGGCTGGCCCGAACCTAAAATAGTAATCAGGTTTTATATAATCGGGATTATTCTGGCAATTATAAGCTTAGCATCGTTCAAAATTAGATAATGGACATATTAAAGAAGAAAATATCTGTAATCGGTGCTGCAAGAAGCGGTATTGGAGCAGCAAGGTTAATCAGGAAGATGGGAGGAATTCCTTTTGTCAGCGATATCTCTGATGAAATAAAACTGGCTGAATCAGTAAATATTCTTAAGTCTGAAAATTTTGATTATGAAATTACCGGACATACTGAAAAAGTCTTTAACGCCGATTTAATAGTTGTAAGTCCCGGCGTACCATCTGATTCAGATATCCTGAAGAAAGCTGCTGAAAAGAATATTAAAATTGTTAGTGAAATTGAATTGGCATCTTCATTCTGTAAAGGAAACATAATAGCAATTACTGGAACTAACGGAAAAACTACTACAACCAGTTTATGCGGATATCTATTTAATGAATGTGGTGCAAATGCCTATCTCGCCGGAAATATCGGGCATGCTTTTTCTGAAATTACCGAGTCAGTTAAACAAAATGAATTTGTTTCGCTCGAAGTTTCAAGTTTTCAACTCGACTTCATTGATAGGTTTAAACCAAAAGTGGCAATGATTTTAAATATTACTCCTGATCATCTTAACAGGTACGATAATAAGTACGAATATTATGCAGGCGCAAAACTCAGAATCTTCGAAAATCAGGATGCCAATGATTTTATTATTCTTAATAGAGATAACGAGGGAGTTAATCAGTTTGTAAAGAACTATAAATCCAATGCATTCTTTTTCTCACTAACACAAAAAGAATCAAACGGCTGTTATGTTGAAGATAATAAGGTTTTCTTTTCCCGTAACAACAATGTAGAGTTTATCTGTTCAGTTGATGATATATATTTAAGAGGTGAGCACAATTTAGCAAACGCAATGGCTGTGATCATTGCGGCTAAAATATTCAATCTTAATAATTCGGGGATCATAAATGCTTTGAGATCATTCAAAGGAGTTGAACACAGACTGGAACTTGTAAGAGAGATTGAGCAGGTTAAATATGTAAATGATTCAAAAGCGACAAATGTTGATTCGGTATGGTATGCACTGAGAAGTTTTAAAGAACCTTTATTCCTGATTCTCGGAGGGCAGGATAAAGGAAATGATTACAATCAAATAAAGGATCTTGTCATTGAAAAAGTAGTCAAGATTTATGCGATAGGATCTTCTGCTGATAAAGTTTTTAATTTTTTTCATCGATTTGTAAAAGTGGAAATAAAGGATTCTTTGGAGGATGCCGTTACGGCTGCAAGTAAAGAAGCACGCGCCGGTGATGTTGTTCTTCTTTCACCGGCCTGTGCAAGCTTTGATATGTTCAATAATTACGAACACAGAGGAAAAGTTTTTAAAGAAGCAGTAAATAGTTTATAAATGAAAAAATTAGCCCTCACTATATTCTTCGCCTCACTAGCCCTCATGCTGCTGGGACTTATTATCGTCCTGAGTGCCAGCAGCACTTTTTCTGAATGGAAATTCGAAAATGCTTTTTACCTTTTCAACGCTCATTTGCGCAAAGCAGTCATCGGGTTTGTCTTTATGTTGGTATTCAGCATTATTCCTTATGATAAATATCGGGGAATTAGTAAATGGGCAATGGTTTTAATGGCTTTCGTTCTTTTATATACTTTATTGTTTGCTACAACTATAAAAGGCGCCGGCAGATGGTTGAATTTAGGTTTATTTACTGTCCAGCCGGCAGATATTGCCAAGCTGGTTTTAATCATTCATCTGGCATATTACATCGAAAGAAAAGGAGAGGCAATTCAAAACCTTAAAGGAGGTTTGCTAATACCTCTCTTTTGGGTTGGTACATTTTCATTATTAATATTTTTTCAGCCAAATGTTAGCAATGCAATTCTTCTTGTAGTTGTTGCAATGACAATGCTTTTTGTTGGAGGTGCAAGAATTAAACATGTTCTTGCTGTATCGGGAGGCGGACTTATTCTTGCGTTAGGATTAGCAATGTCCTTAAATCACTCAAGACAAAGAATTTTGAACTACATTTACTCGCTTCAGGATAAAGGAGATGTTCATCATCAGGTTCAACAGGCATTATATGCGCTGGGTAATGGCGGTATAATCGGAAGGCTTGGCAAAGGCGGCCAGCATAATTTATTCCTGCCTGAGGCTTACGGAGATTTTATCTTTGCAATCATTGGTGAAGAAATCGGTCTTTTAGGAGCGGTTTCTGTACTGATTGTTTTCCTGATAATGTTTGGAGCCGGAATTATTTTGGCAAAAAAAGCTAAAGATAAGTTCGGCCAGCTGATAGCATTCGGAATTTCATTCTCTGTTGCTTTATACGCTTTCACTAATGTTGCAATAATAACCGGTTTGGTTCCGACTACAGGTTTGCCAATGCCTTTTATCAGTTACGGAGGAACATCACTGATTTTTCTTTGTATTTCAATTGGTGTTCTGTTAAATATAGCTTATAGAACAAACCAGCTTAGCAAGGCAAAAAGTAATATTAGCAGAAGCGAAAATGATGAATTAAAGCCGGTAAAAATTTTATGAAAGATCAAAAGAAATATCGGTTTTTATTTGCCGGAGGAGGAACAGGTGGCCATCTTTTTCCTGCTATTGCAGTTGCTGAACGAATTCAGTTTCATAATCCGGATGCCGAATTGTTGTTTATAGGAACAAGATCAAAGATAGAAGGAAAAATTATTCCGTCTTTAGGGTATAAATTCAAATCAATCTGGATAAAAGGTTTTTCAAGAAGCTTTAAGCCTGAAAATTTACTTTTCCCGCTTAAGCTGCTGGTATCATTAATTCAATCAGTCTGGATCAATTTCAGATTTAAACCTGATGTGGCAATAGGTTCAGGAGGATATGTAGCCGGACCCGCAATCTGGGGTGCTTCGGTAATTGGTTCGAAAATTATTTTGTTAGAACAAAACAGTCTTCCGGGTATAACGACCAGATTGCTTGAGAAGTGCGCAAATGAAATTCATATAAGCTATGAAGATTCGGTCAAATATTTTAAAGACAAAAGCAAGCTGAGATTAACAGGCAATCCTGTTAGAAAAAGTTTAGAATTGATAGACAGAGAATATGCATTGAAACAGTTCAGGTTAAAAAACAGGAAAACACTTTTGGTTCTTGGCGGCAGCCTTGGTGCATCAACAATTAATGAAGCAGTGGCCGCGAATCTGAATGAAATTGTGAATAATAATATTCAGATTATCTGGCAAACCGGAAAACTTTATTATGATAAATTCAAAGCTTACGAATCCGATTGTGTAAGAGTTTTCCCATTCATTGAAAGCATGGATGCTGCTTATTCTTCGTGCAATTTGCTGCTTGCAAGAGCAGGTGCAACAACCATCGCTGAAATTACAATGCTGGGTATACCGGCAATTCTGGTTCCTTCTCCAAATGTTGCTGAGAATCATCAATATTACAATGCAAAGTCTTTATTCGAAAAGAATGCAGCTTTTCTTGTTGAAGATAAAATATTATCTGAAAAAATGATTGAGATTGTTGTTGCGCTGATAACCGATGATCAAAAACTGAACGATCTTTCTTCTAACGCAAAAAAACTAAGTAAGCCCGATGCTGCTGATATAATAGCAAAGCAGGCAATAAAATTGGCAGATGTGAAATGAGTAATAACGAGTTAAATATTAAACAGGTTTTTAAGTATAAATTATCTCTCTATTATCAATCAACGATAGTTTATTTTATTGCTTTTGTTCTTTATGTATTGATCAGAGGAGAGTTTGTTGAGGATTCTTTTACTTTGATAACAAAGGATCCTATACTTTACTTCTTTGCTATCATTGTTATTATTTCGACAATTAGTCTTGTAATAAATATTTTTCAGAATAAGAGGCTTGAAATAAATAATGAAGAGATTTGTCTGGTAAGCAGAACGAGGAACAAATGTTTCAAGACTAAAGATGTTGTGGAAATAAAAATATCCGAAAGAACCGGTTCTGATAAAAAATACGGGCTTGGGGTAATAAAATTGCAACTGAAAACCCGAAGGCGCAGACTTTTAATAAGACTGGCTGATTATGAAAAAGAAAATGAACTTTTGAGTTTGTTTAAAGAAATGAAATCTGAATTAGATAACAAATAAATGTACGACAAGTTTAATAAATATCATTTTGTGGGTATCGGCGGAATTGGGATGAGCGCAATGGCTCGGGTGCTCCTAAAACAAGGTTATACGGTTACCGGGTCTGATTTATCATTTTCAGAGATAACAGAAAGTTTAATTCAGGATGGTATAAAGATTTTTGAAGGTCATGATAAATCGAATGTTACCGATGCTGAGGTTATTGTTTACACTTCGGCAGCATCTGAAGACAATCCCGAAATTGTTGAAGCCAAAGAACAGAAAAGAGTTGTTATTAAACGTTCTGTTCTTCTTTCAGAAATGATGAGGGATAAATTTGGAATTTGCATAGCAGGCACGCACGGAAAAACAACCACTACAGCAATGATTAGTCTTGTAATGATTGAAGGAATGCTTGATCCTACGGTTATACTTGGAGGAAATCTTAATCAACTGGAGAATAAAAACGCACGGTCTGGAAAAAGTAATTATATGATTGTTGAAGCTGATGAATATGACCGGACATTCTTAAAGCTTAGTCCAGTAATATCAGTCTTAACAAATCTTGAGCTTGATCATACTGATATTTATAAAGATTTGGAGGATATCAAAAAAAGTTTTGTTGAGTTTGCAAGCAGGATTCCTTTTTATGGATGCAATATAATCTGCAGTGAGGACAAAAATCTAAAGTCGATAAGCGATCTTATTCCGGGAAGAAAAATTACATACGGTTTTACTGATGGATCTGATTTTCAGGCTGTAAACGTCAGGCAAACGGATTTTAATACAAGCTTTGAAATTTCACACTCAAATGAATCAATTGGTTCGGTAAAACTTAAGATACCCGGAAAACATAATGTACTTAATGCACTCGCGGCAGTTGCTGCAGGCAGAGAATTAGGAATTGATTTTGAGTCTATCAAAAAAGCCCTGGAAAATTTTAAAGGTGTGCAGCGCCGGTTTGAAATAAAATACGATAAAGAAGTTTTGGTAATTGATGATTATGCTCATCATCCAACAGAGACAAGTGCTACGCTTCTCGGGATTAAAGAGTCGGTTGACAGAAGATTAGTTGCTGTTTTTCAGCCGCATCTATATTCAAGGACTAAAGATTTTTATAAAGAATTTGCCGAGTCTTTTATTATTTCAGATGTATTTATTTGCACAGATATCTACCCGGCAAGAGAACTTCCTGTTGAAGGAGTTTCTGGTGAATTAATTACAAATGCTGCAAAGCAATTGGGTCACGGCTCTGTATACTATGTAAAAAGTAAAACTGATGTGCCTTCAAAATTATATGAACTAAAAAAAGATGGCGATGTAATAATTACTATGGGTGCAGGAGATATTTGGAAGTACGGTGAAAGGTTCATCGAACTTCTGAAAAATTAATTTTCAATGAATGAATTTAAAGGGAAAATAGCAGGTGTCGTTTTATTATTCTTTCTGCTTGTTCTGGTTAGTTCCCTGGTGTTCTTTCAGCCAACTAATAAAACAACCGGAGAAGATAAGGTGATAGAGATTACCGGAAATCAGTTATTAACGCAGTTGAATTATTTATCGTTCGCAAAACTGGATGGTGCATCCGTAAGTGCAGAAGTAACACTGCCTGTCATTAAAGATCGGTTAGAAAAGCATCCGTATATTTCGAAAGCAGATGTGGAGTATTTATCCAAAACAAAAATAAAAGCTTCAGTAACTGAAAAAAATATTTTCGCAATAATACTCACTGATGAAGAAACATTTTTTATCACAGAAGACTTTGAGGTGCTGCCAATCTTACCAAATGTTGAAATGATGGAGTTCCCTCTGATCAGTAATTTAAGAGAATCGAAAAAAATAAAGGCGCTTAAAATTTTAAGAAGCAGCGAAATGCTGGAAGCTTTCAGAATAATTGAAGCTGCACGATTTACAGAAATGAGTTTATATAAAAATCTTGTTGAAATAAATCTCAGAAACGGCGGTGACATAATCCTCACATTCAGCGGAATGAAAGCTCCGATAATTTTTGGACACGGCCACGAGAGTAGGAAAATGTTAAGCCTTGAGGTCATCTTTAAAGAAATTGCCGATGCAAAAAAAGATTATTCGACTGCTGATTATATCGACTTAAGATTTTCGAACGAAATATATATAGGAAAATCCTTCGATACGAAATATCAAAGTACAGGTTTATCAGAATGAAAAAAGAAATCATTGTTGGATTAGATCTTGGAACTACGAAAGTTTGCTGTGCAATCGCCGAGAAAATACCTGAATCTAACAATATCAATATACTCGGTTTTGGTATTGCTCCATCAGAGGGATTACATAAAGGCTTGGTTGCAAACATAGGCAAAACTGCTGAAGCAATTAAAACTGCTGTTTCCAAAGCTCAGAATCAGGCTGGTATCGAAGTTAAAGAAGTGAATGTTGGTGTAGCCGGTGAACATATAACAAGCATACGTTATAGGAATTATATAACTATAAATCGTGAAGAAAAAGAAATTCTTAAAGAAGACCTTGACAGATTGGAAGCTGATGTAAGAACTATAAGAATTCCATCCGACAGGCAAATACTTCACATAATACCTGAAGAGTATTCTGTTGATCATCAGGGAGGAATTGAAAACCCGCTTGGAATTTCAGGCTCGAGATTAGAAGCATCTAATCATATTGTGCTTGCATCAATCCCTGCAATTCAAAATATAAAAAAATCAGTCGAGCGGGCTGGATTAAAGGTAAAAGATTATATGCTTCAGCCAATTGCATCGAGTGCGTCGGTTCTTGAAGACAGCGAAAAAGATCTTGGAGTTGCTTTAATAGATGTTGGTGGCGGAACAACCGATATAGCTGTTTATCATAAAAAATCTATCAAGCACACGAAAGTTATCGGTGTAGCCGGCAATCAGGTTACAAATGATATCAGGGAATCTTTGGGTGTAGTAACCGAAGAGGCTGAAAAATTAAAAAAAGATTATGGCTATGCATCGGAAAGTGCGATCATAAAAGAAGAGGATATTTTAATCAAAGGTGTTGGGGCAAGGGGCAACACAAAAATCCCGATAAGCCTTTTAACACAGATCATAAGTCTGCGCATGAGAGAATTATTTACTTTGATTGATAATGAGCTTCGAAGCACCGGATTTAAAAATAAAATAAAGGCTGGTATAGTATTAACTGGCGGAGGCTCCCTATTAAAAGGGTGTACAGAGTTGGCTGAGGAAGTATTTGGTCTCCCGGCAAGAATTGGTGTGCCTCAGGAATTAGGAAAGGGATTATCAAATGAGGTTGAAAGCCCTGAGTTTGCAACGGTAACGGGATTGATAAAAGGAATTCCCGGTGGAAAATCAAGTGAGTACGGCGTTCCGCTTGATAAGCCAAAATTAAAAGTCGGAAACAGGTTCAAACAGTTTTTGAAAAAAATCTTGGAATTTTTTGATGAATTATAATTTAATTATTCAAGGAGGGAAATATGTCTCGATTCGCTACCCTGGACAGATCTAAATCGTTATCGGCTGTCTTAAAAGTTGTTGGTGTTGGTGGTGGTGGATGCAATGCAATAGAAAGTATGATTGCCAGAGGACTCACAGGTGTTGAATATGTCGCAATTAATACTGATGCTCAGCAACTGAACAATAATAGCGCGCCGAATAAAATTCAATGTGGAGCTAACATCACCCGCGGATTAGGTGCAGGAGCCGATCCAAATATTGGCAGAAAAGCAATAGAAGAGGATCGGGAAAAAATTGCCGAAGTTTTGTCCGGAAGCGATATGGTTTTTGTAACTGCCGGAATGGGCGGTGGAACAGGAACCGGCGGAGCACCTGTGGTTGCTTCTATTGCTAAAAGTATCGGGGCATTAGTTGTAGGAATAGTGACAAAACCATTCAGATGGGAAGGCAAAAAAAGAATGCTCAATGCCGAACAGGGAATTCAGGAATTTCGGCAGCATGTTGACAGCTTGATAGTAATTCCTAATGAAAGATTGCTTACTATACTTGAAAATAACACCAATGCATTTGTTGCATTCGATAAACCGAATGAAGTTCTTTATGAAGCCACAAGAGGTATTTCTGATATCATTACTATTGAAGGATTGATCAATGTCGACTTTGCCGATGTCAGATCAGTAATGAATCAGAGCGGTGAAGCATTGATGGGATGTGGCATTGCCAGTGGTGAAAACCGCGCAATTGAGGCGGCTCAAAAAGCAATTTCAAGTCCTCTTCTTGAAGGATTGAATATTAAAGGTGCAAAAAATATACTGCTCAATGTAACCGGCTCTGGTAATTTAACAATTTCAGAAGTAAACGAAGGAAACAAAGTAATATTTGAAGCTGCAGGTGAAGAGGCAAATGTAATTTTCGGTTGTGTTAAAAAAGAAGAGATGAATGATTATGTTTCTTATACAGTGATTGCAACAGGATTCGATAGCTCTCACCAGAGTTATTCTTCAAAGGCTTCGAAAACAAAATCAACTCCCGAGCATGACTTCTTCAGAGGGGGATTTGATTTTCAGGATGCACAGGAAATAAACAAAGAAGATCTTGAAGTCCCTACTATTATCAGGGTTAGAAGTCCAAAAGCTCCAATACAAGAAGCAGAAGATGAAAAAAATCTGACCGACAATAAAGAACCGGGTTTAAACTTTGATGCATCAAGATATAGCTGGGCAAAAGAAAAGGCTCAAAAGAAAGATGACTCGGATGATGATGAGAGCTCATCATTTCTGCGAATGATTATGGATTGATAAATAAAAGGGAGTGTAAATAATTCTGTGTAAATGGTTAAAGAAATAGTTTAGTTAAGTGCAGCGAAGCGTAGCGAAGCAGCACTTAACTTGGCGAAAACCTGAGATGGGTTTTCTATTTATAAAAAACTAATTACTTTTAACCACTATCCGAAAGGAGATTTACACAATGGAACTTACTCCAGAAATGATCGAGCAGTTAAAAGCCGATCTTAAGAAAGCAAAAACCTACCAAGACTTGATGGGAGAGAACGGAGCCATCAAGAAGATCATAAAAGCTTCCCTTGAGGGAATGCTTGATGCAGAGCTTACCGAACATCTCGGTTATGAAAAATACTCACCCTCCGGAAAGAACACCGGTAACAGTCGTAACGGCAAAACCCATAAGACTCTGAAGAATGACAACGGAGAAATAGAGCTAACAGTGCCCAGAGATCGCAATGGCACATTTGATCCTGTTGTTGTAAAGAAGTATGAACGCACACTTGGACCGATTGAGGATAAGATTATCTCGATGTACGCAAAGGGAATGACCACAAGAGATATACAATCTCACGTTCAGGAGTTCTATGGTCTTGATGTAAGTGCATCTCTGGTATCCCAGATAACTGATAAGATCATTGATTTGGCCAAAGAATGGCACAACCGACCACTTGAGACAGTTTACCCGATAGTATTTTTCGATGCCATCCATTACAAGGTAACCAGCGAAGGGAAGGTAACCAATAAGGCAGCTTACACTTGCTTAGCACTTGACATTACAGGCAGAAAGGATCTTCTGGGATTATGGGTAAGTGAAGCTGAAGGCTCAAACTTTTGGCTTGGTGTTTTAACAGAGCTGAAGAACCGAGGCGTTCAGGATATCCTTATCGCCTGTGTCGATGGGTTGAAGGGTTTTCCTGAAGCAATCAATACGGTTTTCCCCGGAACAGAAATCCAGTTATGTATTATCCACTTAATCAGAAATACTCTAAGATACATTGCAAGCAAAGATCAGAAATCATTTATGAAAGAACTCCGTCAGGTTTACTCAGCACCAACAGAAGAAGCAGCTCTGATTGCTCTGGACAATTTGGAAGAGAACTGGGGCAAGAAATATTCTCTATCAATTAGAACCTGGAGGCAGAACTGGGCTCACGCTTCTACGTTTTTCAAGTATCCTGACGAAATCAGAAAAATCATTTACACTACCAATGCAGTTGAAGCTGTGCATCGTCAGTTCAGGAAGGTTACAAAACAGAGAAGCATTTTTCCCAATGATGATGCACTGAAAAAAATGCTATTCTTGACTTACAGAGATATTTCTAAAAAATGGATTGTTATGCCTGTCCAAAATTGGACTGTTGCTTTATCCCATTTATCAATTATTTTTGATCAGAGATTAAAAAATGTTCTTTAACACTAATTCCCATTTACACAAATTATTTTACAGACTCAAATAAAATAAATTTCAGGGGATTTTTACTTTATTTCTGTGAGTCATTCATCAGTTATTCTTGACTCAACAAAAATATTTTCTTCATTATCTATCTTAATAATTATTCTATTTGGTCTGCAGCAGATTCTGCAGTCTTCTACAAAGTCCTGTTTCCCTCCAACTGTAAGGTCCACCCAAACTGTATTTTCAGCTCCGCAGTATTGGCAGGGCCATATTAGCTCATCGTCTGTTTGCATGATTTTGTTCCTCAATTTATTTTAACTCTAAAATAAGGTTTCCCTTCTGAAATTGGTAGAAAAATTCTGCAAATTTTTCTTGATTTTCATTCCAAAATCGTTTAAAATATAGTGAACATATGTTCACTTATATGAAAACAGCTTCATTCAAAAATATCGTTGATAGTCTTCAATACTTTGTACCTCAGGAATGGAAGCGCGGGGTTAATATTTCAACCCTGCACCCGCTTCTGACAGGACAAAAAGCAAATCTTGGTTTTGACATCTTTGATTTTGAAATGCTTTTCAATGACTACGCCACAAAGCGGCTGATCAGAGAAGGAAAAACAATCGGTTGCTTTTATATTGAATCACCGGGTATGCGTTCTCTTCTCCGAAGGTTGAATGTGGAAACCTTTGAAATGCTGACTGCCGCAAGCTCAATAATTCGTCCTGGTGTTGCTGAAAGCGGAATGATGCAGGAATTTATTGAACGGCACAAAGATCCAAAACGGCGTCAATATCTTGTACCTGAAATGGAAAAATATCTTGGTGATACTTACGGTGTAATGATCTACCAGGAAGATGTAATAAAAGTAGCTCACCACGTTGCAGGTTTAACGCTTGAAGAAGCAGACCTTTTGCGCCGTGCAATGAGTGGAAAGATGCGTTCACACCTGGCAATGCAGAAGATCACCACTAAATTTTTTCAATCCTGCAACAGCAGAGGTTTGACAGAAACTCAGGCGCAGGAACTATGGCGGCAAATTGAATCTTTCGCCGGTTATTCCTTTTGCAAAGCACACAGCGCATCGTTTGCTTTGCTTTCCTGCCAGGTGGCCTTTCTTAAGGCTCACTATCCGGCAGAATTTATGGCGAGCGTACTCAGCAACGGCGGTGGTTTCTACTCGCCAGCAGTTTATGTGCAGGAAAGTAAAAGAATCGGGTTGAAAGTAATGCTGCCCAGTATTAACCACAGTAGTTATGCATATCAAGGAAACGGAAATACACTTCGGATTGGTTTGATGGCTGTTAAAGGCCTCCAAAAAAGTACGATAGAAATAATAATCAAAGAAAGAAAAGCCAACGGAAGGTATGTTTCGCTTGAGGATTTTTTGATCAGAACACACTGCGGTTATCAGGAAACTGCTTTACTTATCAGATGTGGGGCGATGGACTGCCTGAAAAAAAACAGACCGGAATTGTTGAGGCTTCTTGATATTTACATTCACAGGCGAAAACTGCTTGATGAGAATTATAAAGATCTGTTTTCAAATGAAAGTTTTTTGCTTGAAAAGGAAATTGCAACTTCACACAACTACAGCATTGAAGAAATATGCAGGATTGAGTATGAAACTTTTGACTATATGATCACACGCCACCCGTTGAATTTTTTTCAGGAATGGATCTCCGATTCTTCGGTCACATATGCCAGTGAAATGCAAAGAAATCGCGGCAGAAAAGTGCAAATGATAGGCTGGTATATGACTTCGAAACGCATCCGCACAAAAAAAGGTGAAATAATGAAGTTCCTCTCTTTAGAAGATCTGACAGGAACTTTTGAAGCAGTAATCTTTCCTAGAGAATATTGCAGGTTTGCTGAACTAACAATGTCTATGGGGCCTTACTTAATTGAGGGCTGGGTGGATGCAAATGATCCGACAAATATTGTTGTGAAGAACCTGCAGCTCCTTTCTTCTCTAGAATTGAAAAACAATTTGATGAAGGATGGTGTTGATTATAACTATTATGGCGATGTTGAAAAGGTAAGTGAAAATGATTTTATGCTTATTGAAGGAATTGATAAAGAGAAATTAAGACTTGCGTATGCAAGCTAGTGAAATAAAGAGAGTCACAGATGAATTTGAAACAGAAAAAGGACTTGTACTAATTTCAAGCGAAGCAAAAAAACTATTTCATATTTACGAACTGAGTAGGAAAATTCAAATCAGCTTCTTTGATCATTTTTATTACGGCTTGCAAATCATCGATTTTTGGGGCTGACACCCTGATCTGTTCATCCTGAATCTGGGCATTCACTTTCAGTTTTGAATCTTTGATCATTTTTGTAATAATTTTCGAATTTTCTTTTGAAATTCCGTTTTTCAACTGAATCCTCAGTCTGAGCCTGCCGCTGGCTGCCTGTTCAGGCTCACCAATATCAAGTGCCTTCACAGAAATACCACGTCGGATAAATTTTGTTTCGAGAATATCGATACTGGCTTTTAATGAATAGTCATCTTTTGTATTTATTAAAACAAATTTTTCTTTCTTATTTAACTCAAGTTGTGTATGAGAATCTTTTAGATCGTATCTCTGATTTATTTCTTTAATCGCTTGATTAACAGCATTGTCAGCTTCCTGGAAATCAATTTCAGAAACGATATCGAAAGAATGGTTTTGTGCCATAAAAATTACTTTATAATTTGGTCGGGGTGGAGAGATTTGAACTCTCGACCTCTTCGTCCCGAACGAAGCGCGCTAACCGGGCTGCGCTACACCCCGAAATAAGGCTTTGAAAAATTAATTTTTAATTTGATTAAATAAAAGTTTGTTGAAAAGTTTTTATTAGCGAGATTTAAAAAGCAGATTTTTATAATGGTTGACTTTGGACACTAAAAAAGTAAAAATAATTCGTTTTTGTTGTTTTTATTTGATTTTTAATATATCTTTCATCAACAATTTTATGACATAGAACTAATTTTCTAAATAAACATACAAATTAATTCATAATTAACAACTTACATGAGGAACCTCATATGAAGAAAATCTTAGTACTATTAACAGTTGTTCTTTCTCTTGTAATGTTCAGTAGTTCTTACGCTCAATATTCGAAATATGGAACATTAGCACAGGATAGCTGGGCATTTGGATTCGGTTTTACTCATCCTCGGCTAGTAAGTACCGGGCTTGAAGTTACTGGAAATTCCTTTTACGGTGGCTATCTCTCTATTCAGAGAAATTTTTCAGAGCATGTTGGTTTAAGATTACGTGGCAGCTTCAATCACTTTACCGGTGACTGGAGTAATGCAGGTGTTGTAACAACCACAAAAACTAATCTAATTGCTGGTGACTTAGACCTCCAATACTACTTTGTTCCGTGTGAACCAGTATCACCATATCTCGTCTTTGGTGTTGGATTCATTTATTTCAAACCAGAAAACGCTCAGACACCAAGTCTTGATGAAGAAAATTTCACTGATTATCAATGGAATCTTGGTCTTGGTGCAGAGTGGAGAATTTCTGAAGACTGGCGAATTAAGTCTGAAGTTGTTTATAGAACAGTTTCCAACAGCAAAATTGATGGATTCTATGATTATGGCAACGGCTTAATCGGCGGCTCAAACGATACCTGGATGAATATTGATCTTGGATTTGTTTACTACTTTGGCAAGGGCGAACAATCCAGAATCTGTGATCTTTATGAAGGTATTGAACCAAAAGTTGACTATGACAGAATTGAAGACATAGTCAAGAGATATGCAACTGAACCTACTGAGGTTGATTACAACCGAATTGAAGATATTATTAAGAAACACAGTCAGAAACCTGTTACTGTTTCAGATAAGTGGGTTCTCGTTGGTGTTAACTTTGATTTCAACAAAGCTACCTTGCGTCCTGAATCATATCCAATTCTTTATAATGCAGCTGAAGTGCTGTTAAAGAATCCTGATATAAAAGTTGAGATTCAGGGACACACAGATCAGATTGGTTCAGACAGTTATAACGATAAACTCTCATTGAAGAGAGCCGAAACTGTTAAACAATTCCTGGTTGCCAAGGGCATTGATGCAGGTAGATTAACTACCGTTGGAAAAGGCAAGAGAGAATTATTGTTTAAGGATAATTCAGAACAAAGCAGATTCTTCAACAGAAGAATTGAATTCCACGTCAAATAACAAACACTACCTTTAGTTTAAGGGATTCCACTACGGAATCCCTTTTTTTATGTCTTTTTTACCTTTCTATCCAATAACTCCTCAAAATTCATCAAAAAAATAAGACTTTTTAGCTGGTATGATATGTGTTTTAGGAAAAATTGACATCGTTAAAATTTCTCTCTTAAAAAATGCTTGCTGGTGAGAATTTTTATCGTAATGTGGAAATTATTTCTTGAATCAGTAAACAAGATGTTAAAAGTACAAATAGGTATTACCATGAAAAAGTTATTCTTATTACTCGTTCTCTTTTTTGTTGCACCATTAAAAGATATTTATTCACAGGTTTATTATACTGAAGGTCTTACCCAAGACTCCTGGGGAATTGGGTTTGGACTAAATTACCCGCGCTTAGTCAGCACTGTGCTTGAGGCAACAAATTCAAACTATGGTGGATTTCTATCAATTCAGAGAAATTTTTCTGAACACACCGCTTTTAGGTTTGAAGCTAGCTATAATCATTTTGAAGGTGAGTATAAAAATGCTTTACCCCGGGTAACCAAAACCGATTTATTTTCAGGTGATTTTGATTTGCTTTATTATTTCGTTCCTTGTGAGTCAGTTTCCCCTTATTTATTGTTTGGAATCGGTGGAATTGTTTATAAAGCAAGCAATGCTGCAAGTCCGGTGCTTGATGATTCATTGATAATTGGTTATAAATTTAATCTGGGTTTGGGTATTGAGTGGAAAATCAGCAGCGACTGGAGAATTAAAAGTGAAATGTCTTACTTTTCAGTTGACGGAAGTAAAATCGATGGAATGGATTGGACACGGCTAGATCCCGGAACATCTTTGTTAGGCGGTTCAAATGATTCTTACGCTTCCGTTGATATTGGTTTTGTTTATTACTTTGACAAAGGTGAGCAATCAAGATTATGTGATCTGTACTACGGTTTAGAGCCAAAGGTTGATTACGATAGAATTGAAGAAATTGTTAAATCATACTCAGTTGAGCCACAAGAATTTGACTATGCCCGCATAGAAGATATAGTTAAAAAATATTCAGTAAGAAAAGAAAAATCACCGGACAGATGGGTTTTAATCGGAGTTAATTTTGATCTCAATAAAGCAACATTAAGACCTGAATCTTATCCGGTTTTATACAATGCTGCTGAGGTTTTACTCTTGAATCCTGATGTTAATGTTGAAATTCAGGGTCATACCGATAACACCGGCTCAGAGGCTTATAACAAGAAGCTTTCATTGCTGCGAGCTGAAACAGTTAAGAACTTCCTCGTAGCAAAAGGAGTTGATGCAAGTCGGTTATCAGTAGTTGGATTTGGTGAAAGTAAGCCAATTTCAGATAATAAAACCGAACAAGGCAGAGAACTTAATAGAAGAATTGAATTCCTGGTAAAGTGAACTGATATCCAATAACTGCGATCTAGGGACTCTTTAAACGGAGTCCCTTTTTATTTTAAAGATAATTTATCTCTGTGCTTTACTTTGGTTTTTGTTTAATATAATTTTCGAACAAATAAATTACCTTTAATTCTGTCCTGAGAGATAGAAAAGGAAAAAGTATGAAAACAAGATATTCAAAAAAATAGAAGGGCCTCCAAGGATTAGAATCCAAGGAGGATTTTTTTTATGAAAGGTAAATCAAAAATTGTCGATTCTGAAGGACTGGATAGAATTATTACGCGAATGTCTCATGAAATATTAGAGCATAATAAAGGTTCAAAAAATCTTGTTCTTATCGGAATGAGAACGCGAGGAGAATTTCTTGCGAAAAGAATCTGGAATAAAATCAAAGAGATAGAAAACGTAGAGCTTCCCATTGGTGTCCTTGATGTAACATTGTACCGCGATGATTTCAGAAAAAGATTAAAACAGCCTGAAGTTTCTGTATCGAATATAACTTTTGATATAAATGATAAAAATGTAATTCTCGTTGATGATGTTCTATATACCGGTAGAACGGTACGTTCTGCTTTGAATGCATTGATGGATTTTGGCAGGCCTGCTTCCATTCAATTGTGCATCCTTGTTGACAGAGGCCATCGTGAGCTTCCAATCAGAGCTGAATATGTTGGTAAGAACATACCCACCTCGCAAAACGAGGAAATCAAAGTCAAAATGACCGAGGTTGATAATGAAGATGCAATTTTTCTAATAGATATTAATAATGAATAAAATTGGTGAAATATTATGCCATTAAGCAGCAGACATCTTTTAGGCTTACAAGGTGTTCCTAAGGAAGATATTCAGTTGATTTTAGATACTGCTCTCACGTTTAGAGAGGTTTTAGAACGCCCGATAAAAAAGGTTCCAACTCTCCAGGGAAAAACAATTGTTAATCTTTTTTATGAAAGCTCAACACGAACAAGAATTTCTTTTGAACTGGCTGAGAAAAGATTATCGGCGGATGCAATTAATTTTTCAGTATCAGGCAGCAGTGTAAGTAAGGGAGAGACATTTAAGGATACGATAAAAAATATCGAAGCAATGAAGGTTGATATGGTTGTAGTCAGGCATGCTGCTGCAGGAACTCCGTTATTTCTGACTAAAATTTCGAATGCAAATATCATAAATGCCGGAGACGGAATTCACGAACATCCAACTCAGGCATTACTGGATATGTATTCAATACGAGAAAAATTCGGAAAGATAGCGGGATTAAAAGTTTGCATCGTCGGCGATATTGCCCACAGCAGAGTTGCTCTATCAAATATTTTTGGCTTAATTACAATGGGTGCGAAAGTTTCTGTATGCGGGCCTTCGACAATGATTCCTAAATACATTGAAGATCTTGGGGTTCAGGTAATTTATAACATTGATGAAGCAATTCAGGAAAATGATATTCTTAATGTTCTTAGAATTCAACTTGAAAGAAAAGCCCGTGAATATTTTCCCTCAATTCGTGAATATGCAAAGTACTTTGGTATTGACCGGGCCAGACTTGAAAAGAATAAAAAAAGCATTGTAATTATGCACCCCGGACCCATAAACAGAGGTGTTGAACTATCATCTGATATTGCAGATGGGGAACACCAGATAATTCTTCAGCAGGTTACAAACGGAGTTGCGGTCCGAATGGCAGTACTCTATTTGCTTGGAACTGTTAATTAAAATCTTAGAAAGAAATTATAATGGAACTATTATTAAAAAATGCAGCATTATTAAATCCGTATGAGGGAATTGACATCGCCGAAACTGATATCGTGATAAGTAATGGGGTGATTAAATCGATTGATAAAGTAAAAAACCAGGATAGTAAATATTTTCGGGTAATAGATTTAAGCGGGAAAATTATTGTTCCCGGATTTTTTGATATGCACGTTCATTTAAGGGAACCGGGGCGCGAAGATGAAGAAACTGTTAAAACCGGTTGTTTAAGTGCTGCTAATGGAGGCTTTACCGGAATTGCCTGTATGCCCAATACTGACCCGGCGATAGACTCAGCTGAAGTTGTGCATTTCATTAAGAAACAAGCCGAAAATAATTTAGTGGATGTTTTTCCCGTTGCTGCTGCAACAATTGGAAGAAAGGGAGAAGTGCTTTCTCCAATGGCTGAATTATATGAAGCTGGAGTAGTTGGTTTTTCAGATGATGGAACAGCAATTAAAACTGCTGGTATTCTTAAACGTGTTTTTGAGTATTCCAGAATGTATAATCTCCCTGTAATTGAACATTGCGAAGATGATTCATTATCAGGTGGTGCAATGAATGAAAGTATAAATTCAACTATTCTTGGATTGCCTCCAATCCCTTCAATCTCTGAAGAGTTGATTGTGATGCGTGATATTATTGTGGCTGAGTATGCAAAAGCCAACCTTCATATTGCTCATATAAGTACTCAAAAATCAGTTGAGTATGTTCGTACTGCTAAAAGAAATGGTATTAATGTTACCAGCGAAGTCACTCCTCATCACTTCACTTTGACAGATGATATGCTTAAGTCCTACGATACAAATTATAAAATGAATCCACCTTTACGAACTGCAAAGGATGTACAGGAAATAATTAATGGTTTGAAAGATGGAACTATAGATTGCATCGCTTCTGACCATGCCCCCCACAGTCTAGAAGAAAAAGAATCAGAATTTGAATATGCCCCCAATGGTATTGTAGGGCTTGAAACTTCTATTGGTGTAACCTTAACCGAGTTGTATCATAAAAAAATCCTTACCCTGAATCAGGTGGTAGAAAAAATGTCTTCTAATCCCAGAAAGATTTTAAATCTTCCGCTACCTTCTTTCAGGATCGGCAGCTCTGCTAATTTCACTATACTGGATGTGAATGAAGTTTGGACTGTAGATATCTACAAATTCAAATCAAAATCTGTTAACAGCCCATTTAATAAAAGATTATTGACTGGCAGGGCAGTTGGTGTCATTAATAACTCTAAAATGTTTTATTCAGGAGAGATGATTCAAATCTCATAATTCTTATCTAAAGCTGGCTATTATTTTTTTTAGCTTGTATATAAAAAAATACAAAGCGTAAATAAACCCTTCATATTTTTAGTGTTTTTGCAGAAATAAATGGCATTTCATTTGGGATTATGCTTTTGAAGTTTATTCAACTTAGGTGTAAAAATGAAAAAAACAATTTTAATTTCGATGCTTTTTATTTCGGCCTACTTTTTCCAGGCTTGTGATGTTTATGATAATTATTATGCTGATTATGACCCTCCTTCTCCACCAGGAAATGTAGTGGTTGTTAATGGAAATAATCGCGTTGATATATATTGGGATGATAATTATGAGAGAGACCTTGCCGGTTATAATATTTATTACAGTTATTCCTATGACGGTAAGTACACGCTGATTGGATCTACAACCGGAAATTATTTTATTGATTATGAAGCTGCCAATGGAACAACTTATTATTATGCTGTAACAGCTTATGACTATAACGGGAATGAAAGTGATTTGAGTCCGGATGTGGCTTATGCAACTCCTCGTCCAGAAGGATTTAATCAAGCCATTTTTGATTTTAGAAATTTCCCGAACAATTCAGGGTATTCATTTTCCGATTATTCGGTAGTAAGGTATGATGATCAGCGCACAGATTTCTTTTTTGAAAATTACAATGGTACTTTCTATATAGATGTTTGGGATGATACTGATATTCAGGATATGGGCTCAACGAACGATATTTACGATATTCCTTATGCCCCTGTGTCAGGCTGGTCAACTACAAAAGATGCAATTGCAAAAGTTGGTCATACATATGTAATCTGGACGTGGGATAATCATTTTGCGAAAATCAGGATAAAAGCAATTACACCTGACAGAATGGTGTTTGATTGGGCGTATCAGCTTGTTGAAGGCAACAGAGAGCTTAAACCTGTAAAATCGCAGTCAGAACGGGAAACATTAAGTATAAGTAAATTGAATTCGAGAATCAGAGAGAAGGAAATAAGCCGGTTTTAATACCGGCTTTTTTAGCTTAACATCAGCATAGATTTAAATTTGAATATTGCTTAAATTCAATTCAAATTATGAAAAAAATATTTAAAATCCGTCTGATTCTGTTTATGATTTTGCTTACAATCAGTTCTTCCTATCCGCAGCAAAATAATCTGACTACAAAGTTTAATGAGAAAACAAAGAATCAAAATATTTCAAGCAGTCACATTTTCAATTCCATTGAGCAGGGGATTGTAAAGGGCGAAGTATCCTTGCTTTCTGCATATTTCAATAATCAGACCTACTTTAGTCTTTCCAACGGAATAAACGGGTATTATAGTTCAAATCAGGCATTCTACCTTCTTGAGGATTTCTTTAAATTATTTAAGGTGATCTCTTTCAGGTTTAACAATATAAAAGAACATAAATCGAACCCTTATGCAACAGGTGTATATTTTTATGAATATAAAGGCAAACGCGCTGCTGCACAAGTATATGTTTCTTTAACAAGGGTTGGTAATAATTGGAAGATTACTCAAATTACGATTAACTGATGTTTACTTTTTTTCTACAAAAATTTAAAGGCGATAGAAAATATTTAACTATCGTCTTTTTTATTTTATTCCTTGTTATTGTACTGGGTCTGATTACTCCCAGATTACTTGAGAATAAGAAAAATAACTGGAGCTCAGAATTATCCGAAAAGATCTCCCGGATTGAAAAATCGGCCATTGAGCTTTTCAATGAAAAACAGTTGAGGCTGGAAGATGTTTCATCCGAAATTCGGAAAAATCTCAATGTTAAAGTAGAATCCTCGCAATCAAGATTCAGAAGTCTTGTTCAGTTCATTACTCAGGAAAAATACTCGGATTATTCTATACAAATTCTTGCTCCAAACGGCAAGCCAATAGTTTGGAACAATTCAATTGCAATTCCACAGAACGACATTTTCCCTTTAAGCTTTCCTTACGGGGAGACTTTCTTTTACAATTCTCCCTTGATTATATACCTGTCTTTGGTTGATACGGTTCATATTGATGGGGATGTATTTTACTTTACTCTTAGTTCTCCGATTGAAAAAAAGTTCATAATGAACACGAAATATTCCAGGGACATCAGTTTTGCCAGGGAACTAACAGAAAAATTTTTAACGCAGTTCGATATAGTTTACAATCCGTTCACTCAAAAAGTTAAAGACGGCAGAAAGTATTCATTCGAGCTAACTAACAATAAAGGCAATAAAATCGGAATTATAACTTTTGTTCGTCCGACACTAACAACTGAACTGAATAATCTTCAGGAAAGAGCCTCTATCGCACAATCAATATTAATTTTTGTCGGATGTCTGTTTCTATCACTTGCATTAAAGAAAGATTTTGCAAAGCTAAAGCTGCGATTAATTAAATTGGTGTTAATAATTATTTTTCTGGCAATCTTCAGATACATTTTATTTGCTATTGGCTTTCCTGCTAAGCCGATTGAGGGCGATTTAACAAATCCTGCATTCTTTTCCTCAGCATTCGGCGGAGGAATTGTAAAATCTCCTCTGGAATTCTTTATCACTATCAGCTTTTTGTTGATCATTTCATTGTTTGTATTCCGGTACTCTGTAGATTATTTCAGAACACCGGATCGAAAACGTTTCAGAGTATTAAAAGTTTTTCTGTCGATTGTAATGACAATTCTCCTTTTAATTGGCATCAGAATTTTAAGTGCATCAATCAAAAGTGTCATTCTTGATTCTACATTACGTTACTTCAGAGAACCAGATTTGATTCCTAAACTTACTTCATTATTTATGCTGATGAATGTTCTATTAGCGGGATTAGTTATAATTTTGGTAAGTATTTCTTTTCTATTGATTGCATTTAAATACCTTGTCTTTATTAAAGAGAATTACCATAAAAGATTCATTTATCTGTGTTTGATTAATCTTCTGATCATTATTGGATTTTATTTTTATCAGAATGAACCTTTAATCCCGATTCACTTTTACATTTTGATTTCAGCTTCTGTATTTTTTCTGCTGTACTATCTTGTTTTCATTCAAAATAATTCACCGTACTTCTATGTTTATTCAACATTGATTTCATCCCTTATTACGATTACACTCTTAAATTTCTTTAATCTTGAGTTAGAAAAACAATCAATTAAAACCGCAGCGCTCGAAATAAATCGGGCAAATCAGGATTTAATGAGTTTTATGATTCGTGAAGTTTTAGATCAAAGCAATAATAATCCCGAGCTTAAAGAATCTTTCATCCGGATGACTACTAATTACGATGCACTGGCTTTCAGGATTTGGAGTTCCGGACCTTTTCAGAGAGAATCATTTAATTCAAAGATTGCAATTTATAACCGAAACAAAGAATTGATTGGTCAATTTAATTATGGTCTTACCAGTGATTATGATCCGTTCGATTATATAAAGAACGTTAAGGAGAATTCTTCTGAAATCACTTCCATAGAAAATCCCCGGGATTCATCTGAGAATGTACTATTAGGCATTATTCCTGTTTACAACCGGGAAATTATATCTGGTTATGTCGTTGCAGCAATAAGCTATCAGCTTAAAGAACTAAGTCAGAATAATATCCCATCATTCTTGAAATCATCATCAGAAGGTTTAAATTCTGTAGTAGATTTAAAGGACCTGACTGTGCTAAAATTCTCTGATTCAAAATTGGCCAATGCTTATGGCTCAATCTATCCATCACGTGAACAGATCAAACCAATTCTTTCAGCACCTTTATCAATTTTCAACGATGCATGGTTGAAGTTGAATATTGATGGGGAATATTATATCTGCTATTTGATT
Organism: Ignavibacteriaceae bacterium; assembly: GCA_013388545.1. Lineage (GTDB taxonomy): Bacteria > Bacteroidota > Ignavibacteria > Ignavibacteriales > Ignavibacteriaceae > JACAFB01. The sequence continues at coordinate 78,404 of JACAFB010000042.1, forward strand.
AAAACATTTGAACCCGATCACGAAGAAATAACCGCAGTCCTTTTACAAGAAAAGGAATTAACGTGGAATCTTTTCAACTTCTTCAAAATCTTTATTCTTCATAGTGTATTTATACTTTTTTTACTGATCGTGATATTGATTTTCTCTTCGCGGAAATGGAACTACAGTTTCCGATCAAAAATACTTTCTGCTTTCCTGATAATTTCAGTTTTACCTTTAATTCTTTTAGCAGCATATAACAGGCAGGTTGTAAGAGAAAGGGTTGATTCTACAATTTTCAGTGAGTTGAAAGAACGAGCGGAATATGTTGAAAATCATCTGCATACTCAGATTAATAAATATCCCGATCGCGATTACCTTAAAGCTTTTGAGAATGCTGGCACTGAACTCGGAATAAGTTTTACAATATTTGATCAGACTGATTATCTATTCAGCACTGATGAACAATACTATAAAAGCAGCTTTCTCCCGGGCAAAATAAATCCAACAGCTTACTATAATCTTAGCTATCAGAGCTACAGGGAATATTTAGTTAAGGAAAATATCGACAATTATTTTTTCAATACTTTGTATAAAAAGATAAAAATCCACGATAAATCATATTACCTCAGTGTATCTGATTCATTCAATAATCTTGATGTCAACTATTCAACTCTTGAGATTGATGTGTTTCTGTTTGGTGTTTATTCATTTGCCGTGCTTGTTATTATAATTATCAGTACTTTTTTTGCTAATCAGATTTCCGCACCCATTAGGCAATTAACCAAAGCCACAGATGCAGTTGCCCAGGGTGATTTGAATATTCAACTGCCCGTTACAGAAAAAGGCGAACTCGGTGAATTAATATCGGGGTTCAATTCAATGACAAGGGAACTTCAGCGAACGCAAAGCGAGCTTGCTGAACTTGAGCGGGAAAATGCCTGGAAAGAAATGGCAAAGCAGGTGGCGCACGAAATAAAAAATCCTCTGACTCCAATGAAACTTGCAGTTCAGCAGCTAATTGCATCTTATAAAGATGGCAGCAAGAACTTTGAAAATATTTTTGAAAAAGTTTCTCAAACAATTCTTAACCAGATAGAAAATCTGAGCCAGATTGCTTCTGAATTTTCCCGCTTTGCAAAAATGCCAAGCCTTAATCTTGAAAAGCTAAATCTTGCAACTGTGATTTCAGATACAATAAATCTTTTTATTCACGAGAAGATAAATATCTCTTTCAACAGTGAACTTGAATTAGCTTTTATAGAAGCTGACAAAGCACAACTAAGAAGAATGATTATAAATCTTATAAGAAATTCAATTCAGGCCGGTGCAAATAAGATAGAATTTCAACTTACAGAAGAAAATGGTTTTTATCTTGTCAGCATCAAAGATAACGGTTCAGGTATTCCTGAAAATTTGAAAGAAAAAATTTTTAATTCCAATTTTACAACTAAACCAAAGGGAATGGGTCTTGGGTTGAAACTATCGAAAAGATTTCTCGAAGGAATACACGGCAGCATCGAATTAACTTCCTCTGACAAAAATGGAAGCATTTTCAGTTTCAGAATCCCCAAAATTTCCTGATTTAAGATGAACCAGTTAACTCCACATCAAAAAGCAGCATTAAATTTTGATCATCATATCTCACTCACTGCAAATGCGGGTTCAGGCAAAACAACAGTTCTGGCTGATCGTTATCTTGAAATTGCATTAACCGATCCTGACTTAAACCTGAACAAAATCGTTGCAATAACTTTTACTGATAAAGCAGCTGGAGAATTGTACACCAAGATTACCAGGAGAATTGATGAGATGATTATTGCCGCTGATGAACAGAAACTTAAGAAACTTGAAGTTATCAGAAGCAGACTCGTATCAGCTAATATTTCTACCATTCACTCTTTTTGTATTGATATTTTAAGGGAGTTCCCGGTTGAAAGCGGGATTGATGCGAACTTCAAACCTATTGATGAAACATTGTCAAAAGAACTTATTGAGCTTGCTACTGACGAAGTGATTAAATCATTTCTCAGAGACGAAAGTGTATCTGATAAGTTGAAATATCTAGTAAGAATATTTTCATCAAAAAAAATCCTTGCCGACGAAATAAGATCTTTGATCGGAGAGAGGAAAAATGTTCTGGCGCTTAAGGAAAGTTTATACACTAAAAATGAAAAAGATATTGCGGAATATTTTCACGAACAGTTTATATCCGTAGTTAAGAAATTATTATTCGACGCTTACCCTGAGATTCTTAAAGATGTTGAAACCATTGTTGAAACTGTTCTGGCTCAGGATTCTTCAAACGAAAAAGCTTTAATTGCAAATTCTCTTCTCAGTAAAATAAAAATAGAAAGTTCTGTGGAAGATTTAATTCCTCTTTATAAAGAATTATTTAATATTCTTTTTACTGGAAAAGGAACTATTCGAGTACAGCGGTTTTTGAAAAAGGACAAAGTCGAAGGCCTGAGAAAGCAAATATCCTGCGCCTCTGCTGTCAATGATTTAGTGCATAGTTTTGAAATATCTACTGAGCATCGTGCAGTAGAGATGGAGCTTGCTAAGTTTGGCAAGACAATTCTTTTTTTATTTGATGAGATTCTGTCATCTTACTCTGCGAAGAAAGAAGAGAATGGATATCTCGATTATGAAGATATTCTTCTTCTAACCAGGAATGTGCTCAAGAGTGATAGTGTCAGAAAGAAGCTTGCTGACAAATATAATTACCTAATGATTGATGAATATCAGGATACGAACGAACTTCAGTATGGAATATTTCTTCCAATCCTGAATGATCTGAAGAAAGGGAATTTATTTGTTGTCGGTGACGAAAAGCAAAGTATTTATATGTTCAGAGATGCTGAGCTGGAAGTATTCAATAAAACAAAGGAAGATATAAAATCAGTCTCCGGAGAAAAATCAATTCTGACACTGCCTGAAAGTTTTAGAATGTCTCCGGCAATTTGCTTGTTTGTAAATCATTTGTTTTCAAAATTATTTACAAATCCCAATCCTGCTTTCAACGAGGTATTTAATTCAGAAATTGTTTGCGGGCGATCTGATTCAGAAACAGGAACCGTAGAATTTCTTCTTGCAGAAGAGGATAAAAATTCCACCCAGGATGTTGAAGCCGAACTTGTTGCAAAGAAGCTTTTAAATATCATACACGAGCAGGAAGAAAAACTTAAGTGGGCAGACATAGCTGTACTTGTAAGAAAGAGAAAAGCTTTTGGCAGCCTTGAGAAAATATTTCTTAGTTACGGAATACCATTCAGCATTATTGGCGGGCGTGGATTTTATCAACGCCAATCAGTATACGATATATACAACTACTTTTCTTTTTTACTAAATCCCGATAATGATTCTGCCCTTGTTGGAATACTTCGTTCACCTTTCTTTGGTTTTTCCGATACCGAGATTTATCAGATTTCGACGAATAAAGGCAGAAACTATTTTACAAAATTGTCCAACTATGTATTGGAAAATCAGGCAAAGAAAAAATATTATAATATATTAAGTGAAAATATTTCCCTTGCCGAAAATGTTAGTGCTACCTATTTATTAAGGAAGATTCTTATTGAGTCAGGCTATTTATCGGTTATTTCTGCTTTACCCGGTGGCGAGCAGGAACGGGCGAATATTGAAAAATTAATAAACCTAACGAATAAATATTTTGAACAGGGCTTCAGAACCTTGTACGATTATGTCGACTATTTGAAGAATTCAATTGAATCTTACAGTGATGAAGCTCAGGCGGCGCCAAAAGATGAATCAAATTCTGTGAAGGTAATGACTATTCATCAAGCCAAAGGCTTAGAATTCAAAGCCGTCTTTCTTTTCAGGTGTTCTGAGACCACTCCGATTAAGAGAGTAAAAGGGAAGTCGATTGTGGTTGATAAAAATTTTGGATTTTTAACCACTTTGCCTGTAAATGAAAATTATTTCGAAGAGTATCAAGCAGCTCCAATCATTCAACTGCATAACTACATTTCTGAAAAAAAGCATATTGCCGAGTTAAAACGACTGCTTTATGTTGCCTGCACTCGTGCAATTAATTCTCTTTATATCAGCGCAACAATCAGCTCTTCGGGCAATGTAACTAAAAACTCTTTTATTGAGTTAATTCTTTCGGGACTTAATCTCGATCCATCTCAGCCTGAATTTTCAATAAATTCGAATCTGACTTTTTTAAAGAAATCAGGCGAGAAATATTCATATGAAGAAAAGCCAATGCAGCTATTAGTTCCTTTAATTCGCAGTGTTGAACCAGTGAAAAGTAAATTATTGAAAGCACAGGAACGTAGTTTGAATTTCGATTTTATGACAAATACTTTTTCAGACAGTGTTGAAGGTGAATTTATTTCCGCAACAAAGCTGAATGTGTTTCAACAGTGTCCATTAAAGTATCAGTTGGTTTATGAGTGGGGAGCTGTTGATATTTACGACCACTATAAAAACTGGCTGTTTAAAACCGCTGGTGCCAGTCCTGATATAAAAGATGATCAGCTTTATAATTTAATTGATGATGAAGAAGAGACCTTAAAGATTATTTCTAAAACCTCTCCTGAAATAATTGGAACCATAGCACACCGCATACTCGAAAAAGAAATCCTGCCGGAAAAGCTTGATGATGTTTTAAATACAATAATTGCTTCCGAATTGAAAGGTGATTTTACCAGTGAGACCAATTCAGATTTAATCAGAAAAAAGGTTGAGAAGCTATTAAGAGCATACTATAATTCTGAAACTTATCGCGAGCTGAAATCACACAGAAATTTTTACAACGAATACCAGATTTATCTCAAAGAAAATGATTATTTCCTTTTTGGAATCATTGACAAGTTGATAATTGAAAAAGATAAAATAATCATAGTTGATTATAAAACTGACGAAATAGATGCTGATAAAATTCAGAAGAAAACTCTTCAGTACATTAACCAATTAAAATTTTATTCATATATTGCATCAGCAAAATATTCAGAATTGGACGATTTTAATTTTAAGATAATATTTTTGCATCATCCTGATAAAGTTATAAATCACAAGACTTCAAGAAAGGAACTCGGGGAAATTGGTAAACAAATTTCGGAAATGGTTCAAAGAGTCAGATCCGGGGATTTTGTGAAGAATTTATTGCATTGCCCCAATTGTCATTTTGCCGTTAAAGGAAATTGTATAAAAAAATAAAAGTTATTAAATGAGAAAAGAAGTAAGAATACTGAGGGATTTAGAAAAGATCGAGAGTGAACTTAATTCTAATTTTGTAGGCGTTGTTGCGCTTTCTGCAGAAGAAGAAAAAGTACTTCAAATAGCAACAAACTACGTTTATCTCGATAAAAATATTTATTTCTTCCTCAAAAAAGATGAAGACTTTTTTGAGAACATAGGTTTTGATACAAATGGAAGTTTTCTGCTCTTAAATCAGTCTAAAGCAAAGAAAAGTTCGAAATATGATTTTGTTCCGGTATATCATTTCATCAGCGTGAACGTATCCGGTACGATCAGAATTGTTGAAGAAAAAAAAGTAATAGATGATGTTCGGAAAGCATATTTATCTAAATTTTCAAAAAGGGGTACTAGCGAAAAAGTTAATTTTAATGCTCTGGGTAAGCTTCTTATGATTGATACAGAAGAAATTTATGCTTACGAAGAAGCAGGAGAATAATTTTTTTTCTGACTTCAGCATTCAAAGAATACATATAAATCCAGGAATTATTTGTGCTGAATTACATTTGGCTTGCTTTATTGGTTTTAGGTATTGGTGCAGCTTTATCTACAGATATTGTTGATCAGGTTTCTAATAAATACAAAAATAATCATCAGATACCGGCAACCATTATATTTCAAAATACTCCCGACAACTCCCGCGACTGGACACAGGATGTTAAAATTAAAATCACCGCAGAAAGCTTCTATAAAATTTATCAAATAAAGCTCGAAAAAGATTTTGAGTTTGTATCAAAGTTGTCTTTCAGCAAAAAAGATAAAAAGCTTTCACTTTTTACAATCACTGATGATTCTTTTCCCGCTATATGGAGAGAGATTGCTTCGGTATCGGGAAAGGAAACAGACCTCACAGGATATGTAAATCTTTCAACTCATCCTTTTGAAATAGAATCAAAAGCATTCATTACCCTGGAGACAGCCTCATTTATAAAGTTCAAAGAGGTTACCCTGGCTGCCCTTGATTATGCGGCAACAGCGGTGAACATCGCACTGGGACTAATTGGAATAATGGCACTTTGGTTAGGAGTTATGAAAGTTGCTCAGGAAGCTGGATTAATAACCGCGCTGGCAAAGTTTTTAAGACCGGTTACAAAGAAACTTTTCCCCGACGTGCCTGCAGATCATCCTGCGGTCGGTTCAATGATTATGAATATTTCTGCAAATGTTCTGGGATTAGGCAATGCAGCTACCCCATTTGGATTAAAAGCCATGGAGGAATTAAATACACTTAATCCTGAAAAAGAAACCGCTTCAAATTCCATGATCACTTTTCTTGCAATAAATACTGCCGGCTTAACATTAATTCCTGCAACCGCAATCGCTCTTCGGGCTGCCGCGGGGAGTTCTGATCCGGCTTTGATCATCGGGACATCAATATTTGGTGCTTCTTGTGCGGCAATAGCAGGTGTTACGGCAGCAAAAACTCTTGAAAAATTTCCAATCCAACGTTCTGAATTCACCAAATGGTTAAGAAGTAATGCAAAAATATTCTTAACTATTGGCTTTGTCGCCATTATAATTGCCGCATTTTTTCTTACGGGCATAAATAAAATGCTTTCACCGGTTTTGGGATTCTTATCTCCGGAACTCTTTAAAAATATAATTCAAATCATTTCAATACTTGCAATTCCTGTATTGATAATTTTTTTCATTGGCTACGGTGCTATTAAAAAAGTTAAAGTATACGAGCAATTCGTCGAAGGTGCCAAGGAAGGATTTAATATTGCAGTCAGAATAATTCCTTACCTGGTTGCAATGTTAATGGCAATTGGAATTTTCAGAGCAGGCGGCGCGATGGATTGGCTGATTTTCATTCTGAAGCCATTTACTGATTTCATTGGTATGCCTGCCGAAGCTCTACCAATGGCTCTTATGCGGCCTTTGTCAGGCAGTGGTTCACTTGGAATCATGGCTGAAATAATGAAAGTGCACGGGCCAGACTCATTTATAGGTATAATGGTTTCAACTTTTTACGGAAGCACTGAAACTACCTTTTACGTTCTTGCGGTATATTTTGGATCAGTGAACATAAAAAATACAAGGCATGCAGTCCCTGTTGGTTTAATAGCTGATGTAGCAGGAATTTTAGGTGCAGTTTTTATTGTTAAGCTGCTCTATGGAGGTTAATGAAAAAGGTTTTTATCACAAGAATAATTCCTGAACCCGGATTAAATTATCTGCGGCAGAAAGGATTCAAGATTGAACTTTATTCTGAAGACCGGACTATTCCCAGAAAACAATTATTAGCCGGAATAAAAGATGCTGATGCAGTTATCTCCTTGCTTACTGATAAATTCGATCGTGAAGCAATTGACAAAATGAATAACTGCCAAATTATTGCTAATCACGCTGTTGGCTTTAATAACATTGATATAGATTATGCTAAAGAAAAAAAAATAATTGTAACGAACACACCCGAAGTTCTTACTGAATCAACTGCTGATCTTACAATGGCTCTTGTTTTATCCTGTGCACGAAGACTTACTGAAGCTGAAAAGTTTTTGCGAGGCGGAAAATTCGAAGGCTGGAAGCCAATGCTTCTTCTAGGTATTGAACTGAAAGATAAAGTATTCGGGATAGTGGGTGCCGGAAGAATCGGTTTTGAAACTGCAAAGCGGGCAAAAGCATTCGGCTGCAGAATAATTTATTTCGATAATGAAAAGAAAGCGAATTTTGAAAAAGAATTTTCTGCAAGGAGAGTTTCGTTGAATTCTCTGATGTTATCATCAGATATCGTTTCAGTTCACCTCCCATTGAATAAAAAAACTCATCACTTAATTAACCGGGACAAATTAAAGCTGATGAAAAAAAGTTCGATTATAATAAATACAGCCCGTGGAGAAATTATTGATGAGAAAGCTTTAATAAGTGTTCTTGAGAAAAAGCAAATATTTGCTGCCGGTCTCGACGTATTTGAAAAAGAACCTAACGTAAATAAAAAATTACTCAAACTTGAAAATGTTGTTTTACTTCCGCATATTGGAAGTGCAACAATTGAAGCAAGAAACAGAATGTCTTTACTTGCTGCAAAGAATGTTGCAGCAGTACTTTCAGGAAATAAACCTCTGACACCTGTTTATAATTAAGCTCAATAATCAATAAAAACATTAACTCAAACAAAAAACAAATATGAGAATCGGAATTCCAAAAGAAAGCAGCAGAGAGGAGAAACGAATTGCTTTAGCTCCTGCTGGTGTAGATTCACTTATCAGAAACGGACATACAGTTTATGTCCAGAGCGGTGCCGGTGAAGGCAGCCATTTTGCCGATGAAGAATTTTCAATGGTTGGCGCTCAGATTGTTTATACTAAAGAAGAAGCTTTCGGGCGTGCTGAAATGGTGGTTAAAGTTGCTCCATTGTCTGACGAAGAAGCTGAAATGCTTCAGGAAGGGCAGATCCTTTTTTCATCTCTGCACTTTGCTGTAGGGAAAAAGAATATAATTGAAACCTTGCTTACAAAAAATATAACTGCAATCGGCTATGAACTTATAGAGAAAGATAACCGGCTCCCGGTATTACATTCAATGAGTGAAATAGCAGGGCAGCTTGCGATTCAAATTTCTGAAAGATATTTGGAAACTTCGGCCAGGGGCGGAAGAGGTATTTTGCTCGGAGGAATAACAGGTGTAGCCCCTGCCGCTGTTGTAATTATTGGTGCAGGAGTTGTGGGAACAACAGCTGCAAGAGCAGCTCTCGGTAGAGGTGCACAGGTAATTGTAATCGATAAAGATTTGGATCGACTTAGAAAAGTTGATTCATTATTTAAGAAAAAAGTAACCACTGTTATGGCAAATCCTTATACTGTTTCAAGGGGAGTTAAATTTGCAGATGTCCTGATTGGTGCGGTTCTGATTCGCGGTGAAAAAGCTCCTCACATTGTTTCTGAAGAAATGGTCAAAACAATGAAAAAAGGTGCTGTTATTATTGATGTTTCAATTGACCAGGGAGGATGTATTGAAACAAGCCGGATTACTACAATTTCAGACCCGGTTTATATTACTCATGATGTAATTCATTACTGCGTGCCTAATATGCCAGCCCTGGTGGCTAGAACAGCAAGCTATGGTTTGAACAATGCTGCACTTGATTATATTTTATCAGTGGCCGATAACGGATTAACCAATGCACTTCAGGGCGATGCAGGGTTGAGCGCAGGTGTTTGTACATATCGCGGTTATTGTTCAAACGAGGCGGTTGCTCATATTTTTAATCTTGAATATCGAAAGTTACGTGTGTTTTCAACTAACTAAATAAACTTTTTGGGAAGTAAATTTTATAACAAAATTATGGCAGTAGCAGAAGAACTTAAGGACAGCAGACAAATTCCTTCTAATATTTTAAAGATTTATAATCAGAAAAAAGTCAGCTCCGATGAAGCAGTCAAATCAATTAAGTCTGGTGATAGTATTATCGTTCAGCCGGGCTGCGGTGTTCCGCTTGAGCTTATCAGAGCTATGGTAAGAAGAAAAGACGAACTGAGAAACATCTCAATATATCATATTTTGATTGTTGGCGATCTTCCTTATGTTCAACCTGGCATGGAGCCTCACTTTAAACATAAAGCTTTCTTTATCGGCGGAACCACCAGAAAAGCTATTAATGAAGGCAGAGCTGAATTTATTCCGATTTTTCTATCAGAGGTTACTTTGCTCTTTAAGCGTGGAAACCTTAAAGCAGATGTTGCATTGATTCATGTTTCTCCTCCTGATGAGCATGGTTTTTGCAGTTATGGAGTTGATGTCGGAAATATTAAAACACCTGCTGAAAAATCAAAAATTGTTATCGCACAGGTTAATCCTCAAATGCCCAGAACGCTTGGTGACAGCTTTATTCACATCAATAAAATTCACCATATAGTAGAGCATAATGAACCCATACAGGAATTACCACAGGTTGATCCGGACTCAACTCCGGAAATGCTTATGGTTTATGATAAGATAGGAATGAACGTTGCAGAGCTAATAGAAGACGGATCAACCTTACAGATGGGAATTGGAGCAATTCCTGATTCTGTGATGAAGTATCTAAAAAACAAAAAAGATCTTGGAATTCATACTGAAATGTTTTCTGATGGAATAATTGAGCTTGTTGAGGAAGGAATTATTAATGGTGAAAAGAAAACACTTCACCCGGGAAAAATTATTGCAGGCTTCGTGCTTGGTACAAAAAAAGCCTATAACTTCATCGATAACAACCCGATTATAGAATTTCATCCTCAGGAATATGTTAATGATCCATTCATTATTGCACGAAATAATAAAATGTGTGCAATCAATTCTGCGATTGAGATAGATCTCACCGGTCAGGTATGTGCTGATTCAATAGGTACAAAATTTTACAGCGGAATTGGCGGTCAGGTTGACTTCATAAGAGGTTCAGCACGTTCTGAGGGAGGGAAGCCAATAATTGCTCTTCCATCTTCAACCAAAGACAATAAGATTTCCAGAATTGTTCCAACACTTAAAACCGGCGCCGGTGTTGTTACATCACGAGGAGACGTTCACTACATTGTTACAGAATACGGCATTGCAGATCTCTACGGCAAAACCATTCAGGAAAGAGCTAAAGCTTTGATTGAAATAGCTCATCCTAATTTCCGTGAAGAACTGATGAAGTATGCGCGCGAAACGTTTTATCTTCATTAAAAATGATAGCAGTAATTGGCGATATCCACGGATGTTTTTTTACTCTTAATGAGCTTGTTAAGAAAGTCAGGTTAAAGTATCCGGGTATACAACTCTATTCTGTTGGTGACCTTGTTGACAGAGGGAACTTCAGCTTTGAAGTTATTGAATTTATACAAGCCGAGAACATAATATTTACTGCAGGTAATCATGATTATATGTTCCTCTACTTTTTTAATTATCCCAAAAATCAATTAGGTAAATCGTGGATTTTTAACGGTGCTGATCAGACGATCCTGTCGTATAAGAATAGACTGCACAAGATTCCAGATCACCTTAAGTTAATTGCCCGGGCTCCGTTATTTTTAAACCTGGATGACTGTTTTATTTCTCACGCCGGAATATCATCGAATTTCAAGTCATTCTTCTCTTCAGGTGTGCTAAGTGATATTGATTATCTGGAAGAATTCGTAAACCGTACATTAGAAAGCCCGTCTGGTATTTTATGGTCGAGGGAATCATTATTAAATATCGGAAAACTGCAGATAGTTGGTCATACTAGAAGGGAAGAAATTTATTTTGATGAGCAAAGCAATTCGGTTTATATAGACACTTCAGCAGTTGGGAAGATCAAGCTTAGTGCTGTGATAGTTGATAATAACAAAGTAATAGACAGTATATCAGTTCCCACTTTTTCTGAAGATGTCGACTAATTTTATTTAATACGGATAGAAGATAAAAAACAAACAGGATAACAAAGTTAAAATCCACATCCCGGCACTTACCTCCCGATATCTTCCAGAAAGAACTTTAATCAGAGAATAAATTACAAATCCCGCTGTCATTCCTATTCCTATATTATATGTAAAGCTCATCATAATTATCAGGCAGAAGACAGGGATCAATTCTGTCAGGTCATCAAAACTAATTTTCCTTACTGCTGTAATCATTAGCATTCCGACAATGATAAGTGATGGCCCATATGCATAAGCCGGGATAACTGAGAATATTGGTTCAAAAAATAATGCAAGCAGAAAAAGTATTGATACAACAACAGCAGTGAATCCAGTTTTACCTCCTGCTTCAATTCCGGTTGCAGATTCAATGTATGCACCGGTAGTTGTTGTGCCAAGAAGTGAAGCTGCTATTGTTGCCAAAGCATCAACAAGCATCGGTTTTTCAATTTCAGGTAATTCACCCTTATCATTCAAAAGGTTTGCTTTATATGATAAGCCTAAAAGTGTACCCATTGTATCTACAAAATCCATTACAAAAACTGTTAAAACAACCGAGAAAAATCCCCAGGTTAATGCACCCGGAATGTCTAGGTGAAAAAGAAGCGGTGTTATATCCGGAGGAAGGCTGAAAAACTTTTCGGGCAGTGATTGCATTCCTGAAATGATAGAAATGAAGGTTATTAGTAAAATGCTGATAAGAATTGCTCCATTGATTCTTTTTATCATCAGAAAACCGATAATAATGAATCCTAAAATCGCAAGTAAAATTTTTGCTTCATTCAAATTCCCAACCTGAACAGGAGCACCCGGGCTTCCGATTGTCACAATTCCGGTTTCATTCAATCCGATGAATGTTAAGAACAAACCAATTCCTACCGCAAATCCGATTTTTAAATTTTCGGGAATAGCATTTGCCAGCCAGCTTCGGATTTTAACTATTGTAAGAAGTGCAAACAGAACTCCGCCGATGAAGATAGCTCCCAGTGCTGTCTGCCAGCTAAATCCCATAACTTTTACAACCGTGAAAGCAACGAAAGCATTTTCGCCCATATATGGAGCAACAGCAAATGGGCGCTTTGCATAGATACCCATTAGCAAAGTTCCGAAGAAAGCACTTAATATTGTTGCTGCCATTGATGGCCCAAATGGAATTCCGGCGGCCTCAAGAATTTTTGGGTTTACAATTATTATGTAGGACATTGTAAGAAAGGTGGTAATACCGGCAAGCGTTTCTTGTTTTAAGTTCGCGTTTAATTCGTCGAACTTGAAGAATCTTTGGAGCATAATTGATTCCTCAACTTTAGTTTAAGTTTCATAACAAAAATATTGAATCAATAAATCAAGTAGTAGTCTTTAAATGAAAAGAATAAATAAAATTAAGGCAGGGAGATTAGAGGATCAGATCTCATCCGGTTGAATTTGATCAACATCTTCAAAAGTAATTGTAGAAAGATCCTCATCGCTTAGGTTGTACAGTTTAATAATTCTTTCTTCCTGGTTAGAAATAGCTTTATAAAGAATTTCCTTCACAGTTTTTGCATTACTATGCTTACCGGGTTTTTTATTTATTGATATGAACATATCAAGTAAAAGCTGCCAGGCTCCTTCATCAAGTTGATAGCCGGTATTGCTGCTGATTGTTAGCGCAACTTCAAGCATTTCTTTAGGAGTAAGATCAGGAAAAAGAAATTTATTTGGACAAAGAAGATTAATTTCAGGAAAGCTCTTAACTAATTTTTCTATTTCATTCTTTCTATCCTGAATTATTAACAAATAATTATAAGAAAGCTCTTTTGATCTTCTGGTCAGGTATTCTATGAATGATTGGGGGTCTTTCAATAATTTCAGTAAGAAAGAGGCTTCTTTAATGTACAAAATTCCACCTGCAGATTCTTGAAGCAGCTTGTCAAACTCTGCTTTAATTCTGTCTTCAGTTAAATCAGAAAAAGTTGTTCTGTTGATTTCAACCACGTGTCCTTTTTCTAAAGTATTGGTTTCTTTAAGCAGTTTTGAGAGAAGAAGAGCAACGCTGCGTTTTCCGGTTCCCGGATTCCCCATGAAAATCATATTAAGATTTTTGGGGAGAACTTTCATTCCTTTTTCTCTTTTAATTTTTACAACTCTTTGATTGTCAATTATCTTCCTGACCTGTGATTTTACTTCGCTCAGCCCTGAAAGTCTATCAAGCTGTGTTAGATATTTGTCGGTTTCTGAAACAATTTCTTCCGTATAATTCTTTACTTCCGATGTTTTCTTTAGTGATAAGAAATCACTAATGTCATCAAAGGTAATAGTTTTTGAAACTGATTCAGGTTTATTTACAATTGTTTCATCCGAAATTCTTAAAATATGATTTTTTATAGCAGACTCAATTAAATTGCGCACAAGCCTTGCATTTCCAAAAGTTTTGTCGCGATTATCGTACAATTTTCTGAATTTCTTCAGTAAAGGTTCTACCGCAGCTTTATCAAGCTCATATCCTTTTTCTTTCAGGTTTGATTTGCAGATATCAATAAGTTCATCTGCAGAATAATCCTCGAAGTGAATAAATTTTGTAAAGCGGGATTTTAGCCCGGGATTGCTCATCAGAAACTGATTCATCTCCTCAGTATATCCCGCAGCAATTACTATGAATTTTCCGCGATCATCTTCCATTCTTTTAAGTAAAGTATCAATTGCTTCCTGCCCAAAATCAGAAGCTTCTCTTTTAGTGAGAGTATATGCTTCATCGATAAATAAAGTACCACCGATTGCCTTGTCAATCATGTCTTTGGTTTTTTGAGCAGTTTCGCCAACATATCTTCCAACCAATCCTTGACGGTCTGCTTCAACAAGATGTCCTTTTGGAAGAAGACCAAGTGCAGAATAAATCTCACTGAACAGCCGGGCAATTGTTGTTTTACCTGTTCCCGGATTTCCACTAAAAACAAAATGAGATAAAACTTTATCTTCAATTTGTTCATTTTGAGCCAGGGAAAATTTAGCAAGCTTTACAAGATCGTGAATTTCTTTTTTGACTGTTTTCAATCCTGTGAACTTATCGAGCCTTCCAAGGAGTTTCTTTAATCTTTCTTCATCAATTCCGGGTTTGTATAATTTTATTTGAGAAGAGGGCAGGGCAGCTTCAATATCTTCTTTAATTATTGTGGTAAGCAGTTCTTTAGTTCTATCTGATTCAGGAATTTTAAGACATCTTTTGCCAACCTGTATTTTTGCTTCGTTAAAAATATTTCTAACAAGTCTTGCATTGCCGAATGATTTATCTCTTTTCCGGTATAATTCGATAAGTTCTTTCTTTAAAACATTTTCAGATGAATCATCAAAGTGATAATCTTCTTTTGATGCAACCTGCTTGACTATTTCAATTAACTCTTCAGGAGTGTAATCCTCAAATTCGAATGTATGAGTAAATCTGGACTTTAAACCAGGATTTGATTCAATAAAGCTTTTCATTTCATCTGTATAACCAGCGGCAATTACGGCAAATTCACCGCGATTATCTTCCATCCTTTTGAGCAGAATATCAATTGCTTCCTGTCCGAAATCCTGTGAGACACCTGCTTTTCTCAGTGTATAAGCCTCATCAATAAAAAGCAATCCTCCCATAGCCTCGTTGATTACCTTTTCAGTTTTTTGCGCAGTTTCTCCAATATACTGGCCAACAAGACCGCTTCTGTCAACTTCAATGACATGCCCGTTTTTTAATATGCCCATTGCTTTGAATATTTTACCGAGCAGACGGGCAATAGTTGTTTTTCCTGTTCCGGGATTGCCAAGAAAAATACAATGAATAGAAATATCGGTGTCGGTTTTAAGTCCAAGCTTTTTTCTCTGATCGATGAACTTTAAATAGTCGACAAAATCGTGCATCGATTTTTTTACATTATCAAGTCCTGTATATCTATCAAGTTCGTTCAGCAATTCGTTGAGTGACAATTCATCCGGAGCTTTAATTTCTTTTGAGGGAATGTTTTTTGCTTGCTTGACTTCAGCGGTTTTAATCAGGTTAATAGTTACTGATTCTTCAAAGTTGACTATCTCAGAATTGCCGATAAAAAATTTTCTGGAGCAGACTTTTTTATCCTGAATAAAAATATCCACCCTTCCCTGGCCATAATTCCAGAATCCCCCGGTTTCTGTTCCCCAGCTTTGATCAAACTGAACGTACTCCCAATCTTTTTTCAAAGAAAGTGTGAAATCGTGTCGCCCGACTTCAAGATTATTTAAATACCAAACAGCAGTTCCGCTTATCACATCATCTTTGACGCGGTAATCAGAATTTCTTATTATTACTTCAATACCTATGTACTTAATATTATTTTCATCAAACTGAAGCAGATAAATTCTTTTTCCCGAACGAACGCTTTCAAGAAGGTCATAAGTTTTTGCATTAACTACTTTAATTGGTGAATCCGGAAAAGGTATAAAATCAAACCGTGGTTCTGAAACGGCAATGCTGGTTGCTGATTCAGTTCCCAATGAGATGCTTCTGTAAGATCGTTCAATTTTTTCATAAAGAGGTTTGAATTTGCTGCTGTGTGTTATTTCAGGAAGATAATCCTGGATCTTTTGATAAGCATTTTTAATTTGAAAAATTGAATAGAGGGAATCGATCTCAAGCAGTCTGAAATTGTTAAAATGTTTTTTAAGCGAGCCCTCACGCTGAACAAGTTTTGATATCCATAAAACAAACCAGTATTCCTTGGCTTTGTAAGCATCAACTGTCAGATCGAAAAGCTTTTTAATGGTTTTGGTTTCGTGAATTCTGAAATAGTCTTCTCCGATCGCACACACCTCAAGCAATCTTCTGAACAAATCAATTGTGTCTTCATTAGTGAAATCTGAAATTCCCGCTTTGCTTAAAGCTTCAGCAGAATCTGAGAATCTTTCAAGATAGCAGAATATTCGTGATTTATTCAGGTAAGCCCAATCAATATATTTTGAATTTAATTTAATCGATTGTTCAATGTCAGCCAAAGCACCTTCAAAGATGCTCATTCTTAATAAAAAGTAACCGCGGAATAACCTGTAATCAGGATTATTCGGATCAGTATTTATAACCAGGTCAGCAATTTCCAATGCCTGAGTTGCCTGATTGTACTCAAGTTTAGCCCAGGCCAGACAGAGCAGTGTTAATGAATCTGATGGATTCTGAAGATAAGCTTTATTAACAAGATTGTAAGCAATCCGGTACCTGCCGTCAAGTAAATGCTTTAATGCTTCATTGACGAGATTTTCAGATTCTTGTTGAGCCAATTATGAGATTCCGGATTTAATAATTTGTTTATTTTTTCAAAATGAAAAATAAGAAAAAGTATGAATTGTTTTGCAAAGCGATTGAGGGACGAAAATAAAAAGGCGAGAGCAAAGTCTCGCCTTTTAGCAAAGGATATAATTTTAATAATCCATCCCGCCCATACCGCCCGGAGGCATTGCAGGAGCAGGTTCTTTCTCTTTCTTTTCGAATACAACAGCTTCAGTTGTAATTAACAGCGATGCAACTGAAGATGCATTCTCAAGAGCAGTTCTTGCAACTTTGGTAGGATCAATTACTCCAGCCTTGATAAGGTTTTCATACTTTTCGGTAGCAGCATTAAAACCAAAATCATCTTTTCCTTCCTTAACCTTTTGCAAAACAACTGATCCTTCAACGCCGGCGTTATTTACTATCTGGCGTAATGGTTCTTCAAGAGCTCTCTGGACAATTTTAACTCCGGTTGTCTGGTCAACATTCTGTCCTTCAACTTTTTCAAGTATAGACATTGCACGGACAAATGCAACTCCGCCGCCGGGGATTATTCCTTCTTCAACAGCAGCTCTGGTTGCGTGAAGAGCATCTTCAACGCGTGCTTTCTTTTCTTTCATTTCAACTTCGGTTGAAGCACCGATCTTCAATACTGCAACACCGCCTGATAATTTTGCGAGGCGCTCCTGCAGTTTTTCTTTGTCATAATCGGACGTTGTCTTGTCTATCTGAGCTTTGATTTCATTAATTCTCTTCTTGATGTCTTCAGTTTTTCCGGCACCTTCAACAATTGTAGTGTTGTCTTTGTCAACCACAACTTTCTTTGCAGTACCAAGATAAGATACTGTTGCATTTTCTAGCTTAAAGCCTCTTTCTTCAGAAATTACAGTACCGTTTGTGAGGACTGCGATGTCTTCGAGCATTGCTTTTCTTCTATCACCGAATCCAGGAGCTTTTACCGCACAGATTTTCAATGTGCCCCGGATTTTGTTGACAACTAAAGTTGCAAGAGCTTCACCTTCAAGATCTTCAGCAATTATAAGCATTGATCTTCCCTGTTGAGCGACTTTCTCAAGAACCGGGAGAAGGTCTTTCATTGCGGAGATTTTTTTATCGTGAATCAGGATAAATGGATCTTCCAGAACTGCTTCCATATTTTCAGCATCTGTTACAAAATAAGGAGAGAGGTATCCGCGGTCGAACTGCATACCTTCAACAACTTCTAAAGCGGTTTCAGTACCTTTAGCTTCTTCAACAGTGATAACTCCGTCTTTTCCGACTTTTTCCATCGCATCTGCAATAAGCTGACCGATCGAATTATCGTTGTTAGCAGAAATTGCTCCAACCTGTGCAATTTCGTTTCTTCCTTCAACATCGCGGCTGATGGATTTTAGATATTCAACAACTTTTCCAACTGCAAGATCGATACCTCTTTTCAAATCCATTGGATTTGCACCAGCGGTAACATTCTTCAATCCTTCCCTGTAAATTGCCTGAGCAAGCACAGTAGCGGTAGTAGTTCCGTCACCAGCAACGTCGCTGGTTTTAGAAGCAACTTCACGAACCATTTGTGCACCCATATTTTCTACTGCATCTTCCAGTTCAATTTCTTTTGCAACAGTAACACCGTCTTTTGTTACAGTGGGTGCCCCGAATTTTTTCTCAATTACTACATTACGGCCTTTTGGACCTAATGTGACTTTAACTGCATTTGCTAATTTGTCTACGCCTGCTTTTAACTTAGAGCGGGCGTCGCTATTATAATCAATTAATTTTGATGCCATTCTTGTTTTCTCCTTTTCTTTAATTTATTAACCGAGAATTGCGAAAATGTCACTTTCGCGCATGATTAAATATTCTTCTCCATCGATTGTGACCTCAGTACCGCTGTATTTTCCATAGAGCACTTTGTCACCAACTTTAACTTCCATTTTAATAGCTTTACCTTCATCAGAAACTCTCCCCGGTCCTGCAGCTATGACTTCCCCCTGCATTGGTTTTTCTTTTGCGGTATCTGGAAGGATAATTCCACCTTTGGTCTTTTCTTCGCTTTCGGCAGGCTTAACAACAACTCTGTCTGCCAATGGCTTAAGATTGATTTTACCCATAGTTTATCTCCTTTGATTTATATTTTTAATTGAAATAATTAGCACTCTAAAAAAGCGAGTGCTAAAATAATGTTTGTCTCAAAGTTTGTCAAGGAAGTTGCGAAATTTTAAAGAAAATAAAGCTTTCTACTGCTTATAGTAAACCAGCTTGATTTAGCTGCCTTAAAAATTTACTGAAAAACCGGTCGATTTCTTTAAATTGGCCATTAAGTTCTAATTCTAAATCGCTATTAATAATTGAGTGAATATCTATTAAATCTTTAGTTTACAAGTGAAGACAGAAGATATCGTGGAATCGAGGTGTTAAGATTTTATTGAATTTTTTCTCTTCTGCCATCAGGAATTAATGAACTGGTGTGAGACTAAGTGTTACGTTAAAAATTTTTATCTTTTAATGAGTAATATTTTTTCTGAGTAGAATTTTGAAAAATGAATTCAAAGAACTAATTCTGCGAATCAAATCGCTGGACAAAAAGGTAGTCATAATATTTCTATGGGTGGCGATTTCTCAAACTATATCCTGGTATTTTACTTCAAGAAGATTTTTTAGAATTAATTTATATCCATCTTTTCAATCCGATCCTAACCTATTTTTGTATGAATATCTATATTGGTTTATCGGAGACTTTTTTGTTTTCTTCATCCTTTCAATTCTGCTTATACTATTTGTCTTTAAAGAAAAGCCGAGAGATTATGGATTAACTTTTGGCGATTACAAATCAGGCCTGAAAATTTCAGCCATTTTTCTGCTTATAATGCTTCCGCTGATCTGGTTTTTTTCTTCAACTGCCGAGTTTGCTGAAACTTATCCCCATCTCAAATCGGCAAGAGATTCTCTGCTTATTTTTTTCATTTACGAATCGGGAATGTTTGCTTATATGTTTGGATGGGAATACATCTGGCGTGGTTTCATGCTTTTCGGATTGAAGGAAAAATTTGGCGACTATTCAGTTCTGATTCAGATGATACCCTTTGTCATTCTTCATAATGGAAAGCCTTTCCCGGAGACCATCGGCGCAATCCTGGGTGGAATCGCTCTTGGGATTCTGGCTTTAAGAACTCGATCAGTTTACTATTGTGTTTTTACTCATATGGGTATTATGTTTAGTATAGATCTTATTTCAACATTGCGTTACAAAGCAAATGATTTTGGAGTAGGTATCGAATCTGTTATAAATATCCTGAAAGTAATTTTTTAAGGAAAAAATATGAGATTTGCATTAAATGTCGATCACATAGCCACGCTTAGAAATGCTCGCGGTGAAGTTCAACCCGACCCTGTTTATGCTGCTTTGCTTGCAGAGCAGGCCGGTGTTGACGGAATTGTAGTGCATTTAAGGGAAGACAGGCGCCACATTAATGAAAGAGATGTAAGGCTGCTGCGTGAGCTTATTACCACAAAACTTGATCTCGAAATGGCTGCAACTGAAGAAATAATTAAAATTGCTTGTGATGTTGGACCCGAACTTGCTACAATTGTTCCTGAACGAAGGCAGGAACTAACTACCGAAGGCGGCATAAATGTAATTGATAATTACAACCTCCTTAAAGAAACAATTAAAGAGCTTCACAAATATGAGATTGAGGTTTCCCTATTTATCGAGCCCGAAATTGAACAAATAGAAACTTCAGCTGAACTCGAGTCTGATTTCATAGAAATCCACACCGGTAAATTTGCAAATTCATTATCGGAAGAAGAGCAGTTTGATGAGCTTGAAAGAATCAGGCTCGCTTCTCGGCAAGCAAAAAAACTTGGATTGGGAGTCAATGCTGGTCATGGGCTTAACTATCAGAACATAAAACTTTTCAGGGAATTACCTGATATTGATGAAGTCAGCATTGGACAGGCGGTTATCGCAAGGGCTGTCTTTGTGGGAATTCCTGAGGCAGTTAAAGAGATGATAAGATTATTAAAAACTGATTGATCTGAATTACCGGGTTGAATTAATAAAGTAATTTTCAAAGCTATTAACCGGTTCATTTTTTTTCTGAACCGGTTTTTATCTTTAAATCAAAGCCGAAATGAAACTCCCATTATTAGTCGTTCTTCGCGCCTGAGAAATTTATCTTTCTGAATGCCGATGAAAAGATCAACCGGCAAAGATTTTTTTATCGCAGTTATTTCATGTTGAATAGTGTTTTGTGAAAACTGATTGGGACGAATAACCATCGAGGTCTCGGTTTTTGTTGAATCACTATCTTTAACAGGTTTCTTTTTTTCCTTATCGTAAACGAATTTATAAATAATCAATCCGGCAACAACCAATCCGAGGACAACGTAAAGGATTGTGTTTGAATTATCTTCTTCAACACTGGTTCCTGAACCGTTTCCACCACCGGGACCTTCCATTACCTGATATAAACTCTGAGCATTTACATAAGTTGATCCGGCTGTTAA
>JACAFB010000011.1 GCA_013388545.1 Ignavibacteriaceae bacterium
GGACTTACATAGTGTATTGATTTTGCCAATACTTCTTTACCGGTTCCGCTTTCTCCGGTAATTAAAATAGTTGCTTTGCTGTCTGCGGCACGTGCTGCAATACTCAGCACTTCTTCCATCTTAGGAGAGTGTGAAATAAATGAATCAATCTTAAACTTTTCCTGCAACTGATTCTTTAAAAGTCTTATTTCTGATTTTAAATTCTTATTCTCAATAATCCTTTCGATCATTAAATCAAGTTCATCAAGATCCACAGGTTTAGAGATATAATCAAAAGCCCCCAGCCTCATTGCTTTAACTGCATTTTCTATTGTTCCGTATGCAGTTAAAATTACAAAACTTATTTCCGGATTTATTTTTTTAACCTCTTCGAGCACTTCCAATCCCGTTTTATCCGGCATCTTGAAATCGGAAAGTACAATATCAATAAGATTGTTCTGAATGGCTTTAATTCCTTCTGTGCCCGATGAAGCTGAAAAAATTTTATAACCTTTTTTTTCAAGGTATCCTTTAAGAATGCTTCTTTGAGCATCTTCATCATCTATTATTAAGATTGAGTAATCTTTCATAGTATTGGTAAAATAATTTTAAATGTAGTTCCTTTATTAATTTTGCTAGAAACAGTAATTGATCCGTTGTGCTGAGAGATAATTTTTTGCGATATACTTAATCCTAATCCATTGCCATCTTTTTTTGTAGTAAAATAAAGATCAAATATTTTCCTTTGCTGTTCAGTTGGAATTCCAACTCCGTTATCAGAAATCTGAATTATCAAATCATTTTTTAACTTAAAATATTTTATTACAACTTCACCATCTGCTGTTACCGCATCAAAAGCGTTTTGAATAATGTTCATTAATGCTTGCTTAATTAAATCAGCGTCTATTCTTAAAGATAATTTTTCATTGCCCTGTAAGATGAACTTTATTGATTTTTGTTTCGCCTGCTCTTCAAACAATCTATATATTTCTTTAAGATAAGAATTTATTTCAATTTGTTTCAGACTAATTTCTAAAGGCTTTGCGTAATTTAGAAACTGAGTGATGATTTTGTTTATTCTGTTAACTTCAGTTTTAAGTAAATGAGTGATATCAAAATATTCATCGGAGTTTTCTTTTGGCGAAAACTCTTTATTTAATCTTTGTGCAATCATTCCAATTGCGTTAATCGGATTTCTTATCTCGTGCGCCACTCCCGATGCCAGTTCGCCCATTGCAGAAAGCTTTTCGTTTTTCTTAGCCTCATCTTCAAGTCGTTTTGTATCGGTCAAGTCTTTTATAACCAATATACTTTTTATTTTTTTTGAATCGGGATCCTCTAACCTGGAGATACTAAATGAAAAATATTTTTGTTCGCCATTTAATGTAATTTCTCTTTCAAAGCTCTGTAAACTATTAGTTAAAATTTCTGTTTGAAGAAAATCTAATACTCCATTGAAGATAGATCTAATATTTCTTTGCAGTACGTTTTCAGTTTTAAGACCGAATAATTTTTCTGCTGATTTATTAAACAGAGTGATATTGTTTTTATCATCTAAAACAATCACAGCTTCACTCATGTTTTCAAGAACCGAAGCAGTTAAGGTTTTAAAGTTTTTATACTCATCAGAAATTGTCTTAAGATTTTGAGTGGTAAATATTATGCTTAAAACAATTATAGAAATAGCAGCCAGAATCAGAGAAATAATAATTAATCTTCTCAGCATTCTATCTTCAACATTTCTGATATCTTCCAGAGAAACACCAAGTCTGTATAAACCTACCAAATCATCTTCAAGTAAAAATCTTTTAGTTACCTCATAAACTTCCTGGCCGGAGTTAAAGGTTACTCTGGCATAAACCGAATCATTCTTTAAAGCTGTCTGCAAAAATCCGGAACTTATAATTGATTCAACAGAATCTATCTTTTCGCTTGCTGCCAGAACTCCAATCGAATCCTGAAGAAGTATATATTCAATGCCGTGGTGTTTAGACATCTGCTGCAGGATTACTCCTATGCCAATTTTCTTTCTAAATTCAAGAAAATTTTCAGCATTAATATTAACTACAATTGCTCCCTTATTATTTGAGCGCGCAACAGCAACAGCAAACCTTTCTTCATCAGTAAACTCGGCAGATTTTAATCCAATAATCAGTTCATCAACTTCACCATTTAATATTGGAGAAAGTTCTTCATAACGATTAATGTTTTCTTCACCATGAATATGTCCGGGTTCGGGAATTCTGTTGGATAGAACCCGATTACCTTTTGAGTCAAAAATATTAATTCTATATAGATCATTTTCTTTTGCGATACTGATTAACTCATCTTTGTTTAAAGATTTTACAGCATCTAGTCTTTTTATCATTTTTGCATTATCAAGCAATCTGTTCGCAATCAAATCTTCAATCTCATAACTTGAGTTTAGAGTATTCTTACTGCTTTGGATAACCGATTCCAGAAGAGTAGAGGAGTGTTCATAAAGTAATTGAAAAATTTCTTTTTTACTTTGATTTAGCTCGACGTAAGAAGAGATAAGCATTACGGCTGCGATAAGCAATGTAATAGAGATAATTGCTTTTGGTGAAAGTTTAAATGGTAATCTCATACCGCAAATTACTTTTTAATTTTTTAGATGAAAAGA
This sequence comes from Ignavibacteriaceae bacterium, assembly GCA_013388545.1. Taxonomy (GTDB): domain Bacteria; phylum Bacteroidota; class Ignavibacteria; order Ignavibacteriales; family Ignavibacteriaceae; genus JACAFB01. The sequence continues at coordinate 2,624 of JACAFB010000011.1, forward strand.
ATTGTACAGTAAAATTTTTAATAAATAGTATTTCGTCAAACAGGTCGCAAGAGTTCGCCGAGTTGGTCGAAAGACAATCAGAAGTTTGTTAATCTCTAAAAATTCCTATAAAAAATTTCGGCACGCACTTTGGCATATCACTTCAGCAAATAAAAAACACAAACCAATAAAGGAGTACTAAAATGAAAAAGCAAAATCTTATAAGCGCAATATCATTAGTTGTGCTTATGGCAGTATTGTTCTCTTCAACTATTCTTGCTCAAAACGAACCAAAGCAGGAAAAAAATCAGATCCAGAACCAGGTTAAGAGAGAAGTAAAAACTCAAAACAAAGAACACGGCAATCAATTTGTTGATTTGAATGCCGATGGTTACAACGATAACGCACCAGATGTTGATGGTGATGGAATTCCAAATGGCAGAGATGAAGATTATGCCGGCACTAAAATCAGAAATAATGGAAGAGGATTTGTTGATTTAAACGGCGATGGATTAAATGATAATGCATTTGATTCTGATGGAGATGGAATCCCAAATGGAAAAGACTCTGATTTTATCAAACCTGAAGACGGAACCGGACGCAAAAATATGAATGGCAAAAACAATCATAACAATTCTGGTGAAAAAAAATATGGTCCTGGAAACGGAAACGGTAACAATAGTTTAGGCCCTAAGTACGGTAATGGAACTGGTACCGGAACTTGCGATGGTACCGGGCCAAAAGGTAATCGGGGCGGAAGAAGGTAATTAGTAAATTCATTAACGCGATGCTTAAGGTGAGCATCGCTTTTTATACATTAAATACAGTGAGAATAAAATGAAAAATCTATTTATGCTTTTTGTTGGCTTAATAATAAGCGGATTAATTTTTACCGGATGTAACACAAACAATGATCTGGTTGATCCGGAATATAACCTGAGCAAATCAAATTCTTCTTCAAATCTTACAGAAGACGGCGGTGTTTTTCCGATAACACAAGATGAGATTGATGGGCTGATACATATGAGAATTGAAGAAAAACTTGCCCGTGATGTTTATACAGTATTTGGTGCAGCTTATAATTCTCAGGTTTTTCTAAACATAAAAGTAAGTGAACAATCTCATATGAATGCTGTTAAAAGAATGTTAGATAAGTACAGTATACCTGATCCAATAATTACTGATGAAGTTGGAGTATTTCCTGATCCGGCTTTTCAAGCTTTATATGATCAAATGATTGTTCAAGGCAGCGTTTCTCTGTACGAAGCGTTGTTAGTTGGCAAAGCTATTGAGGAACTTGATATAGCTGATCTTGACTATCAATTAACAAATGTTGTAACAAATCCGGGTATTATAAAATTATATACAAATCTTAAAGCCGGCTCAGTAAGTCATCTTGCAGCATTTAACAGGAATTTGGTTGGTTGTCTTAACATTTTAGCTAATGATTAATAACAGATTAAGAGTTATCTAATTATGATTTTTTAATCAAACGGAAGACTATATAGAAGTATATAGTCTTCCGCATATTAATTAGATGACTTTCAAGAAAATATTTCTTAATTTTAAAGTGCAGTTGGGGTAGTAATAAATGTTTTTGATTCTATGTGATAAAAAATATTCCGCATACTTTTTTGTGTCTTATAAAAATCCACATACATCCGCTTTCTACATCCAGCGAATCCGATATTCAAACTCATTAATATTCAAAATCAAACTTCAGGGTTCCCTATGAAAATAATTAAACTATTTTTAGTCTCATTACTATTTGTTTTTATTTCTGCTGCAAATCTATTTTCTCAAACTCAAGCAGGTGCAAATGCTCTTGGCTTGAGAAAATATGATGAGTTTAAAACACCGCAATTCTGCGGTTCATCCTGCCACGTAGATTTTTATCAGCAGTGGAAGCAGGCAATGATGTCGCAGGCTTATACACATCATTGGGATGAAATTGAATACTTTAAACTTGCAGTACCGCATGCAGAAAAAGATATAGTTGTAGCTGAAGTAAAAGCAGGCTGCAACGGGTGCCACGCTCCGATTGCATTTCTTGCCGGAGATGTTCCGCCACCAAGACCTCAATTTAATTCAAGAGCAAATGAATCAGTTTCCTGCGATGTTTGTCATACTGTATCCGGTTATGAAGGAGACAATCCGTTTAATTTTAATTTCATTTCAAATCCAACAGATGGAAAAACAAAATACGGTCCACGCGGAACAGGAAATTCACCTGAACATAAAATCATAAAATCTGATTTTCTAAAGTCAGCAGATTTTTGCGGCACCTGTCATAATGAAAAAGATCCTTATGGCATTTGGGTTAAATCAACTCATCTTGAATGGAAGGAAGGACCTTATTCTAAAGAAGGTGTGCAATGCCAGAATTGCCATATGACTCAGGCTGAAGGTTACACCGCAGCAATGGGAAATAAATATCCGGATGCATGGCAGCATTTATTTCATGGTGCACACGATCCGGGAAAAGTTAAAGGAACGATCGAACTAAGAATTCATCCCGATGTTCGCGAAGCAGAACCTGGCGAAACAATTAAGTTTACAGTTGCACTTTTCAATCAAAAAACCGGGCATAAATTTCCAACAGGATCTGTTGAAGACAGAATAGTCTGGATGCACGTTGAAGCGGTTGATGCTAAAGGAAATGTTTATCATCTGCCGGTTAACAAAAAAGGATTTGAAGGAGAAGAATATACAATCGGTGCGGATGAATTGGCTTATCAGGATATGGGAATTGCTTTAGGTGATCCAAACTTTAAAGGTGTACAGAGAGATGGAATTCCAATTGGAGATAGAATTTTTAGAATGGCGTATTTTGATCCGCAGGGAAGAATGACAATTCAGCAGTGGAATACAAAGTCTCTTGGCGTTGATTACAGGATTGGACCGCGCGAAACAAAATTAGAATATTTTACTTTTAATCTGCCGGATAATATTGCGCCGGGTGAATTGAAAGTTACTGCCGTGCTTAACTATCAAAAATTAGTTAAACCGGTTTCGGATTTTCTTGGCGTTCCGCCGGATGAGGCAGAGATAATAAAAGTTAATGAACACACAACTTATGTAACTGTGTTGCCGTAAAAAAACTATCACCCCGAACTTGTTTCGGGGTCTCAAAAAGTAATGAAGATGCTGAAACAAGTTCAGCATGACTCCTAAAAATTAAGAGGAATCAAAATGAAAAAAATATTTACTCTTGCAATTTTAACTTTCATAATCACTTCAACTATAACTTCAGACATTTTCGCAATTCCTGCATTTGCCAGAAAATATAATATGACTTGCAAAACTTGTCATTCGCCATTTCCAAAACTCAAATCTTATGGTGAAGAATTTGCGGGAAATGGATTTGTTCTCAAAGACCAGGATGCACCAAGATATTTCGTTGATACGGGTGATGAAACTCTTTCTTTAATTCGTGATTTGCCAATTGCATTAAGACTGGAAGGATTCGTTACCTATAATAAAACGAAATCAAAGCAATTTGATTTTTTCGGACCATCGGCACTTAAGCTTCTTTCAGGCGGAAATCTGGGAGGTGATATTTCATACTATATCTATTACATTCTCGAAGAAGGTGACATAGGAAAAATTGAAGATGCATTTATTATGTTCAATGATTTATTCGGCAGCGGGCTGGATATAGCTATTGGACAATTCCAGGTTTCTGATCCACTTTTCAAGCGTGAATTGAGATTAACACGGGAAGACTATCTCATCTACAAATTAAAACCGGGCTATTCAAACATTAATCTTACGTATGACAGAGGAGTTGTTTTAAGCTATGGTTTCCCAACCGGCACCGATCTCTCATTTGAAGTAGTTAACGGAAGTGGAATCGGTTCAATCTTTTCGAATGATAATTTTGATAACGATAAGTATAAAAACTTTTTCGGAAGAATATCTCAGGATGTAATTGAAGAGCTTCGCATCGGAGCGTTTGGATATTTCGGCAAAGAGGAAATTGAAAACACTATTTTAAGCACTAAGTGTGTGAATGAAATAAAAATGTATGGTGCAGATGCTACTATCGTCTTTGATCCTCTTGAATTGAATTTACAGTTTTTAGAAAGGCGCGATAATGATCCTTTTGCTCTCGGACCGGCTAATCCTGAAATTAAATCCCGCGGTGGATTTGCCGAGCTGATCTTTACACCTATGGGTGACGACAGCAAATGGTATTCAGTTGCGATTTTTAACTACATCGATTCAAATATTGATCTGTACGATTTTAAAAGCGGGTCATTACATATCGGATATCTGGCAAGAAGAAACATCCGGCTAGTTGCCGAATACGGCTATGACTTTAAAGATAAATTCGGACAAATAAGTTTTGGATTCATTGCTGCTTATTAAATTATTAATCAGTGATATTTGTAACTAAAATCACATTATTTAAAAAAAAGCTTGCTTAAAAGTATAAAAATAACTTACTTTGCATCCCTGAAAATCTGATAGTGTAAAATAAATTTAGAATTTAACATTTTTGAGAGGGTTGTTCTAAAGGAGCTTTGATTACTTGGTTCTGATAAATAACAATTAACTATCAAACAACAATAAGGAGTAACTCTTTATGAAAAAAATCTTTAGTATTCTTGTAGTTCTTTTTGTCGCTTTTACAGTTGGCGTTAATGCACAGAGTAAAATGGGTGCATCTATTCAGGGTGGTATAGCACTTCCAATGGGTACTTTTGGAGATGTTTATGGTATGGGCTTTGGCGGTATGGGTACATTCACTTATTCAATTAGCCCAATGACAGATATTACTGGCAGCGTTGGTTATTTAATGTGGAATGGTAAAGATGCATTTGAAGACTGGACCTTCAGTAGTGTTCCCGTCTTAGTTGGAGCCAGATATTATTTTAGTCCAGGCAATGTTCGTCCTTACGGCGTTGCTCAGGCTGGCATGCATTTCGTAAGTAGTGAAGCTGAAATTTCTTTCTTAGGTACTACCACCACTGTTTCAGCATCAGATAGTTTCTTTGGATTTGGTGCAGGAGCTGGTGTTGTGGTTCCAATCGGAAAGAAAGTTAATCTTGATGTAAACGCAATGTTTAACTCTATTTCTTCCGAAGGAGATGCTTCAAACTACGTTTCAGTTTTAGCCGGAGTTATGTTCGGATTCTAATTCCGGATTTCTTTCTATTAAAAAGCGGTGCAATTAAATTGTACCGCTTTTTTATTTTCATTTTTTAACTTAATCATTCTACAAACTTTTATTTTTCCCGGGAATCTTTTTTGATTTATCCATTGGTAGAAATATCCGGTAGTGGTATATTAGTAATAATAATTTCGGTTAAGGTTACATAAATTGAAGTTAAACCGGAATATATATTCAAATAAGAAAAAATAATTATTTGAGGAAATACTATGAGATCGATTTTGCTGATGATTATTTTCACATTTTCTTTTTTTGCTGTTCCAGCTTTAGCTCAATTAAATCCTGTGTTGAGTGTAGGTCCGCTTTTTTCTGTTCCCGTTGGTGATCTTGATGAAAACGCTGACTTTGGCATTGGGGGCGGATTAAGATTCGAATACCCCGTTCTTGACAACTTAACACCCACTCTCTCTTTAGATTATATTCACTTTTCCGAAGCTAAATTGTATCAAACTTCTGTTACTAATAATGCTTTTATTGCTTTGGCGGGTTTAAAGTTTTTCCCCATTAAAAAATTATATGTTTTAGGTCAGGCAGGAGTTAATCTTTTTAATTCAAAAGTTGAAACCGATATCTTTAACATTATTACGACCACAACTCTGAAAAAAAACAAGTTCATTGGTTCACTGGGAGTTGGTTATGAGGTCGCACGAATTTTTGATTTGGGTGTTCATTACAATCTGAGTGATAAAGCAAATTTCATCAATTTGCGAATCGCTTATATGTTCAACTTTAAATAAAGTTTCTGTTTTTTGTGATTTTTATTTCTATCCCGTTTTTATAACGGGATTTTTTATTAACAACTCCTTTATTGAATAATTATTTATAGAACAAAGGTATTATTATGACTTTTCAAAGATCTGCCGGAATTCTTCTTCATCCAACTTCTCTGCCCGGTCCTTTTGGAATTGGAGATCTTGGTCCTGAAATTTTCAGATTTATTGATTTTCTGGATAATGCCGGTCAGAAACTCTGGCAGGTTTTTCCGCTTGGCCCAACCGGCTATGGCGATTCACCTTATCAATGTTTCTCCGCATTTGCCGGCAACCCATTATTATTAAGTCCTGAAAAATTGAAGTATGATGGTTTATTAAATGACAATGATTTAAATAATCTTCCGTCATTTCATCCGCATAAAGTCGATTTTGGCGAAGTCATTGATTTCAAAAAGAGCCTGTATACTAAAGCATTTCAAAATTTTAAGCAGAATGACAGCACGATAAAAAAATCCTTTGAAAAATTCTGCAGTGAACATTCAGAATGGCTCGATGACTTTGCACTTTTCATGGCCGCTAAAGATTATCACGGCGGTGAACTCTGGACTAAGTGGGATCGGGGTCTGGTTCTTCGTGATGAGAGATCATTAACAGAATGGCGTGAAAAGCTTTCTGACGAAATTCAGTATCATAAGTTTGTTCAATACTTTTTCTTCAAGCAGTGGAAAGAAGTTAAAAAGTATGCAAACGAGAAGGGCATTAAAATTATCGGCGATATGCCAATTTATATCGCTTATGATAGTGCAGATCTTTGGGCAAATAAAAAACTTTTTACTGTTGATGAAAAGGGAAAACTTCAAACTGTTGCAGGAGTTCCGCCCGATTATTTTAGTCCCACCGGTCAGCTTTGGGGCAACCCGCTTTATCGCTGGAAGGAAATGGAAAAAGATGATTTTGCCTGGTGGCGAAAAAGATTTTCAGGGTTGATTGAAATGATTGACATTGTTCGCATCGATCACTTCAGAGGATTTGAAGCTTACTGGGAAGTACCGGGTGATGCTCTAACTGCAGAAAAAGGCAGATGGGTTAAAGCTCCCGGTGATAAATTATTTGAAACACTTAAAAGATATCTCGGCGATATTCCGATTCTTGCTGAAGATCTTGGAGTAATTACAAAAGAGGTTGAAACTTTACGTGACAAATTTAACTTCCCGGGAATGAAAATACTTCAGTTTGCATTTGGACCGGATATGGAAACAAAATTTTTGCCTCACAATTTTGTTCAGAATTGTGTGGTTTATACCGGCTCACATGATAATGATACCACCCGGGCTTATTTTGAAAAGGCGAAAACTCAGAATCCTGAGATTTTCAATCACCTTCAAAAATATCTTGGTATTAAATCTGACAACATAACTGTTGAACTGATCAGAGCAGCATATGCATCGGTTGCAAACATCGTGATAATTCCGATGCAGGATGTTTTGAATCTTGGCGGAGAAGCAAGAATGAACTTTCCCGGTACCCTTGGCGGAAACTGGACCTGGCGATTTACCTGGGATATGATTCCCGATTATCTTGCCAAGGCTTATGCAGAACTTGCTGAGCTTTATGAGAGACCTCCGAAAAAGAAAAAGAAAGAAGAGAAAATAGAGACTCACGAGGAATAAAAAAGGAATATTATGCTTGAGTATCTTAAAAAAATATTATTCTCAAAAGAAAAATCTGAAGACAGTACCTTCACCGAAAATCACGACAGAAAAATTCAAATAGCTACTTGTGCTTTGCTGGTTGAAATAGCCCGCTCAGATCAGATTTATGACGGCGATGAAAGAAAAAATATTATTTCACTTCTGCAGACTAAATTCAACCTCAGTGATGAAGCCGTTCATGATTTAATTGATCTGAGTGAACAGAGCGTCAGGGAGAGTATCAGTATATATGAATTTATTTCCCCGATAAATGAAACGTTTTCCGCTGATGATAAAAAAGATCTGCTGAAAAATCTTTGGCGAATAGTTTTTTCGGATAAGAAGCTTGATAAGTACGAAGACAACCTGATGAAAAGAATTGGTGGAATGTTGAATCTTGATCATAAAGAAATCATTGCTTCAAAGATGATGATTAAACAAGAGTTCGGTTTATAAACAATTTGGTTTTGCTGATAGTTGTTCGCTTCATATAACTTCAGAAATATCACGGCTTTTTTTTTGCTTGGATACATTAATCTTCATTATGTATTCAAGTACTCTTCAGTTTATACTCCGTTCCCGGCTTTGGCTGCTTTAATTTTTACATTGAGCTATTTAATTTTTCTGGTGGTTATTTACAGGTTTGGCTTTAAAAGTAAATCCTTATTAAATAAGAAATCTTTAGTGTTTTTTTGCTGGATTGCTTTAGCATTATTGTTTGCTTATACAACTTTTGTCCCGCGTTTTGGAAATATTGGAAGAGCTCCTTCAATTGCCGAATGGTGGGATAGATTTTTTTCAGGCTTGTTTCCGTATAATAATTCTCTTACAGCATCTTCTTTCCCGTTTATATTTCTGCTTTCACTTCCTTTGCATCTGATTGGCAAGCTTTCCTATTTGCAATTATTCGGAACCGGATTATTCTTCTTTCTTTTATTCAAGTTTTCAAGAAATGTTAATGAGATTTCTGTTAGAATGCTGCTATTGTTTATAAGCCTTGTTTTCTATTACGAGGTTGCTGTTCATAGTGAGTTGTTCACAAATAGTGTCCTGATCCTTTTCGCAATTCATCTGGCGGAAATCTATTTAAAGCATAATTATAAACTCTCAACTTTCGTTTTCGTTGCTATTGCTTTTGGGTTTGCAGCTTCAACACGATCGATATTGGGACTCGTAATCGCGATGTATGTTTTTTACAAATTCAAATCAGAACCCTTACGTTTATTAACTTTTTCTGTTATGATAATATTGGTGTTTGTTTTTCTGCTTCTTCCATTTGTTTTGTGGGACTGGAATTCATTCCTCGAAGTAGGCCCATTCTCAATTCAGTCAAGGCTTTCGGGAATTCCCGCCTGGCTGCCCTTTATTCTGTTTATCGTTTCAATGTATGCGGGTTATAAATCAAAATCTGCGGATGATGTTTTTTTCTTTGGCGGAGTAATTCTTTTTGCTTCTGTTATTATTTCTTTAATGATTAAGATTTTTCAATCGGGATTCCAGAATGCGGTGATAGGAGATGTTTTTGATCAGGCATATTTAGCGTTTTCAGTTCCTTTCCTGATCCTGAGTGTGAGTTTAGCGGTTAAAAATAAAGCGCCGGCAAAATAAAAATTCAGCTGCCGGCACTCTGAAGAAATTATTTTTTTAGTTCTCTTTCTATAGCTGAAATCAATTCGTCGCTTGTTGGTTCAACTTTGCTTTTAAATCTTTTAACTATGTTTCCTTCATTCGAAATCAGGAATTTTTCAAAGTTCCAGCTCACATCGCCTTTCTCAGTAACTGAATTATTTGTTAGTCTTTCATAAAGCGGAGACCTGTTTGCACCATTTACATCGATCTTGTCAAAAAGCTTAAAGTCAATATTAAAGTTTGTTGAACAGAATTCTGCAATCTGTTCATTTGTTCCGGGTTCCTGTCCGCCAAACTGATTGCAGGGAAATCCCAGAACTTCAAATCCCTGATCTCTATATTTATCGTAAATTTCCTGAAGTCCTTTATACTGCTTTGTATAGCCGCAATAGCTTGCAACATTAACAATTAAAAGCACTTTTCCATTGTAGGAAGATAGAGGAACGTCATTGTTGTCCATATCTTTAACAACAATATCGTAAATATTGTTATTCATTTTGTCTCCCGAAGTTAATAATTCTGATTTTGAGTTCTGATCGCCGCTTTTCGCTATCATAAATGTTAATCCGAATGCGGTTACGATCGAAATGGTAATTAAAAGAAAGTATCGCATAATTTTATCTCCTTTACTTTGCCCAACATAATTAGATTATCATAAGTTCAAATTTATGATTTGTTCAGGAATAAAAATTAAGTGTGGCCGATTTCACTCATTTTAGAATTAATTAGCACTAAAGCACCCGGCAAAAATTTCTACTCAGCGTGAAATGAGAAATCTTATTTCTTACGTTTAGTTTGCATTAAAAATTATGTTTAACAGCAATAAGATTAACCTTCAGAATTATTTCGCACCGGTAAATAGAACAGAAAAAAGTTTAGTGATTAGCTGTCTCTGCATCAAAACTGTAAAATCCCACAAACGAATGTAAACCGGAAATGGGGTAAATTATGGAAAAAATATTTTTCTCTAACCTTAGTCAATATTTTCTTTTAACCCTAATCTCACTCATACTCTTTGCAGCAAGCTGCGACACAATAGAGCCGCCGCCGCCAGGTGTAAAAAAACCTACATTAACTCTTGAGCAGGATGAAGTGACTCGTACTGAAGTGTGGTTAAAGTTAACAACAAAAGATTTAACATTACCTGCAGAACTAACATTAAAGCAATATAATCCTAACGCTAATTCGCTCTCTCAAATATTTGTACTCAATACTCAAGACTCACTGCTCTACATAGATTCACTTCTTCCAAACCAAAACTATTCTTTCCAAGTATCCAGCATCCAGCATCAGGTATCCAGTGTCAATCAACAAGTTACCACGCTTGATACCACAAGCCACAACTTTACCTGGCAAAGCTGGGAGTTTGGGCAGCACAGCAGCAGCAGTATCAAATATATTAACAGCACACTCTCAGGTACCGCTTGTGATTACACAACTTATTCAACAATATCAGGCAGCAGCGGTTTTATTCAAAATATAAAACCTTTTCTCGGCTGTAAAGAAAATGATTCTGGTGAAATAATAAACTGTCAATTAATGAGAAAGAGATGACATCTGCTTATAAGATGCCATCTCTTATTTATCAGCTAAATAATTTCATCTGATGAAATAAAAATAATCAGCTCGTTAAAGCGGCAATTGATGCTGTGTTAACTATATCTTCAACGCTGCAGCCGCGGCTCAAATCAAAAAATGGTTTCCTTAATCCCTGTACCATCGGTCCGACAGCTTCCGCTTTACCCCATCGCTGGGCAATTTTATATCCAATATTACCGGCATTCAGATCAGGAAATATTAGCACATTTGCACGACCGGCAACATTGCTTCCGGGTGCTTTCTTTTTACCGATTGATTCTATAATTGCAGCGTCAAACTGCAGCTCGCCGTCTATAACCAGGTCGGGACGCTTTTGTTTAACCAGATTCGTAGCTTCAAGTACTTTGTCAATCATCTCATGAGCGGCACTTCCTTTAGTAGAGAATGAAAGCATTGCAATGAATGGATCCTCTCCGGTAAGTTTTTTGTGATTGTCGGCTGTGGAAATAGCTATGTCACCAAGCTGCTTTGCATCGGGGAAAGGTACCACAGCACAGTCGGCAAAGCTGTAGGTTTTTTCGGGGAAGCACATTAAAAAGAAACTTGATACAATTGAAATTCCTTCAGGCATCCCGATACATTGAATTCCTGCTTTTAGTACATCGGCTGTTGATGCGAATGAACCGGCAACGCTTCCCTCAGCCATTCCTTCTTTAACCATCATAGCACCGAAGAATAAATCTCTTTTCAATGTTTCATGAGCCTGCTCAATCGTGATGCCTTTGTGTTTTCTCAGGTTATAAAAGATATTCGCGAAATCGCTCAGCTTCTCTGATTTCAAAGGATCGATTATTCGGATGCCCGTTAAATCAAGCGATAATTTTTTCGCATCGTCTCTTATTTTATCCTCATTGCCAAGCGTGATAACAGAAACAATCTTTTCTTTCAGTAGAATTGATGCTGCTTTTAATACACGTTCGTCGTGAGATTCAGGTAAAACGATAGTTCTCTTTTTTTGTGATGCTTTTTCTTTGATTTGTTTTAATAAAGGTATTTCCATATTAGCTCCGGATTTTTACAATATTTCTTTATCAAAACTAATTAAAAAAAGTTTCAAATTGTTTGATGATTGCTAACTAATAACTGATTGATTGTTTACTTTTTAATCGAAATAAAGGTAATTTTAATCATTAGCTGATATATGGCTCAGGCTGGTTATAAATAGATTTTAATTGATTAAAGTTGACTTAATAAATTGATTTTTGGTATTAAAACTAATACATTCACACTCTTAATTTTGAAATGATTGCAGAAAATATTAAAAAGTTACGTCAAAGCATTTCTGAAATTTGTCGAAATGTTTCCCGTAATCCTGAAGAAATAAAGCTTATTGCTGTTTCAAAATTCTTCGGGGCTAAGGAAATAATGGAGGCTTTCAGGAATGGTATAACCGACTTTGGCGAAAACAAAGCTCAGGAACTTGAAATTAAATTTGATAATATTCCTGAAAAGATTAACTGGCACTTTATAGGTACACTTCAAAAAAATAAAGTTAAAACTGCCGTTAAATGTGCCGGGATTATTCACTCTGTAGATTCGCTCATACTTGCTGAGGAGATAAATAAACGAGCTAAGCTGCTTGAAAAAAAACAGCAGGTGCTTTTACAGATGAAGACTTCTTATGAGGATTCAAAGTTCGGTATATCTTCCGAAGATGAATTGATCAGAATTGCTGATTTTTGCATGGCTTCTTCAAATATCGATTTGTTGGGGCTAATGACTATGGCTCCTTTAACAGATGATGAAAAAATAATAAGAGATTCCTTTTCATCTCTGCGGAATTTAATGGATAAACTGAACGTGCAGGGATTCAAACTAAAAGAGCTTTCAATGGGAATGACGAGTGATTATAAGATAGCAATTGAAGAAGGATCAACTATGTTGAGAATAGGTTCTGCAATATTTGGAGAACGGGATTATTCAAAAAGCTGGAGAGAGTTATGAGAATTTCCCCTCTGAGCATTAAACGCCAGGAGTTTAAAAAAGTATTACGCGGCTACGATGCTGAGGAAGTCCACGCTTTCCTCTCAAAACTTTCTGACGAGGTTGAAGAAATTCAGCTTGAAAATGATTCGCTTAAAAAGCAGCTTGAACAGGCAAATGACAGAATTGCAGAATTTGTTAAGATCGAAAAAAATCTTCAGGAAACATTGTTAAAAGCTCAGGAATCTTCTTCGAAATCAATTGAGTCAACTAAAAAGCAAACAAACCTGATGATTAAAGAAGCAGAAATCAAAGCAGCACAGATAATTGAAAAAGCCCGTGAAAGCACAAATGAAATCAGGAATGCCGTTATCCGTTTGCGTGAAGAAAAGGACCTCCTGATAGCCAGGCTGAAATCAATTGTTAATTCGCAGGCACAGCTTTTAGAAATGAAAGTGTCGGATGCAGGCTCTGAAAATGTTGAAGCACCTCAGATAGAGCAGCAGAAAAAAACAGATATTGATGTTGATGAGATAGTAAAAAGATTACTTTAGAATTATGAGTGAACTGGTAAACAAAATAAAAGAAACACTCGCTGTTATTGAAAAATTAACTACGGATAAATACCCTGTCGGAATTATTCTCGGAACGGGTTTAGGCGGGCTTGTTAAAGAAATCAAGATAGTTCACGAAATTGATTATGCTCACCTTCCTCATTTTCCTCTTTCAACTGTTGAATCTCACGTTGGCAGATTGATTTTTGGTTCAATAGGGAACAAGAAAGTCGTGGCAATGCAGGGAAGATTTCATTACTATGAAGGTTACTCGATGCAGCAGATTACTTATCCTGTTCGCGTAATGAAGTTCCTTGGAGTTGATACACTTCTGGTTTCAAATGCCTGCGGTGGAATGAATCCGCTTTTCAGAAAAGGCGACATAATGATAATGGTTGATCACATTAATTTACTCGGCGATAATCCTCTTATCGGGAAAAATGAAGATGAACTTGGTCCAAGATTTCCGGATATGAGTGAGCCTTATGATAAAAATCTTATTGATCTTGCCGAAGATGTTGCCCTTGAAAATAAAATAAAAGTTCAGAAAGGTGTTTATGTAGCAGTCCCCGGTCCTAATCTCGAAACAAAAGCTGAATACCGCTTTCTCAGAACAATAGGTGCAGATGTTGTGGGAATGTCAACCGTTCCCGAAAATATTGTGGCAAACCATATGGGCATTAAAGTTCTGGGATTCAGCATTATAACTGATGAATGTTTCCCCGAATCTTTAAAACCTGTAAACGTAACTGAGATTATTGAAACAGCAGCACGTGCTGAACCTAAAATGACCCTGATAATGAAAGAAGTAATCAAGAGGTTGTGATGGAACTGAAGAAAATATTTAACTACTTGACTCCGCTTTTACTTGGAATATTAATCTTTTCCTCTAACTTTCTGAACACCGGGATATTCAATTTCGGAGATAATAATTTTGCTGTATGGTTTATACTTTCGATTTTTTGTTTTGTCTGCGGCTGGTTAATTGGAAAAACACTTAACTGGCATTTTGGCGGAAAGGTTGTTTTTGCTGTTGTCATTTCAGTAATTTTTATCAGCGTATTGATGATTTCATTTTTCAGGGAATATTTTTCGGCTAACGAATTGCTGACTGAAAACCTGATTCTTTACAGCCTGCGAAGCATAATGCTTGGGGCAATGGCGTTTTTCGGGATGTCTGTTGTTGAAGTCTTCAGCCTTCAGCGAGAACTTAATGCTAATAAAGAAAAAATAATATTCTATGAGCAGAAGCTTACTGATGCAAACAAAGAAGCCGAACTCGAATTACGCGAAGCAAAATTGAAAGCTGACAGAATATTGTTAGATGCCCAAACTGTTGCGAAAAATATGATTTTAAAGAAAGAACGAATTGAAAAAGAACTGAAAGAATATATACAGGCTGAGCGCGAATTGATTAAAAAGTATGAAAATATTTAGATCACTTATTCCTTTTAGTATTAAATGTACAAGCAGAATTTAGAAAAAATAGGTTATCCTCAGATTGAAAGTCAAATACTGGAGTTCTGGAAAACAAATGACATTTTTAACAAGAGTATAAATCTAAGAGATAAATCTAAAATCTTCGCCTTTTATGAAGGTCCCCCCACAGCAAACGGGAAACCGGGAATTCATCACGTTATGTCCAGAACTTTGAAGGATTTGGTGTGCAGGTATAAAACAATGCGCGGCTTCAGAGTTGAAAGAAAAGCAGGGTGGGATACTCATGGTTTGCCGGTCGAGATTGAAGTCGAAAAGAAACTTGGCATCAAACATAAAAGCGAAGTAATTGAATATGGAATTGAAAAATATAATCAGGCTTGCCGCGAATCTGTCTTTACCTACCTTGATCTTTGGGAAAAGATGACAACCCGTATGGGTTACTGGATTGATCTTGATTCGGCATACATAACTCTCACCAACGATTATATTGAATCGGTTTGGTGGGCATTAAAGACTTTGTTTGATAAAGGATTAATCTACAAAGATTATAAAATTGTACCGCAGGATCCTCAGTCTGAAACTGTTTTATCTTCTCACGAGCTTGCACTCGGTTACAGGGAAACAAAAGATCCATCAGTTTATGTCCTCTTTAAGATTAAAAACTCTGATGAATATTTCCTGGTTTGGACTACAACTCCGTGGACACTTATTTCAAACGTCGCTCTTGCTGTCGGACGTGATATTGACTATGTTAAAATCAGCACAGCGGGTAAAAAAATAATTCTCGCAAAAGAAAGATTATCTGTTATCGACGGAGAATATCAGGTTCTTGAAGAATTTAAGGGCTCAAAGATTGCTGGTGTTGAATACGAACAGCTTCTGCCTTATATAAAACCAGATAAGAAAGCTTTTTATGTTTGCCCTGGTAATTTTGTAAGCACTTAAGATGGCTCCGGAATAGTACACATTGCTCCGGCATTTGGTGCAGACGACTATGAGCTTTCAAAAGAATATAAGCTCCCGATGCTTCAGCCCGTTACACGCGGTGGACTGTTTACCTCTGAAGTAACAGACTTCGCAGGTCAATTCGTAAAAGATGCCGATAAAGGTATAATTCAGAAACTTAAAGAAGAAGGTAAGCTTTACAGAAAAGAAACTATTGTTCACTCGTATCCTTTCAGTTGGCGTCATGAAAATGTTCCCGTAATTTATTATGCAAGAGAATCCTGGTTTATTAAAACCACTTCACTTGCTGCGAGAATGTATGAGTTGAATCAAACAATTAACTGGCAGCCGCCTGAAGTTGGCTCAGGAAGATTTGGCAACTGGCTGCAGGAAAATAAAGACTGGGCTTTATCAAGAGACAGATTCTGGGCAACACCTTTACCGATCTGGTTAAATGACGAAGGGGATATGTTTGCTGTTGGCAGTATTGAGGAACTCAAAAAAGGATTTATTGAACAGGATGGAAAGAGAATTCCGGTTAGCCAGGTTGAAAATATAGATCTTCATAAACCTTTTGTTGATAAAATACTCTTTGAAAAGAACGGCAAAATCTATAAACGCACACCTGAGTTAATTGATGTTTGGTTTGACTCTGGTTCAATGCCGTTTGCACAATATCATTACCCTTTTGAGAATAAAGAGTTATTTGAGAAAAGCTTTTTCCCCTCGGATTTTATTTGTGAAGGAATCGATCAGACACGCGGGTGGTTTTATACACTTCACGCAATTTCAACTATGTTGTTTGATAATGTTGCATTTAAGAATGTGATTGTGAACGAGCTGATACTTGATAAAAACGGTATGAAAATGTCAAAGTCTAAAGGCAACACAGTTGATCCGTTTATTCTTTTCGAAAAATACGGAGCTGATGCAACCAGATGGTACCTGGTCACCAATAGCCCTCCCTGGCGTCCGACTTTATTCGATGAAGAAGGATTGGTTGAAGTTCAAAGGAAATTTTTTGGAACGCTTGTTAATACTTATTCTTTCTTTTCACTTTATGCTAACATCGATAAGTTTGATTTTGATGAAAAAATAATTCCTTATGAAAAAAGACCTGAAATTGACAGATGGATTATTTCAAAGCTGAATTCCTTGATTGAAGAATACACAGATTTGATGGATAGTTATGATGTTACCAAAGCAGCTCGTGCTGTTCAGAGTTTTACTATCGATCATCTTTCAAACTGGTATGTGCGGCGTTCAAGAAGACGTTTCTGGAAATCAGACCTGAACGAAAATAAATTATCAGCATATCAGACTTTGCTCGAATGTCTTATCACAGTTACAAAACTTACTGCGCCTTTTGCTCCTTTCATATCTGAGGAAATTTACAGGGATCTGAATTCAGTTGCCCGTTGGGAAAGCAGCGAGTCGGTTCATCTGGCTGATTTTCCGGTTTCAAGTTACCGCGAAAAGCTGCTGGAAGAAAAAATGGATGTTGCCCAGCATGTGGTTTATTTAACCCGTGCGATCAGGGCGAAAAATAACCTGAAAGTAAGGCAGCCGCTCAAAAAAATAATGGTTGTTGTAGATAAGAGTCTTCGGGAAGCTCTGTCTGAAATGAAAGACGTTATTCTTGATGAAGTTAACATAAAAGAGCTTGTTGTACTTGATGATGATTCTTCAATTGTTAATAAAACTGCTAAGGCAAATTATAAAAGCATCGGACCAAAATTCGGAAAGAAGGTAAAGGCAGTTGCAGAAGCCATTGGTAAATTTGGTAAAGGAGAAATCAGCGCAATAGAGAAAGGTGAATCAATTAAGCTTTCAATTGACGGAGAAGAAATTAAAGTATCGAAAGAAGATGTTGAAATCATAAGTCATGAAATTACCGGCTGGGTAGTTGAGAGTGAAGAAGGCATTACAGTTGCAATCGATACTGAATTAAATGATGAACTGATTGCCGAAGGATATGTTCGTGAGTTTGTCAACCGTGTTCAGAATATGCGGAAAGATGCGGATTTCAATGTGACTGATAAAATAAATATTGAATATGCTGGTAGTCCGAAGATTATTTCTTCGGTAAAATCCTTCAGTGATTATATAAAAGTTGAAACACTTGCAGAAAAACTTTCTGATTCCATTTCATCATCAGCTGGTTTCAAACAGGAATGGAAAGTCAGCGAAGAAGAAATTGTAATAAAAATTGAAAAAGTAAATTCTTAAAATTAGGAGGGCTGGAAATGGCTAAAAAAACAGTTAAAAAGGTTTCTGCTAAAAAAACTGTGGTAAAAAAAACTAAAACGGCAAAAACAGTTTCAAGGCTTAAAGTAAAGAAAGGCGCAAAGCTTGCACCCAAGAAGATTAAAGTTGTTAAAAAAGTAAAACCGCCGGTAAAGAAGGTTGTTAAAAAGAAGGAGATAGTAAAAAAGCCGGTCGTTAGGAAAATGAAAAAGAAAACTGAAGTTGAACAATTTGAACTTGAGCCGATAAAAAAATCGGTGGCTCATATTAAAGGATACAGTAAAAAAGAACTTGAAGAGTTCAGAACAATAATCCTTGAAAAACGCGACGAAATTCTTGAGCAGCTTCAGAATCTTAAAGATCAGATGCTTGATCCTTCCACCGGTGAATATATAAATGAAAATTCACCATACTCTTTGCATATGGCTGAGCAGGGCACAGATGCTATGGAACGGGAAAAAACTTTCTTATATGCTCAGAGGGAAAATAAGTTTCTCGGCTACCTTGAAGATGCATTAAAAAGAATAGATGCTGGTACGTATGGTATTTGCCTTGAGTGTATTGATGAACCGCAGCACCTTTGCGAAACATGCCCGTTGATTCCCAAGGAAAGATTGCGCGCTGTTCCTCACAGTCAGCTTTGCCTGCCTATGAAACAGAGGCAGGAAAAAAAATAACGGGTTAAGCTAAATCAGTTTTAACCACTTACTGATAATACTAAACATATCAGAATTGTGTATTGCAGATAAAATCATAAGAATCAAGCAGGATATAATTTGAGAATATTATTTGTTTCTTTGGCAGTTTTAATTATTGATCAGGCAACTAAGTTATATATTAAAGGATTCACTATTCCTTTTATGAATATCAGACACCAGGGGATGTTTATTGGGGATTCAATCCCGGTGATTGGTGACTTTTTCAAAATAACTTACATCGAAAATCCCGGAATGGCTTTTGGATATCATCCGGGAGAATCTTTTAAATTATGGATCTCCATTTTCTCTCTGGTCGCAAGCGTTGGTTTATTTATTTATCTTTTCTTAATCAGAAAGCAATCTTTCAGCCTCCGGCTCTCTCTTGCATTTATCCTTGGCGGCGCAGTGGGTAATCTTATTGACAGAATGTTTTATGGGGTTATTTACGGCTATGAAAAAATTTTTTATGGACACGTTGTTGATTTCTTCGACTTTGACTTTTTCAATATCAGCATTCTGGGACGTAACTATGATCGCTTTCCCATATTCAACATTGCAGATGCAGCTGTTACTGTTGGTGTGCTGATATTACTACTGTTCTACCGGCATCCAAAAGAAAAAACAGATGAAAATATATCTGAAGCCGATCAACAGAACGTGAAAGTAACTGATCAAAAAGAACCACTCGCAGGTACTGAATCTCTGAAAGAATATAAAAACGAAGCTGATTTGAATAATCGCAGCGATGAAAATATTAACGGAAAAGAATTTCAGGTTTGAAATTCCTGAGGGGAAAAAGAAGGAACGCATTGATCTTTTCCTGACTAATCATATCGTAAATTCTACCCGTTCCAAGGTTCAAAAGCTGATTGAAGCAGGATTTGTAAAAGTTAATGGTAAAATTGTAAAATCAAATTATTCAGTTAAACCTCACGACGTAATTGAAGCTTGTCAGCCCATATCACCAAGACCCGAAAAAGCCGAAGCTGAAGATATTCCACTTCAAATAATTTATGAAGATGATTATTTAATCATTGTAAATAAACCTGCCGGAATGGTTGCCCATCCAGCTTATGCAAATTATACGGGAACACTTGTAAATGCGCTACTTCATCATACTAAATCTTTAAGCGCAGTTAATGAAGCAGGAAGGCCTGGGATTGTTCATCGAATAGATAAAGATACAAGCGGACTGCTTGTTGTTGCTAAAGATGATTACACACATGCAAAATTAGCTGAGCAGTTTTCAAAGCATACTATTGAAAGAGAATACAGAGCTGTTTGCTGGGGACTTTTTAAAGATAGGAAGGGAATAATTCAGACTAATATTACCCGCAGTAAAAATGATAGGAAAAAATTTACTATAAGTAAAACAGAAGGCAAAGCTGCAATAACTAGTTATGAAGTGCTCGATGAATTTGAATTTACATCTTACATTAAACTAAACCTTAAAACCGGAAGAACACATCAAATACGTGTTCACCTGTCTGGAATTGGTCATCCCGTATTTGGAGATTCAACTTATGGCGGCAATAAACTCGTTTATGGAGCACAGCTTCCGAAAATAAAAAGCAGGCTGGAAAATCTTTTGGAAATAATGCCAAGGCAGGCTTTACATGCAAAAACATTGGGCTTCATTCATCCCCACACGAAAAAAATGGTAAGATTTGATTCTGAATTACCTGATGACTTTAAATTGCTTTTAGAAAAACTTAGAAACTGAACCTCCGTAATGACTACTATTATTGTTTATATTTGCATAAACAATAATTAAATAAAAACAACAATATGTTAAAACTTTATAACACGCTTACAAAAAAAGTTGAAGAATTTATTCCGATTGATCCTAACGAAGTCAGAATTTATATGTGCGGACCAACTGTGTATGATTACTTTCATATCGGCAACGCACGTTCTTTTGTTATGGCTGACATGGTTCGGAGATATCTTGAGTACAAAGGATACAATGTAAAATTTGTAATGAATATTACCGATGTTGATGATAAGATCATTAAAAAAGCCAATGAAGAACGACGCAGCACAAATGATGTTACAACCGATTACATAAATGCTTTTTTTGAAGACATAACAAAACTGAAGATCAAAAAAGCTAACGTTTATCCCAAAGCAACTGAGCATATGAATGAGATAATTGATATCATAAAAAAGCTTGAGGACAAAAGTTTTGCTTACAACAAAGACGGCAATGTTTTTTATGATGTAAAACACTTTAACGGATATGGTAAGTTAAGCGGTAAAAATATTGAAGAGTTGGAAGTTGGTGCGCGTATAGATGTCAATGAAGAAAAGAATGATCCTTTGGATTTTGCATTATGGAAAAAAGCAAAAGAGGGCGAACCTTACTGGGAAAGTCCGTGGGGAAAAGGTCGTCCTGGCTGGCACATTGAGTGCTCTGCGATGAGCTGCAAACATTTGGGAGAAACATTTGATATTCACGCCGGAGGAAATGATTTGATTTTTCCACATCACGAAAATGAAATTGCGCAAAGTGAAGCCGCAACAGGAAAACCATTTGTAAAGTACTGGCTCCATTTCGGTTTTCTTAATATCAACGAAGAAAAAATGTCTAAATCTCTCGGTAACTTTTTTACAGCAAGAGATGTGTTAAAAAGATATTCCGCTGAAGCAATTAGAATGTTCTTTGCCCAGGCTTATTACCGCGGACCTTTAAACTTTACAGATGATCTTTTGGCTGCAGCAGAAAAAGGACTTGAGAAGATTACAAATCTTGTTGATAAAATTAATGATGAGTTGAAAAAAAATATTTCTTCTGATGTGAAACCTGAGTTTGATTTCAAATCTTTCTATCAGCGATTTGAAGAAGCAATGGATGAAGATTTAAATACCTCGCAAGCAGTAGCGGTGATATTTGATTTTGTGAAAGAAGTAAACCGCGTAATTGCATCTTCAGAAAATATTGATGTTAATTTTTATAATGATGTAAAAACCTTTCTAACAAAAACTGCAGATAATGTTTTAGATATTGTTGATTTTAATAAAACACGTACTGGCGATGATAAACTTGTAAATGATTTGATTGAACTTTTGATAACTCTTAGAACTGAAGCAAAGAAAAATAAAAATTATCAGCTTTCGGATACAATACGTGATAGATTAAAAGAGCTTGGCATTGTTTTGCAGGATAGTAAAGAAGGCACGAGTTATAAGATTGGGAAGTGAAAACTTAGAAGTCACGAACCACTTCGTGACTTTTTATATTTGTAGTGCTTTGTCACGAAATGGTTCGTGACAACGGGGGAAAATATTTCCGAAGTTTTACAAACCCAGTCCCTCAAGGAAACTGGATTTGTTGTTTATAAATACTCTTTTGAAAAAATATTTCCAATACCAAGAATAAGATTTGGGTCTAAAGATTTTTTTAGTGCTGCCATCTTACGAATATTCACTTCACCATACATCATTAATAGATAATCGCGTTTAGCTTTACCTATTCCGTGCTCTGCGGAAATTGTTCCGCCTTGTCTTACTGCTTCTTCACAAATTTGTTTATAAAGTTTTTTGCCTTCGTTAAACTCTTCATCATTCTTTGGTAAAAAGTTTAAGTGAATGTGTGAGTTTCCGAAATGACCGTAAGAAACAAAATCGATATTGCTTTGCTTAGCCCAGTTTTGCAAAGTAAAATAAAACTCACGGAATGATTTATCCGGAACAGCAACATCAGTACCGAGTTTTCTGAAATTATTTCTTGCAACGTACTCATTAACTTTCCAGGAAATTGCGTGACGAAAATCTTTCATCTTTTCTTTATCCGCATCACTAAAAGCAAACCACGCTATATCTTCGTTTACACTATGTTTTTGCATTAATTTATTCCAAGCTTCAAGAATTGCATCAAAAGTATCAGCAGTTGATTCCTGCTCAAACCAAATTGCCGCTTGTGCATTTTCTGGAATAGCAGAAAAATCTTTTGCTAAAAACTTTAATGCGCGTTCATCAAAAAACTCAAGTGCAAGAGCGTTAATGTTATCGTTAACATTGTCCTTTTTATTTTGATATGAAGTGTCTCTTGCTTCTTCAAGGAAATTTAGAGCGGTGGTTTCATCATCAAAAAACAAAACGCAGGAAATTGTGTCTTCGGGTTGTGGAAGAAGTTTAAGTTTAATCTTTGTAATAATACCAAGTGTACCTTCAGAACCGATAAACAAATCAACCGCATCCATATCTTTTTTTACAAAATAACCGGAAGCGTTTTTAACGTCGGGAATAGAATAATCAGGAATTTGCAGAGAGATATTTTTGCCTGTTTGAGTAATCAAAACCAGATCATAACCTTTTGCTTTCTGTTTACCACGTTCAAGATCAATCACTTCGCCATCGGGAAGAATTACCTGCAACCCAATAACATAATCGCGGGTTGAGCCATACTTAAAAGTTTTTGCACCTGAAGCATTTGTTGCAACCGTTCCGCCGATGAAACAATTAGTTTCTGTCGGATCAGGTGGATAAAAAAGATTTTTCTGTTTCAACTCTTTTTGAAAATCTGAAAGTAAAACAGCAGGTTCAATCCAGGCATAAAATTCATTTGCATTTATCTCAAGAATTTTATTCAGTTTATCTGTAGCAATAACAATTCCGTTTTGAGGAACACGGGCACCCGTGAGTCCTGTGCCGTTTCCTGAAACTGTAACTTGAGTTCTGGTATTATTTGCGGACTTTAAGACAGAGATTATATCTTTTTTGTTTTCAGGAAAGAAAACCGAATCGCAGGCACCTTTAAAGTTTGATGCATCGACTAAAAAGTTCTGTATTTCATCCGGATTACTTTTTACTATCATCAGCGCTGAAGATTTCTTAATAAATTCAAATATTGTTTTTGTACTGCCAAATCGGGAATAGCTTTTCTGATCGTTTCTTTATTCCCTATCTCATTTGGAATGTTTGATAACTCAAAAAGGTTATCGAGAGCTTCGAACATATTAATATTTGGACAACAGGTATCACGAAGATAATGAATAAGCTTTAATGTTCTGAATGCATCAAACCAATAATTCTTTTGTTTCATCAATTGATTTCTATTCAAAATGATAGAAATCTTTGCAGCAAAATCAGTGAATCCCTGTTCTGTTAAAAAATTAAATAAATATTTATTTATGCTTTTAGCTTTATTTAGCAGAATGTTTTTATCGACAGGATTTTCTTCAAAAAAAACTTTGAGCCATTTTTTTAGAATTACAAAAGATTCCGGGTCGTTAAGCAGGTATTCTTCAGGCTTTTCAGATAAAAATTTTTGCACACTGCGCCCGGTTCCGAAAGGAACACGCCATGAACTTCTTTTAGAAGGATAAACATAAGCTGAACTGATTTTACCTATGTTGGTAACTTTAGAAAGCTTTTCAAGAAAATAAAAGTCTTCAGCAGCTTTGCGTTTATTCATTCCCCCAACTTTTGCATATGCTTCCGGAGTACAAATCATTGTTGAGCCGATTGTATGAAAAGCATAATCCGAGTTTGCAAAGCTTAACCCCAAAACATAATAGCGTAAAAATATTTCGTAACAGATTATTGCTTTCGTTTCTTCATCTTCGCCTGAAGTATCATGAGCAAAATTAACAACTGCTGCTTCATAATTGTTTCGATTAAACTCTTGCGATATTCCCGTGAGATAATCTGAATCAACTTTGCAATCGGCATCTGTGCAAATTAAAATTCTTTTTTGTGAAGAGTTGTAATCAAATTTTGTAAGCGCCAGATCCATTCCGATTTTACGTGCTAAACCAACTCCACCATTTTTGTCATCCATTTCTTTTCCTTCGGTGCTAGCATCGATAAATGATAAATTAATTTTTTTGCGGAGATTTCTTAAATACTCAAGTGTTTTTTTATTGTCTTTTTTAACTTCATCCGAAGAGGAAATTGAATTGTTTACAACTATTAGCAAAAGTGTATTCAATAACTCCAGTTCGTCATTTTGTTCAAGTGATTTTATTAATGCCGGAAGATTATCTGATTCAGCTATTGATGGTACAACTATAATCTTTTGAAAAGAGTTTGGATAATCTTTTTCAATTAGCCACTTGCCGGATGCTCGTTTTTTTAAGTAAGCAGAAATTTTTTCGGGGATCGGCATTTATTAATATCAGTGATAAATTTTACAGAATGCTTTGCCTCGATAGAATCGAGACTTGCAGTGACTTACAAATAATTTTCAATTAATTGTTTTGCTTTATTAAAATCAGGACCATCAATCCAATTTATTACCACACCTTCTCGTTCCATTTTTCTGAACCAGGTCATTTGCCTTTTTGCAAAATCATGTATTGCCGAATTAAGCTTCTGAAACATATCATTATATTTTAGTTCTCCGTTCAGGTATAGAGCTATGAATTTATATTCGAGACCAAGGTTCAGCATTCTGCTCAATGGTAATCCTGAGTCGAGCAGTGATTTAACTTCATCAATCATTCCCTGCTTCAGCCTGATTTTCAATCGATCGGTGATATTCTTTCTGATTTGTTCTCTGTTTATCCTAACTCCCAACACGATGTTTCTGATTTCTTTATCAATCAACAACGAATTCTGGTTGGATCTGGAAATTATAATGGCTTTTATAGTTCTTTCACGGTTCTTTAAATCAGTTACATTATGCAGCTTTGGATTTATTTCTTTTAGCATCATAACAAGTTCATCATTGCTCAAACGATTTAGTGTGTCAAAATCTTTTTCAAAATCTGCTTTTTTGAGTCTATAGTCCTGCAGTACTGAACTGAGATATAATCCTGTTCCTCCAACTAGAAACGGCAATTTGCCCCTTGAAAATATATCTTTTAATGAGTTGATGAAATGCTGTTTGAAACTGAAAACATTAAATTCATCTGAAGGATCAACAATGTCAATCAGGTGATATTTAATTTGTTGATTTTCGATTTTATAATCGGACAGATCCTTACCTGTTCCCAAATCCATTCCCCGGTAAACCTGTCTTGAATCGGCAGAAATAATTTCACCATTAAATATATGAGCAAGCCTTACAGCTAACTTTGTTTTGCCGCAAGCTGTAGGTCCGAGAATTGTAATTAGTTCTTTCATTAAAATTATAAATCAACAGTAAAACTTTGTATCGGGAATTTTATTAAGATAAATTCTTCTAATTAAAAATATTACGAATCAAATTTCTGTTTTAGACAAGTTTTTGAATTATATTTCGTCAGAAAAAATGCCAGAAAATTTGCGAGAGAAATATTTTAATTATTTAAAGCATTGTTATGAAAATTAATGAAAATCCCGAAAAAACTTCTTGCTGCCTGAAACCAATATCTGACAATTGCATCTGACACAATGGACGAACTCCAATTAATAGAAAAGGCAAAACAGGGCGACAGAAAGGCCATGGCTGAATTGGTCAAAAGAAATGAACAGACCGTCTATAACTTTGCATTCAAGATCTGCAGAGACAGGGACAAAGCTGAAAACATAATGCAGGAAACCTTTTTAAGTATGGTTAAATCGCTTCAGCAGTTTGAGAGTCAATCAAAACTTTCTACGTGGCTGTACAGAATAGTTGCCAACCATTGCCTTATGGAAGCAAGAAAAATGCAGAAGAGGCAATTTGTTACTATTGATGATGATGAGGAGCTTTTTGATGAAAAATATATTGCTGATTGGAGCTCGCTTCCAAACAAAACCACTGAAAATGAAGAATTAAGAACGATACTTGATGCTTCAATTCAGAAGTTGTCACCGGAGTACAGAATCGTTTTTCTGTTAAGGGATGTTGAAGAGTTATCTACAGAGGAAACAGCAAAAATTACCAGGTTATCTGTTCCCGCAGTGAAGTCGAGACTTCACAGGGCCCGGGCATTTTTAAGAAGAGAAATAAGTCAGGCATTAATCAGATGAATAAAAAAAAGGAAGCAACCTGCAAAGAAGTGATGCATCACATTTGTGAAAGTTTGGGTGAAAACCTGAACTCAGAAAAATGCAGTGCAATTAAAGCACATCTTGAAAAATGTTCCGGTTGTCAGAATTATTTCAAAACTGTTGAACTTACAATCGACTTTTATAAAAAGTATCAGGTTGAACTTCCACCTGATGCACACACCAAGCTAATGACTTTTCTCGATCTAAACGAATAAATACCTTTAAAACTATAAAACAAAAAAAGGAGAATTAAGTAATGCCTATATTTGAATATAGATGTCAGAAATGTGATACAAAATACGAAGTGCTTCACAAATCAACATTAAATCAGCAGGAAGTCAGCTGCCCGAACTGTAATTCAACCGAAAGTAAAAAATTATTTTCAGCTTTTAGTGCTTCTGTAGAATCATCATCGGGCTATTCAAGCGGTTGTGAAAATGGCTCCTGCGGAATACCGGCTTCTTCATCAGCAAGTGGCTGTGCTTCCGGTTTGTGCGGATTAAACTGAAAAAGGATAATTAAATGAGGAAATTACTTTTCCTATTAAGTATATTTTTAATATTTACGAATAATGCATTCAGTCAGCAGGAAGATATAAGTTCAATGAGCGCAAAGGAACTCAAAGAAGAGCTCGATTCAGGAAAACAGATCGTTGTAATAGATGTCAGAAAAGAAGAGGAATTATCAGGCCCGCTCGGTAAACTTGATAATATAATTCATATCCCCGTTCAGGAATTAGAGAACCGGATTAATGAGCTTGAAAAATATAAAGAGAATCAAATAGCTGTAATTTGCAGAAGCGGCAACCGCTCAAGGAAAGCCACACACTTGCTGATTGAAAACGGCTTTAACGCTAAAAACGTAGCAGGTGGAATGATAGAATATCGGAATATTGAAAATTCTAAATAAGGCTCGGTTTTGAAAAGCGGATTCTTTACAATCCGCTTTTTATATTTGGCGACCAAGGTTTATTCCGAAGCAAAGTTAATCCCCATATTCATTTTCTTTAATAAACTGTTTAAGTAATTTTCTTTAAGAAAATTAATATTTATCTAAAACTATTCCGGCGAAATTCCATGAAAAGATATTTTGTCCTATTATTAACTTTATTAGTAGTAATCTTTCCCGGTCTCAATTCATTTCCCCAAAAATCAAACACTAATCATCCTCAAAATAAGGATTATTCAAAAAGCAATGTTCCCGGATGGGCAAAGAAAGCAGTTTGGTATCAGATATTTGTTGAAAGATTCCGAAACGGAGATCAGCAAAATGATCCCGACGTTAAAAGCCTTGAAGGCTCCTGGCCCCATGACATAAACTCTCCCTGGAAGATTCATCCCTGGACTTCAGACTGGTATGAACTTAAGCCTTATGAAAAAGAAAATGGAAAAGATATTTGGTACAACATTCAACGGCGAAGATATGGCGGTGATTTGCAGGGAGTTATAGATAAGCTTGATTATCTTAAAGAATTAGGTGTTAACGCAATTTATTTTAATCCAATATTTGAGTCGCCGTCTCTGCATAAATATGATGCTGCGTTTTATCATCATATCGATAATAACTTTGGACCTGATCCCGGCGGAGACGAAAAAATTTGGGAATCAGAAACACATTCTGATCCTTCAAGCTGGCAATGGACTTCGGCAGATAAGTTATTTTTAAAGCTAATTAAAGAGGCTCACGATAGGGAAATAAAAGTTATTATCGACGGTGTTTTCAACCATACCGGAATTAATTTTTGGGCTTTCAGAGACGTTGTTAAGAATCAACAAGAATCTCAGTTCAAAGATTGGTTCACGATAAAAAACTGGGATGACCCCAAAACATTAAAAAATGAATTTGAATACGAAGGTTGGATGGGAGTTAAAGAGCTTCCTGAACTTAAGGAGAATGAAAATGGTTTGATCCCTCCAATTGCGGGACACATAAAAGCAGTCGTTAAGAAATGGATGGACCCTAATGGTGACGGAAATCCCGAAGACGGTATTGATGGCTGGAGATTAGACGTTGCTGAAAAAGTTAATTTGAATTTCTGGAAATTATTCCGTTCCTGGGTAAAAGAAATTAATCCCGATGCTTATATTGTCGGTGAAGTATGGTGGGAAGATTGGAACAATGGCAAAATGTTTAATGCAGCAGCCTGGCTTCAGGGCGATGCATTTGATGCTGTAATGAATTACCGTTGGGCTAAAGAGGTAATTTATTTTCTCGCAGGAAATAAATATAAAATTACCCCCAGTGAATTTGATAAAAGAATTAAATCACTGCTTGATGATTACCCCGCAGAAGTAAATTATGTATTAATGAATTTGTTTGACAGTCACGACACAGACAGATTAGGTTCAAGGATAGTAAATCCTGATTACTCTTATGATAAAAGGGTAGGCATTAGGGACGATTCAAACTATCTTGTAAGAAAACCCAATGAGAAGGAAATTAATACCTGGAAATTGATGACTATTCTTCAAATGACATCACTTGGATCTCCGATGATTTATTATGGAAGTGAATCAGGAATGTGGGGCGGTGATGATCCTGATTGCCGCAAACCAATGCTCTGGAAAGATATGAATTATGATGATGAGGTTTTTATGCCTGATCAATCAAAAAGAGAATACCCTGATAAAAACGAATTTAATCAGGAACTTTTTTCCCATTACGAAAAGCTTATTCAGATAAGAAACTCAAATGAAGCTTTACAGATTGGGGACTTTAAGACATTGCTTGCCAACGATCAGACAGGGGTTTACGTTTTTAGCCGCAGCAACTTGAAGAAAGTTGAACAGTATGAAATTAAAGATGAAGTTATCGTTGTAATTAATAGTGGATTCTCTCCGGCTTTATTTGATCTTGAAGTCGAGCATAAAGAATATTATAAAGATGTTTTGAACGAAACTATAATCGAAGTTAAGGATGGAAAAATAAAAATTGAGGCAAAACCAAGATGGGGGATGATACTTGTAAGAGATTATTACAGATATTGACTTAGGAAACGGATTTCTTAAGAGATCTGCACCATTTATTGCTTTTTCCCTCTGACTAATTAAATAAGGTATTTTGGACTAATGCCTTATTTCTTAAGCCGCCGAACCCAATGTTAAATTTTATCATGGGCGAGCTATAATTATTGATTTAAGAAATAAGTTTTAGTTATCTTTCATTAGTTTATTTCTAACCTGATTTACAGGATAGCGTTTTTTTTATTCGTGAACGACCGTTGATGAAAAAATTTTTACCGTTTTTACCATCTTAACCAAATACCCCATGCCTATGAAATTCCGGAGTTTCATCCTGATTTTTCTTCTGACATCCTTTACTATTAAGCCTACTCAAATAGCTGACTCAGTTGTTGCAATGGTGGGCAGCTATCCGGTTACTCTCAGTGAATTTAAATCCCGTTATACCGACTATCTTATTGCATCCGGACTTGAGGATAAGTATCAAATCCGCGAAGCCATTCTTTCTAACATGATTAATGAGTTGCTTCTGCAATATTTCGACTCGAATGAAGATATATTCAACAACGAGGAATATCTGAAAGAAGTTCAGTGGTCAGAAAAGCAGACTGTCCTCGCATATCTTAAAGACCAGGAAGTATATGCAAAGCTAACTGCCTCTGAAGATGAGATGAGGCAAACATTTGTTAAAGTTAATCAGAAAATTGCAGCCAGGCATTTATACGCAGCTACAGAAGAAGAAGCAAATGGCCTTTACAAGCTGCTTCAGATGGGAGTTGGATTTGAGGCAATTGCCAAAGAAATTTTTACTGATTCAACTTTAAAAAATAACGGCGGTTATCTTGGTTATTTTACCTGGGGTGATATGGATCCTGCATTTGAAGAACAGGCATATTCGATGAATGTGGGGGAGATTTCAAAACCTGTTAAAACCGCTTTTGGCTACAGCATTATAAAAGTTGAGGACAGAGTTACACTTCCTATCTTAACCGAATATGAATTCCAGATGAAAAAACCAAAACTTGAAAGAATTATTAAGATCAGGAAAATGCGTGCAGGTGAAGTTGAATATCTTAATTCAGTTTTCGACAGATCAAAGTTTATTTTAAATGCTGATGCAGTTCAAAAATTATTCGCTGATCTGAATGAATTGAACATTGAGGAAATTTCTTCTCCATCATCTAAAGATGACATTTGCGCAGAGTATAACGGCGAAGCTTACACCGGTTCACATGTGCTTGAAAAAATCAATTTAATTCCTGAATACCATCGTTCGAAAATTACTTCCGTAAATGCGTTAAAGGCAGTGATTGAGGGTTTGATAATTCAACAGCAGCTTCTGCTAATTGCACAGTCCAAAGGATATGATCGTCTTCCAGTTGTAATCAGCACCGCTGAAAAAATGAAGAAGAATCTTTTTCTCAAATACAAGCTTGAATCAATTCTGAGGAAAAAAATTGTGAGTGATTCGGTACTTTTCGATTATTACACTAAAAACATTCAGTTCTTTCAGACAATGCGTGAAATTAATCTTCAGGAAATCATAGTCGAAAGCAAAGAATTTGCTGAAAATATAAAAGCAAGAATTCTTGCAGGTGAGGATTTTGGAGAACTTGCAAAACAATTTTCAATTCGTGAGTGGTCGGCAAAAAACAATGGTGTGCTTGGTTTTACTCAGGCTGAAAAATTTGGTGACTACGAAGAGTTGTTCTGGAACTTAGATGCCGGTGAAGTTACCGGGCCGCTAAAAATTGAAAACGGATTTGGCATTTTCAGAATGCTTGGAAAAATAGACAGCAAACCGATTGACTATTCATTGGTGAAAGATAGAGTAGAAAATTTATATAAGTTTGATCATCGTTCCGCTATCAGGGATGAATATTTAAAGGAATTAATGCCGAAAGCCCGGATAAATATTAATTACCAGTTACTTTCTTCATTCAATATATTTGGTTAAGAAATTAGTACTTTTCACATTAAAAACTAAAAGCATATCGAGGAGTCGTTTATGAAAAAATATCTGACGATTTATCTTTCAGCTTTATTCTTGCTCTCAGGCATATCGTTTGCCGGAACTACGGGAAAGATTGCCGGAAGAGTAACCGATAAAGCAACCGGAGAAGGACTTCCGTTTGTAAATGTAATTGTCGAAGGAACAAATTATGGTGCCGCTACCGACATCGATGGCAATTACGTTATACTTAATGTTCCTCCGGGAAGATATAGTGTTAAAGCTCAGTACATCGGTTATCAGCCAGTGATTGTTACCGATGTTCAAGTGAGCATTGACCTGACATCAACTGTTAATTTTGAACTCGGCGAATCTGTTGTTGAGCTTGAGGCCGTTGTTGTTGAAGGCAAAAAAGAATTAATTAAAAAAGATATTACTTCAAGTCAGTCACTTATTTCTTCTGATCAGATTGAGGTTTTACCGGTTCTTGAGCTTAATGATGTTCTGGAGCTGCAAGCCGGAGTTACCAGAGGTTCTGACGGAAGTTTTCACATAAGAGGCGGCAGAAGTTCTGAAATTGCATACTGGGTCAATGGTATTTCAATTACTGATGGTTTTGATAACAGCCGGGGAATTGAAATAGACAACAGCAGTATCCAGGAATTACAGGTAATCAGCGGTACATTCAATGCTGAATACGGCAATGCTCTCTCAGGAATTATCAATACTGTAACAAAAGAAGGAGGAAGAGATTTTCACGGCAATATAAAATTATACAGCAGCGACTATGTGAGTAATTTCACTGACTACTTTACTTATATCGATAATTATAATCCATTAGCAAATTACAACATACAGGCAAGCCTCGACGGACCAATTCCTTTCACGGGCGATCAGGTTACATTCTTTGCTAATGGAAGATACAATTATGATGACGGTTTTTTATATGGAATCAGAAAATATAATATAGACGGAACACCGGGCGATGGTAAATATGTTTCGATGAACTGGAGCAAAAGATGGATTGGCCAGGCGAACCTTAGCTATTGGGTAACAACGGGTGTTAAGTTGAATGCAGAACTGCTTTATTCAAAAGAAGATTATCAGAATTATGGCCACGACTGGAAGTGGACCCCCGATGGTAATGTTAAAACCTTTACTAATAGCTATAACGGAACTTTAACTGTTACACACTTATTATCATCTTCAACTTTTTATGTGGTTAAAGGTTCGTATTTCTTCCGTGATTTCAACGAATATCTTTTTGAAGATCCTTTCGATTCAAGATATTTATCTCCCGATTCACTGAATATTGTTGGTTATGCTTTCCGCACAAAAGGAACCAATCTCAACAGGTTTTTCAGAGAAACAAACTCTATGATCGGGAAAGTCGATTTTACAAGTCAGGTACATGAGAATCATCTTTTAAAGTTGGGCTTTGAAGGAAGATATCATGAACTAAGTTTCGACAACTACGGTCTTGAACCTAAGAGGGTAAACAACGTTCCTGTTGAGCCTTTTGAGCCGGCAATCCCTTCCGAGAATTCACCTAACAGGAATAAATATACTAATAAGCCGATAGAAATTGCTGCTTACGTTCAGGACAAAATAGAATTTGAAAACGTAATTATTAACATCGGCGTCCGCTTTGATTATTTTGATGCTCAGGGAAAAGTTTTAGTAGATCCAACAGATCCTAATATTTACAACCCTTTGCGCCCGCCATCAGAAGTCGGATTAACTGTTCCATGGGATCAGGTGCCGATTTCCGAAAGAGAAAAATATTTTTATAAAGACTCAGAGCCAAAATCTCAGACCAGTCTCCGTTTTGGAATTGCATATCCGATAAGCGAAAGTGGAGTAGTTCACTTTTCTTACGGTAACTTTTTACAAATACCTACATTCCAATATTTGTTTAATAACGGTGCCTACAAAGTCCCCGAGTCTGGTAGCAATTATGGAGTTTACGGAAATCCTGATCTTGATGCCCAAAGAACTGTTATGTACGAAATCGGTTTCAAACAGGAGTTCATGAATGATTTTATGCTTGATGTAACAGGTTTTTACAGAGATATAAGAAACTGGATTACTGCAGGACCATTAACAGCCACCAGGAATCTTGTCACTTACTCCAAGTATATCAACAAAGATTATTCAAACGTTAAAGGAGTTACGCTTACTTTTAACAAAAGATTTGGAAGTAATTATTCTTTTGATTTTACATACACATATCAGGTTGCTGAAGGAAGCAACTCAAGCCCCGAAGATGAATTCTTTGCTCAGCAAGGCAACAACGAGCCTGCTTTGTTTTTACTTCCACTGGATTGGGATCAGCGCCATCTGCTGAATTTAAGCTTTTTTGTTGGCGGCGAAGATTGGGGTGCAAGTTTACTTGCAAGGTATGGAACAGGTTTGCCATACACTCCTGCAATTACTCAATATACTGCCGACCGAGGAATATCATCGGGATTGCAGCGAAACAGCAGACGCAGGCCCACTCAGTTTACTATGGATTTGAAGCTCAACAAATTATTTGATGTTATGGGTTATGAAATAAATGTTTTCCTTAGCGTATTTAATTTGTTAGATAATCGAACTGTAGTAAATGTTTTCGGCGACACTGGTCAGCCAGATTTTACAACCCAGGGACAGAATGTTGGCGAAGATCCAAATCGACCGAACACTGTTGAAGAATACCTGAGATTTCCCTGGCATTATGGTGAGCCAAGGCAGGTTCAATTAGGTTTCGAATTTTCTTTTTGATTTTACGAATTCCACTAGGAGAAAAAATTAATGAAACAGATATTTAAATTAACAACATTATTACTTCTCATTCTAATTATCAGCTCCGGAGCTTATGCTCAGTATAAACCTGGCAAAGAGCGGGGTGACCCGAAAGAAAGAACCAAGGGTCAAATGGAAGGTAATAGAGTGAGAACATCAATTTTCAATTTCGGTCAAACCGGAAGAGAAGGTGGTTCATTCCCAATTAGTGTTCAAACACCCTACGAATGGCCAAAAAACACTGGTCAGGTATACCTTGCATTAACAGGAATATTTGTTGGCGGTGAAGTTCAGGATAACCTGGGTGATACCAAGCGCATCATCGATGTTATGAACTATAGGACCTCACCTGAAGGGAAAACCTGGAACTTTGAACCGGTTCCCGGCTATTATAACAAAACCGCAAATGAAATAGCTACCAGTGTCAATCCCGAAACCTGGCCTGCTTTCTGGCCTGATAAGATGGTTGATTCCGTTGATCCCGGCTGGCCCGGAAGCTGGAATGGCTATTTCGGTAAAAACAAATTTAACGCAGATCAGGAAATGTTTTTCCGCTACTCCGATGACAGATATGACAGGTACACTGAATATTTTCCCGATTCAACCGATAATACCCGTAAAGGTCTTGGAATTCTCGTTGATCAAAGAGTATTGGCCTGGAGTCAGATTCTGGTTGAAGATGCAGTTTTTATTCTTCACAGTATTAAGAACGATGGAACTAAACCAATAAAGAAAACAGGTGTTACCATCTGGTATGCAGACTTTGTTGGTGGTAACGGCGATTCCCAGGATGATGTTTCTGAATTCGAACTTCTTGAAGATATTGCCTGGACTCGC
Organism: Ignavibacteriaceae bacterium; assembly: GCA_013388545.1. GTDB lineage: Bacteria > Bacteroidota > Ignavibacteria > Ignavibacteriales > Ignavibacteriaceae > JACAFB01. The sequence goes on from JACAFB010000011.1 coordinate 37,649, forward strand.
GATAATGATAACCGGGCGCCTGAATTTGGCAGTAATCCGGTTGGAATGGTTGCAGTAGCTTTTCTTGAAACCCCCGGTAATGCTCTTGACCGTATTGATAATGATGGTGATGGAGAAAAATTCGGACCGAAGGTTACTGAAGCAATGCTTCTCGGAGAAAGTGATGCTTCAATTTCAGATCAGGATCCGAGAAGAACCGATGGCATAGATAATAATGGTAATGGTTTGATTGACGAAAATAAAACTCACATTCCTTTTGGAATTCAGGTGGGGGTCACATATGCTGATTATATCGATCAGAATGGTGATGCAGAAAGTAATGCCCCTGTAGTTACTGCTGAAATGGTTAGTCTTGTTTTTAGTGATCAATGGAAACGCTGGCCAGCAGATCCCCAGAATGATCCTGTTCAGAATGGACAGGTTCACCTTGTTATGGTTGAGGATGAAGATATTGGAAGAGCGTTTCGGGATAATATCGATAACGACGACGACGGGGAAGAGAGCAGTCCGGTTGTAACCCAGGCAATGATAGATCAGGCTGCAGGCGATGCTCCTTATTTCCGGTATAAAGTTCCCGGTACAAGTATTATACTTTATGATTTAAAGTCTGAAGACCTTGGTAAAAAATATGCCGATGGAATTGATAATAATAACGACGGCAGACTCGATGAATTTATGGATGAAGGCATAGATGATATGGTCGATGAATCCAGAGATGACGGAATTGATAACGATGGCGATTGGAATATTTTGACAGATGATGTTGGTCTTGATGGCGTTCCTCAGACCGGAGACTTTGGCGAGGAGGATGGTATTCCAACCAGTGGTGCTGGCACAGGCTTGCCCGGTGAGCCTAATGTGGATTTAACTGACGTTTCAGAAACTGATCAGATCGGTATCACTAATGCAGATTATCTTGCCGCAGGAGGATTAAATATTAATAATGACGAATTAATGTGGTTTAATTTCATCATCCCGGGAAAATTTTATGATCCGCAGGAAGTAGTTGCCGGTGAGTACGATCTTTTCGTTTCTTCAAGCTATTTCCCAATGAAACCAGGACAGATCGAACCAATTTCACTTGCAGTCTTATTTGCAAACGGTCCGCTGCCTGATCCTAACAGTGAATTAAGGAAAGCAGAAATACTTAAGAAACGAGACAGAGCACAGGAGACTTATAATAATGACTATCAGTTTGCAAACGCACCGATAACTCCTGTACTCACAGCGATTCCCGGTGATAACAAAGTAACTTTGTACTGGGATTCTGAAGCTGAAAATACTTTTGATGCTTACATCGATGCAATAGGTGGTAATGGCAGAGACTTTGAGGGTTACCGAATCTACCGTGCTTCAGATCCCGCATTCCTCGATCCTTTGAATATTACAACGGCAAATGGAACCCCTGTGTTCAGAATCCCGATTGCTATTTTTGACCTGGTTGACGGAATTAAAGGACTCGATTCTATTGGATTCGAAGGCGTAAAATATAATTTAGGAACTGATTCAGGATTGAAGCATTCATTTGTTGATACAACTGCACTTAACGGATTCACTTATTACTACGCTGTTGTTTCTTATGACTTTGGTTTTCCGCAGGGAAATATTATTCCTACAGAAAGTCCGATCAGAGTATCACTTCAACCTGATGGTGGAGTTAAGCTTGGACCAAACGTAGTGCGCGTAACTCCCGAGGCTCCATCTGCAGGATATATTCAGCCAACACTTGGCAATATCGCTCTTGAATCAGGTACAACTACCGGAAAAGTATTTTATGATATCATTGACATAAATAAAATTAAAGATGGTCATGTTTACAAGATTTCATTTGAAGATACGTTAAAAGTTGGTGGTTCCGGAAAACCTGATACTTTAACAACTAAGAATTTTACCTTGATAGATTCAACCGACAACAAAGTTCTTATTGATAAAAGTACTGAGCTAGCCGCTGATTTCGAGCAGCCGCTTATTGATGGTTTCAGACTACGTTTTATTAACGAGTCAAGAGTTGCATTAAATACCGAAACTTCTAAATGGAATGATAATAATATTCCTCCATTTATTTTTGATAAATTTATCTGGCCTAGCCCTGCATTGAAAGGACAGGAGAATCCGAGCGATTATGTAATTTCCTTCGGTGATGTCGGATTTGGAACTTCAACAACATTTAAACTCGGGACGCTGACATTTCCCTCTATGCCTGTAAATTTCAAGGTGTTCAATAAAAGTTCAAATACCGAAATCCAATTCGGATTTATTGAACGAGATACTCTCATTGGCGGAAAGGGAAGATTATCTACCAAAGCTGCAAATAAAGACAGGATTGTATTCTTAGAAAAGAATGCCCAGGATTCACTTGTCTTTACCTGGTGGTTTTTCCTTGATAAACAGCCGGTTGACTCACTTAACCAGGAAATACCCGGAATTAATGACACAGCTTTCGTATTTCTCAGAAAGCCATTCCTTTCATCTGATGTATTCAGATTTGTTGCTCAGAAAGGAAAGATTGATAACAAGCTTGCTGCCGAACAGCTAAATCTTATAAAAGTCGTTCCAAATCCTTATGTTGCTTCGGCAGATTGGGAGCCAAAGAATCCTTATCAATCAGGACGAGGCCCCAGGTCTCTGCACTTTACACATTTACCGAATAAATGTACTATCAGAATATTTACAGTTAATGGTGAACTTGTCGATGTAATTGATCATGAATCGCAGTTTAATGATGGCTCTGCTGAATGGGATATGCTTTCAAAGGATAACCTGTCAATATCATACGGCGTTTATGTTTTTCATATTGATGCCCCGGGCATTGGTGAAAAGATCGGCAAATTTGCTGTAATAAAATAAGTTTTGAAATTATAACTGAGGTGATAAAGTGTTTAACAAAAAAATAATCTTAGCAATAATAATCTCATTTGCTTTAGCCGGTTATATAACAACTGAAGCAAAAGAAGTTAAAAAGACAGGAACTACAGCAGCCAAGTTCCTTAGTATTGGCATAGGACCACGGGCAAATGCAATGGGTGGTGCCTTTACTTCAATATCAAATGATGCATCTGCACTTTACTGGAATCCTGCCGGCATCGCATTGCTGGACAGATACGAAGGTATTTTTACATATACCAGTTTATTTGCAGATATCAATCTTAATTATGTAGGAGTTGTTCTTCCGGCCGGAGACTTTGGAAGTTTTGGCTTTGCAGTAACCGTTCTTGATTTTGGCGAAATGGATGTAACTACCGAATACTTCCCCGATGGAACCGGAGAAAAATTTACAGCAGGAAGTTATGCCTTCGGGCTTACTTATGCCCGCCAGATAACTGAAGATTTTCTGGTTGGAATGAATATAAAATACATCAGGGAAAATATCTTTAACTCCAGCGCTGATGGATTTTCATTCGACATCGGAACAATTTTCAACACACCATTTTATGGAATACGTTTTTCGAGCAGTATCACTAACTATGGTACAAAAATGCAGATGCAGGGCGATGACTTGCTCGTAAGATACGACCCCGACCCGACCCGACAGGGAAATAATGAAACTATCGATTCATATCTTTCCACTGATAAATTCGAGCTGCCGCTTCGTTTACAAATTGGACTATCGAAGGATTTTAACTTCCTCGATAACCAGAGATTCACTCTTGCTGTTGATGCAGTTCATCCTAACGACAACAGCCAGTGGGTAAATATTGGTGGAGAAGTTGCTCTGCTTGATGAACTTGTAATGCTTCGCGCAGGTTATAAAACTTTGGGGCTTGAAGACAGCCAGGAAGGATTGACTCTTGGGGCAGGTCTTAATTATGGTGGTTTAGGATTTATAAAAATTTCAGTAGATTATGCATATCAAGAATATGAATATCTTGGGAATACACACAGTTTTGGGGTGAGATTAGCTTTTTAACCTGAAACTAACTAATTAAAATATCCTTCAACAAAAGAAAGGACTAACTAAATGAAAAAATTCCTTGTACTAATTGCTGCATTCGTGCTGGTGGGATTTGGTTCCTCATTAGCTCAGGATTCAGTAGATGTCACATTCAGAGTTAATATGAGTGTGAAAATTAAGGAGACTTACTTCAACCCGGCAACTGAAGTTGTTACTGTCCCTGGCGGTTTCAACAACTGGTTGAACGAGCCTCCTGCAAATAACACAAAAACTATGTCAGATGCCGACGGTGACAGTATTTATACTAAAACCTATAAGGTGGCAAAAAATACTACCTATGAATATAAATACAACATTGGTTTGGGTTGGGAAGGTAAAGACGAGCAGATTGGTGGAAACCGATCAGTTGCCGTTGGAACAACCGACCTTGTACTGCCAGTTGTTTGGTTTAATAATGACTCAATAGTTACTCTTGTTGGAAATGGAAACATTTTATTCAAGGTTGACATGAGCGTTATGTCAGAAGTTGGAATCTTTGACGTAGTAAATGATTCTTTGCAGGTTAGAGGAAGCTTTAATGGCTGGAGCGATGGTGATCCTCTTCGTTCAAAAATGTTTCAGGATCCACTTGATGCGAACAAATTCTTCCTCAATGTTCCTTTTACTAATGTGGGTTTGAATGAAGACCAGGCATACAAATTTTATGTTGATCTTGCAAATCCAGGAATCTGGACAGATGGTTGGGAAAGACCAAACTCACAAGGTGGTGGAAACAGAAACGTTTTATTCCTTGGTCAGCCTAATCAGGAAGCAAACGATGCCTATTATGATGATATTAGCCCTGAATGGGTAATTGAGGATGGTAAAAATCTTTCAGTTACTTTCAGAGTTAATATGCAGCCTGCTACTGCTCCTCCAACCAATTTCAATGCTGCAACAGACACCGTATGGTGGATTTGCGAACAACCTTCTTTCACTAGAAGTCAGGGCTGGACAGATACAGACGAAATGAAAGTCCTTCAGCTTACCGATCCTGAGTCTGATCTTATTTACACTGGTACTCTACAGGTTGCCGATCCTTCGTTCAACTCGTTCCAGTACAGATATGCATTTAAAAACACCAGTGGCTGGTCATTTGAACCAGCAGGCTTTGGTGATTTTGCTTACAGAGTAAGATACATTGGTCAAAGTGCACCAAGAACTTTCCCTGTTAATCCTTGGACTATGCCGGTTGATACCTGGACTAACTCTGAAGTAAAACCAGATCAGGAAACCGATCCTTATACATCTCTTGATGTTGAAGATAATACTCTTGCCCTTGATAAATTTGATCTATCACAGAACTATCCTAATCCTTTCAACCCTGCAACTATTATCAGGTTCAATGTTCCTGAAACACAGCTTGTTAGCTTGAAGGTTTATGATGTTCTTGGTAATGAAGTTGCTATTCTTGTTGACAGAGAAATGTCAGCAGGTCAATATGAGTATTACTTCTCAGCTGCTAATCTCAGCACCGGAGTTTATTTCTATACTCTGACTGCAGGAGATTTTACAGTAACAAAGAAGATGATGCTTATAAAGTAATTTCGGAATTCTTAAAGTTCTGAGGTAAAGGCGATCTCCGGATCGCCTTTTTTGTTTAGAAATTTTAAGTTGTTATTAATAATCAGGATTACTTGATTTTAAGTGCTGCCTTTAATTGGTTCTCAACATCTTTTGCCCCGGGAAATTGAGGATTTATCAGTAAACATTTTCTGATGTAATCAAGTGCCTTTGTGTAATCTTCTTTCGCAATGTATGCTCCTGCAAGGTTATAGAGTACCTGATCATCACCCGAATTATACCGCAGCGACTCTGTCATTAGCTCAATTGACCTGTCATAATTTCCCCAAGATAGATTTATAATGCCGAGCCACTTTGAAGAGAATGCATCGGGTTTTAAATCATATCTCTGCTTCAGGTAATAGTGAGCTTCCTGGTATCTTTGTTTTTTAAGAAGCTGATTTGAAAGGAAATCATAATATTCAACAATTACAGGGAATTGTGCGATAAGTATATCCATTTGTTCCTTAAACTTATCGAATTGGTTATTTGATAAGTACCACTGGGCAGCTTTTCGGTGAAGCTCTTCCCAGTTTAATTTTCCCTCAATGCATTCATAAGCAATAGAATCAATAAAATCTTTTCTGGGTAAAATCTCTGAAAGAGGTTTCCGCCGGTCTCTTGAAATAAATGGCCAGTCGTTTTTGAGTGCTGTAATTCTGTAATTTGCAAGAACAGAATCAAGGCGCGAGAATTTAAAAAATTTATTCGTAAGACTGTCCTGTTTCATTTCGTCAACAGGGACGGGGGATGTTTTAGGTAAAAAGTTTTTCTTTTTCATAGCTTCAAAAAAGAGTTTACCCATGAACTTGTAGCCATTCAAGGTTGGATGAAGATGTTCGACCATCAGATTATTTCCAACAATTCCTCCCGGACTAGAAGCATTAAATGCGGAGTCAATATCAACGACAAAGTAATTGAACTCTTTGCCAAATGATTTAATCATTTCATTAATTTTTTCAGGAGCCCGGAAACGTAATGCATCAAGTTCTTTTGCTCTTATAAAAAGCTGCTTTGCCTCGGAAAAATTCTGTTCGATATACTTTAAGCGTGCTTGTTCAAATACTTCAGATGCTTTCGGGTGATCTTTGCTTTCAAGTGATACAAATGGGTATTGATCCTTTAAGTTGCTTGTAAGTGTTGAAAGCAATACCGGAACCCCGGCGTCTTTAATTCTTTCAAGCACCTCGCGCATATTTCCTTCGAATTGTGCAAGGCCTTCCCGGTATATATCAGAGTTGTATGGAATGAATTGTTCTTTAACCATTCTTGCCATTAGTGTTTCATCACTTGCGGCGTTTTTATTATCGGAAAGCATCTCTGAAACTTTTCTCAATACGTCTCTCAGCAGTTCATAAGTTTTAAAGTTGCTCAGGTACAAATTAAGATTAACAAAAAATCTAGATCCTCCGAAAGATTCTGTTGATGCAACTCCCAATGCCCCATAGTATTCATTATGCCCCGTATAAATTATTATTAAATCCGGATTTTGATCTATAACCCCATCAACCAAATCCCTGATGGTGTAGCTGTTTACGGCAGTGATGCCAAGATTTATTACTTCGATTTTACTTTTCGGGTAAAGAAGTTCCAATCGGGTGCTGATGTATCTTGAAAAAGATCCAAGTGGTGCATAAGGAAATCCGGCTGCACTACTTTCACCCAAAATAAAAACCCGGAATGAATTTTCTTTTTTTATGGCATCAAATACTTCCTGGTTGGAATACGGAAGACTGTTAGTTGTATAAAAATATCTCCTTGCCAGTTCAGGATTCAGGATCAATTTCCCTGCAGTTGCTTCAATCCATTGGTCATTATTAAAGCCATAATTAAAAATCCTCAGTGCGAACTCCAGAATAACGAAAAATGTTACCGGAATAAGAAGTAATATAAGGTAGAAGATTTTCGGTGGTTTTTTCTTTATCTGCTCTGTGGGTTTTTCAGAGTTCTTGATTTTGTTTTTATCGCTTTTCTTCGCCATTATTATTCAGTATTATTATTCAAACTTTTATGACCTTAATATAATTTTAAGAAACAATAAATTAAAAGTATCTTTAGCACCCTGTTTATGGTTTTTAATTTCATCTTTAAAGGCGTAGAAAAAATTTAGATGTATATACTGGGTATTTCTGCATATTACCACGATAGTGCTGCATGTATTGTAAAGGATGGTGAAATTATTGCAGCAGCGCAGGAAGAGCGCTTCACCCGTAAGAAGCATGATCACAATTTCCCTGTTAACTCTATTCGATTTTGTCTAGACTTTGCCGGCATAAAAAGCAATGACCTTGAAATTGTTGCTTTTTATGATAAACCCTTTCTCAAATTTGAAAGACTGCTTGAAACATATTTGACTTATGCACCGGTGGGAATCAAATCTTTTATCAAAGCGATGCCTCTGTGGATAAGAGAAAAGCTCTGGATGAAAGAATTGATTAAAAAAGAGCTCAGCTTTGAAGGAAAAATTATTTTTCCCGAACATCACCTTTCTCACGCAGCTTCGGCATTTTATCCCTCTCCCTTCGATGAATCAGCAATACTTACTATGGATGGAGTTGGTGAATGGACAACAACAAGCTTTGGTGTTGGTAAAAACAATAGCATAGAATTGTTTGCCGAAATAAGGTTTCCCCACTCTTTGGGACTGCTTTATTCTGCATTCACATATTACACAGGTTTTAAAGTGAATTCAGGTGAATACAAAGTAATGGGTCTTGCACCTTACGGGGAACCTAAATACAAGCATATCATCTTAAAAGAGTTGATTGATTTGAGAGAAGATGGCTCATTTAAAATGAATATGAACTATTTTAATTATTGTGCCGGGTTAACGATGACTAATGAAAAGTTTCATAAACTTTTTGGAGGTCCTCCCCGTGAACCTGAATCTAAACTGACACAAAAAGAAATGGATTTAGCCCGTTCACTTCAGGAAGTTACAGAAGAGATCGTGCTGAAAATGGGTAACAATGTATTTGTTGAAACGAATCAAAAAAACCTTGTACTGGCCGGAGGAGTTGCACTTAATTGTGTTGCAAATGGAAGATTGCTTCGAGAAGGACCATTTGAAAAAATATGGATACAGCCTGCAGCTGGAGATGCAGGAGGTGCTCTTGGGGCTGCTTTAGCTGCCTGGTATTGCTATCTTGGAAATCCCAGAATAATTACTTCCGAATTGGATACTCAGAAAGGATCTTATCTTGGTCCGCAATATAATAACGGGCAAATAGAAAAGTTTATTAAAGAGAATAATATTGATGCAGTAAAGTTGGATGATGATGAGCTGATAAAAATCGTTGGTGATTTTATTGCTCAGGAAAAAGTTGTAGGCTGGTTTAGCGGAAGAATGGAATTTGGGCCAAGAGCACTTGGCGCCAGATCAATTATCGGTGATGCCCGTTCCCCCAAAATGCAAAGCATAATGAATCTTAAAATAAAATTCAGAGAAAGTTTTCGACCGTTCGCTCCTTCTGTTCTTGCGGAAAAAGTTTCTGAGTATTTTGAAATGAACACAGAAAGCCCTTATATGCTTTTGGTTGCAGATGTAAAGAAAAGCAGACAAAAGAAAATGAGTGAATCTGAAAAAGAACTGTTTGGAATCGATAAATTAAATGTAGTTCGCTCAGATATTCCCGCAATTACTCATATAGACTATTCTGCAAGGATTCAAACTGTGCACAAAGAAACTAACCCGAGATATCACAGCCTCTTAAAATATTTTGATGAGAAATATAATTGTGCAGTTATAATTAATACCTCATTTAATGTTCGCGGTGAACCTATTGTCTGTTCACCAAAAGATGCATATACCTGTTTTATGCGTACCGATATGGATTATCTTGTCCTGGAAAATTTTCTGATCGACAAGAAAAAACAAAAACCGCTTAGCAGCGACATCGATTGGAAAAAAGAATTTCAGCTTGATTAAAAATTATGCTTAAAGAAGAAATAAAACATATTGATCAATCTACAAAGGCATTAAGAAAATTTGGTTTAACTGTCGGAATTGTTTTACTTGCCATAACGGCAGTTCTGTTTTTTAATAACAGGTCCGGTTTTGTTTATTTTGGAGCAGTAGGAATCTTCCTTTCACTTGCAGGTATTATTTTTCCGAAGGCTCTGAAGCCTTTCAATAAAGTCTGGATGAGTCTTGCACTGATTCTTGGCTGGTTTACATCAAGGCTGATATTGATTTTATTGTATTATCTCGTTATTACTCCAATCGGCATAATAGCACGAATAGCTGGCAAGGATTTTATTTCAGAAAGGTGGAATAAGGAGCAGAAATCCTACTGGGTAAAAAGAGAAATCCAATCTTTTTCCAAAGAAGAATTTGAAAGACAATTTTAAGAGAAAATTAAAAAGTATAATTTTTAGATATAATTTTTCCTCTAAGGCATAAAATGAGTAAACTATCAATCATTTCGGAACTATGGCAATTTTTAAAGGTCAGAAAAAAATGGTGGCTTGCACCAATATTAATATTTCTTCTGTTGCTTGGTGGATTAATCATTCTGACTAAAGGTTCAGCATTAGCTCCATTTATTTATGCAATCTTCTGATTTGAAAACAAAGAAAGAATTGCTGAAGAAAAAAAGAATTCCTGTACCACTGAAGCCGCCTAAGGTGGAACCGGCTAAGAAAAAATATAATCGCAAAAAGAACAAAGAGAATTTTAAAAAAGACCTGAAAGAAAATAATCTTTAAAGTGCCGGACAAAAAAAGGATTAATAATTTTCAAGAGTGAAAAATTTTTTAATAGTTGAATTTTCTGCTTCACACAGCGAACTGATTTTTTCTCAGATCCTTTTTCTTGAAAAATATGGATGTAAAATTCATTTATTTATAAACCATTACTCTCCATTTAAAGCTTTATCTTCTGCCATTATCACAAAAACAAATCCTGATTGGTCAAGAATAAGACTTTACCGGGAACTGCTCAGGTATGTTCAGAAAGAAAAAATTGATACAATAATATTCAATACCGCCGAAGGATTAATTGTAAGAGATTTAATTCCCTTTCTTCTTTTCAAAAAGATAAAAGCCGCTGGAATACTCCATCATGCTGAAAAAGCTGTAAAAAGCTTTACGCAAAAAATTATTTCCTTAAAAGTCAGAAAGTATTTTGTACTGAATGATTACGTTTTAGTTTGGTTAAAAAATAATTACAAAGGGGACAACTTAAAGTTTGAATCATTCTATCCGATTTATTTTCAGGAGGCATTTGCAAAAACACCGGTAAAAAGCGATGATGATTTTATTGTTTGCTTGCCCGGCGCAGTTGAACCCGAAAGAAAAGATTATAAAACTTTGATCAACATCCTGGCAGAAAATAAAATCAATTTGAATCCAAAAATTAAATTTCAAATTCTGGGCAATTCGTCTGGTAAAGAAGGAGGAAAAATAAAGCAGTTAATCAATGAAAAAAATCTTGATGAAATTTTTATAACATACAACAATTTCATCGATGATGAAGAATTTTATCAATCAATAAAAAGCAGTTCGATTATTCTTCCGCTGATTCATCCTTCCGGAAAATACTTCAACTCATTTCTTGAAACAGGAATATCCGGCGTTTTTAATCTCGCACTCGGATTCAGAAAGCCAATGCTGCTTCATGAATCTTTCCGTATTCATCCTGATTATCGGGATGTTTCATTGTTTTATTCAGAAAAAGACTTCATTAGCAAACTCAATTACATTTCATCCTCTGCCTCAGAGTTAGAAAAATTGGAAATGGGTTACGATTCTCTTAAAAAGCTGGACTTTTCAGTACAAGCAAGCAAATATTTTAACTTTTTGTCTGTGTAAGTTTCCAAAAATAAAATATTTTGTTGCTTGTTAATGGGAAATCCCTTAATTTATCAATAAAAAAGTTTTATTATCCAAAATAAGTAAGGCAATTTATGTTAGATGCTTTAGATATTACAATTCTCAACTTATTGCAAAGAAACGGTAGAATGAAGCGCAACCAGCTGGCTGATGCTGTGGGGCTTTCAATTCCTTCGGTAAGTGAAAGATTGAACAAGCTTGAAGAGAAAGGAGTGATTGAAGGTTATTATGCTAAACTAAACCGAAAAACTTTTGGATATGACATAACGGTCTTTATTCAGGTTAATATGGATTCTTCGAAACATTATAAAACACTGTTCTCTAAAGTGAAGCTTATTCCTGAGATTATCGAATGTCACGCTGTGCTTGGAGAAGGTTCACACTTATTAAAAGCTGTGGTTAAAAATACCGAATCACTTGAAAAGCTTCTGGGTGAAATTCAAACCTGGCCAGGTGTCTTGGGGACAAAAACAACCTATGTTCTTTCAACAATTAAAGAAACAACAGAAATCAATATTTAATAACTTAAAAAGGAAAAATATGGCTAAATCAAATTCTCCAATCGAAAAGGTTCTCAAGTTCATAAAAGACAATGGGATAAAATTTGTTGACCTGAAGTTCATGGATTTTCCCGGTCAATGGCAGCATTTTACTGTACCTGTTTCTCAATTTAATGCCGGATCTTTTGAAGATGGCTTTGGCTTTGACGGCTCATCAATCAGAGGATGGAAAGCAATAAATGAAAGTGATATGCTTATCACTCCTGATCCCGAAACAATGTTCGTCGATCCCTTTATTGTTGCTCCAACCATCAGCCTGATTTGTGATGTTTATGAGCCTGCAACAAAAGAGAAGTACACCCGCTGTCCACGCAATATTGCTCAGAAAGCCCAGTCATATCTTATATCAACCGGGATAGCTGATACAGTTTATTATGGTCCCGAAGCAGAATTTTTTGTATTTGATGATGTAAAGTTTGATTCTCAGCCTAACAGCAGTTTTTATTATGTGGATTCAATCGAAGGAAAATGGAACAGCGGCAGGGAGGAAAAACCTAATCTCGGTTATAAACCAAGGTACAAAGAAGGATATTTTCCGGTTCCTCCGACAGATTCGCTGATGGATTTAAGAAATGAAATGGTTCTTAATCTTGAAAATTGTGGGATTGAAGTAGAGGCCCAGCATCACGAGGTTGCAAGCGGAGGCCAGTGCGAAATTGATTTAAGATTTCAGCCTTTGTTAAAAGCTGCCGATCAGCTTTTGTTGTTCAAGTATATTGTTAAAAACACGGCTAAAAGAAATAACAGAACTGTAACCTATATGCCAAAACCGATTTTTGGTGATAATGGAAGCGGAATGCATGTTCATACTTCTCTCTGGAAAAAAGGTAAGCCATTATTTGCAGGTTCCGGGTATGCTGGTTTGAGTGAATTAGCTCTGTATTTTATTGGCGGTTTGTTAAAGCACGCTCCGAGTTTACTTGCATTTACTAATCCCACGACAAATTCTTATAAAAGACTTGTCCCGGGTTTTGAAGCTCCTGTTAACCTTGCATACTCACAGAGAAACCGCAGTGCATCTATAAGAATTCCAATGTACTCAACAAGCCCAAAAGCAAAAAGAGTTGAGTTTAGATGCCCGGATCCATCTTCAAATCCTTACCTTGCATTCTCTGCGATACTTATGGCTGGTCTTGATGGTATAATTAAAAGAATTGATCCGGGTGAACCGCTTGACAAAGATATTTATGATATGGAACCTGAAGAATTGAAAAATGTGCCTTCAACTCCCGGCAGCCTGGGAGAAGCGTTGAATGCACTTGCTAATGATCACGACTACTTGTTGAAAGGAGATGTTTTCACAGAAGATGTAATTGAGACCTGGATAAAATATAAGACCGATAAAGAAATTAAGCCCATGGCTCTTCAGCCTCATCCGTATGAATTCTCGTTGTACTACGATGTGTGAGAAATAATGAAGTCCCGATTTCTTTGATTTTTGTGTCGGATAATATTCTTAAACACAGGGCGGTTGTTCCGCCCTATTATTTTTCCTTAATCCATTTACTCCATATTTCAGGCTGGTAACCAATGGTCGTAATTCGTCCATTACGAACTATAGGTGTTTTAAATAACAAAGCATCTCCTAAAAGCTCTTCTTCAATATTAAAAATCATATAATCAAGATTTCTGTTTTTATATTGCTTGCTTTCACGATCAATCAAATCTTCAAGAGGTATTGAGTGTTTAATATTTTCAAGTTCACCTTTCGAAATTCCTTTTTCAGTTAAATCTCTGAAATGAAAAGGCACTCTTCTCTCTTTAAAGAATCTCTCTGCTTTTTGTGTGTTGCGGCATTTTCTGGTACCGAATATCTGTATGTTCATTTTGACTTATCTTATGAAAAACTTTTATGTAATCTAAACAAGTATTAAAGAATATTTTATATGAATAAAAAAATTTTTGTGCTGTTAATAATTTCCTTTACCGGATTCACATTTGGTCAGACCCTAATTTATCTCAATGGCTAATTCTCTGAATGGAGTTTTATTCTTTCAAAAGGTTTAATATTATATCAAAACCAGCCCAATCCACTTGTTTCCTCAACAAAAATAATGTTTACAATTCCAACCCCTTCTTTATCCTTTCCTTTGTCAAATGGGAGGAACGAAAGCTTGTCCCGAACCTCCTTCGGGATGGGGTTCGTTACTCTGAAGGTTTACGACATTCTCGGAAGAGAAATCACTACTCTTGTTAACGAAGAAAAACCAGCCGGTGAATACGAAGTAGAATTTAATGCCTCATCCGGTATGGGGGATCTGGTATCCGGTATGTATTTCTTTCGGCTTCAGGCAGGTGATCCTTCAACAAGCTCAGGACAAGTTTATTTGGAGACGAAGAAAATGATTCTGATGAAATAGTATTCAGGCTAAGCTGAATTTCTTAAAGACGATAAAAAAGTTCCCCTTGTTTTACTGTTAATCATTTCCCGGTCTTTGTTAACAAATCTTTTAGTGCATCTTCAAGACTCAAAAAATTAAACTTGTAACCACTCTTCAGAAGTTTTTGAGAATTTATTTTTTGTCCCGATAAAACAGCACTTGCGGATTCACCCACAGCTATTTTCAATGCGAAGGCCGGAACAGAAAATAATGCAGGTCTCTTCAATACTTTTCCGAGCGTAGTTGCAAATTCTTTCATTGTTTTATGTTCCGGCGAAGCAGCATTCAGAGGACCATATAAATTATTAGTGTCAATTGCGTGCAAGTAAATTCCGACTATATCATCAATATGCAGCCACGGAAAAAATTGTCTTCCGCTTCCAAGTGGTCCGCCGATAAAAAATTTGAAGGGCAATAACATTTGTTTTAAAGCGCCGTCTTCTTTACTAAGAACAATTGCTGTTCTGATGCTAACTCTTCTCAAACCGTAATCTTCAGCTTTTTTTGCTTCTTCTTCCCAGGCTAAACAAACCTCTGACAGAAAATCATTTCCCGGAAGAGAATCCTCATTCAGTAACTCGTCTTTCCTGTCGCCGTAAATACCAACGCCGGATGCGCAAATAAAAAAGCCCGGTCTGTGGTTTGAATTTCTTATGGCTTCAATAAAACTCCGGGTGCTTAAGGTTCTTGATTGAATTATTTCTTTTTTGAATTCGCTGTTCCAGCGCTTTGAAAAAAGATTTACTCCCGCAAGATGAACTATTCCGTCTGTGCCTTCGATTTTATTTTGCCAATCCGGAATTTTCCTGTAATCCCACTTTACATAATCTTTTGCGCCGGGAATCAGGCGTTTGGATTTATTTTCATCTCTGCTGAAAATTATTACCTCATCCCCTCGACCAATTAATTTTTGAGCAAGCTTTTTACCGATTAATCCTGTTGCTCCGGTTATGATTATTTTTTTACTCATTCTTCTCTTTTCTAACTAGACTTTTAATGCATAACTCAATTGAGTCGGAAATAATTCCCCGCAATGCGTAATTGACAAAGGGCTGGATATTTCACAATCAAATTTATTAAATGCTTCAGAAAATTCTTTTATGTATAAAAATAAGGCTTAATTAATACCGCTCAGTTTTTTATGTTTGCTGCTAAAAATCAAGCGGATTCCGGATGAAAAAATATTTTTACTTTGTAGTTGTTATAATTTTAACTCTTGTCTCATTTGGCTTTAATGAAGAAGGACAAAATTCCCGCCCGCAGAGTAATCCTCCTATTTATATTGCATTTCTGTGGCATATGCATCAGCCTATTTACTGGCCATATGAATCGGTTGTACAAACGCATTTGAATAACCGCTACCCATTTTCAATTTTCGATATATTTAACCAACGGACCGGACCTTATACAAGCTGGCCGAAAACAGCCGTTCAAAAAGGAATCAATGCCGGAATGCCGCATTTCGGATCTCAGGTCTCTTTCTCCGGTTCACTTATTGAAAACCTGAATAATCTTGAAAACTACGGCAATAGTAATTTTGCGAACTGGAAAAGTCATTGGAACAATATTAAAAATCAGAATACATCACTCGGTAATCCGAGAATGGATATGGTAGGATTCGGATATCATCATCCTTTGATGGGACTTATTGATTATACCGACATCAGGAAACAAATTCAGGATCATAAGCAAATCTTTGCTGCAAATTTCCCCGGTACATATTCCAAAGGAATCTTCCCTCCTGAAAATGCTTTTTCACCCAGAATGATTCCGGCACTGCTTGCAGAGGGAATTGAATGGGTGCTGGTTGATAATATTCATTTTGAAAGAGCTTGTGAAAATTATCCCTTCAATACAGGCGGGAATATTTATGAGCCTAATAAATCGGATATTCAGAATCCTGATCCGGGTGATTGGATCCAATTAAACGGGCTTTGGGCACCGACAAAAGTATCCGCACAATGGAGCCGGCAGCCTAAATTTGTTGCTCACATCGATCCCGAAACAGGTATTGAATATAAAATGATTGCTGTACCTACAGACCGGTATCTTGGAAATGAGGATGGCCGTGGTGGTTTCGGTGCGCTCAATTATGAAGCAGTGCTGAGTCAGCTTGAACCTTACAACACTGATCCAAATCATCCCATACTTGTTGTGCTTCATCACGACGGCGATAATTACGGCGGCGGAAGTGAATCTTACTATAATTCAAACTTCCAGGCTTTTGTGAACTGGCTGCAGGCGAATCCAACAAGATTTGTTTGTACAACCATACAGGATTATCTCGAAATGTTTCCACCAAATCCCGGAGATGTTATTCATATTGAAGACGGAAGCTGGAGCGGTGCAGATAACGGTGATCCTGAGTTTAAAAAATGGAATGGCGATCCAAATCCATCCGGTTACTCTCCCGACCGGAATAGCTGGGGAATAATTACTGCGGCAAAGAATTTCGTTCAGACTGCAGAGCAGATAAACTCTTCTTCGAACGATACTAAAAATGCATGGAAATATTTCTTAAACGGGCAGGCAAGTGATTACTGGTACTGGGATGGTTCTTTAAATGGAATCTGGGATTCTCATTCGGCCCGGGCAGCAAATCTCGCAATTCCCTTTGCACAGATTGTTGTTAACAGCGGAACTGATTTAACCGGACCGACAATCTATACTCCTCAACGTGAACCATATAATCCCGGCGGAACTGAATGGGGACAATCTATGCCTTCTGATTTTAAAGTCTGGACTTATGTGTTTGATGTGAATGGTTTACAGTCGGTTAAATTAAAATACAGAACTGACCTTGATGGAGTGAACAATCCGGACAACAATCATAATGAAACTTATATTGGTGGTAGCGATGTAACTTCGTGGACAGAAGTTGAAATGACAGGTTTAGTTATCCCTTCACAAACAAATCCTTCTCCATTATTTAAAGCCAAAGAATATTCTGCTCAGGTAAATGGATTTGATAACAAGCTTTTAGACTATTATGTGGAAGCAGTTGACAATGGTGGCAATATTTCCAGATCTCCGATAAGAAGCGTTTGGGTGGGCAATTACTCGGGCGGCGGTTCAGGAGGAAACGGAGTCAGCTGGTCTCCCACAAACCCAACAAAAGATGATACAATTACAATTGTTGTTGCCGGTGTTAACCAGGGAGGCAGGCTTCATTGGGGAGTGAATAATAACGGAAGCGCCTGGCAAACTCCAAACCAGGTTTACTGGCCTGCAGGAAGTTATCTCTTTAACGGCACTGGTCCTGCAGTTGAATCCCCGATGAACGGACCTGTAAATGATACCCTAAAAATTACAATTGGTCCTTTCAATAATTCTGCACAGACTGTTGAGAGAATTGCATTTGTTATTCACTTTAATGATAACACCTGGAACAACAATAACGGCAACGATTTTCATATTACAATCGGAACGGGAGGAGGCGGAGGAACTACTTATGTTATGGATGGACAGTTAGACCCTTCGGCTGAACTTGTATCATCTAACAATGGTTTAGATTTATACCTCGGATGGAATGGTATCCAGCTTTACACTGCAACCCAATCAGCCCAGAGCACAGGAAGTGATCATTTCATTTTTATTTCTGACTCGCAGTACAATATGATTACAGCACCGTGGGCAAAAACCGGCATGGTTGCTCAATGGGGTGCATTCCTCGGAAATGAAAGTACTAATAACTGGAGCGGCTGGTTTGATCAGCAGGGACTGACTCAAAACAGCGCCGGCAGTTTTCTGGAAGGAACAATTAATATTCAGGGTGAATTTGGCTACCAGCCTCAAAAAATTTATATCGCTGTCGGCAGTTATACAACCACTGACGGCGGCAATCTCAATAAGCAAGTCCCCGCCGGTAATGGCGATGGAAACATTGACTCAAATGAACTTTATGAATTTGATTTTGTTCTATCCGTTGTTGAAGCCGAAAAAGAATTACCAAAGGATTTTGTTCTTTACCAGAATTATCCGAATCCATTTAATCCGGCAACAAAAATAAAATATTCAATTCCGGCCTTATCCCTAAATCCCTTCTCCAAATTAGAAGGGACTTTCGTTACACTAAAAGTGTACGACATCCTCGGAAACGAGGTTGGAACATTAGTGAATGAAGAACAGCAGCCCGGAGTATATGAAGTTGAATTCAGCGCAAGCAATCTTTCATCGGGAATATATTTCTACAAATTGCAAACCGGTTCATATACCGATACTAAAAAGATGATTTTAATGAAATAGCATTTTACTTATGCAATTTATAGCAATTAATAACTTGGATTGAAAGAAGAAAAAGTTTATTTTCACGACAATTTATTATGACAATAACAACAATCAGAGGTTAACTATGAAGAAAATAATTACGATAATTTTTATGCTGCTTCCGTTTTTAATATTTGCGCAGCCGACTGTTGATGGAAATCTTTCTGATGCACAGTACACGACCATTGCAACTAAACAAAACTCCAACTTAGGATTTGGGCCTAATATTGATGTAACAGCCATCGTTTACTATGCCGATTATACTAATTCAGTTTTATACCTGGGTGTTAAAGGTAAGCTTGACGTAACAAATGATAATGGTATTGGACTATGGATTGATTTAAGCCAGGAAACCGGCGTTTCTTCAGGTACAAGTTTAGGAGGTTTACCAGGAGGACATTATATGTCAGGCAATGGTGGTGCAAATCCTAACTTCAAGGCAGATTTTGAAGTTGATTATATGCTGGCGTTTAATCCAGGTACTTCTTCTTCAAATTGCTACGTTGACGCAGTTAAATTAATTGGTACCAGGGCAGCTTCATATTTAGGTAATTGTGGACAATCAGGCACGACAACTCTAGGGCCGGGGGGAACAGGAGATTTCTGGGCTCAGAACAGTATCACATTTGCATTCAATAATGCCGGAACTGCGAATACAGGTTTTGAAATCAGGATACCCTTTGCTCAACTTGGCACTAATGTAACTTCTGCAGGAAATCTCAGAGCTTTTGCTTTCGTAGTCAGCAGCACTGCATTTTTCTCGGATGTAACGGTTCCCGGCAATCGGACTGGTGGAAATCCTGGATTTGATGCTACTTTTAATTCCTATACTGGCGGGCCATACAATTCCGGAAATCAACCTCTCCCCGTCGAATTAACTTCCTTCACTGCTTCTGTCAGCAGTAAGTCTGTTAATTTATACTGGCAGACTGCAACCGAAGTTAACAACTATGGTTTTGAAGTTCTTCGCTCTTCAGAAAATGAGGAGTGGACTAAAGTTGGATTTGTTGCCGGCTCAGGCAACAGCAATTCAGTTAAGAATTATTCTTACGTTGATAAAAACCTCAACTTCGGAAATTATTCATACAGACTCAGACAGATTGATAACGACGGAAAGTCAGAACTGAGTAAAGTAGTTGAAGTAACTATTTCACAGCCAAAGGAATTTGCTCTGGATCAGAATTATCCGAATCCATTTAATCCTGTTACTTCTATCAGCTATACTCTTCCGCAGGCAGGCAATGTTAAACTTACAGTTTATAATGCTCTGGGACAGGAAGTAAAGGAACTTGTAAACTCTTTCAAAGAAGCCGGCGTTCATTCAGTCAACTTCAATGCAAGCGGATTGAATTCGGGTTTATACCTTTACAAGATTGAAACTGCAGGCTTTACACAGGTTAAGAAGATGATTTTAATGAAGTAAATTAACTTCACTTCAACCATTTCAAGCCCCGTTTCAGGCGGGGCTTTTTTGTTTCATTTCTTGTCACAATCTCATTTTGCAGCACACCTGATTTTTTAAGGTTTCGTTTTTAAACTCATTTCAACTTAATTACCTAAAAATTTCTGGTACTTGCTTTGTCTCGTAAAATCGGGCTTAAATATGGTCATTATTTTTCTGGAGTGCTGTGCAAAATTAAATGTAACCATAAAAACAAAACAGGAGCCCAAATGAAAGCCATCTTATTTGCTTCAGTTGCACTTCTAACACTGATTTTTGTCGGCTGTTCAGAAATCCCGCAGGAAGATTTGAATTACAAATCAGAAAAAAGTTTTATCCCTATTAATTCAGGCAGTCAGTCTGTAAACTCTGTTGAAACTGAATTTTCTGCAAGTAAAGATATTACTGGCAGTTGCGGCGGTGTAATAGAAATTGATGAAGTAATACCCGGCGGTCCATTTGGCGAAATTAAAGTTAAAGCTAAGATGAAAGTAAAAGCCGGCACTTTTCCCGATAACGAAACTATTAATTTTACTCTGACAGTGAATACTGAAAATACAACGGTAATTGTGTATCCGGTTCGCCCCGACTTTACAAAACCTATTCAACTTAGTGTTGAATACAAAGGTCTTGATCTTTCAGGAGTAAATCCCGAAGAGGTACAATTTATTTTTGAAGACGGAAACGGAAACTACTACCAGGTTGAAAATGATGAAGTTTTTGTAAAAATTTCACAGGGAAAGCTGCGGGTTAAAAATGCAAAGATTACAAATGAGTTCGTTAGTTCTCCGATGCCTTATTCACGATTTGGATTTATCAGGTAATTAAAGGAGGTTTTGATTATGACATCAATGACTTCAATACTTGTAAAAGCAATGCTTGCAAAAGACACAAACAAGTTTAGCATAGCTGCAGAAAAGAAAACCGAAGAAATTATTCAACCGGAGGAAAATACTCCGTCAGAACAAAAAGTTATCTCCCATAGTCCCTTCATTAACATCGAAAAGCCAAGGCCGTTCAGGTTCTAAAAAAACCTGAACAGCCAGGCTTGCCTGGTTTCCCGACCGAACTTTAAAAACCTTTTCCAAATCACTGGTTGATTAATGATTAATTTGAGATTAATTTCCCATCATTAAAATCTATCTTGGTTAAGGTGAGGCTATGCGGATCTTATCTTTATTACTGCTTATTATTTTTTCATTAAGTAACAATATTAAAAGCCAAAGTTCTCCGGTTTACATTCATCATAACCTGAACAACGGCAATTGGACTACTGCACCCGGAGATGCTTTAAATGACAAAGGAGTAATCAGGACTTTAAGAATTCAGGCTTCGGGTACAGCAACCCGGCAATTCCTCTTTACAAATGATGGCACATTCAGTCCAAAGTGGAGTTCTAATTCAACATCACCAATTTCCAAAAACACTTTAATCTCAGGCGGCGCAATCAGAAATGGAAGTCAGGATCTATACGTTAGTGTAACTGATGGTTATTATTATACGTTTAATATTCAGGAACAGAATGATGGTGAAAATAAAAATCTTAGTGTGCTTGAAACAAGCTATAATCCTGTTTCAATAGTTTCTGTATCACAGAATCCCGCAACAAATCCAAATGAATATCAGGCTGTTCAAGTTACAGTTCAGCTTTCAGGATCATTAAACTCAGGAGAGAAGGTGTTTGTCCGCTGGACAACTGATGGTTTTACTACAGATAATTATTCGGAGATTACTTCCTTTTCGGGGAATACTGGTTCTGTGTCAATTCCTGCTCAGTCTTCAGGTACACAGGTAATTTATTATGTTTTAACAACTGAGGATGCCACTCCCAGCTCATCTGATATTGACTACCTCACTTTAAATTTTGGTAATAATAACGATGCAAACTACTCATACATAGTAGGTTCTAACAACTGGCCAACTGTTACTTCCGGAAGCTGGGGGTCATTTTCAACCTGGGGAACTACGGCAAACCTTCCTCCTGCTACTGCTAATGTAATTGCAGCACATAATTTAACTTTAGATCAAAACCGGACCATTTCTGATCTGACAATCAACTCCGGGGTTACTTTAAATGACAACAGTTTTACAGTAACAATAAACGGAAACATCAGCAACAGCGGCACTCATTCCGGCAGCGGAAAAATCAGCGTTGCAGGTTCATCAGCTCAATCAATTTCAGGCGGTACTTTTGGAAATCTTGAAATAAATAAAACAGGTACGGCAACTTTAACATCCGGAATTACTGTATCGGGAAATCTCGATGTAACTGGCGGAACTTTGAGTATGGGAAGTGTAACTTCTCCTCTAGATGTTAACGGAAATCTAACAATAAACGGTGGTACTTTAACCCTGTCTTCAGCTATAGGCGGTGATCTGAAGATTGGCGGAAACTACAACCGGTCTTCCGGGACTTTTAATGCTAACAACCGCGCTGTTGAGTTTGACGGAAGCGGACTTAAAACATTAACTGCAAGTGGCGGCGAAACGTTTGCGTTTTTATTTATCAATAAACCATCCGGCAATCTCCAGCTTCAAAACAATATCACAATTACCGGAAACACTGCTGACGTTTTGATTATTAATAACAGCGGCGGTATTGATCTTAATGGTAATAATATAAGTTTCACCGGAACGGGTGGGGACATACAGCTCGAAGGTGGTACACGATACATTTATGGATCAGGAAATATTACTATCTCGGGAACAAACAATTTAATCAGCAAAAACATCAGATCCGTTAGTTCAGGGGCGCTTGTGCTTGGCGATTCTGTTAAGTTAAGTATTGGCAATGGTGGAATTTTTATTGATAATTCTTCTACTCTTACTGTCAGGAATATTCTCGAAATGCTTGCAGGCGGTTACGTTTCAGATCAGGATGAAAATTCAGTTCCGGGAGGTCAGTCACCAACCTACACTGCTAATGCAACTCTTTCTTACAATACGGGTGGCGATTATGCACAGACTCTTGAATGGAATACAAACAATCCGCCTGAAAATATTATTATCGATGACTCTCAGGTCAGATCAACAGTATCTTTACCTTTGAGTGGAAAAATGAGATTTGCGAATACGGGCTCTCTTGAATTACAGGGCGGAGGATTAACTCTGGAGTCTACAGCTTTAATAATAAATTATGGCCCCAATAATTATATCATCACTTCGGGAACTCATACACTTACAATAAAATCAGTTGGGGCAGTTGCAGATACTTTTCCTGTTGGTACCAAAGGAACCGGTGCAAGTTACAACCCGGTAATCATCTCAAACATCGGTACTGCAGATAATTTTTCTGTAAGAGTTGCTGAAGGGCTTACTGATGTTGTAACTCCCGAGGAAGTAGTAAAACAATCGTGGTACATAACCGAAGGTACAACCGGCGGCAGCAATATTACACTAAAATTGCAATGGAACAGCGGCGATGAAGGTACGGCTTTTGGACCACTCAGAAGTTCTGCAAGATTGGGAAGATTAGTCAGCATTACCGGGCCTGACTGGCAGCTTTTCACAACAACTGTTGCCGGTTCCGATCCTTACACAGCAGAAGCGAGCGGAATAACTGAGTTCTCGCTCTTTGGTGTGGGCAGTGAAAACGGTTTGCCCGTAGAACTTTCAAGCTTTACATCCTCTGTTTCAGGCAGGAGTATAAAACTACTCTGGACCACAGAAACCGAAATCAACAGCTACAGGTTTGAGGTAGAAAGAAAGACAAAAACATCAGGTGGAAATTGGGAGAGCATCGGATATGTTGATGCATTGGGAAACAGCAACTCACCAAAGAGTTATTCTTACACAGACAAAGGACTGAACACAGGAAAGTATTCATACAGGTTAAAGATGATAGACAACGATGGCAGATATGAATACAGCAAAGAAACCGAAGCAGAAGTGCTGGTACCGGCAGAATATAAATTAAGTCAGAATTATCCGAACCCATTCAATCCGATAACAAAGATAGAGTATCAGTTGCCTGAAGACAGCTATGTAGTAATGGAAATGTACAATCTGATAGGCGAGAAAGTAGCAGAATTGATAAACGGAGAAAAGGCGGCGGGGTATCACAGTATTGAGATAGATATCAACAGAATAGAGACAGAAATATCGAGCGGGGTATATCTGTACAAGATAAATGTGACCGGAAATGGGACACAGCAGTCATTTAATGATGTAAAAAAATTAGTGATTCTTAAGTAATGCTAACCGGCATATTTTTTCCTTTCTAAAATACCTGAGAATTAGTATTTTGAAACTGAAATCTTAAGTGGGGCGCTTGCGCCCACTTTTTTTAATTATTTTTCAAAAATTCTTTTGAGAGCATTATGAGAATATTTTTCCGAACATTTCTTTTTATTTCTATTCTTTTCGTTTCAAATTTATTTGCACAAAATTACTATTTCGTAGAAGGTAAAAGAATTGAACTTAATGAGAGAAGAGATAAGTTCGCTATTATTCTGAATCAAACAGTTTTGGATGAGTCAGTGATTGAGCTTCAACTTCGTACAACCGTTGGGCTGAGTTTTGAAACAAAAAAAATGGAGACCGGAATTTACATCGTTAACCTTCCAACTCAGGTTGAAGAGTCGTTCATTGAAGATAAGATTAATGCTCTGAACAATCTCTCGGAAATCGTAAAATTTGCTACAAAAGTTTATTATGGAGAATCGAAAAAAGTTACGCAAATTCCAACAGATGAGTTTATAGTCCGGTTGAATGATTTAGGCGACAAATACAAATTAGATGAACTTAATTCTCAGTACAAATGTGAGATAATTCGCAACATCGGGGATGAAAAAGGATTTTTAATCAAATCTAAAAACAATGTCCCAATGAATGCTTTAACTCTTTCTGACATTTATTTTCAGACGAGAATTTTTGATTATTGTGAACCCGATTTTGGTTATCCTGAAGGTTGTTTATTTAATTACGACCCTAATGATGCTAATTATCCTAGTCAATGGCCATTAAAGAATACGGGACAATCCACACCAACTGAGGGAAATACTACAGCAGGTGATCTCACAAATTCAGCAGGAATTCCCGGAGCAGATATGGATATAAGCAAAGCGTGGGATTACGTAAAAGGTAACAATAATGTAATCATCGGAGTTTTCGATACCGGCGTTGATTCACTTCACCCTGACCTATCGCAAAATTTAATTGCAGGTTACGATGCTCATTTAAATAAGTACGGTGTATCGAACGATCCAGGTAGTCATGGAACTTGTACAGCTGGAATTATTGGTGCCAGAACGAATAATAGCATAGGAGTGGCAGGCATAGTTGGAGGAGATAATACCGCCAATAGCAACTGCAAGATCATGTCTTTTAAGATTGTTAATAATCTCGGGAATTTTACAACAAGTTCCAACATTGCCAGAGCATTCGATACTGCAAGAGTTAAAGGAGTTTATGTTTCCAGTAATAGCTGGGGTGGTGGATCAGTTTCAAGCACTCTCAATAGTGCAATTAACAATTTTGCAAATAATGGCAGAGGCGGCCTTGGAAGTGTAGTACTTTTTTCATCCGGCAATGATGGTAAAAACCCACCTAACTATCCTTCCTATCTGGCTTCTGTTGTTTGTGTAGGAGCTTCGACAAGACACGATCAGAAAAAAGCCGCCGGTTCAGGTAATCAGTGGTGGTGGGGAGGAAATTATGGTGAAGATGTTAATGGTGACATTGATCTTGTTGCTCCAACTATTTGTTATACAACAGATATAAGAAGTACTGGAGGTTATAATACAACCTCTGGATCAGGTGGAGATTATTATGCTACTTTCAACGGCACTTCTGCAGCATGCCCTAATGCTGCGGGTGTTGTTGCTCTTATTTTTTCAGTTAATCCAAGCCTAACAAGAAGCCAGGTTCTTGATTATCTATATCGAGGCTGTGAAAAAATTGATAATGTGGGTTATACTACTAGCAAAACTTATGGAAGTTGGAACGAATATTTTGGTTATGGAAGAGTTAATGCATTTAATTCTGTAAGATTGGCTGTCGGAGTGGATGTTACTCCACCAACTATCGTCCATACTGTAGTCCAGTCACACTCAAGTACATATCCAACAACCATTACAGCAACTATTTTTGATCAGGATGGTTCATCTGTTCCCACGAGTGGAAATCAAAGGCCGAAGATTTTTTATAGATTTAATAAAAATGGGGCAGGATGGACTTCTTTTGATTCTGCATTCGCTGTTTCAAATACAGGTAATTTATTTACATTTAAAATTCCTTGTGTAGGAAGACAGACAGAGGTTCAATATTATTTGAAGGCGCAAGACAACAATGGTAACACAGCAAAATTTCCTTTCCATGCAAGTGCATCATACCCATATACCCTTTGCTACTTTGGTGTTGGAAATATAACAACTGAAACAAGAAGCCTTAGTAATTGGAGCCCCCCTGATAATGGAGCTCAAATTTCATCTAATGTTAATTTCCCAAACAGTTTTGCTGTTTTGGAAGCAAGTGTTAAAATAAACCTAAGTCATACTTATGTAAGTGACATAATGCTAATTTTGTGGGCTTCAGACACCGACGCAGACAGAAACAGAATTTGTTTATTTTCTTACAATGGTGGATCAGGGGATAACATAAGCAACGCTACCGTTACCGATATTGCTTCGCAGTTCTGGAGCCAAAGCGCACCGCCTTACTCTAATGGTTTTTATAAACCAGAATATTTATTGGAGGGATTAAAGGGTACGAATGCACAGGGGAACTGGAAGTTTATCAATGACGACGCTTATCTTGGTGATGCCCCCACTTACACAAGCCTTGACATAATTCTTAAGAAGATGAATGGCGTTACAAGCTCAAGTGCAAGACTAAACTCCGCTGGTGATTCAATATTGAATTTCGGCAATGTGATTCCCCCTATAATTGTTGAAAAGGACTTTTACTTAAAAAATGTTGGTAATGCTAATTTGACTATTAGTGCAGTTAATTTCACTGGGACGTATGCATCAAAATTTTCTCTTGTAAATTCAGCTCCGACATCAATTGCCCCAGGAGATAGTGGTCTTTTCAGAGTTCGTTTAACTCATAATGCAGCAAACAAGAGCTTAGATGGGGGGCTTGAACCGGAGTTATTTCAAAATGCTTTAATGGAAATTTCTAACAATGATCCTTCCAAATCAATTTTCAGAGTATCATTAGAAACTGACAGTCCCGTTCCCGTCGAGCTCTCGTCATTTACAGCCAGTGTGGTTGGTAATTCTGTTAATTTAAACTGGCAGACTCAGACTGAAGTTAATAACTACGGCTTTGAAATTGAACGCAGGGCTGATAATCTTAAAAGCGGAAGCTGGGAGAAGATCGGTTTTATTGCAGGCTCAGGCAATAGCAATTCACCAAAGAATTATTCATTCACCGATAAGCCCGATCAAAAACTTCACAAAGCTTTTAGTTATAGACTGAAGCAAATTGATAACGATGGAAAATTTGAATATTCAAAAACTGTAGAAGTTGATCTTTCCTCTCCGCAAGATTTTACCCTGTATCAGAATTATCCTAATCCGTTTAACCCGGTTACAAATATTTCTTTTAGAGTAAAACAGACTCAAAAAGTAATCCTCGAGGTTTTTGATATGCTTGGCAATAAAATTGAAGTATTATTTAATTCAACTGCCGAAGGCGGTAAATTGTACAATATTGAGTTTAATGCCGAAGATTATGCTACTGGTACATACTTTTACAAGCTGAATTCAAATGAAGGGGTTTCAGTCAGGAAAATGATATTGATCAAGTAAAACAACGAATTATAAGAGGGGATTTTTTTCTTTTATTATTCGAAAATTATTTTTATAATGGATCGGGTTCTTCATTATTTCCCGCCGATGCAGCCGCTTAAACTATTCGGTTATTTTAATAATTTTTTTAGTGGAGGTTCACTATGAAAAAAGTAATTATTGCCGTAATATTTTTTGCCGGGATTGCATATGCACAGCTAAATTCATATTCTCCTTTCAGCAGCAAACTATCAACCGGAGTCCAATTAGGCTTTAGCGGTGGAATTGGTGTGCAGCTTAATTCAACTTTTTCAAACTTTGCTCAGGGTTTCCCTTTCAGTGCTAGAATAGGAATTTCATACATCGCACTTGATCCGGGGAATTCTGCAGATGTAAGGAAAGTCTTTATCAATGATGCCACTGACGGCGTACCTGAAGAGTCCGGTCACAGGCTTGATTTTAGGTTGGATTTGCTGCATCAGGTTGACATAATTACAAGTAATTCTTACGCCTTTTTCGGTCCACGTTATTCTATGTTCACAGGCAGATTCGTTTATGTGGGTGGCAATGAAGATTTTGACATTACAACCAACCAGTTTGGTGTCGGCGGCGGGCTGGAAACTTATTTCCGGATGGCACCAAAATTGAACCTCGTTCTGTCAACAGGAGTAGATTACTACTTCTCGAGTGCTATCAGTGGGCACGATACTGCGTATAATCCGGATGGTGACAACGTTAATCCGCGGCACGATTATAACTTTAACGATGCAGACAACGCGGTCAACCAGCCTAAGTTCGATGTCAGAATTATGGCAGGGTTTAATTACAGTTTTTAATTCTCCGGTGTTAAATATAAAATAATTTTTTATCCGCAGCTTACAGAACTTCAACTCTGTAAGCTGTGCGAGCTCAAGCGTATCATTTTATTTAATTCCCGCTGACATTTTACTCATTAATTCCACTAATATTCGGGAGTATTATGTTCAAAATTATAATTCTTTGTATCGCTATATCTGAATTTATTTCAGCTCAACAGTGGGATTATAATTTCGGAAATTCCACAGGTTCAATCACTTCAGGCACGAGTTATACATTTCTTCCTGATCCGCAAACCGGCGGCGGAACTGATACCAGGATTAGTATTGCCAACAGGGGCGGAAGTTTTAATCTTGAAAATCAAACCATCTCTTTTGGTGATGGAGTTTACCTCCGCGGTGTTGCCTCAACAAGTAATGGTAACAACCGGATAAACAAATATTCTTTATTTGATTATTCCGGCGGAAATACTTTTACTATTAGATTCCTGGTGCGTTTAGGAAATTCAAGCGGCGGTTCAATCGGAGCTTCTTCCGGAAGCTGGGTGTTTGCAATTGGCAACGGGACATTTTATAACGATAATAACAGTCTTAACAGCCCTCAGGTTTTTGCAGGGCTGCAGTTCCAGTTTGGTGCTTCAGGAAGCATTATCGCTTCTTACAGAAGAGGAGGCAGCTGGATAACATTTCCAAATGGTACCTTTGTCCAGGGTACCGATTATATTATCGATATTTATGGAAATAATTCTTCAGCTGCGCTGAATTATAATTATCTTACCTCTCAAACAGTTGCTTCGTATACTTATGATGTATGGGTTAATGGAGTACTTGTTGGAAACGATCTTCCGAAAGGACAACTTGCTAATGGAAATACAATAGATTCATATTGTTTCTACGGTGAAAGAAGCATATCTAATGTTGCAAACATTTTTCTGGATGATATAAAATATACAAACCAGATTTCAATGGATCCTCTTCCTGTTGAACTTAATTCATTCACTGCTTCGGTTATCGGCAGCAAAGTAGAACTGAAATGGCAAACCGAAACTGAAGTAAATAATTATGGCTTCGAAATTCAGAAATCCGAATCCGGTAACCGGGATTCACAGGAATGGCAGACTATTGATTTTATCGAAGGATTCGGAAACTCAAATTCACCGAAAGATTACTCATTCACAGATGATCTTACTCTTGATAATAATCGCAATCTTACTCTCTTTTACCGCCTCAAACAAAT
Source organism: Ignavibacteriaceae bacterium (assembly GCA_013388545.1). Lineage (GTDB taxonomy): Bacteria > Bacteroidota > Ignavibacteria > Ignavibacteriales > Ignavibacteriaceae > JACAFB01. The sequence goes on from JACAFB010000011.1 coordinate 67,408, forward strand.
TGATAATGACGGCACATTTACTTATTCCGAAGAAATAAAAGTTGAGCTTCTGCTGTTAAATGGATTTGATTTAGAACAGAACTATCCGAATCCATTCAATCCGTCGACAGTGATAAGATACGCGATACCGCAGTCAGGTAATGTAAAGCTGAGTGTTTACAACATACTTGGACAGGAAGTAAAAGTGCTGACAGAAGGATACAAAGAAGCAGGATCGTATGAAGTAACATTCGATGGAGAAGGATTAGGAAGCGGATTGTACATCTACAAACTAGA
>JACAFB010000036.1 GCA_013388545.1 Ignavibacteriaceae bacterium
AGTTTGCTTATGGATATTTAAAAGCTGAAAACGGAGTTCATCGTCTTGTTCGTATTTCACCTTTTGATGCTAATAAAAGAAGACATACTTCATTTGCTTCAGTCTTTGTTATTCCGGAAGTTGATGATACAATTGAGATAGAAATTAATCCTGCGGATTTAAGAATTGATACTTATCGTTCCGGTGGAAAGGGAGGACAGAACGTAAACAAAGTGGAAACAGCAGTTAGAATTACACACGTACCCACCGGTGTTGTTGCTGCTTGCCAGAGTGAAAGATCCCAGGGACAGAATAAAGCAACTGCAATGAAAATGCTTAAGTCCAAACTCTATCAACTTGAAGTTGAAAAACAGCAGGCAGAACTTGACGAAGTTGAAAAAAATAAAATGAAAATAGAATGGGGAAGTCAAATCCGTTCTTATGTTTTTCATCCTTATAATATGGTGAAAGACCATCGCACGGATGAGGAAACTTCAGATGTACAAAGAGTTATGGATGGAGACATCGATAAATTTATCTATGCTTATCTATCAAAGTTCAGCAGAAATTAGTTCGGATTTTGAAAATTTACTGATAGATTAAAAATTGTCTAAGAAATTTTTTGAACTAAAAAATAGCTTAATAATTGTTTTTAGATTTTACCAGCGTTTCAACTCATACTGCTTTACCAGATTTGTCAATCTGAAAGGATAATCAGTCTGCATTCCATTAATACCTTTTTTAATCAGGCATTCCATTTCTCTTTTATCGTTTATTGTACAGCCAATTAAAAATTCTATTTTTTGCTCAGGATATTTTTTGTTGTGCTGTTTTTTTCGTCTGACATCAAAACGAATGATTCTTCTGTACGTTACCCAGTTGCCAATTGTAATCTGTCTTGGTTTCAAAACGAGAGCGAAGTTATTTTTATTTTGCATCGCAGTTTTAACTCCACTGTAAATTCGTGGGAAAAAAATAAATCCGGGCGGTATTTCAACATCAAGACAATAGTTTAAATCAGGATACTTGCTTTTTGCTGTCTCAAGAACTTCTTTACTGAAAGTTTCAAGTATGAATTTGCAGTTAGGATTAAATTTATTTGTTAGTGAATCAAGCTGATCTAATATCACCAGAACTAGTTCTTTTTCTTCCGGGGGAACTTTAATATCAAGGAAAATATATTTCACCTTTTCCTGTGTTGAAACCCAGCTGATAAATTCACTAAAAGTTGGAATGGGTTTCCAAACTGCTTCATCGGCATCTTTTTTTATATAGCTGAAATGTGCTTTGAATTCTTTCAGCGTTAGTTCACTTGTCTTTTTCCTGAAACCGCTGAACGGAAGAGGAAAGTAAGGTTTATATGCAACTTCAGGTTCAAATCCTCTTTCGCGGATCAGAGCAACCAATTCATCCGGATTCCAGTCGTGACATAAAATTACTTCTTTATCTTTCGTCACGCAAAGATCTGCTTCAAGCGAATTTGCTCCTTCACGCAGTGCTCTTTCAAAAGATGGGATTGTGTTTTCAGGCTCATTAACCGGTGATCCGCGGTGACCGCAAGTAAGAAACAATTGCTCTTTATCTATGTTTGCTTTTCTATAAGGACAAAATCTGAAAAGCTCTCTAATCCAGAGTAAATAATATTTTAACTTTCTCTTCAGGCTTGCCATATGATAAGTAATTCCTAATCTTTCTGTTGAAGTTATTTCAATCTTTTTTTAATCGCAAATGAAAACAGAAAAAGTTAAGAAACGAATGGGCAATCAGAAAAAGGGAAAAGATTTTTTTTCTAAAGTTTATAGGGTTGCTAAAGAGATTCCTTATGGCAAGGTTACAACTTATGGTCACATTGCAGAGGTTTGCGGAATTAAATCTGCTGCACGCACTGTTGGTTGGGCATTGAATGGATGCGGACCTGATGTTCCCGCTCACAGAGTTGTGAACAGATACGGTGCATTAACGGGTAAAATTCATTTCGGTGATCCAAATCTTATGGAAGATTTATTACGGAGTGAAGGAGTTGAGTTTGATAAAAATGGATGTGTAATCCTTGAAAAATATTTGTGGATTCCTTCATTAACTAAGATAAAAGGTAAACGAAAATGATCCCGGGTAGATGAAATAAAAAACATTTACTATTTATCTTTTTTGTTTAATAGATAACATCTTCACAAAAACTGAGCTGCTCTTCTTAAAGTCCTCAACAAATCCTCGTATTTTGCTGTTAGCAGGGAGCCGTTAATAAAAATGGAAATGGTACGGTTGTTATTGGAGAAAAGAATTAATGGTTCCCGCACGCCTTGCAGGAAATAATAAAGCCAGGATGGAATGAATCCACTAATTGCTAATAATAATTTTCTGAATTCTTTAAATAATATTTACTGAACCTTCTGCATATTTGTATAACATCTGAAGTATAAACTAATCTGCCCGAAGACAAATAGTTTACCAAACATTTGAATTATTTCTTTTTACTTCGATTGAAGATACACCGCAATCGATTGTAATATAAATCTTCTTTTTTGCTGACTCAAAATTTTCAGTCTGGTAATGTTCGCTGTTTAATTGATTAAAACCCGAAACACTTTTTGACGAAAGAGATGCGTCAACTTTCAAATCACAGCCAACTGATTCAGGCACCTCAATTTCTATTTTGGATGCACCTGCATCTATCGAAATATTAGATTCATCAAGCAAATCGCTAAGTTTCAGTTTTACAGATGCAGCTCCAACATCAAGATTCAATTTTTCTATCTTGTGTTTGCTCAGGTCAAACTCAACTGTAGCAGCACCAAGATCAAAATCAAGATTCCATCTAGGTTTTGTATTTAAGTTAATGTCGAGTTTGTTTTTGACCTTACCTTCATCAATTGAAAACCTGGTTTTTTTCATTTTAAGTTTGACGAACGCATAAGAATCCTGGATTTGACTGTTTAATATGTAATTATTCTTGATTCCAAATGACTTAGCTGAAAGAAGACTGTCGGTAACACCTTTTAAAAGAAAAGTTCCTGCACCCGCATCAAGTTTGAAAGTTGCACTATTAAGATCCGGTGCAAACTGAACTGCATAATTTGAAGTATCAATCTCTCCTGATATTACATCATCTTCATCAACATAAACCTCAATTCCGTCATTAAATAATCCGGTTACTGATTTGAAAGATGCATAAAAAGTAAGTGCCAAAATTATCGCCGCCAATGCTGCAAGAATAACCTTAATTAAATCATTTTTAATAAAAAGTATCAATCCAAATGCAATAAGTACGAGAGGCCAGAATTTCCATAAAAAATCCCAGCTTAAATCAAGAAGGTTTACATTGTCTAAAAGAACAATTGTTCCGAGTGCAATTAAAAGTGCACCCCAGAAAATATTTTTAGGTTTCATTTTAATCTCCGGCTTTACTTTTTAGAACTAACTAAAATTGAGATGCCAAGACCAATCAGGATCAAAGGCCAAAAATTCAAAAAATTGAACCTTGGAATAAAATTATCTAATAAGATCAACAGACCAAAAATAATCAATATAATTCCAAAGATATAAGCTTTACTTTCAGACTTAACCTGTGGATTAAAAGTGCTAAAATCAGGTGAATTGGTGGTTGTTGAATTACTAATGGTATCTTGTTCTGATGAGCCTTGCGAAAAATTTTGTTGAGCAGAGCTTTGACTGCCAGAACTATCAAACCCGCCGGGCATATTGTAAACGATTGGTTCTTCGGGGACAACTATCCATAGAATTATATAAGCTAATATTCCGCCCCCTCCGAGCAATACTGTGAGCACAAACAAAACCCTGATGATAGTTGGATCAATATTAAAATATTTTGCAAGCCCGCTTGCTACGCCACCAATCATACGGTCTGTTCTTGAACGATATAATCTTTTATTCATATAACCTCCGGAATACAATTTTAGTTTTGCTGATTAAAAAAACGAAAAAATAAATCAATAAAATTTGTCAATTACATATGCGGCTTTATTGCTACAGGTCCGGAAACCCGTTTGTCTGAGTGGGAACGAATTTTCGTTCCTGAAATGAATTTTATTTAATTTTTCGCCAATTCAAAAATCCTGACTATTTTAGAACAGTTTCAGGTTTTTATTTTTTATATGACTATCAACCTATAAGAATATGAAAATTGCACTTTGCCAGATGAATCCAATCATCGGTGATATTCAGTACAATAAAAATAAAATTATACAGGGTTACCGTAAAGGAGAAAAAGACAAAGTTGATCTTGTCATTTTTCCTGAATTAGCTTTGATTGGATATCCACCTCAGGATCTGGTTGAAAAAAGTGAATTCAGGAATGCTGCAGTAAAAGCTGCAAACGAGATTGCTTCGATAACCGGTGCTACAGGTTTAATTTTTGGTTCAATAACTGAGAATGACGATAAAATCGGCACTGATATTCATAACTCTGCATTACTTTGTTTCGATGGACAAATTAAATTCGTCCAGCACAAATCACTCATTCCAAATTACGATGTTTTTGATGAAATGAGATATTTTGATGCGGCATCGGAAGTAAATGTTTTTAACTTCAAAGGTTCACGGCTCGGAATATCTGTATGTGAAGATATATGGAATGATGAAGATTACTGGCATAGAAGACGATATGTTTTTGATCCGGTTAAAAAACTTGTCGATGATGGAATTGATTTACTGATAAATATTTCTGCAAGCCCCTATGCTTATGGAAAAAGGGCAAGCAGAAAAGAAATGCTTTCCGTTTTAACAAAGCAGGATAAAGTACCGCTTGTTTATGTTTGTTGCGTTGGTGCACAAACTGATCTGGTGTTTGATGGTGCAAGTATGTGTTTTGATAATATCGGCAGGCTGGTAAAACTTGGTAAAAGCTATGAGGAAGATTACCTGATATTTGACGATTCAGTTACTTATGAAGAAATTACAAATTGTGAAGGAAGTTTTGAGCAGGAAATTCACGATGCACTTATTTACGGACTTCGTGAATACTGCCAAAAACTTAATTTCAAAAAAGCTCTTATTGGATTAAGCGGAGGAATTGATTCAGCAATAGTAACATATATTGCTGTTAAAGCACTTGGTAAAGAAAATGTTCATGTGGTTCTTCTTCCATCAAAATATTCAAGTGAAGGCAGTATTACTGATTCATTGACTCTGATTAAAAAGCTTGGAATCAGTTACGACGAAATATCAATTCAAAGTGCAGTTGATCAAATCATAAATTCAGTTTTTCCTGCATTTAACAATGATTTAAAGAGTGTTACAGAAGAAAATCTCCAGGCAAGGATCAGAGGTGTATATTTAATGGCTTTATCGAACAACAATAATTATTTACTTTTAACCACAGGAAATAAATCAGAGATGGCAGTTGGTTACAGTACGTTATATGGTGATATGTGCGGAGGCTTAGCTGTAATTGCCGATGTTTATAAAACTGATATTTACAGATTAGCTGATTATATTAACCGCGAAGAAAAAATTATTCCTCAAGAAATAATCAATAAGCCACCATCTGCAGAACTTAAACCAAATCAGAAAGATCAGGATACACTGCCTCCTTATGAAATTCTCGATAACATTCTTAAAATGTATCTTGAACAGAATAAAGAATTCGATGCAATTACTTCCGAAGTGAAGGATGAGACAATTGTAAGAAAAGTTTTAAGGATGGTTGATTTAAATGAATTTAAACGCAAGCAAGCAGCTCCTGCATTAAGAGTATCTACAAAAGCCTTTGGTTATGGAAGAAGATACCCGATCGTACAGGGCTGGAGAAAGTAATTAAGTAGAATCAGTACAGTTATGAAAAAATTCTTTCAATTATTCACGGTATTACTAATATTTATTTCACCCGGGATTCAATCCCAGCCGGGCTTTGGTGAAAACCTTGTTGAGATAAAAGCTTATTCATCGTTTGATAACGTTTATGTTGACGGAGAGTTTAAGCTGGCTGTTAAATTAAAAATCAAAGAAAGCTGGCATATAAATTCCGATAAACCCAAAGAAGATTTTTTAATTGCTTCGATTGTTTCTATTGATACTTCGGACAATAATTTTAAAGTTGTTAAAACATATTACCCCAAAGCAAAGGATTACAAACTCAGCTTTTCCGAAACACCGCTCTCAGTCTGGGATGGTGAAGTAACTATCGGTGCCCTGATTAAAGTGAATGAAAATATCAAACCCGGCAATTACAAGCTTATTGTAAATTTTGATTATCAGGCCTGCAACGATATGAGCTGCCTTGCACCAAATTCTGTTCAGGACACTCTTGAAATAAATATTGTTGAAAAATCTGCTGTTGTAAATGAAATCAACCAGGACATCTTCAAAGATGTGGATTTGAGTTTTTCGCAGGATCAGAAAAACAGCACAGCCGATGATGATTCTCTCACCTCCACACTTGAAAGCAAAGGTATTATCCTCGGTTTAATTCTGGTATTTCTCGGTGGTCTTGCTTTAAACCTGACTCCCTGTGTTTATCCATTAATTCCAATAACAATTGGTTATTTCGGCGGACAAAGTGAAGGAAGAACAGGAAGGCTATTTTTAATGGGACTGCTTTTTGTTCTTGGAATGTCTGTAACTTATTCTGTAATTGGTGTTGTAACCGCATTAAGTGGTGCTGTATTCGGTGCTTTGCTACAGAACACTTATGTGATTATTGCAATCGCAGCTATTTTTATAATTCTTTCACTCAGTATGTTTGGTGTTTATGAGTTCAAGCTGCCCAATGCGCTTGTTGCAAAAGCAGGAGGAGCTAAAGGTGGATTATATGGAGCATTTTTCATGGGACTTACAATGGGAATTGTTGCCGCTCCCTGCATCGGACCTTTCGTTCTCGGGCTTGTTACTTATGTAGCTGCTAAAGCTGATCCTTATTACGGTTTCCTGCTTTTCTTTGTATTAGCACTTGGACTTGGATTTCCATACCTGTTTCTTGCAATTTTTTCGGGAAAGATTAAAAAACTACCCCGCGCAGGTGAATGGATGGAAGCTGTTAAACATATCTTTGGTTTTATTTTGATTGGTATGGCAATTTATTTTCTGCTTCCACTGCTTCCTGATTCGGTTGCCGGTTATGTTCTTCCTGTTTATATGATACTTGTCGCATTATACCTGGTTTTGATTGATAAGCTTTCTAATAATGTTTTAGGCTTCAGAATATTCAAAATAGTTTTTTCATTGGTTTTAATTGCTGTTGCAGTCTATTCTTTGATTCCTTCAAAATCAAATTCAGTTGAATGGATAGGGTACAGCGAATCCATTTCTGCTGAATATAAAAACAACGGTAAACCAACAATTATCGATTTCTACGCTGATTGGTGCATACCCTGTAAAGAACTTGACGCTTTAACTTTTTCAGATCCCAAAGTAATCGACGATTCAAAAAGGTTCAATACTTTCAAAGCTGATATGACAAAATCATTATCACCCGAGGTTGAATCTCTTAGAAAGAAATATTCAATTGTTGGTGTTCCGACTGTTTTGGTTATTGATTCGAAAGGTAACGAAGTAAACAGGATAACAGGATTTGTAAACGCAGAAGAGTTCTATTCTATCATATCAAAAGTTAATTGAAAATTGAGCAAATCTTATTAAATTTCTTGATGAATTTATTATAACAATTTGAGTTAATAATGGAAAAAGAAAAGACACAGGAAAAAGAAATTCAAAGTCTTACAGAAGTTACAGTTCGCTTTGCTGGTGACTCTGGTGACGGAATGCAGCTTAGTGGTTCACAATTCACTGAAACCACGGCAATAGTCGGTAATGACTTAAGCACATTGCCTGACTTTCCCGCTGAAATCAGAGCTCCTGCCGGTTCACTGGCTGGCGTAAGCGGTTTTCAGCTTCACTTCAGCAGCAGTGATATTCAAACTCCGGGAGATTCTCCGGATGTGTTAGTGGCAATGAATCCCGCAGCATTAAAAGTTAATCTGAAAGATCTCAAACCAAATGCAACAATTATCGCAAACAGCAATGCTTTTGATGCTAAGAATCTTAAACTTGCGTTATATGACACTAATCCTCTTGAAGATGGTTCATTGGCAGGATATAATGTTATCCCGGTTCCACTCACTCAGCTAACTATGACTGCACTTCAGGACCTTGATTTATCTGTTAAGGAAAAAGATAAATGTAAAAACTTTTTTGCTCTTGGAATTATGTACTGGATTTATAATCGTCCAATCGACGTTACTTCAAAATGGATTGAATCAAAGTTTGCCCGGAAGCCACTGATACTTGAAGCAAATAAACGTGCGCTTCAGGCAGGTTATAACTACGGTGAGACCACTGAAATTTTTACAACAAGATATGAAATAAAACCTGCCCGGCTTCCTAAAGGAATTTACAGAAATGTATCCGGTAATGAAGCTGTTGCTTTGGGTTTTGTTGCTGCTTCATTAAAAAGCGGATTGAATCTGTTTCTTGGTTCTTACCCGATTACACCTGCCTCTGAAATACTTCAGGAACTGAGTAAGTATAAAGATTTTGGCGTGATTACTTTCCAGGCAGAAGATGAAATTGCCGGAATCGCCTCTGCAATCGGCGCTTCTTTCGCTGGTTCTTTAGCTGTTACTACTACTTCAGGGCCGGGTTTGTCCCTTAAAACCGAAGCAATTGGACTTGCAGTAATGACCGAATTGCCTTTAGTTATTGTTGATGTTCAAAGAGGCGGGCCAAGTACAGGACTTCCGACAAAAACAGAGCAAGCTGATCTTTTACAGGCTTTATATGGAAGGCATGGTGAAGCCCCGATAATTGTTTTAAGCGCACAAAGCCCCGCTGACTGCTATTTCATGTCGGTTGAAGCCTGCAGACTTGCTATAAAATATATGACTCCGGTTTTGCTTTTAACAGATGGATATCTTGCGTTTGGTTCAGAACCACTAAGAATTCCTGAGTTCAAAGATTTGCCGGAAATTCCTGTAAATTTCAGAAAAGATGCAGAAGGATTTCATCCGTATTTAAGAGATGAAAACTTAGCGCGTCCGTGGGCAATTCCCGGAACTCCCGGTCTTGAACACCGAATCGGAGGTCTGGAGAAGAAAGATATTTACGGAAATATCAGTTACGATCCTGAAAATCACCAGGTAATGGTAAATAAGAGAAAAGAGAAAATTGAAAAAGCTCAGCAGGATGTTCCTGATATTATTGTAGAAGGTGATCAGCAAGGTGAACTTTTAGTTCTCGGATGGGGAAGTACTTACGGTGCTATAAAAGAAGCAATAAATCATGTTAAAGCACAGGGTTATCAAGTTTCGCAGGCTCACATAAAGTATATACATCCTTTCCCAAAAAATCTTGGAGATGTATTGAGGAAATTCAAAAAGATTCTTCTTCCTGAACTTAATATGGGCCAAATGGCAACTGTTATACGAAGTACATTTTTAATTGATGTAATTCAATTTAACAAAGTTCAGGGGCAGCCGCTCAAAGTCAGCGAGGTAGAAAACAAAATAAAAGAGGTTTTAGGAGGCCAAAATGGAAATTAAAGTTGATGAATTAGCCGGAGTAAAATATACTGCAAAAGATTTTGCTTCTGATGTTGATGTTAAATGGTGTCCGGGGTGCGGTGACTATTCAATTTTAGCCCAGGTACAAAGAAGTTCTCCTGACTTTGGTGAACGAAAAGAAAATATTGTTTGGGTCTCCGGTATCGGATGCTCAAGCCGATTCCCTTATTATATGAACACTTATGGATTCCATGGAATTCACGGAAGGGCCGGAGCAATAGCCACGGGCGTTAAACTTGCAAATCCCAAGTTACAGGTTTGGGTTGCAACAGGTGATGGTGATATGCTAAGTATAGGTGGAAATCATTTTATTCATCTTTGCAGAAAAAATATTGATGTAAAAGTTATAATGTTTAACAACAGGATCTACGGTTTAACCAAAGGTCAGTATTCACCGACATCTGAAAAAGGTAAAGTAACAAAGTCTTCTCCGTTCGGCACAGTTGATTTTCCATTTAATGCAGTTAAGCTTGCAACCGGTGCTGGTGCTACATTTGTTGCACGTTCATTCGACAGGGATCCTAAACACCTGCAGGATATGATTAACCGTGCAGCTAAACATCACGGTGCCGCTTTTATCGAAGTATATCAGAATTGTCCGATATTCAATGATGGTGCTTTTTCACTATTGACTGAGAAGGAAACGAAACCTGATAACGTAATTGTTCTTGAGCATGGAAAACCGCTTGTGTTCGGAGCGAATAAGGAGAAAGGAATTAAGCTTGACGGATTGAATCCTGTTGTTATTGATTTGAGCGATGGAAAAAATTCTGTAAACGATTGCTGGATACATGATGAATTTGATGATAACCCGACACGTGTTTTTCTTTTAGCACGCTTCTCTGATATTCCTAATTTTCCTGTTCCGATTGGTGTTTTCCGTCAGTTCAGCAAACCAACTTATGACAAAGATTATGTTCAGCAGATCAGCGATATCCAGGCTAAAAAAGGTGCAGGTACTTATGAAAAGCTGATGTACACAACAAATATCTGGGAAGTCCGATAATTTTTTCACGTATGCATAAAGCTACTTTTACAAAGCGAAGAATTTCTTCGCTTTAATTTTTTTAAATGAATTTAATATGATTGATTTCAAAAAGCTCGAAAAGATAATTACTAAGAATCAGAAATTTCTTTTAACAACGCACGTTAATCCGGATGCGGATGCAATTGGTTCTCAGATTGCTTTTTACCAGATACTCAAAAAGCTTGATAAGGAATCAAGATTAATAAATCACAGTGAAACTCCTTACAATCTCAAATTTCTTGATGTTGATAATAAAATTGAAAAGTTCGACGAAGAAATACACAAACAAGTTTTTAATGAAGTTGATGTAATTGTTGCGCTCGACTTTAATCGTTCAGGCAGAATGGTGAGAATGGAAAAGGGATTTCTAAAATCCACCAAATTAAAAATCTGTATTGATCATCATACTGATCCTGAAAATGTTTTCGATCATATTTTTGATGACATAAATTACAGTGCAACTTCCCACATACTTTATGATTTTATAAAGCAGGCCGGAATTGCTGAGATTGATCTTTCAGTTGCTGTTCCCGTTTATGCCGGAATTATGACTGACACAGGCTCGTTCAGGTTTGAACGAACCGATTCCGAACTTCATAAAATTACTGCAGAACTTTTAAATATTGGTGTGAATCCACAGGAAGTTTATGATAAGATTTATGATCAAAGTAAATTCAGCAAAGCAAAACTTCTCGGAAAAGCACTTGAATCGCTTCAGCTGTTCGGGCCTGAAAAAGAGATTGCATACATGGTATTGACCCAGGAGAATTTCAGACAGCTTGATGCGATTGAATCTGACACCGACACATTTGTGAATTACTGTCTCTCAATTGAAAAAGTAAGAATTGGAATTATGTTTATCGAACTGAAAGACGGGTTCAAAGTAAGCTTCCGTTCAAAAGGGAATATTCCTGTTAACAAGCTAGCAGCAGAATACGGGGGCGGTGGTCATCTCAATGCCTCAGGTGCGAGGTTATTTCATAAAAGAATGAATGACTATATAACTGAAATTTTAAATCGTGCTCTTAATTATTTATAACTATTTAAAGAAGCAAAGAAATGTTCAAAATAAAAATCAAAGCCGGCGATAAAAAAATCATTTACAAAAATCTTTCTGTAAGTGTTAAATATATTGTTGATGAAAAAAAATTAGGACAAACAGTTCAAAATCTCGAAAGAGTTTTTAATGTTCATTTTTCCGAACTGCAGAAAAAGACTTTTCTTTCTGAAACGTGTTTTGAGATGTCGGTTGAAAAACCGGAAGGCAAACCCGATACAATGATCATTTCAAAGATCAAACTTGATGAGAAATTTACAGTTGATCATTTCAGAAATCATCTTGCAGGTTTAATTCAGAAGCTTGAAAATAATGCGTTAAAAAATCTTCACATCTTTATTCCGGCTTATTCTTCATTCAAAGAATTTTTTGACAGCGAAGAATATTTTTATCAGACATTCGTCGAAGGTATTCACTACGGCAACTACAAGTTTGATCAATACAAGTCGGATAAAAAAGCGCGCACCGAACTGAACGTCTTTTTATATGCATCAAATCCGAAAAAGCTGAAGAGTGCAATCAGCCGCGGTGATGCAATAATGGATGCAGTAAGCTTTGCGAAAAATCTGCAAAATGAACCGGGAGTAAAAGTTTATCCGGAAAGTCTCGCACAAATTGTTTCGGGCGCGTTAAGAAAAGAAAAAATTAACGTAAGGATTTTTGACGACAAAGAAATTGCCCGAAAAAAGATGGGCGGATTGCTTGCAGTTGGAAAGGGAAGTGATCATCCTCCGAGATTTATTGTGGCGCATTATCTTCCTTTATCAGGAAAATCCGGGAAAAGGAAAAATAGTTTAAAGAGAGTTGCAATAGTTGGAAAAGGAATTACATTCGATTCAGGAGGAATATCATTAAAGCCGGCGGCGAAGATGGGAGAAATGAAAGCCGATATGTCAGGTGCTGCTGCAGTTGCAGGTACTCTTTTAGCTGCTTCAAAATTAAAATTACCAGTAGAAATTTTTGGGATAATTCCTTCTGCTGAAAATATGCCTTCAGGAAAATCAATGAAGCCCGGCGATATTGTTATGACTTCATCAGGAAAGACAGTTGAAATTGACGATACAGATGCAGAAGGCAGAGTAATTCTCTCCGATGCACTTCATTATGCTTCAAAACTTAAGCCCGATGAAATAATTGATCTTGCTACTTTGACCGGTGCATGTGTTGTTGCTCTCGGTGAGTTTGCTGCAGGACTATTTACAAAAAACGATAAGCTTGCAGACGGCTTATACAAATCCGGAATGAAAACATTTGACCGTGTGTGGCGGCTGCCTCTGTGGGATGATTATCATTCATTGAATAAAAGTAATGTTGCAGATGTAAAAAATCTTGGCGGCAGATGGGGAGGTGCAATCACTGCTGCAAAATTCCTGGAGAATTTTGTCGATAAAAAAATTCCCTGGGCTCACCTGGACATTGCCGGTCCTGCTTTCCCGAGTGAACTTAATAATTATACTAAAACTTATATGACGGGATTTGGTGTCAGACTTTTAATTGAATACCTGTCAGAGAGGTGAGAAGAACGAGGTTTTAGGTCAGAAGCAGGATAAAAATAGAATTAATCCGGTAGGAATTTCTCCAGATAGTTAATTATTAAGTTTTATGTTTCAAAAGAGGAATAAGGAACAATAAAATTTTTATAAAAAAATTCACCATAATATTGAGTTTGTGAAAATAATAACTTAAGTTCCATACAGCTTTTTAGGGCACAATTAAATTGGTTTGATGGATGCTTTAAAAGAAATGGTTCCTCAAAACAGCGGGCAGGCTCTAAAACATACCAGGCCACGACTGCTTGAACAAGTGCGTACCCACCTTAAAGTAAATCACTACAGTAAAAAAACAGAAGAAGCATATATCGGATGGATAAAAAGATATATTCTTTTTCACAACAA
>JACAFB010000007.1 GCA_013388545.1 Ignavibacteriaceae bacterium
AGTATTATTTTCTTGAACACGGTCTGGCTGATAATCCGAAAACACAAAAGTGGCAGCATCGCTTAAATTCGCTTCAAAATATCTGGGCTGATGGATGTAATCTTAACAGAGATATGAAAGCGCTAATTACGAATTCCGGATTAAAAATAATTGATTTAAAAAATTACTATATGAAAAGAGATCCAAAGATTGTTGGCTATATGTATGAAGGGATTGCTGTGAAATGATAGATAATATCATCTTCACCGGCAACGTGGTTGCACCGGTTTTTCTGCTGGTTGCACTTGGCTACTTTGTAAAAAGAATAAACGTGATCAATGAAAACTTTGTGGATGTAACCTCAAAATTTGTTTACTCCGTTTCACTTCCGGCACTTGTATTCATAAACATCGCTGAAATAGATTTAAGCGATGCGATAGAATTCAATCAGATTATTTATATCTATGCTGCAACCCTGCTTAGCTTTTTTTTAATCTGGTTATTTTCAATTCCTTTTATTAAAGATGGAAAAAATCTAAGTGTATTCGTGCAGGGTGCATACAGAAGCAACTTTGCTATTGTAGGATTTGCCATAGTTTCCAAATTATTCGGAAACTTTGCACTCGGCAAAGCTGCTCTTGTACTTGCATTCATATTGCCGCTTTACAATATTCTTGCTGTAATAATTTTAACGGTTCCGCTTCGTAAGGAAAGAAAGTTAAATTTAAAAAATACATTTTATGAAATTATGTTCAATCCTTTAATTATTGCGGTGGTCATCGGTTTGATCTTTTCATATTTTAAAATAGTCATTCCTTCTTTTATTAATTCAACCATCGGATTTCTTTCAGAACTTGCTCTGCCTTTAGCATTAGTTGGAATTGGCGGTTCACTCAATCTTCAGAATATAAAAAAAGCTTCAGGGCTTGCGTTTACATCATCAGCAATAAAAATAATTTTGATTCCAATATTATTAACTGCCGGTGCTTATTATTTCGGTTTCAGAGAATTAGACCTGGGAATTATGTTCGTGTTGTTTGCTTCTCCAACCGCAATCGTCAGCTTTATAATGGCTGAAGCAATGGGTGCAAACAGCAAGCTTGCAGGCAATATAGTTTTAATCAGCACTATTGCATCTGTATTTACAATTGCTGTTGGAATTGTAATTCTTAAAGAACTTGCATTAATTTGAAATAAATAATCAAGGATAATTATGAAAGTTTTGTTAGATCTTTGTGTGGTACCATTGGGAGTTGGAGTATCTGTTTCAGAATATATTGCAGCCTGCCAACGCGTTTTGAAAGAAGCAGGATTGAAGCATGAAATGCATATGTACGGCACCAACATCGAAGGTGAATGGGATGATGTAATGGCTGCAGTAAAAAAATGTCACGAAGTTGTTCATCAAATGGGTGCGCCGAGAATTTCAACTTCAATTAGACTCGGAACACGGGTTGATAAAGACCAAACAATGGAAGATAAAATAAGAAGCGTGAAGCAAAAATTATCTAATCCGGGAGTCTGATTTTGGGGGGACAAAGCTTTTAATCTTATTACATTTGGGATGGACTCTTTAAGCTGATTTTCTGTTATAAAAATTTATTCTAAACAAATAAGAAACTCTAATTGCTGAATTTAATTTTAATAGGATTTGCTGCTTCAGCCATTGCGCCTTTTATTTACAAACCGCTGAAGAATTATTTTGGCTGGATTGCTGCAACTTTCCCACTTTATATTTTTTTAAGTTTTATTTCCAGGTATAATCAGATTGCTGGTGGTGATATAATCCGCGAAACTTTCAATTGGATTCCATCACTTGGTATCAATTTCACTTTCCTTCTCGATGGATTAAGTCTGACTTTTGTTCTGATAATAACACTCATTGGTGTCGTTGTTTTCCTGTATGCAGGTGCTTATATGAAAGATTATGATCATGCAGACAGGTTTTTTGTTTACATCGGCATCTTTATGACATCAATGGTCGGTATGGTTATTTCTGATAATATGATTACCCTTTTTGTTTTCTGGGAATTAACAAGTATTACCTCTTACCTTTTAATTGGATTTAATCATCACAAAGAAAAATCGAGGAAATATGCTTTGCAGGCATTGCTTGTAACAGGAGGCGGTGGACTTGCATTGATGGCTGGATTCATTTTGCTTTCTCAAATTTCCGGAAGTCTTGAAATTTCTTCATTGTATGATTTAAATGAAACTATAAGAAACGCACCAACTTATACTGCGATTGTTATTCTGGTTTTGATAGGTGCGTTTACTAAATCTGCACAATTTCCATTTCAGTTCTGGCTTCCGAATGCGATGGAAGCTCCGACTCCTGTAAGTGCTTATCTTCATTCTGCAACGATGGTTAAAGCAGGAATTTATCTTATTGCTAGAATGAATCACTCACTTGGCGGCTCAGCACTATGGCAGGATACAATTCTGATTGTCGGTGCAATCACAATGCTGTTTGCAGCAACTCTTTCCTTCAATCAGATGGATTTAAAGAAGTTATTGGCATACTCAACATTGAGTGTGCTTGGAACATTAACGATGCTTCTCGGAATCGGATCGAAGCTGGCAATTAAAGCATTTTTCATTTATATCATTGCGCATTCTCTTTACAAAGGAACTTTATTTTTAGTTGCCGGAATTCTTGATCACGAAACAGGCACAAGAGATGTTTCAAAACTTGGTGGTTTGAGAAAACATCTTCCTATTACAACAGTGATTGCAGCGCTTGCTTCTTTTTCGATGATGGGTATTATTCCGCTGGTTGGTTTTATCGGCAAAGAAACAGTTTACTCAGCAATACTCGAAGTTGATTACTGGGGATTATTTCTTCTTTCTATTTCAGTTATTGCAAATGCATTAATTGTAATGATTACAATTCTCGTTGGCTTCAAACCATTCTGGGGCAAACTACTTTCAACGCCAAAAGCTCCGCACGAAGCACCGATTAAAATGTGGCTTGGTCCTTTAGCTTTAGCTGTTCTCGGTTTACTGATGGGAATATTTCCAAATGTTTTTATCGGAAGATTACTTGACCAGTCTGCAATCAGTATAATTTCGGAAAAACTTGAACTACCAATTAAACTCTGGCATGGTTTCAACTTTGTTCTTCTGATGAGCTTTGTAACGCTGCTGCTTGGTGTTGGAGTATATTATTTCAGAACTAAGATTTTGCACATTGCGCAGAATTTGAAGATAAAAAATATTTTCAAACCATCTGAATGGTATGAATTTCTGCTTAATGGGATGATGTCATTCGCAAAACTTCAAACCAAGGTTCTTCAGAATGGTTATTTAAGAAACTATATAATTTTTATTCTTGTAACTGCTGTTTCACTTGCATCGCTTGCTTTATTTAAAGTTGAAAATCTCTTCAGAATAACTCCTGATTTTTCAATTACTTTTTATGAATCTGCAATTGTAATAATAATTGTTCTTGCAACATTTATGGTTATTATTTCTGACTCCCGCTTAAAATCTATAGTTGGTATTGGAGTGGTAGGATTTACGATGGGAATAATTTTTATCATTCACAGCGCACCGGATCTTGCTTTAACTACATTTGCAATTGAAACTCTGACAGTAATTCTATTTGTTCTTGTATTGTATAAATTGCCAAAGTTTCTACCCTTCTCAAAATCTTACAGCAGATTAAGAGATATTATTATTGCATCGTCAGTAGGTTTATTTATGACTTTGGTAGTGCTTTACATAACATCAATTGAACTTCAGTCTGAACTGAAAAAGTTTTACACAGATAACAGCGTTCCCGGCGGCAAAGGAAGAAATGTTGTAAATGTCATCTTAGTTGATTTCAGGGCTATTGATACACTTGGTGAGATAACTGTTCTGGCAATTGCAGCAATTGGTGTCTTCGCATTGCTCAAACTAAAATTAGAAGATAGGAATAAATAATGTTTTCTGTAATACTATCAACAGCATCAAGATACTTACTGCCATTGCTTCTGATTTTTTCATTCTTCCTTTTACTCAGAGGACACAACGAGCCAGGTGGTGGTTTTGTTGGTGGACTTGTTGCAGCAGCAGCTTATGCATTATACTTTATTGCCAATGGTGTTGATGAAGCTGAAAAACTTTTAAAAGCGGAACCAATAAGACTTATTAGTGTTGGTTTATTCCTTGCAGTTATCAGTACGATTCCTTCAATATTAATCGGTAAGAATTTTATGACAGGTGTTTGGTTGGATACAAACTTCCCCTTGATTGGAAAAATTGGAACTCCTTTGGTATTTGATGTCGGAGTTTATCTTCTCGTGCTTGGTATTGCACTAAAAATTATCTTCTCATTAGCTGAGGAGGACAGATAATGAGCTTCCTTCTTGCTTTAATAATCGGAATTCTTTACGGCGCCGGCACATATATGATTCTTAGAAGAAGTCTGGTGAAAGTTATTCTTGGATTAATATTTTTAGGACACGCCGCAAACTTATTAATCTTCACAATTGGAAGATTGACAAAAGGTGCTCCACCTTTTATTCCACAAGGAGCTGAAACACTTGCAGAACCATATGCTGATCCTTTACCTCAGGCATTGATACTGACAGCAATAGTAATTGGTTTTGGTGTTCAGGCGTTTGCTATTGTTTTATTCAAACGGACTTATCAAACTGTTGGGACTGATGATCTGGATAAAATGAAATCTACCGATGAGCTGAAATAATGACGAATCAGATAATCATATTACCAATAATATTACCGCTTATATTTGCAGTTACAATGTTGTTCTTCTGGAAGTCAGTGAAGATTCATCGCTATGTAAATCTTATCGGAAGCACAATCTCTCTCGTTGTATCTGTAATAATTATGATTCAGGTTTTATCTGATGGAATTATTTCATTACAGGTTGGAAGCTGGCAGGCACCTTTTGGTATAAGCATTGTTGCTGATTTACTTTCCGCTGTGATGATTGTCATCACTGCTGTAATTGGTTTTGCAACAGCATTATATTCTATCGGAACTATTGATCCTGGCAGAGAGAAATTTCTTTATTATCCTTTGCTTCAATTTTTATTGATGGGAATTAACGGTGCTTTTCTCACCGGCGATATTTTTAATCTCTATGTATGGTTTGAAGTTATGTTAATTTCCTCATTTGTTCTTCTTGCACTTGGAGGAACACGCGGACAATTTGAAGGTGCGATCAAATATGTTACGCTGAACTTACTTTCATCTGCAATCTTTCTTGCAGCAGTCGGAATATTATACGGCATTGCAGGCACACTTAATATGGCTGATCTCGCAAGGCGAATTCCATTCATAGAACAAAAAGAATTACTTACAGCTGTTTCTGTTTTATTTATGATTGCATTTGGAGTTAAAGCTGCAATCTTCCCTCTATTTTTCTGGCTTCCGGCATCTTATCATACTCCTCCTGTAGCTGTTTCTGCTATCTTCGCAGGACTTCTCACAAAAGTTGGTGTTTATGCTTTGATAAGATTCTTCACTACAATTTTTGTTCACGATATTGGATTCACTCACAACCTTTTGCTTATCTCTGCTGCTTTAACAATGCTAACCGGAGTTCTTGGTGCGGCTGCTCAAAGTGACTTCAGAAAAATTTTATCTTTTCATATCATCAGTCAGATTGGTTATATGATTTTGGGACTTGCTCTATTTTCACCGTTGGCAATTGCAGGTGCAATCTTTTATATCATCCATCATATCATTGTAAAAACAAATTTATTCTTCGTCAGTGGAGTTGTTGATAAACTTAAAGGCAGTTATGATTTAGGAAAGCTTGGTGGAGTTTATAAATATTATCCAATACTTGGATTGCTCTTTCTTATTCCTGCATTATCACTTGCAGGGATTCCACCACTATCTGGTTTCTGGGCAAAGTTTGTTGTTATAAAAGCCAGTCTGGAAATTAAAGAATATCTAATCGTTGGGATCGCTTTGCTTGTTGGTTTGCTGACTCTCTTCTCGATGACGAAAATCTGGAATGAGGTATTCTGGAAAGATGATCCTAAGGGAAGCGAAAATTACATTGATGAATCTTACAAGCAGATTAGCACTGTAAAAAAATATCTTATGTTTGCACCAATTATACTTCTTGCATTAATTACTATTGTTATCGGATTTTATGCTGAGCCATTTTTCAATTATGCTAATGCTGCGGCTGAGCAGTTAATTGATTCTTCCACTTACATTAATTCTGTTTTAGGATTAAAATAATGAATCAACTTTTACTAAATATATTACTTGCAATTGCGTGGGTGCTTTTAGTCGGTGAAGTTGAATTTGAAACTTTTGTTGAAGGCTTGATTGTCGGCTATCTTATTTTGTGGATTTCAAGATCTGCTTTTGGTGGCTCAAAGTACTTTAGCAAAATTCCTGTTACAATAAAATTTATTCTTTATTTCATTAAAGAATTGATTATGGCTAACCTGAAAGTAGCTTTTGATATCATTACACCAAAAGATTATATGAATCCGGGAATAATTGCATTTCCGCTTGATGCAAAGACTGATCTTGAAATTACTTTGTTCGCAAATTTACTTACTCTTACTCCCGGCACATTAAGTCTTGATGTTTCAAGTGATAAAAAGATTTTGTACGTCCACGCTCTGTATGTAAAAGATGCTGATAGTTTCCGGAGTGAATTAAAAAACGGATTGGAAAAAAGATTACTTGAGGTTTTAAGATGAGTTTTATTGAGCTTGCAACAAATATTTCTGTTATAACGATTGGTTTATCAATACTGATAATTTTCTTTAGACTTCTTGTTGGTCCATCCATTGAAGATAGAATTGTTGCACTTGATTTATTATCAGCTAACGCAATTGCTTTCATTGCAGTATATGCAATTCAGAATAAAACTACAACCTTCTTAGATGTTGGAGTAATCCTTGCAATATTAGCTTTTCTTGGAACTGTTGCTTTCGCATTTTATCTTGAAAGAGGAACAAGAAGATGACAGAAATAATCAGCGGAATTTTCCTTTTACTTGGTTCACTTTTTATTTTACTTTCTGCAATAGGTATATTAAAAATGCCTGATCTTTTCACCAGAATGTCTGCAACCACAAAAGCATCAACGCTTGGAATTGGTTTGGTTTTAATCGGCACAGCAATTTTCTGGGGTGATATTGGAATTGCTGCACGGGCATTGTCAATTATTATTTTCCTTTTTTTGACTGCACCGGTTGCTGCACATATTATTGGAAGAGCTGCTTACTTTGACAAAGTTCCTTTGTGGAAAAAAACTCATATTGATGAATTAAAAGGCAAGTATGATGAAGAGTCACACGATCTTTCATGAATATAGTTACCTTAAGTTAGATACCAGATACTAATTTTTTTTGGAGAGTTTTAAAATTATTATTCAATTCCTTCTTTCGGGTTTTTGAACACTTCCCTATTTTTACACAGAATTTTTTAGAATAAATCGGAGAAAAAATGTACAAAGTAGTTTTATTACGTCACGGAGAAAGCACGTGGAATAAAGAAAATCGTTTTACCGGATGGACAGATGTTGATCTTTCTGAAAAAGGATTGCAGGAAGCTAAAAAAGCCGGAGAAGTCCTAAAGTCAGAAGGATACAAATTTGATATCGCTTATACTTCTGTACTTAAGAGAGCAATCAGAACTTTATGGATAACTCTTGATGAACTGGATTTAATGTGGATTCCGGTAATCAGAAACTGGAGATTGAATGAAAGACATTACGGCGCGTTACAAGGTTTGAACAAAGCTGAGACAGCAAAAAAGTATGGTGAAGAACAAGTTAAAATCTGGAGAAGAAGTTATGATATCCAGCCGCCAGCTTTAGATAAAAATGATGACAGATATCCCGGTAAAGATCCTCGTTATGCAGAATTAAAAGAGAATGAATTGCCGCTTACTGAATGCCTGAAAGACACAGTTGCTCGTTTTGTTCCCTACTGGGAAGGTACAATTGCTCCGATGGTAAAATCAGGTAAACGCGTTTTAATCACTGCCCACGGAAACAGTTTGCGCGCACTTGTAAAATATCTTGATAACATTCCTGATAATGAAATAGTTGAGCTAAACATTCCAACCGGAATTCCTTTGGTTTATGAGCTGGATGAAAATTTAAAACCAATCAAGAATTATTATCTCGGTGATCAGGAAGAAATCGCAAAAGCTGCTGCGGCAGTTGCTGCGCAGGGAAAAGTGAAATAAATTTATTCGCCAGCGAGGATGCTGGCTTGAGAAACAGGATTACAAATTTATTTAATGCTCTAACGTGCGTTTCCGCAAACCTCTCACACTTTTTCTCCCAGCGGAAACACCGGAAGGAACAACTGAACAAAAATTTATTTTAATGCTCTATCCTGCATCCCGGTAAGCTTTTCATTCTTTTGGTTCCGGAGGAAATATTGAGAGAGGCAATAAAAAATAAAAATTTATTTTTATGCTCTAACCTGCGTCACCGCAGGTTTTTAATAATCTTAAGGAAATAGTTCGTGATACCAAAAGTAAATTGTTAAAATAATAACGATTCATTTTATGACTGATATTCTGAAATTAAAATAAAAACTACCGTATGGGAATAACAATTCACTACAAAGGTCAACTTAACAACCCGATGCTTTGTAATTCTGTTATTGACGAACTAAAGGATATCTCAGAAATAATGAACTGGGAATATTCCATTATGGACAAGGACTGGGGTAAACCATTAACAGCTGAACTTCTTTATTACGAAAACAGAGTTGAGATTTCTGGTCATCTTCCTTTGAAAGGAATTCTGATAAATCTCCATCCCGGTTGTGAAGCATTATCAATAATGTTTGATAAAGA